>DETK01000015.1:0-3750 GCA_002361615.1 Bacteroidales bacterium UBA3290
ACGCATTTCACGATGGACCGCCGGCTCAAGGTCGTGACGGGCGTCCTGGTCAAGACGGAATACCCGAGCAGCGCCGTACTCAATTCGGTCAACAAGCACCTCCGCCTGAAAGACGGCTACACAACGGTGGCCATCAACGACGACGATACGGCCATCGTCTATGGCATCGAGGACGAACCGCTCTTCTCGGTGGTCCCGACCGTGCCGCCCACACCTGCCCACGGCAACATGCCGCTGCGCTGGATCGCCTTCGTGCTGATGCTCCTGGCTGTCTTTCCTTATCATTACCGGCATCATACCTGGAAGAGTTTCTGGATGGCGGTGGGTACGCTGGTCCTGGTGCGTATGATGGCCTTCTATTTCGTGTACAAGGGTTATGCGACGGGCGAACTCTTCTCGCCGGTCCTGTACGCCGACACGACGCTCTTCAATTCATTGGGCAGCCTGCTGTTCAACAATGTCATGGTGGCGATGGCCTTCTACGCCCTGTTCGTGATGCGCTATCGCATCCACAAAAAGGTGGAAACGCTCACCCCTGCCGGGCGATGGACCGTCATTGCGGCAATCATCTTCTCGGCACTGGCGCTGATGGGCTACATCCATTTCGTGATGCGCTCCCTGATCCTGAACTCCGGTATCGAGATGGAGCCGCACCGGATCCTCGACTTGAGAATCTACGCCTTGCTGTGCTACCTGACCTTCGCGATGCTCTTCCTGGCCCTGATCTACCAGATCCACATGGCAGTGATGCTCATCCGCCGCGATGCGCGCATCAACCTGTTCTCGTGGAAGAACCTGGTACTCTACGTGATGCTGGTTTCGCTCTACAGTGTGGCGGCCATGAGCTTCTACGGCCTGACCAAGGAGTATGAGAGCAACCGCGTGAATACCAGCAAGCTGGCCATCGAGCGCGACCTGTCGCTCGAGATGTTCCTGCGCGACGTGGAGCCCTCCATCCAGAACGACCCCTTCCTTTCGGTGCTCACGAACCTGGGCGGGGTGGATATGATCAAGAATCGGTTGCTGGAACGTTATCTCTACAGCGACATCGTGAGCAAATATAACATCACGCTGACGATCTGTTCCCCCAACAACCTGATCACGCTGGGGCAGGGCACTGAGCCGGTGGGCTGCTTCCCCTTCTACGAAAACCTGATCAAGGAATACGGTGTCTCGCTGGCGCCCGGCTCCAATCTCTACTATCTGCACGACTACAACGGCCTGGCCTCGTATCTGGGCATGTTCACGTATTTCAATCCTGAGACCTACGAGGTGTCGCGCCTGTTCCTGGAGCTGGAATCGAAATACAAGAACGATGTGGTGAGCAGTCCCTTCGACGCGATGACGGCCCGCGCCGGCACGGCAGCCACGCTCTCGCGGCACTATTCCTACGCCCGCTACTCCGACGACCGGCTGGTCTCGTACGGCGGCAGTTTCGACTATCCCGTCGTACCGCCGACGGGGTATGGGGTAGGCTACCGGATGGTTACGCGTGACGGCTACGTGCATTTCATCAACCGGCTCTCCGATGAAGATATGACCGTGATCTCGCGCCAGCGGCGGCCCTTCTTCCCGCATCTGGTGTCGTTCTCCTACCTGGCCATCTTCTACGGCCTGTTCATGCTGCTCTTCACGATCCGCTGGCGCAAAGACAAGCTCTTCAACCTGCCCAAGCATTCGCTGAAGCGGAAGATTACCCTGCTGATCACCCTGTCCATGGTCGCAGCACTGGGCACGATGGGCATCGGCAGCGTCGTCTTCGTGATGCGTCTCAACAAGGCGAACAACCGTGAGGCGATGGATGCGCTGATGGAGTCGGCGCAGGCCACGTTGGCCGAACCCTGCAAGTATGCGATGCGTTACAACGAACTCAACACCCTGCAGCTTTTCAATGCGATGGAAGAGTTCACCAAGGTCACGCGCAGCGAATTGAATCTCTACAACATCCACGGCGAGCTGATCCGTTCCACGAAGCCGGAGCTCTTCGACCAGTTCCTGGTCGGCAAACGTATGAACAACAGGGCTTTCCGCCAGATTGTCAAGCAGCGCCAGTTGCGATTCGTCGATCTGGAAAACATCGCCGGCGTGCGTTTCTACGACATCTACGAGCCCGTGTTCAACGGCGACGGCGATATGGTGGCCATCGCCTCGGTGCCGTTCTTCAGCCGAAGCGGCGACGTGACCGACGCGACTTCCTCGACCGTGTCGGTGATCATCAACATCAGCCTGATCCTGTTGCTGGCGGCCATTGCGCTGGGCGCCCTGATCTCCAATTCGCTGTCACGTCCGTTGGTCGAGATCAAGGAACGCATCGACCGACTCGCCCTGACTGGCAACCGCCGGATCCGCTACCGCAATACGAAGGACGAACTGGGCGTGCTGATCAATTCCTACAACAAGATGGTGGAAGATCTCGAGGAGAGTTCCCGCCAGCTGGCCCAGACCGAGCGCGAGCAGGCCTGGAAAGAGATGGCCCGCCAGATTGCCCACGAGATCAAGAACCCGCTCACGCCGATGAAGCTCAGCATCCAGTATCTGATGAAGCTCAAGGAAGCGAACGTGCCGGGTTGGGAGGAAAAGCTCGAGAGCGTGAGCAAGTCACTGCTGGAGCAGATCGACACGCTGTCGCAGACCGCCACGGAATTCTCCTCCTTCGCCCGTTTCTACAGTGAGGAAGTCACCCGTATCGACCTCGACGAATTGATCCAGGAGCAGCGCGAGTTCTTCGACAATCGCGAAGACATTTCCTTTGAATACGAGCGCCCCGTGTCGCCGGCGCTGGTGGATGCGCGCCGCAGCCAGCTGGCCCGCGTGCTGGTCAATCTGATCACCAATGCCATCCAGGCCATCGACAGCTCCGGTACGCAGGAAGGACGGATCCGGATCCGCCTGCTGCCTTCCGGTCCGGAGAAGGAGGGATTCTGGCGCATCGACGTGGAAGACAACGGCCCGGGCGTGAGCGAAGAGGATATGGCCAAACTCTTCACGCCGAACTTCACCACGAAAAAAACCGGCACCGGCTTGGGTCTGGCCATCTGCCGGAGCATCATCGAACAAAGTCAGGGAACGATCGGCTACAGCCGTTCCGACCTCGGCGGCGCGAAATTCACCGTCGAACTCCCGGCAGTCTCTCCGTCCTTCCCGGCTTGACCGGGAATCTCTATTTCTGTCGCAGGAAAACCTGCAGGACGCAGCCCGTGTAATCGAAATGGCTCCTGAGCTTGTTCTCCAGGAAGCGCTTGTACGGGTCGCGGATGTACTGCGGCAGGTTGCAGAAGAAGGCGAAGCTCGGCGACTGGGTGGGGAGCTGGGTGATGTACTTGATCTTGATGTACTTTCCTTTCCAGGCCGGCGGCGGATAGTTCTCGATCTCAGGCAGCATCACCTCGTTGAGCTGCGAGGTGGGGATGCGGCGGGAATAGTTGGCATACACGTGTTCGGCAGCTTCCAGCACGTCCATGATGCGCTGCTTGTTGGTGGCGGAGGTGAAGATGATGGGAATGTCGCTCATCGGTGCGATGCGCTTGGCGATGGCCTGGGTGAACTCCTTCATCGTGTTGGCGGTCTTGTCGGGCACCAGGTCCCATTTGTTGACCACGATGACGCAGCCTTTCCGGTTGCGGATGATCAGGTTGAAGATCGACATGTCCTGTGCCTCGATGCCGCTGGTGGCGTCGATCATCAGGATGCAGACGTCGGAATTCTCGATGGCCCGGATGGAGCGGAGCACGGAGTAGAACTCGAGGTCTT
>DETK01000015.1:3886-4746 GCA_002361615.1 Bacteroidales bacterium UBA3290
TGCCCACGTTCGGCTTGCCGACGATCGTGAAGCGGGGGAGCCCCTCATAGGGGTCCTCTACGTCGCGGGTCTCCTTGGGCAGGAGTTCCACGACTTTGTCGAGCAGGTCGCCGGTGCCGCTGCCGGTAGCGGCGGCAATGGCCATCGGGTCGCCAAGCCCCAGACCGTAGAACTGATAACTGTCGTACATCTTATCACCGGTATCCACCTTGTTGACAGTCAGGATCACGGGTTTGCGGCAACGGCGCAGGATGTCGGCAATCTCTTCGTCGTAGTCGGTGATGCCGGTGGCTGCCTCGACCATGAAGAGCACCAGATCGCACTCCTCGATGGCAATCAGCACCTGCTTGCGGATCTCGCCCTCGAACACATCTTCGCTGTTCGAAGTGAAACCGCCCGTATCGACCACCGAGAACTCGTGGCCGCACCATTCGCATTTGCCGTAATGGCGGTCGCGCGTCACGCCCGCCGTCTCATCGACAATGGCCTGGCGGATGCCCACCAGCCGGTTGAACAAAGTCGATTTGCCCACATTCGGGCGTCCTACGATAGCTACCAGATTCATACGCGTGTCTTTTTTCGTCATTCGCTCCCTGCGGTCGCGAATCTCGCCGCAAAGTTATCAATAATCTGAGATTCTGGCAACCCCGGCTGTAATAGACGCAAGACCCCCATTCTTGCGCTGCAACGGACGCAATTGATAACCAGTCATTTACAGAAGTTGATCCCCCATAATACGAAGGGGATCAACTTTCATAAACGCCTGACAATGAGTTGTGTCCGTTGCAGCGTTTATTTGGCTGTCCAGTTCGGAAGAGGCCGAAAGCCTGGAGGTCATTATGAACGATCTCGCCGATTAT
>DETK01000044.1:0-25308 GCA_002361615.1 Bacteroidales bacterium UBA3290
CTTTGATTCAAATTAGATGTCCGCTTTGAATAACATAGAGCATTAATCCGACTTTCGCCGGGCTATTCTCTACTATAGGGAAGGTTGGATACGCGTTACTCACCCGTGCGCCGGTCGCCATCAAAGTTTGCAAGCAAACTTCATGCTGCCCCTCGACTTGCATGTGTTAAGCCTGCAGCTAGCGTTCATCCTGAGCCAGGATCAAACTCTTCATTGTATAATTTCTATATAACTCTAAGCTGAATCCTGCACCTTTCTATCAATTCTTTTCAAAAGAATCAACGCTTTGCTCTTTCTGATTTTAATCAAGTTAAAATCGGTACTTGCTTGTACTTGTTCTTCCTATTCTTTCAATGAACTTCCCGTTCTTTCCGAAACGGGCTGCAAAGGTAAAAACCTTTTTTGAATTCGCAAAAAATATTTTAAAAAATTTTTAAAATTCTTTTTTGCATCCTTCTGCAGTGCCTTGTCAAATAACTTTCTTCCCGAACGGGACCGCAAAGGTAGACATTATTTTGACAAAACAAACTTTTTTCGACTTTTTTTTCGACTTTTTTTCGACTTTTTTCAGGGGCCAGGGTCAGAAGAGACGAGGATAATTGTCGTCAATTTGCTCCAAGATATGGGAAATCACCACATTACGGATAAACGCCGATTTGCTGCGCACGGAGTACTTCTCGCAGTACTGATTGATCAGCGAAAGTTCCTTCTCGTTGAAAAGGATTGTCTTCCGGTACCGGCGTACCAGCTTATCCTGCCGCTCGCGACGGAAATCGGGCGCCAGGTTGTGTTTCTTGGATTTCTTCTTCTTTGCCATACCTATTATATAAGATTAAACGACCGGCTCCCCTGACGCGTCACACCAGGTGGCCTGCAGCAGTGAATAGTCGGTAAGGCCTTCAACCTTGATCTTGCAGCCGTATTTGCGGCACCACTTGCGACGGATACTGGCCAGGCCCTTGGTCAGGTAGGCCTCGAAGATCGGGCTGACCTTGAGCACAAACGAATCCATCTTGCGTTCTTTCGTATAATAGGCGAGCTGCCTTTCGAGCGTCTCGTCGAAAAGAATCGTGGGGCCCACCTTGCCCGTACCGTTGCAGGTCGGACAAACCTCGGTGGTGTTGATCTCCGTAGCCGGGCGTACCCGCTGCCGCGTGATCTGCATCAATCCGAATTTGGTGAGCGGAAGGACGGTGTGCTTGGCACGGTCGCCCTCCATGAGTTCCTGCATGTGCTTGTACAGCTGCAGGCGGTGGCTGCTGTCGTCCATATCGATGAAATCGATGATGACGATGCCGCCCATATCTCTGAGACGCAGCTGACGGGCAATTTCCTCAGCCGCGTTCTTGTTGACCTCGAACGCGTTGTTCTCCTGGTCTTTCTGCTTGGCACGGATTCCGCTGTTGACGTCGATTACGTGCAGGGCTTCCGTATGTTCGATCACGAGATAAGCTCCCGACTTGATCGAGACGATCTTCCCGAAGGAGCCCTTGATCTGGCGGCTCACCTCGAAATGGTCGAGAATCGGCTCGTGACCCTTGTAAAGTTTGACGATCTTCTCCTGCTCCGGAGAAATCATCGTCACATAGTCGTCGACCTCCTTATAGACAGCCTCGTCGTTGACATAGATATTGGTGAACGAGTCGTTGAGCAGGTCGCGCAAGATAGTCGTAGTCCGGCTGTTTTCCGTGAAAAGCAGCTGGACGCCCTTGCTGCGGGCCATCTTCGGCCAGGAGTCCTCCCATTTCTTGATGAGGCTCTTGAGCTCCGCATCGAGCACGGCGGCACGCTTACCTTCCGCGGCCGTGCGGATGATGACCCCGTAGTTCGGGGGAAGGATACTGTAGACCAGCCGCTCCAGACGTTTCTTCTCCTCACGCGAGGAGATTTTCTGGGAGATGCTGACCTTGTCAGCGAAGGGAAGCAGCACCAGGTTGCGCCCCGCGATGGAGATCTCCGCCGTCAGGCGCGATCCTTTCGTTGAGATGGGCTCCTTGACGATCTGGACGGCGATGGGCTGGCCGGGCGAAAGGAAACGCTCGATCCGCCCCTCCTTTTCCAGGATATCGTCAATCCGGGTGTCCCGGTAGAGCTGCGTGAAATCGCTGTTTGCGTTGATGTTACGGACAAATGTGTCGAAGGCCTTGAAATTCAGACCCAAATCGAGATAGTGGACGAAAGCGTCCTTCTCGTCTCCGATGTCCACGAATGCGGCATTGAGCGAGGGAAGGATTTTCTTGACTTTTCCAAGATAGACATCTCCCACACTGTAGCCGCGGCCTTCGGTCTTCTCCTGGTTGAGCTCGATCAGACGTTTGTTCTCAAGGAGCGCAATGGATACTTCGGACTGCCCTACATCAATGATCAGATCTTTGTCCATACTTGTGCAAAACAAAAAATTAATCTAAAGCAGACCGTGCCTGCCTTAGATTAATTTGTAAGTAAGAATTGTCGAGACAAACTATTTCTTCTTATGTCTGTTCTTACGCAGGCGTTTCTTACGCTTGTGCGTAGCCATCTTATGTCTCTTATGCTTCTTTCCGTTAGGCATAATTATATAGTTTTAAAGGGTTTCCTCTTTGCTCACCTTTGCGATGAAAGTCTTGGCAGGCTTGAACGCGGGGACATTGTGTGCAGGAATCACGATCGTCGTGTTCTTGGAAATGTTACGGGCGGTCTTCTTGGCGCGCGTCTTGACCGTAAAACTACCAAAGCCACGGAGATAGACATTCTCGCCATTGGCCAGGGAGTTCTTCACGCTCTCCATGAAACCTTCAACAATACTCTGCACTTTGATTCTTTCAACGCCGGTGCTTTTCGCGATTTCATTTACGATTTCAGCCTTTGTCATGGTATGTTTCTATTATAATAGGGTTAATGCTTTTTTTAAGGGTTGCAAAAATAGGTGTATTTTTTTAATTATCAAAAAACTAGTTCGATTTTTTTTCGTTTTTTTGTTTGGCATAACAATTGACAATTATACTGTCCGCCCCCAAGCGGGCGAGTATACTGACATTTTGACACGAATATGGACAACAAAGATATATTGAAGGAGATTTTCGGCGGTTCCCAGTCGGAAGTGAACATCATTCCGGTCATGAACATGGAGACGGGTTCACACGACATCAAGGACGAGGAACTGCCCCGGCTGCTGCCCATCCTGCCGCTGCGCAATGCCATCCTGTTTCCCAATACGGTCATCCCCGTTACGGTGGGACGGCCCAAATCGATCCAGCTGATCAACGACGTTTTCCGCTCGGGCCGTCTGCTCGGCGCCGTCACCCAGCTGGACGCCAAGACGGAAGACCCTACGCCTTCCGACATCTACCGCACCGGCACGCTGGGACGCATCGTCAAGACCATTGAGATGCCCGACGATACCATTACCGCTATCATACAGGGTGTCAGGCGTTTCGATATACGCCAGATCAACATTACGGCGCCCTACATGATGGCCGAGGTGAGCTACCGGCGCGACATCGTCCCCGATGCGGGCAACCCCGACATGGACGCCCTGACAGGCTCCATCAAGGACGCCGCCATCCAGATCGTCAAGCTGACGCCCCACATCCCGCAGGAGGCCGGCTACGCCATCAAGAACATCGAGGGCTACGAGTTCATCGTCAACTTCATCGCCTCAAGCGCCGAGATCGACCCGCCTACGGACAAGGTGCCCCTGCTGGACATCGACAACCTGCAGGAGCGTGCGCTCAAGCTGCTCGAACTGCTCAACAAGCACATCGACCTGCTCAAGATCAAGGACGACCTCCAGAAGAAGGTCAAGTCGGAAATCGACCAGCAGCAGCGTGAATACTACCTCAACAACCAGCTCAAGACCATCCAGGAGGAGCTGGGTATCAATGCCGAAGAAGAAGACCTGTCGGCCTTCCGCGCACGCGCAAAGGAAAAGAAATGGTCTGCCAAGGTGGCCGAGACCTTTGAAAAGGAGCTCCGCAAGCTGGAACACACCAATCCCAACTCAGCCGACTACAACGTCCAGTACGCCTACGTGGACTTCCTCCTCGAACTGCCCTGGGACGAACTCTCAGAGGACAATCTCGACATGAAGAACGCCCAGAAAGTCCTGGACGAGGACCACTTCGGTCTGGAAAAGGTCAAGGAGCGCATCATCGAATACCTGGCCGTGCTCAAGCTCAAGGGCGACATGAAATCGCCCATCCTCTGCCTTTACGGGCCTCCGGGCGTGGGCAAAACCTCGCTCGGCAAATCGATCGCCCGGGCGCTGGGCCGTCAATATGGCAGGATTTCGCTTGGCGGTCTGCACGACGAATCGGAAATCCGCGGACACCGCAAGACCTACATCGGTGCCATGCCGGGGCGTATCATCCAGACCATCAAGCGGGCCGGGACATCAAACCCCGTGATCGTGCTCGACGAAATCGACAAGGTGACGGAGGACTTCCACGGAGATCCCGCTTCGGCCCTCCTCGAAGTGCTTGATCCGGAGCAGAATACCACGTTCCACGACAACTACCTCGACATCGACTACGACCTGTCCAAAGTGCTGTTCATCACGACGGCCAACGACGTGAGCGGCATCCATCCCGCCCTGAAGGACAGGATGGAAATGATCAATGTTTCGGGTTACCTGGCCCAGGAAAAGGCCGCCATTGCGCAAGGCTATCTCATCCCGAAGCAGCGCAAGGCACACGGCCTGGAAGAGGCCCAGTTCCAACTCTCCGACGAAGCGGTGGACACGGTCATCGACCAGTACACCCGCGAATCGGGCGTCCGCGGCCTGGACAAGCAGATTGCCAAGCTTGCCCGCCTGACCGCCAAGAAAATCGCGCTCGAAGAGCCGCTGCCCGAAATCATCGGTGCCGAAGAAGTCAAGTCCTACCTCGGCCTCCCCACCAATTTCCACGACATTCAGGAGGGCAACGAAGCCCCCGGCGTGGTGACGGGCCTGGCCTGGACCCAGATGGGCGGCGAGATCCTCTTCGTGGAATGCAGCCCCAGCGAAGGAAAAGGCGTGCTGTCCACGACCGGCAATCTGGGCGATGTGATGAAAGAATCCGTCACCATCGCGTACCAGTACTTGAAAGCGCATCCGCAACTGGCGGGAATCACTAGCAAAGAGCTCGCTAAGAAAGATTTGCACATCCACGTTCCGGAAGGAGCCATTCCGAAGGACGGTCCTTCGGCCGGCATCACGATGGTCAGCGCCATGGCCTCGGCCCTGCGCGGGAAGGCCGTCCGCAGCCGGATTGCCATGACCGGCGAAATCACCCTGCGCGGCAAGGTGCTGCCCGTGGGCGGCATCAAGGAGAAGATCCTGGCCGCCAAGCGCGCCGGCGTCAAGGAAATCGTGCTCTCGCGGGAAAACGAGAAGGACATCCTCGACATCAAGCCGCTCTATGTGGAGGGGCTCACGTTCCACTACGTAGACACCATCGACCAGGTGCTCGACTTCGTTTTTTCGGAATAACGCCATGGACGTCAAGATCGAAGAAAGCTGGAAGCGCGCACTTGCGCCTGAATTCGAGAAACCCTATTTCCGGAACCTGGCGCAGCAACTGCACCAGGAGAAACGCGAAGGCCGGACGATCTATCCGCCCGGCCCCCTGATTTTCAACGCCTTCAACCTCACGCCGTTCGACCGGGTGAAGGTTGTGATCATCGGGCAGGATCCCTATCACGGTCCGGGTCAGGCAGAGGGTCTCTCCTTTTCCGTTCCGCATGGTGTCCCGCTCCCTCCTTCGCTGGTCAATATCTACAAGGAGATTGAAACGGACCTGGGTGTAACGCTGCACAAGGACGGTTCGCTCCGCGGCTGGGCGGCCCAGGGCGTTTTCCTGCTCAATGCCGTGCTGACCGTGCGGGCCGGACAGCCCACTTCCCACAGTCGGATCGGCTGGGCGGAATTCACCGATGCGGTCATCCGCACCCTGTCGCAGCAGCGGCAGGGACTGGTGTTCCTGCTCTGGGGCAACTTCGCCAGGTCGAAGAAGGAACTGATCGACACCAGCCGCCACACCGTCCTGGAAGCGGCCCATCCTTCCCCCCTCGCTCGCGGTGCCTTTTTCGGCTGCAAGCATTTCTCGAAGACCAATCAAATTCTTGTTTCTCAAGGAGAAACACCTATCGACTGGACGCTGTGACCCACAAAAAGTGCCTCCGGGCACTTTTTTTTCGCCCGGACTGTCCGTTTTTTTATAACTTTGTATGTTACAAGCAGAATATTTAAGTATTAACCCATTAAATATCAAACAATGAAAAAAGTACTTTCTGCACTGATCTGCACCGCACTCATCCTGTCGGGATGCGGAAACATGTCCAACCTGGCTAAAGGTTCCGCCATCGGCGGTGGCTCCGGCGCAGCCGTGGGTGCCGGTGTAGGTGCCCTGATCGGTAAAGACGGCAAGAGCGCGGCCATCGGTGCCGCCATCGGTACGGCCGTGGGTGCCGGCGTAGGCGCCCTGATCGGCAAGAAGATGGACAACAAGGCCGCCGAACTGGCAGCCGCCATGGAAGACGCCAACGTCGAAGTCGTCACCGATGCCAACGACCTGAAGGCTGTCAAAGTTACGCTTGAGAGCGGTATCCTCTTCAATACCAGCAGTTCCACGCTGAACGACGCCTCCAAGGCAGCCCTCAAGAAATTCGCCGCGAACATGGCTGACATGCCCGACACCGACCTGACCATCCTCGGCCACACCGACAATACCGGTACGCCGGAGTACAATGAGAAACTTTCCGTCCAGCGCGCCGCTTCGGTAGCCGGCTTCCTTCAGAACTGCGGCATGTCGGTCGACCGCATGACCATCGAAGGCCGTTCGTTCCACGAACCCGTAGCCGACAACAGCACCAAGGAAGGCCGTCTCCAGAACCGTCGTGTCGAGATCTACATCTCCGCCAACGAGAAGATGATCAACGACGCCCAGGCCGGCAACCTGAACTAAGTTTTTCCACCCTGAACTTAAAAGAAAACGAATATGGCATTTCAAGAAACCACACGGCAGTCCTATGGCAGCAAGGTCAAGAACTCCTTCCAGGGGATTCTGTGGGGAATCATCCTTATCATAGCCGGAACCGTCGTCCTGTGGTGGAACGAAGGACGCGCCGTCAAGGCATCCAATGCCCTGAAGGACTTCCAGAAAAACTACGTCGAACTGACTGACATCAACACGGTCGACCCCAGCTTTGAGGGGAAGGCCGTCCACGCCACCGGCGTGGCCACGACGGCCGACACGCTGCGCGACGCCGCATTCGGCATCGCTGTCAACGCGATGAAGCTCGTGCGCAGTGTCGAGTACTATCAGTGGACCCAGCAGAGCGATTCCGAAAGCAAGGACAAACTGGGCGGAAGCACCGAGACCACCACGACCTACACTTACGAACCTGCCTGGTGCAGCGAGCCGGTGAACTCCAACGAGTTCAAGGATCCTGACTACAAAGGCAAGAACTTCGTCTGGCGCACTGTCGACGATGCAGAGCAGGTGGCCGGCAACGTAACTTTCGGCGCCTACCGGCTGACCCAGGGCATCGTGAATGCCATCTCCGGTGAAGAGCCTGCCTATCCCGCCCTTTCAGAAGCCCAGAAGAAACAGATGCTCACCAACGTGACCGATTCGACCGTCGTGGTGACGGTCTCCGGCGACCAGGTGTACATCGGAGCCGATCCCGCTTCGCCGCACATCGGCGACGTGCGCATCACTTTCACGCAAGTGACTTCGCCCAAGACGATCTCGCTGCTCCAGAAAGTGGTCAACGGTACCTTCGAAAGCTACATCGCCAAGAACGGGAAGGCCTTCTCCAAGGTGGAGATGGGTACCGTGAGCGCCGAGAACATGATTGAGCATCAGAAGAGTGCCAACAAGATCATTCTCTGGCTGTTCCGCATCCTGGGCATCATCCTGGTCATCGGCGGATTCCGCTCGCTGCTGAGCCTGATCAGCACCGTCTTTGCCGTGGTCCCGTTCGTACAGCGGATCATCGGCTCGGGCGTGGGACTGGTCACGACCATCGTCGGCCTCGTTTGGAGCCTCGTCGTCATCGCGCTCGCCTGGGTGGCGCACAGGCCCGTCCTGGGCATCAGCCTCCTGGTAGTCGCGGGTGTGCTCATCTTCTGGCTCATCAGCCGTTCACGTAAAAAAAAACTCTCTGACGCAGCAGCCCTGCTGATCATCCTGCTGATGGTCGGCGCCGGCTGTACCGGAAGTCAAGCCAAGGGAGGCGACAGCAATGTCGCCTCTTCTGGCATGGACACCAAGCTCAAAGGCCCCGTGAAAACCGTCACGGAGACGACTTTCTACGGAGAAGGTGAACCCTCCACGACCATCTACGAATACGATGAGCGTGGCAAACTCATTTCCCAGAAAGAAGAAGAATGGGAAGGAGAAGATGATTCCACCCTCCTCGAATCGCTTTGCGAAAAGGACGGCCAGGACCGCTACACAAAACAGGTTTACGGCTCGCCCGAAGGGGAGATTTACTCCATCAATATCTACGAGTATGACAGCAACGGCAACGTCACCTACTCCGAGTACCGCGATGGCAGCGGCAATGTCACCTACGCGACCCGCAACCGCTATGACGCCGACGGCCACCTCACCCTATCCTCCAGCAAAAGTACCTATGCCACCTATTCCAGCGCCAACGAGTACGACGAGAATGGACGTTTGTCCCGTTGTACGTCGTCAACCGACGGAAAAGTGACCAACATCACCACGTACCGCTATGACGACCAGGGCCGGCAGATCCTCCGCACCGAAGACATGGTCTCCCAGGGAAGGGTCCTCAACGACTATACTTTCTATAATGACAAGGGCGAAGCGAACGGCTCGGCCACAGTGACCACCGACAGCGAAGGAACCCGCGTCACCAGCCGCGACACGACCTTCACCGACGGCAACGGGATGATCCACCAGCGCTACTATCTCAACTACGACTCGGAAAAGACCTACGAAGGCACGTTCAACAAGGAAGGCAATGTCACGCACTACGAGTATTTCGAAGGCAACTCCACCCAACCGTCGGTCGTGGCCGATTTCACCTACGCTCCTGACGGAGAGACCCTTCGTGAAGCGACTTGGAAGCAGATGCTCCTGGGACAGGTGAAGGAAACCTTCACCAAGCAGTTCAAGGAGAAAGTCGATACCTTCGGAAACTGGACCTACCGTACCAAGGGTATCCCCTATCTCTTCGATGCCGAGTACATGAGTTTCGAAGACGTAATCGGTCTGATCGGCTCCGTCTCCCGGAAGATCGCGTACCGGGGCGCTGACCAGGGCCAGAACTACGGCTTTACGGCCAAAACGTCCGGAGGTGCAGATATCCGCCTGACCTGCACAGAAGACGACGGTGTGCTCTGCGGCGACCTGAACATCGACGGCAACACCTACCGCACGGTAGGAACCCGCGATGAGAACGGGGAACTCTATTTCGTCGCGCTCAAGCCGAATGGCGAAATCCCCTGGGCGCTCCTGATTCCCGACGGAAACGGCAAGCGTGAAGGCACGGTATTCAAAGGCGAAGAAGAGATCAAGGTCACTTTCAACCCCACCCGTGACGGCCTGATGACCTACGGCTTCTCGACTTCGGTCGACGACATCGTAGGCATCTACCAATTCGAGTACCCAGGCGAACTTCGCAGCGGTAAGCTCAATGTCTGGCGGAATGTGGACAATATGGAGGAATTCCATTTCGAGATCCATAATACCGGCAGCCATACGCACCAGTTCAACATGGCCGAAGACGAATTCACGGATTATCCCGGTGAGATGACGACCATCTACCGCTATATGTGGGATGACGAAGGCGAAAAGAGCTATCATTACAAGATCCGCTTCTTCGACAACTTCGCTGTCATCTGCGAAGGCAGCGGCGATCCCAATGCTTTCTTCGCCATGGGAACGAGCATCGAAGGCATCTACGCGAAACTTCCCGCAGTGGGTTAAGCCATGAGCACCGCAATCTTTCCCGGATCCTTCGATCCCTTCACGCTGGGTCACATGGATATCCTGCGCTCCGCGCGCAAGATGTTCGACAGAGTGATCGTGGCCGTGGGCTACAACAGCGCCAAGAGCGGTTTCTTCCGGCCCGACCTCCGGGTCCAGATCATCAAGGATGCCATCGCCGACCTGGAGAACGTGGAGGTCTGCTCCTATCGCGGACTTACCGTGGACTTCTGCAAGGAGATGGGCGTCAGCTGCATCATCCGCGGCCTGCGAACCACCACCGATTTCGAGATGGAAAGCGTCATCGCCCAGGCGAACCGCAAGATGGCACCTGACATCCTGAGCATCTTCATCCCGGCCGGACATGAATACTCGTTCATCTCTTCGACCGTCGTACGCGACGTACTCAAAAACGGCGGCAGCGCCAAATGCTTCCTGCCGAAGAATGTAGACATTGACAAATATCTGAAACTCAGAGAAGAGGAATAAGTCCTATGAAACGGTTCCCGGTCCTATTCGCGCTGCTTCTGGTTTGCTGGACGGCGAACGCCCAGGAAACCGTCGTCACTCATTCCTCCGTCACTGCCTATCTGCAAACCCTGCTCGAGAAGCCGGTCGGCGCCATCAACCAGAGCGTCGACCGGCTCATCGACTCGGTCGGGGCCCAGAACCCCGATCTTCAGTCGAAGGTAGCCGGCATCGCCTTCGATTTCTTCACCGATTCTCCGGTGATGGGACACGAATCCGTGGCTGTCCACATCGCCGACAACTGGTTCCTCAACCAGCGGCTCAAACTGGAAAACGAGCAGCTTTACCCGCTGATCCAGACATACGTGACATTCAACCGGCAGTCGCTGGTCGGGGCCGACGCGCCGTCGCTTGCCATGGAAACCGTCGACAGCCTCCGGGTTGAAATCCGGGATGCCGAGACACCCTACAAGGTCCTTTTCTTCTACGACACAGACTGCAGTACCTGCCGGCGGGAAGCGCCCCTGCTGGCCGTTCTTCTCCGCAACTACCAGGGTGAGCCCCTCACCTTCTTTGCCATCTACACCCAGAGTGACCATCAAGCCTGGGAGGCATACATCCAGGAGGTCTTTTCTGCCATCGACAATCCTTCTGTCCGCGTCGTCCATCTCTGGGATCCGGAAGCCGCCACCGGCTACCATCAGAAATATGCCGTACTGTCCACGCCCATGCTCTTCCTGCTGGACAACCAGAACCGCATCACCGGCCGCAGGCTGGACAGCCAGGCGCTTGCCCAGATGCTCGATATCGAGAATTCCCAGGCACTGCAATACAAACAACTGTTCGACAATGTCTTCAACACATTCGAGCCCCTTACGGCCCCGGACGTGGAAGGCATCATCGACACCTTCGCCGAAAAGACCCGCCAGAACAAGAACCTCTTCACCGAGGTAATGACCCATCTGTTCAACTACCTGCGCACCAGCGACCGGCTCGCCAAACAGCAGGGCGCAATCTATCTGGCAGAGAAATATATCGCCGCGGAACCGGATTACTGGTCCGAGGAATTCTTCAACCGCACCGTCCACGCCCTGGCCCAGGCCCATCTCAATCCCGTGGGCAGCAAAGCCACGCAACTCGAGCTCCAGAACAAGTGCGGAAAAACCCGGAAGCTGTATAATGCCAAAAAGCACTGGTACACCCTGATCCTGTTCCATCTGATCGACTGTGAGCAGTGCCAGAAAGAAATCGCCGAACTCAACCGGCTCAAGCCTGAGATGTTCGATATGGACATGCACGTGGTGATGGTCTATGTCGGAGAGGATCAGGCGAAATGGAAACAATTCGTGCGAAGCCAGCGGCCGAGCCGCTGGACTTTCCTCAACGACTTCAAACACACCAGCAACATGCGCATGCTCTATGACCTGGAGTATGTGCCCCATCTCTACCTGCTGGACGAGGAGGGCGTGATCATCGCCAAGGACATCCGCGCCTCCGAACTGAAAGAATTATTGCCCAATCTATGATAAGCGGAGAATACCAACGATTCTACGAAGCGCTCCTTCCCGTCATCCCGAAAGAGCGGATGTTCCACGATGCACTCAGCACGCTGGCCTATGGCACCGATGCCTCCTTCTACCGGTTGATCCCCAAACTGGTCATCCGGGCCAGGAATGAGCAGGAAATCGCAGCGATCCTGCACCAGGCAGACCTGCAGGACATCCCCGTCACCTTCCGCGCAGCCGGCACATCGCTCTCCGGCCAGGCCATCAGCGACTCCGTGCTGGTGATCGTATCGCACGGCTGGCAGAACTGGAAAGTCCTCGAAGAGGGGCGCAAGATCCGCTTGCAGCCGGGCATCCGAGGCGGCCGCGCCAATACGTTCCTGGTGAAATACGGCCGGAAAATCGGACCCGACCCCGCATCGATCGACTCGGCGATGATCGGAGGAATCGTGGCCAACAATGCCAGCGGCATGTGCTGCGGTACTTCGGAGAACTCCTACAAGACGATGGCGGACATCCGCATCATCCTGCCCGACGGAACGGTCCTGGACACGGCGGACGAGGCATCCTGCACATCCTTCCGCAGCAGCCACGCGGCCTTTCTGGAAGGAATCGCCGCCATCGCGGCCGAAATCAAAGCCGATCCCGAACTCGAAGCCCGCATCCGCCGCAAATACAAGATCAAGAATACGACGGGCTACTCGCTCAACGCCTTCGTGGACTACAGCGACCCGATCGACATCGTGAAGCACCTGGTCATCGGCTCCGAAGGAACACTGGCCTTCATCTCGGACGTCACCTACAACACGGTCGTGGACCACAAGCACAAGGCGTTGGCGATGATCACCTATACGGACATCGCCCATGCCTGCGAAGCCGTACAGATCCTCAAGCGCCAGAACAAGGTCTCTGCCGTCGAACTCATCGACAGAGCCGGTGTCCGCAGTGTCGACCAGGCCCCCGGCATCCCCGCCTTCCTCAAAACCATCGGCCCCGAAAGCTGCGTGCTGCTGGTCGAAACCCGCGCTGCCTCGGCGGAAGAACTTGAAGCGAACACAGCCGCTATCACCGAAGGCATCGCTTCCGTACCCACGGAACTCCCCTTCGCCTTCACCACCGACGCCAAGGAGCAGGCAACGCTGTGGAAACTCCGCAAGGAGATGCTCCCTACAGTGGCCGGCATGCGCCGCAGCGGCACGACAGCCATCATCGAAGATATCTGCTTCCCCATCGAAAAACTGGCTGAAGCGACCGTCAGGCTGCGCGAAGTCTTCGCCGCCGACGGCTACGCCGACGCCGTCATCTTCGGCCATGCCCTGGCCGGAAATCTCCACTTCATGTTCAACCAGGACTTCTCGACGGCAGCCGAAGTGGAGAAATACAAGCATTTCATGGACGACGTGGTCAAGCTGGTGGTGGACCGCTACGACGGCTCGCTCAAGGCCGAACACGGCACTGGCCGCAACATGGCGCCGTTCGTCGAATACGAGTGGGGCAAGCAGGCCTACGAGCTGATGCAGCGCGTCAAGGCGCTCTTCGACCCGAAGGGCATCCTCAATCCGGGCGTCATCCTCAACACCGACCCGATGGCGCACATTTCGAACCTCAAGCCGATTCCCTCCACCCGGCAGATCGTGGACAAGTGTATGGAATGCGGTTTCTGCGAGGGTTACTGCGTGGCCGAGGGGCTCACGCTTTCGCCGCGCCAGCGCGTGGCCGCCTTCCGCGAGATCGAACGCCTCAAAGCCTCAGGCGAAGAGCCGCACCGCGCTGCCGAGATGCAGAAGCTGTTCCGCTATGCCGGCGACCAGACCTGCGCCACCGACAGCCTGTGCAACCTCCACTGCCCGGTCGGTGCCGATGCGGGCAAGATGGTCAAGGAAATCCGGCACGAAAGCCATTCCCCCCGCGGCGAAAGACGGGCGGTCTGGCTGGCAGGTCATATGGCAGGCGCCACTGCAACCCTGCGCGGCGGACTCAAATGCCTCAACGCGCTCCGACTGGTCTTCGGCAAACGCGTCTTCGGCGCCATGGCCCGGGGCCTGCGGGCCGCTACGGGCAAGGCACTGCCGCTCTGGAATGAATATATGCCTACCGGCGCCTCGAAGATCCATGTCATGCCGGCACCGGAACGGGAACGCAAGGTCGTTTATTTCCCGTCCTGCATTACGCGCAGCATGGGTACCACGAAAGCCTATTCCAAGGAGAAGGAAGTCACGCAGGTGACGGCCGCCCTGCTCGAAGCCGCCGGTTTCCAGGTCATCTATCCGGAAAAGATGGATTCCCTCTGCTGCGGCATGCTCTTCTCGAGCAAAGGCTACGTGGAGGCCGGCCGGAAGGCTTCAGATACGCTGAAAGCGGCGCTTGAAGCCGCCTCCGACGGCGGCCGGATTCCGATCCTCTGCGACATGAGCCCCTGCCTCTACACCATGAAATCGAATTTCGGCGACGAGCTTCCGCTCTATGAACCCACGGAATTCATCGAGAAATTCGTACTGGAGCATCTGACCCTCAAGCCGATCGACGAGAAAGTGGCTTTGTTCGCGGTCTGCTCGGCCAAGAAGATGGGCGTCGACCCGTGCCTGAAACGGGTGGCGGAGCGCTGTGCCCGCGAAGTCGTGGTAGTCGATTCGAACTGCGACGGATTCGCCGGCGACCGGGGCTTCCTCTTCCCCGAACTCAACGAACACGGCCTCCGCGACCTCCGGCGTCAGGTGGAGGGCTGCGACGAAGGCTTCGCCGTGAGCCGCACCTGCGAAGTGGGGCTCTCGCGAAACAGCGGCATCGTTTTCAAGTCGATCGTCTACCTTGTGGCGGCTGCCGCCGGCGTTGACAGCAAGAAGTAAGCGTTAATAGAATTTGGCGATTTCGTCCAGATCAATCCGAACATCAAGGTACAGGACCGGAACTATATCTGATCCCGCCGCCGTGCAGGGTACAGGTTTGGCAAAGTGGTTTTTTTTGTCTATATTGCAGGGTTGAAGCAATAGGATTGAAGATGTACAACGGTCTGAAAGATTATATCCGGTTCCTGGAAGAAAAGGGCGAGTTGCGGCGGATCAAGGACTTTGTCGACCCCGTGCTGGAAATCGCCTGCGCCACGGATATCGAATCGAAGAAACCCGGTGGCGGCAAGGCGCTGCTTTTCGAGAATACCGGCACGGATTTCCCCGTCCTGACCAATATGATGGGCTCCGAGGCGCGCATCCGCTACGCGCTGGGCGTCCCTTCGCTCGACGACATCGGCCCCCGGATCGATGCGCTGATTGACAGTGTGCTGAGCGAGAAAAAAGGGTTGCGCGACAAGCTCAGGATGCTGCCGCTTCTCAACCGGGCTGCCTCTTGGATGCCCCGCGAGCACAAGGGCCATGCGCCCTGCCAGGATTCTGTGCAGTATGCCGCGAAACTCAGTGCCCTCCCCATCCTCAAGTGCTGGCCTCAGGACGGCGGCCGGTTCATCACCCTGCCCCTTGTCCATACCGTCAGCCCGGTAACCGGCGTGCGCAATGTCGGCATGTACCGGATGCAGGTGCTCAACGATGACACGACGGGTATGCACTGGCACATGCACAAGACCGGTGCGAAGCACTTGTCCGAGTGCACCCACCGTCTGCCCGTGGCCGTCTGTCTGGGCGGTGATCCCGTCTATTCTTATGCAGCCACAGCCCCGCTTCCCGAGGGGATTGACGAATATCTGCTGGCCGGCTTCCTGCGGGGCAAGCCCGTAGAACTGGTCAAGTGTTTCACCCAGGACCTGATGGTACCCGCCGACTGCGACTTCGTCATCGAAGGCTACGTCCAGAAGAGCGAAGAGAAGTTCATGGAAGGGCCTTTCGGCGACCATACGGGTTTCTACTCGCTGGAAGACCTCTATCCGAAATTCCACGTCACCTGCATCACGCACCGCTTCGGCGCCGTCTATCCCGCCACGGTCGTGGGCATCCCGCCGATGGAGGACAAGTATATCCAGGAAGCCACAGAAAAGATCTTCCTTTCCCCCATCAAACTGGCCATCGCGCAGGAAGTCGAGGACCTGTTCCTGCCGGAAGAAGGCGTGGGGCACAATTTCGCCATCGTCAAGATCCGCAAACAGTATGAGGGTCAGGCTTTCAAGGTTGCCAATGCACTTTGGGGCGCCGGACAGATGATGTTCAACAAATTCCTGGTGGTGACCGATGCGGATGTGGACATCCGCTCGCGGGATGCCGTCCTGGAAGCCATCTGCCACAACGTCGATGTAACCCGCGACCTGCTTTTCAGCCGCGGCCCGCTCGACGTGCTCGACCACACGGCACCGGAAACCGGCATCGGCGGAAAACTCTGCATCGACGCCACGCGGAAGGAGAAGTCTTTCCTTGACCGGA
Organism: Bacteroidales bacterium UBA3290; assembly: GCA_002361615.1. Classification (GTDB taxonomy): domain Bacteria; phylum Bacteroidota; class Bacteroidia; order Bacteroidales; family UBA932; genus Cacconaster. Next base: position 16,258 of record DETK01000044.1, read on the forward strand.
AACCCAGCCAGGTGGTGGAAGTGCTTTTCGATGCGTCCGAAAAAGAGGCATCCTTCTACCGCAAGCTCTGGCTCCTGGGTGCGAATTGCGATCCCGTACGCGACAGCCACGTGAGCGACCGTCTGACGCTGGACGCCACTTCCAAGAAAAACCTCCCGGGCTTCCTGCGCCGCTGGCCCGACATCGTAGCGCACGATCCGCAGATGGTGGCCCGCATGACCGCTTTACTGAAAGATTGAAGGAATGAAAGCCATCGCCGTCTATCTGGGCTCAGCGCCCGGCTGCAAGGAAATCTACAAAGGACTGGCTTACGAACTGGGACATCGCATCGCGCTGGCCGGCCTGACGCTGGTCTATGGCGGTGCGGCCGTCGGTACGATGGGCGCGCTGGCCGATGGGGCAGCGGCAGCAGGCGGCCGGGTCGTCGGCGTTTTCCCCCGCGACTTTCTCGGCACGAAAGAAGTGCGTGAAAGCGGCCTGGAAGTACGCCAGAAAGGCCTTACGGAATTCATCGAGACGGCCGATTTCGCGGAGCGCAAGCAGGTAATGGAAGACCTGAGCGACGGCTGCATCGTGATGCCGGGCAGCTTCGGCACCCTCGACGAGCTCTTCACCTATGCCTGCAACCGCGCCATCGACAAACACACCAAACCCATCCTCGTTTTCAATTTCGAAGGTTACTATGAGCCGCTCAGGCAGCTGCTCTCCAACATGCAGGAAGCCGGCTTCCTGAAACCCGTCATGGCCGGCGCCCTGACCTTCTGCGACACGATTGAAGAGATCGTCGATTGCCTGATTTGAAATAATTGCTATCTTTGCACCCAGCCTGCAGGGTGCAGGCGAAGGGGTGCTGAGGCTTGGCAGGCGGACGACCGCCGCTGATCCGAGGCTGAGATGATACCCTCACTACCTGATCGGGGTAATGCCCGCGTAGGAAAAGCTATCTTCCCATTCCCCTTATTGTATTTGTTTACATTAAGGTTTTATCATGCGATTTTCTTCTTTCTTTGCTGCTGTCCTGGCCGCCGGAAGCCTGTGCTTTTCTGCACAGCCCGCTGCCGCCCAGGAGCCTGATTCCTTACAAGTTGAACAGCTGCAGGAGACGGTCGTGAGCGCCGTCCGCGCCGCGAAGGACGCGCCGTTCGCCGTAGCCAATATCCGCCGCGCCGAACTGCAGGAATTCTCCAGCTCGGGCCGGGAACTCCCGCTGCTCTTCGCCCGAACGCCCGGTATCCTGGCCTGGAGTGAAAACGGCGTGGGCACCGGCACCTCCTACCTCCGCATCCGCGGCGCAGGCGGCAGCCGCATCAACGTAACCCTCGACGGCGTGCCCCTCAACTCCCCGGAAGACCAGAGTGTATTCTGGGCCAATATGAATTCCTACGGAAAATTGCTCAGCAGCGTGCAGATCCAGCGCGGCGTGGGCACCTCCACCAACGGCGACGGTGCCTTCGGCGGCACCATCGCCCTGGGCTCCAAAGCCCCGTCGCTGGTGCCGACCGCTGAACTGACAGCTTCTTACGGCTCGTTCAACACGCTGAATTTCGGCGGCGACCTTTCGACCGGCCTGCTCTGGAACCGCCTCGTGCTCGACGGCGCTTACCACCAGACCACTTCCGACGGCTACCTCCCCGGAACGAAGGGACGTTCCGGCAGCTACTATGGCGGCCTGACCTTCCTGGGCAGCGGCTGGAAGGTATCCTATAAACTGGTCGGCAACTTCGAAAACACCGGCCAGGCCTGGAACGGCGTCGTGGCCGGCAACGACGACCTGTCACTGATGGACGGCACCTACGGGATGAAGACGGGCATCAAGACGTACAAGGATCTGTACAACGCTGGCCTCGGTTACTACAACCCGCTGTATGAAAGGCTGGTCATTGAAGACGAAAAGACCTGGAAAACAGAGCGCTACCAGATGAAGGACGGCTCTTTCTGGCCGCGCACCACCGACAACTTCTGGCAGAACCACCATCTGCTGAACGTCACCGCCCGTCTTTCCGAAGCCTTGCATCTTTCAGCCACGGCCCATTATACGGGCGGCCATGGCTGGTACGACGAATTCCGTTACAACAACAAGCTGACAAAATACGGGCTCACCCCCTATTTCGCAGATTTTACCGACAGGCCCAGCGAGTATATCAAGCGTGCCGACTTCGTGCGGCAGAAAGGCCTGACGCAGCACACTTTCGGCGGCGTGGCGAATCTCTCCTACCAGAAAGGGCGTTGGGATGCCATCGCGGGCCTCTCCATCCAGCAGTTCATCGGCAATCACTATGGCTACCTGACTTATACTTCTGCACCGGCGTTGTTCCGGCCCGAGGATATCCCGTACAAGTATTACGACTCCGACGCCGCCAAGTTCGACGGCAGCGCTTTCGTCAAAGCCTCCTTCAAACTGTCGCAGGACTGGAGCATGTTCGGCGACCTGCAGTATCGCCGGGTCCACTACAAGACCGACGGCTACAACGACAAATACTACGTGGATGACGACGGCTATCCCCAGAAGCATTACCTGGATGTGGACGAAACCTGGAACTTCTTCAATCCCAAGGCCGGCCTCAACTTCAGCCACGGTGCGCACCGGGCCTATGCCTCGGTAGCCGTCAGCCACCGCGAGCCCGAGCGCAACAATTTCACCGACAACGGAAAGTACCCTGCTCCGCGCGCTGAGCGCGTATATGATGTAGAGGCCGGATACCAGGTGGCAGGAGCCAGGGCCCGCGCCGGCATCAACCTCTATTACATGCATTATCGCGACCAGCTGGTGCAGACCGGCGAACTGAGCGACATCGGCGAAGCGCTCACCACCAACATCCCTGACTCCTACCGCACCGGTATCGAGCTGACGGCAGGCGTCGATCCGACATCCTGGCTGACCCTCGAGGCCAACGCCGCACTGAGCCGCAACCGCCTGCTCGACTTCGACGAATACGTGGAAGACTGGGATAATGGCACTACGGTGATCCATTACGACGATGCGGCCCTCGCCTACTCGCCATCCGCCATCCTGAACGGTTTCATCAATCTGCATTACAAGGGTTTCCGGGCTGCGTGGCACACGGGTTTCGTGAGCCGGATGTATCTCGACAATACGGAAAACATCGACCGGTCGCTACCGGCATACAGCCTTTCCAACCTGTCACTGGGCTACACCCTGCGCCTGCGGGGCTTCCTGAAGGAGATCGATTTCGGAGTAGAAGGAAACAATCTGTTCAACGCCCATGTAGCCCAGAGCGGCTGGGTTTACAGTGCCATCTACGAAAGCGGTGGCCATCCGAATGACCACCGCTATTATCAGATCGGCTTTATCCCCGTGGCGGGGCTGACCGTCCTCGGGCACGTCGCCCTCCGGTTCTGACGCCCGCTACTCCAGGCTTTCCAGTTCCACCTCAGGGAACGAAGACAGCTTTTCGATCAGCTGGTTGTACTCCTTGTTGCGGACATTCAGCACGGCAAGGACCTTGTAGATGGCATCGTGTTTTGAGAGGGAGAAGGTCTCCACACCCTTGCCCAGCGATTGGAGTACATCTTTCAGGGCAGTCTTATCATTGGAGGTCAGCGAGATCGTAACCTGACGCTTACCGACCTTGCGGGTCAGCAGATGCGTGATGTCGGCCCACAGCAAAACGATGAGCACGGAAGCCGCGCCCAAGATATACATACCACTGCCGACGGCCAGACCCATTGCAGCCGTAACCCAGAGGCCGGCAGCCGTAGTAAGACCGCTCACCCGGTTCTGCTGCTTGAGGATGATACCGCCACCCAGGAAACCGATACCGGAGACGACACCGGCCGCGACACGGGCTGCGTCGAAACGCGGAGCACCATCGAAACCGTGTTGGGAAACGATCATGAAAAGGGCCGCGCCGATGGCCACCAGGACATGGGTGCCGATACCGGCGCCCTTTGCGCGATACTTCCGTTCAAAGCCGATCACAGCGCCGACGAGCGAAGCGACCAACAGCCGGATGACAAAATCAAGCGTAGGGGAAAGATCCATTGTATTGTCGTAATTTTTGATTTTCAACAATTATCTTGTAAATTTAGGAAAACTCCGGGATAACCCGACAAAAATACTTCCACCATGCGCAAATTGTTCATTGTCGATGCCTTTACGAATACGTCTTTCGGGGGTAATACCGCCGGTGTGGTCCTGCTCGAACAGGGAACCGCATTCCCAAAAGAGGAATGGATGCGGCAACTCGCCGCGGAACTTCGCTACTCGGAAACAGCCTTTGTGCGATGCGACGGCCCTGCCGAATTCACGGTGCGCTATTTCACACCCGCCGGGGAGATCGACCTGTGCGGCCACGCAACCATCGCTTCTTTCGGCGTCCTTTTCCGTGAAGGCATCGTTCCGGAAGGAACACGCTGCCTCAACCACACGCGGGCCGGAGACCTGGAAGTCGTGGCAGGCGAGACCGTGATGATGCAGATGGCTTCACCGAGACTGGAAGCGCGGTTCGACGATCCCGTACTGCTAGGCGAACTGCTTACGGCAATGGGCGGTCTGCAACCGGAGCAACTGGGGAAATGGCCGGTAGAGACTTTTTCCACCGGACTGCCCGACATCATCCTTCCGGTGCGGGATGTGGCCACGCTGCAGGCCCTGTCTCCGGACATGGCCGCACTCTCGGCGCTCAGCACCCGACTCGACGTGGTGGGTGTCCACGCCTTCGCCATCGATCCTGACGACGGATATACAGCCCATGTCCGCAACTTCGCGCCGCGTTATGCCATACCGGAAGAATCCGCCACCGGAACCGCTAACGCCGCGTTGACGGCCTACCTCCACCACCACGGCATCATTGGCGACGACGCGCAGTGCTTTTTCCTGCAAGGCGAGGCGATGGGCCGCCCCTCCCTCATCCTTGCCACCGTCAAGCTGCAGGCCGGCATCCCCGAGATCCGTGTCGGCGGCCCCTGCGCGATAGTCGTCAAAGGAAGTTGCTCCGAATCCTGAGCCGGTAGACTATTCCATCATTTTCAAGGCACGGGCGAGCTGGTCCGGGCAGCTGGTGCCGCGGCCCTTGCAATCGATCCCTTCCAGGCGGGCGATGACATCGTCTTTTTTCATACCGGGCAAAAGGGCGCTGAGGCCCTGTGTGTTGCCATTGCAGCCGCCGGTATAGCGGACGCTGCGGATGGTGTCACCTTCCAGTTCAATGTCTATCTGCAAAGAGCAGACAACGCCACAAGTTTGGAAAGAAGCCCGGCGGACGTCCCCGTCCTTCTCCTGGGCAACAGGTATCACTTCAAACATAAAACAAATGTAGACATTTTCCCTTCAATCCAAAGCAAGTGCCGGCGGAAAGTCGTAACTTTGGGCCATGTTTTACGTAAGCGATCCTCTCTCCACCCCTCCCACGCAGTTCGCAACCGAGCTGCAACAGCTTGTTTATGAAACGTTCGCCAAAAAGGACATCCCTTTTGTGCGCGTAGACACCGACCCGGGCATCACGATGGAGGACTGCCAGCACATCGACGCGAAAATCGGCGTGCACATCGTGAAAACCATCTTCCTCTGCAATCGTCAGCAGACGGAATTCTACCTCTATGTCACTTCCGACGACAAGCCCTTCGTCACCCGTGACTTCTGCGGCGCACTGGGCATCCCCCGCGTTTCTTTCGCCTCGGCTGAAAAACTCTGGGAACGCACCGGCGTAGCGGTCGGAGCCACCACCATCCTGAGCGCCATCCTGCCGTCGGCCGCAAACGTGCATCTGGTGATGGACGCCGCCATCGCGCAGGCCGAATGGTTCGCCTGCACCGACGGCACCGCCACCTGCTTCGTTAAGATCCGGACGCAGGACCTGCTCAACAAATATCTGGAAGAGAAAGAATTATCCCTTATCTGACCGCACTGGAACAACGTTTTTGCACTGTGGACAAAATGATATAGCTTTGAGGCATGAAAAAGATGATTCTTTGGGATCTTGACGGAACGTTGATTGATACGTTGGAGGATCTGGGGGCGGCAGTGGATTATACGCTGAAGGTACGGGGTTTACCGACTCACGGGAGGGAGGCTTATCGCCGGATGGTAGGGCACGGCGTAAGGAATCTGGTGAAGCAGGCGTTGGCAGCTTCCGGCGCAGCGGTGGAAGATCCCCTTGTCGATGAGGCTTTGTCTGATTTCAAGGCTTGGTATTCCGCCCATATCGACGTGCAGTCAAGACCGTATCCCGGCATTCCGGAACTGCTTGCCCAACTGCAGGCGGATGGAGTACGGATGGCCGTGGTATCCAACAAGTTCCAGGAGGGAACGGAGCATCTGATCCGGGAGTTTTTCCCGGCGATCCGGTTTGCTGCCATTCTGGGAAACCGGCCTGGCCATCCGCTGAAGCCTTCCCCGGAAATAGTGGAAGAAGTGCTTGCCCTCTCGGGGGTTTCCAAGGCGGACGCCCTCCTGATAGGCGACTCCCCCACCGACATGCATACGGCGGAAAACGGCGGTATCGACTCGCTGGCCGTCGGATGGGGCTACCGCACCCATGCTGAGCTGGCCGGCTATCCCATCGTCGACAGCGTCGAAGAATTGCGGCGCTTCTTATGGAAGGACAGTGAATGACTTTGAGTACAAGCAAAGAGAATTCATCGTAAATTTGTCGTATTGATACAGTATCAAACCTAAGAACCGGAAATATGAAATTCTTTCTAGACACAGCGAATGTCGAAGACATCAAGAAAGCCCATGAGATGGGTGTCATCTGCGGCGTTACTACCAATCCTTCCCTGATAGCCAAGGAAGGCCGCGATTTCAAACAGGTCGTGGCAGAGATCGCCTCCATCGTCGACGGACCGATCAGCGGCGAAGTCAAGGCCACGACTACCGACGCCGAAGGGATGATCCGGGAAGGCCGGGAGATTGCGGCGATCCACAAGAACATGGTCGTCAAGATCCCGATGACGACCGAAGGCCTCAAGGCCTGCCACGCCCTGGCCACCGAAGGCATCAAAGTCAACATGACGCTCATCTTCACCGCCAACCAGGCACTGCTGGCCGCCCGCTCCGGCGCCGCCTTCGTCAGTCCCTTCGTCGGACGGCTCGACGACATCAGCGTCCGCGGCACCGATCTGATCTCCGAGGTATCCGAAATCTTCAAGATCCACGGCATCAAGACGGAGATCATCGCAGCCAGTATCCGCCATCCCATGCACGTGACGGAATGCGCCCTGGCCGGCGCCGACATCGCCACCGTTCCCTATAAAGTCATCGACCAGATGACCCGTCATCCCCTGACTGACCAGGGTATCGAGAAATTCCGGAAAGACTACGAAGCCGTCTTCGGAAAATAAATTCCGGACGCGGTTTCTGCAAGATTTCGAAAGGGTATTTGAATTTTCGCTTTGATTCGTTAACTTTGTTGGATAGTATTCCGATAACTAGTTAACGAATTATGGCTGATAAACAACTTTTACTGGGAGATGAAGCCGTGGCGCTGGGTGCGCTGCACGCAGGCCTGAGCGGTGTCTATGCCTACCCGGGCACTCCCTCCACCGAAATTACCGAGTACATCCAGGGACATCCCCTGACCCGGGAGCGTCACATCCACGACCATTGGACCACCAATGAGAAGACTGCGATGGAAGGCGCGCTGGGTATGTCCTATGCCGGCAAGCGTTCCCTGGTCTGCATGAAGCACGTGGGCATGAATGTCTGCGCCGATCCGCTGATGGGCTCTGCCATGACCGGGGCAAACGGCGGCCTTGTCGTAGCAGCCTGCGACGACCCGTCGATGCACAGTTCGCAGAACGAGCAGGATTCCCGTTTCTGGGGCACCTTCGGCATGATGCCCGTCTTCGAGCCCTCGAACCAGCAGGAGGCCTATGAGATGACCCGCGCCGCATTCGATTATTCGGAAAAGCGCACCATTCCCGTGATCATGCGGCTGACCACCCGCATGGCCCATTCCCGCGCCGTGGTCACCCCGACCGGCGACATCCGCCCGCAGAACGAACTCCATTATCCCGAATACCCGAAACGCTGGGTCACCCTTCCGGTGAACGCCCGCGTCCGCAACCGCGAACTGATCAAGGACTACGCGCAGTTCGAGGAAGATGCCGCCACCTCAAAGTTCAACTGGATCGCCGACGGTCCCGACCACTCGATGGGCGTGATTGCCTGCGGCATCGCCTACAACTACCTGATGGAGAACTATCCGGACGGATGCCCTTATCCCGTCCTGAAGGTCTCGCAGTATCCGTTCCCGCGGAAACTGGCACTCAAGCTTGCCGCCATGGTCCCGACCATCCTCGTGCTTGAAGAAGGTCAGCCGCTTGTAGAGAACATGCTGCGCGGCGTGTTCCCTTCCAACACGAAGATTATCGGCCGGATCGATGAAACGGTCGTCCGTGACGGCGAACTCTCGCCCGACGATGTCCGGAAAGCCCTCGGCCTCCCTGCCCTTCCGACCTTCGCCCCGAGCCAGGTGCTGGCCCCGCGTCCGCCGGCCCTCTGCATGGGCTGCGGCCACCGCGACTTCTACACGGCCCTGAACAACGTGCTCAAGAAAGACTACCCTACCGCCCGCGTATTCAGCGACATCGGTTGCTACACGCTGGGTTATATGGCCCCGTTCCACGCCATCAACACCTGCGTGGAGATGGGCGCCTCGTTCACCATGGCGCAGGGCGCGGCCTACAGCGGCACCTGGCCCGCTGTCGGCGTCCTCGGCGACTCGACCTTCACCCACAGCGGTATGACCGGCCTGCTCGACGCCGTCAACGGCAATGCAGACGTCGTACTCTGCATCTCCGACAACCTGACCACCGCCATGACGGGCGGACAGGATTCCGCCGGAACAGGGCGCATCGAAGCCATCTGCGCCGGCCTCGGCGTAGACCCGGCCCACATCCGTACCATCGTCCCGCTGCCGAAGAACTACCCCGACATGGAGAAAGTCATCCGGGAAGAAATCGAATACCACGGCGTCTCCGTGATCGTATGCCGCCGCGAATGCATCCAAACCGCCAGAAGACACGCTAAAAAGTAAAGCCATGAAACAAGATATCATTCTCGCCGGCGTGGGAGGACAAGGCATCCTC
>DETK01000044.1:25340-106613 GCA_002361615.1 Bacteroidales bacterium UBA3290
GACAAGGCATCCTCTCCATCGCCACGGTCATCGGTTCCGCAGCCCTCGAGCAGGGCCTGCATCTCAAACAGGCTGAAGTGCACGGCATGAGCCAGCGGGGCGGCGACGTCCAGTCGAATCTCCGCCTCTCGTCCGACCCCATCTACAGCGACCTGATCCCCCGGGGTGCAGCCGATCTGATCGTTTCGCTCGAACCCCTTGAAGCGCTGCGCTATATACCCTATCTGGCTCCGGAAGGCTGGATCATCACCAACACCGTTCCCTTCGAGAACATCCCCGACTATCCGCCGATGGACCAGGTGATGGGGGCGCTCAACAAACTCCCGCGCGTGATCGCCATCGACGTGGACGCCATCGCCAAGGAAGTCGGTTCCCCGCGCAGCGCGAACATGGTGCTGCTGGGCGCCACGGCCTCCGTCCTGGGCATCCTCGACCCGGACAAGCTCCGCGACGGCATCCGCCGCATCTTCGGCCGCAAGGGTGAAGAGATCGTCGAAGCCAACATCAAAGCCTTCGATGCAGGATTCGCATCGGCCCGGAAGAAATAGCCTGCTTATGAAATACGTATCAGCCGACGAAGCGGTCCGTCTGGTCCGCAGCGGCGACACCATCTGCTGCCAGGGCAGCACCTCCGTGCCGGTCATCCTGCAGGAGGCGCTGGCCCGGCGCGCAGACGAACTGCGCGACGTACAGATTGTCTCCGGATTCAACATCACCGAGGGCCCGGCCCCGTTCTGCAAACCCGAATACAAGGATTCCTTCCTGATCAACAGCATCTTCGTATGCGGCGACCAGCGCGCGCACATCGCCCAGGGCTATGGCTCCATGACGCCGAGTTTCCTGAGCGAGGTTCCGGTGCTCTTCCGCAGCGGCCTGCTGCCCATCGACGTGGCCTTCATCAACTGCTCGCTGCCCGATGAGAACGGATACTGCAGCTACGGCATCGGCTGCGACATCTCCGTCGCCGCCGTCGAAACGGCCCGCGTGGTGATCGCACAGGTCAACGAGGCCATCCCCTACCTTTATGGCGGCTGCCTCATCCATGAATCCAAGATCTCCGCGGCAGTCCGCTGCAACGTTCCGCCCATCGCGATGCAGTTCGGCGAACCCACCGAGATCGAAAAGGCCATCGGTGCCAATGTGGCCGCCGAGATTCCTGACGGCGCCTGTCTGCAGATCGGCGTGGGCGGTATCCCGAATGCCATCCTGAGCGGCATCCGTCACCACAAGCATCTGGGACTCCATACCGAAGCGATGACCGACGGCGTGATCCGGCTCATGAAGGAAGGCGTCATCGACAATTCCCTGAAGAAAGTGCACCCGGGCGTCAGCATCGCCGCACTTGCCCTGGGCTCCAAGGAGATGTACGAATACATCGACCACAACAAGACGATGGAGTTCTACGACGTAGCCTACACCAACGACCCGTTCCTGATTGCGCAGAACCCGAAAGCCTGCGCCATCAATTCTGCCCTGGAAGTTGACCTCACCGGCCAGGTCTGCGCCGACTCGATCGGTGAGACGATCTTCTCGGGTGTCGGCGGCCAGCACGACTTCATGTACGGCTGTTCTCTTTCGGAAGGCGGCAAGTGCTTCATCGCCCTGCCTTCCCGCACGAACAAGGGCAAGGCCAAGATCGTTCCGACCCTGACGCCCGGTGCCGGTGTCGTGACGACGCGTTTCCAGACACAGTATGTTGCGACGGAATGGGGTATCGCCTTCCTCCGTGGCAAGAATCTTGCTCAACGGGCAAAGGCACTCATTGCGATCGCTCACCCCGACGATCGCGAAGAGCTCGAGAAAGCTGCCTGCAAACGCTTCGGTTACAGCTTTCTCCGCCTGAAGTGAGTATAAACCCTTAAAATCGAAGAAGAATGAGAAGAATGATGACCTTGCTGGCCGCTGCTATGTTCGCGGTCATGGCATTTGCGCAGACGCCCGAGGAGATTGTCGCCCGGATGGAGCAGGAGATGGAGAAACACGAGAAGGAAGGCCTGGTCATGGTTATCGACGTCAAGATTCCCATCCTGGGCACCATGTCCACGACATCGTACAGCCTGGGCGACAAGACGCGTGTGGAAGGAGAGATGGCGGGAGTCAGATTCATCACCTGGTCCGACGGGAAGACCCAGTGGACTTACAACAAGAAAGAGAACACGGTCGAGATTGAAAACGAAAAGTCCGGCACCGAATCCGAAAGCGATGCGGAAATGTTTTCGGGTATAACCGACGACTACGACGTATCGATCAAGAAGGAAACGGCTGACGCCTGGCATCTCCTCTGCAAGAAGAGCAAAAACAACACCGACAAAGACGCCCCCAAGACAATCGACCTGGTGATATCCAAGAAGAACTATTATCCCCTCAGCCTGAGTACCAAGATGTCCGGTGTATCGATGAACCTGCACGACATCTCCTTCGGCGTGACGGAGAAACAGGTCACTTTCAACGCGGCCGACTATCCGACTGCGAAAATTGTCGACAAACGGTAGGTTTCCCTCCAGCTCAGCAACCCTTGCTGGTCATGATGCCCAGCACCATTTCGTCGGTGACGCACATGGCGTCGGCACCGATGGCGGTCAGATTGTGGATGGAGCGGTCGATGTCATCGTCCACGATGCCTTCCTGAGACGTCACACACTTGCCTTCCATGGCCAGCAGCGCCGAGAGGATGGCGGTGGAAACACCGGATGTAAGTTTCAGGGAACAAGAAGGTTTCGCGCCGTCGCAAATCATACCCGTGAGATTGGCCACCATGTTTTTCACGGCAGCACAGCAGCGTGCGTAATCCCCGCCCATCAGGTAGGTGATGCCCACGCTGCTTCCCGTACTGGCCACCACGCAGCCGCACAGCGCGGAAAGCTTGCCCAGCGACTGCTTGATGTAGATGGCCGTCAGGTGACTGAGCATCAGCCCGCGGATCAATTCTTCCTCCGTATTCTCATTCTCCTCGGCATAGACGCACACCGGGTTGGTGGCGCAGATGCCCTGGTTTCCGCTGCCCGAGTTGCTCATCACGGGAATCATCGCCCCACCCATGCGCGCGTCGCACGCGGCGGCCGTACGGGCGATAATCCGGGAATAGATACTGTCGCCCAGGATGCCTTTTGCCAGCGGACGGTCGATGCTCTTGCCCAGATTGTGCCCGTAATTGCCTTTGAGCGCTTCGCGGGCGGCTTTCATGTTGTAGTCGCGCGTCTCGAGGATGAAGCGGATCTCTTCGAGGGGTGCGGTTGTGGCATAGTCGTACACCAGCTTGAGATTCAAGGCGATATCATCGCCGTCAGCGGCTTGGGAAACGTCTCCTGCAGGCAGGATGCGCTGCAGCGTGGCTTCGTCCATCCGGCCGTTTTCCACCCAGACGAAGTTCGTATGGCCTTTGGCCACGACCGCCGTAGCCTGCTTTTCGCCGGCTGTAACGATGATCTCGATATAGAGCTTCTCCGAGATTCCTTTCTTCAGCTGGATGTCGATGCGGTCTTCTTCGATAAACTGCTTTCCGGCTTCCAGCGCTTCGGGCGTCAGGTCGCGCAGCACTTCGAGCTGATAGGCGCTCTTTCCGATGAGTGCGCCCAGGGCAATGGCTATCGGAAGGCCGGTCATCCCGGTACCGGGAATCCCCACGCCCATCGCGTTTTTCAGGATATTGGCGCTCAGCAGCGCTTCGATCTTTTCGGGCTTGCAGCCCAGCTGCTCGACAGCACGGGCCGTACAGAGGGCTACGGCCATGGGTTCGGTACAGCCGATGGCCGGTACCACTTCCTTGTGGATCAGCGCCAGGATGCGCTCTCGGGTCTGTTTATCGATCATAGCGTGTAATTCGTAGTATCTGTCAATTATACAAATCTCGCCGCATTTCCCCGCTTATTTCTGCAAGGCTGCTTCGATGCGGCGGAGCGCTTCCTCCACGATGCTGCGCGGGCAGCCGACGTTCAACCGGACGAATCCTTCCCCGCCCGTGCCGTATCCTGCCCCATTGTTGACCACGACACCGGCCTTTTCGTTGAAAAGGTCCACCAGCTCAGCCTGCGGAAGACCCAGTGCCCGGCCATCCAGCCAGATCAGGAAGGAGGCATCGGGACGAACAGGGCGTATGCCGCACTCATGCGAGGAGAAGAAGTTCTCGACACAGGCGATGTTCCCCTCGATATAGCGTTTGACGGCCTCCAGCCAAACGGGTTCATGCGTATAGGCCGCAATGGTCGCAACGAGTGTAGGGATGGATGCCTCCCGGAGTTTGGCGTTGCCCAGGGTATCGTGGAAGCGCTGCCGTTTCACAGGATCCGGGATGATGGCATAGGCCGTCCCTGTGATACCCGGAATATTGAAGGCCTTGGTCGGACTACAGAGCTGGATTCCGATGCGGGCCGCCGTTTCATCGACACTGCAGAAAGGGATATGATGCCTTCCGTAGAGCGAGAGGTCCGCGTGGATCTCGTCGGAGACCACCAGCACGTCGTGCTGCGCACACCACTGCGCAAGTCGGGAGAGGGTCTCTTTCGGCCAGATGATGCCCACGGGATTGTGCGGATTGCAGAGCACCAGCACTTTTACCCGCTTGTCATAGAGCCGGTCAAGCCCCTCGAAGTCCATTTCATAGTGTCCGTCCTTCCAGCGAAGCGGGTTTTCAACCGCGACCCTTCCGAGCCGATTGGCATAGCGGAAAAACGGATCATACACGGGCGTCTGGACAACGACTTTGTCGCCGGGTTCCGTAAAGGTCAGATAAACCTGACAGAGCGACGAGATGACGCCGGGCGCATATTCCACCCAATCGATGGGAACGTCGAAACCATGTTGCGACTTTTCCCAGCCTGCGATGGCCTCAAAAAATTCGTCGGGCCCATAGGTGTAGCCAAAAACATCTTTTTCCAACCGGTCACGCAGCGCCTGGCTCACCACCGGGTCGGTCTTGAAATCCATGTCGGCGATCCACATCGCCAGTTTGTCGCCTTCTGCGCGGCGGTACTTGATGCTCCAGGTGCCGGAGCGGTCCAGGATTTCGTCAAAGTTCCATCCTTGCGCGGATGCAGGTTTCCGTGTACAGGCGGAAGTCAGTTCCAGAAGTCCGGAAGGCAGAAGCGTGGCCGCGCCGGCAACGGCGGCACCTTTCAAAAAAGAGCGGCGTTTCATAGTTTTTCAACGTTCATTCCATAAAAATACTATTTTTGTAGCATAAACGCAACTAATCGCCGTAAAATCATCCGATTCGATCAACCATCAACCTTATATACACTATGACTACTGGTAACGTCCGCCCCGCCACGATGGAGCGTATCACGAATGCCGAACTGGCCCAACGATTCATTGACGAACAGATTCAGGAACTGCGTACGCAGATCGGCGACAAAAAGGTGCTGCTGGCTTTATCCGGCGGCGTCGATTCCTCGGTTGTTGCAGCCTTGCTCATCAAGGCGGTAGGCAAACAGTTGGTTTCCGTCCATGTCAACCACGGACTCCTTCGCAAAGGCGAGGCCGAGCAGGTGGTACGTGTTTTCCGTGATGAACTTCACGCCAATCTGGTCTATGTGGATGCCGTCGACCGTTTCCTCGACAAACTGGCCGGCGTGGCCGATCCCGAACAGAAGCGGAAAATCATCGGTGCGGAATTCATCCGCGTTTTCGAGGAAGAGGCCCGCAAACTGGACGGCATCAGTTTCCTGGCCCAGGGGACGATCTATCCCGACATCATCGAATCCGGCCCGGTCAAATCGCACCACAACGTAGGCGGCCTTCCGGAAGACCTTCAGTTTGAACTCGTTGAGCCCATCAAGCTGCTCTTCAAGGACGAAGTCCGCGTCGTCGGCAAGCAGTTGGGACTGCCCGACAACATGGTTTTCCGCCAGCCTTTCCCGGGACCCGGCCTGGGTGTACGCTGCACCGGCGCCATCACCCGCGACCGGCTGGAAGCCCTTCGCGAAAGCGACGCCATCCTGCGCGAGGAATTCGCCAGGAACGGACTGGAAGGCAAAGTCTGGCAATACTTTACCATCGTTCCCGATTACAAGTCGACGGGCATCCGCGAGGGCAAGCGCAGCTGGGACTGGCCGGTCATCATCCGTGCCGTCAACACCCGCGACGCCATGACCGCCACCATCGAGGAGATTCCCTACAAGCTGCTGCACCACATCACGCAGCGCATCATCACGGAAGTCCCGGGCGTCAATCGCGTCTTGTACGACCTGACGCCGAAGCCGACCGGAACGATCGAGTGGGAATAAGATTTCAGCAAAGGTTACGCAACGTTCTGCCTGTATTTGGAAGATGGCGCAGAAGAAATACAAGTTGGGGGCCGCATTCAGCGGTGGAGGGGCCAGGGCGGCGGCTCACTGCGGAGCCTTGCAGGCACTGCTTGAATTCGGTCTCAAGCCCGACATCGTATCGGGCACCAGTGCCGGGGCTCTGGTGGCAATCTATTATGCTTCCGGATTTTCACCGCGTGAAATCGTGTCCCAGTTCCTCGGCCTGAGCTTCTTCAAGGACATCGTCTCGCCTACACTGCCCAAGGGTGGGATGTTCGACTCCAGGCCACTGATCGAACACCTGCGCAAACACCTGCCTTATACCCGGCTGGAAGACCTCCCCGTCCCCACCTGCATCATCGCCTCCGACATGGAACATGGCTGCGCCAAGGTATTCTCCCGAGGAGAGATCGCTCCGCGCGCCGTTGCTTCCTGCTCGATTCCGGTGATCTTCAATCCCATCGAGATCGGAGGCATCCACTATGTGGACGGCGGCGTTTTCCAGAATCTGCCCGTGCCTGCCATCCGCCGTCGCTGCGAAAAACTGATTGCCTTCAACCTCAACCATATCTACGAGGAGAAATACAAGAACAACGTCGTGGCGGTAGCCTACCGCTCTTTCTCCATGATGTTCCTCTCCAACACCTTGGCCGATGCACGGCAGGCCGACATCTTCGTCGATCTGGACACGGAAGGCTGTACCGCCTACGACATGTCCAAACTCGAAGACCTTTTTTTCCGCGGGTACGACAGTACTGTCGGCGTCCTGGAAGCCAACGGATATGAACGGAAACTTCTGCGGGAAGACATCCATTTCCCCCAGAAGCACCACCGGTAAGCGTTTTTTTGCGGGAGAGACGCAACATTTCGCCCATTTTTTGCATCTTTGCAGTGTCGTTCGACAGACGGCACAACTGGGGATGTACTGGTTTTGACGGTAAATGATGTCGGGCGGTAAGCATGCCGAGCGTCGTAGCCCCGCTCGTAAATCTCAGACTACAAGCCATAACTGGCAACTACAACTATGCACTCGCTGCCTAATTTGCCAAGCAGATTAGCTTAATCGCGCGGACCAGGTCCGTAGCGACGAGTATCCCGCCGGAGTTTCCGCCTTCTCTCGCCGGCATACGGGGTATCATTCAAGAAGGATGCGGGCGCCGACGCTTCTACCGCGCCTTAAGATTCAGAAGCTAAGAGGCCGATGGCCCGCCTACCGGCAGCCGGCCCCCGACAACCAAAGGCAGGATAAGCATGTAGAAAGCCCCTTGGCGCTTTATTCGGACGGCGGTTCGACTCCGCCCATCTCCACAAGAAAAGCTGGCAATTGCCAGCTTTTCTTGTGGAGAGTCGGCCGCTAAGCGGCCTCCTCTGTCTACTGGGGCACATCCCCAGACCCCTCGAGCTTCGCTCGACACGCTTTGCGTTTTTCGTTTGCGGAGATGGGCGGAGCGTCGGCCGCTAAAGCGGCCTCCTCTGTTGTCTGGGGCACATCCCCAGACCCCTCGCTGCCTTGCCGCGGCCTGCTGAAGCAGGCTTGCGCTTCGCGCGGTCCAGTACATTCACGCATAAAAATCGCAGGAGCAAAAGTCATTGTTTTTGTTCCCATGAGGCTTCAAAATCATTGTTGCGGGAGCAAATTGTGGCCTTTTTGCGCCCGAAGAAGGCTAAGATACAGCTTGGAGGCGCAAATTGACGGCAAGCACCAGTATAAAAGAAAAAAGGATGACTCACCGACGCAAATAGACTGAGCTACGCAAACTTCGGATTTGTCTCCTTTTCTGCAAAAATAACAAGATTATGCCAATTAACAAATAATTACTTGGTCACTCCGAGAATTGTAGTCCCGATATCATTCAGCCTTCTTTTTCGCCCATCAGGTCGACAGTTTTCTGTACACTTTTCAGTCCACTTTACAGTCCACTTTCAGTCGTCTCATAGGTGAACTGATAGCCTGGCCTAACCACAACATCATTATTTCTCCCGGCCGACATTCGATCCGAAGTGAGAAAACAAGCCCTAAACCCACCTATATCCAACCGAACTTAAACAAACTTTTCCGCCCCTATGAAAATCCTCATCGATCCCGGTCACGGCCGAAACACGCCCGGCAAATGCAGTCCCGACGGACGCTTTCGCGAATACCAGTACACCTGTGAAATCGCGGCGGCCGTGGTGGCCCGTCTGCAGGCGCTCGGCCACGACGCCGAGGTCCTGGTACCCGAGTTTGAAGACATCCCGCTCTCCGAGCGTGTCCGCCGCGTCAATGAAGGGTGCCTGTCTATTTTTTTTTGGGGGGGGCAACATAATTTGAATTGTTTGCTTACTTACTTGCGCTGTTTCCATTCTTGAAATCTAATGGATTTGTAGTACATTTGTATTACCCTCATAATCCAGCATACCCATCTACTGAATTACTATGATTGAAATTGAACACCTGTTATACAAAGTCAAGAAGGTTATTGATAAGGCAAGTATCGAGAAGGAGGCTCGTCGTAAGCGAGGAGAACTATTCAACATTTTTGATGTGCTTGGGGTTTCGTCTTCTGAAGTCAGAACTCACACGGCCTTTCTTGCCGAACTATTAAATCCCAATGGTTCTCATGGACTAGGTTCTTTCCCATTAAAAACATTCGTTTCAATAATCAATAGTTCTAGTCTTTTCGAGTTTGATTCAGAGTCTGCCAAGATTAACAGAGAGAAATTTATAGGTATCATTGATGAGAACTATGATAACGGGGGGCAAATTGATATTCTGATAGAATCTGGCAGAAATGCTATTATTATCGAGAATAAAATATATGCAGGTGACCAACAAAAACAACTCTTGCGTTATCATAGATACGCCAAGAATCGTTACTATAATTTTGTTTTATTCTACCTTACTTTGGATGGCCATTCGCCTTCCTCATTTTCAGTTGAAGATGATAATGAATGTTTGAAAGACGGCAACAACTATTTCAAAATATCATATGGGGTTCATATCATTCAGTTGTTAGATGCATGCATACGAGAATCTTATGATAAACCCTTGATTAGAGAAACCTTGGTTCAGTATAAAAATCTTATACAAGAATTATCGCATAATGATATGGATAATAAATCTAAAGAAGACCTTCTAAAAGTGATGTTCGAACACGTAGACAGTGTCACGGAAATTATCAACTACAGAGAAGAGTACTTAACTAAAGCTATCACCGATTATTTTATCCCCCAACTTAAAAGATTGGCCGAGAAGTATCATCTAGAAATGGGGCCTGTCGATGATTTTTTGACAAGAAAGATTTATGTCGGAATCGATTTTTTTAATCCTCAATGGAAAAACTTACGGATTCGGTTACAGTGTGACTCTTCGAACTGGAGAGAAACCTTTGTTGGGGTAGTATGGAAAGATGGTAATCGAACAGGAAAAGAAAACCCTTTCTCTTGCATGGAGAATGCCAACCCTTTATGGATTGGCGGCTGGAAATATTTAAATCCCAGATTCATAGATTATTCGGTTGTACCAACAATACTCGCAGGAGATGAGGGCGGTGGCTATTATGAGCAAATCGACAATCTGTTTAAACTCATAATTCAAGAGTCAATGCTGCACGATATGTAGATTCACTCTGCCATTCTTTGGCAACCCCTCTATCTATCTTTGCCCAAAACAAAGATAGATGACGCTCAAATATCACATCCTTTCCACTCCCTTCGATGCGCTAGTGCCAGAACTCATCAAGATTGACGAGCCAGTGCAGGAAAATCTCTATGCCTTCAAGGAGGCCTACGACATCCTGCGGCGCATGAAGCCGGCCGGGCCACAAGAGGAGTCCATCCTTGTCACAATCCACAACATGGACGAAGATGCCCCCAAAGCACCGCTGGAACAGCGCATCTACGCGCAGCATTGCTGCGGGGACTTCTGGGAGAACGACCTAGCGAAGGAAATTGTCATTGAAGAGGGTATTCCAACGTTCCTCGCGCTGGCGGAGATTCTATGGGAGATGACGTTCTATGGCTTTGATCCTTATCCCCTGGAAGAGATTCCCCTCAACCGCTATGAAAAGAAGGCGGAAGAACTGGAAAACCGACAGTTCGACAACTATGCCCGGTCTAAGCGCGGGGTTCTAAGGGGCCACCTCACGGAGTATGCTCTTACGCCTGAAGAATGGGAAGTCTATGAGCACCGCTTTGAGCATAAGAACCGGGCCAAACGGATGCGTGATGCCCGGCAAGAACGGGCCATCAAGCATTACGAGCGTCTCGGCAAAATAGAGAAAGCCATCGGCCGCATCCTGGCCTGCACATCAGATGTCTCTCACAAAGATCTGGATTATCTATTCAATGCGAAGGCCATCTGCGAGTACGAATTCTTCTCCCGCATTGCCGCCGGCGAAGATCGAGCGGCGTACATCCAAGACAATCTGTCTCATTACTTCCACTGTGATCTCTCCGCCTACACCCGGGCAGAAATCCTGCTTTGCGCCTCTCCCGCCCATCCCCTCTCCAACCTGGAAATCGCTTTCCTAACCCAATTCTTCCGGAAACTCCTCCCAACCCAGGATATTCGTTTCTCCGTCGGCACCAAGCCCATCGAGGAGCCGCAGGATGTTTGGGTGTTTCTGATTGTCTCAACTCTTTAGCCAACAAGAAAAATTTTGATTTATTTGTATAAGATTTTGCTTTTTTGCCGGGCCTAATCGGAAACGGGCACTTATCTTTGCCGAAAAAGAACCTATTATGGAAGAAAGAAATGATATCGTAATCTATCGGTCTGAGGATGGACTGGTAAAAATGGAAGCGATGGTTGATCCGAAGAATGAAACAATCTGGGCCACTCAGAAAGCTATAGCAGCATTGTTTGATGTATCGATTCCTAATGTATCCTATCACTTCAAACGGATTTTCCAGAGCGGGGAATTAAGTCCTGACGCGGTAATTAAAGAATTTTTAATTTCCGCACAGAGTGGCGCCAGAGGCACATCAGAAGAGAGAATCATGTTCTATAATCTGGATGCTATCATCTCCATCGGTTATCGAATCAATTCCATACGTGCTACCGATTTCAGAAAATGGGCAACTGGCATCATCAAGCAGTATATGCTAAAGGGCTATGCCGTTAATCATAATGCCGTTTCTGAGCAAAAGTACGAAGACCTGAAGCGTGCCATGGGTTTGCTTGAGAATGTTTTCAGCAGAGAACTTCTGCTGACTTCCGATCAAGCGACCGACCTTTTCGATGTTATCAGAGACTATACCTACGCACTGGATACGCTTGATGCGTACGACTACCAAAGTCTGGAAATATCAGACACAACTGCTCCTGAGCGTTTTCACGCCACCTATGAGAATGCGATGAACGCAATTCAGAGCCTAAAGGAGAAGTTCGGCGGCAGCAGCATCTTCGGTGTCGAAAAAGACCAGTCATTCCATAGCAGCATCGGACAAATCTATCAGACCTGGGATGGTAATGAATTATATCCCAGTATTGAGGAAAAAGCCGCAATGCTTCTATACCTGGTAGTAAAAAACCATTCCTTCGTAGATGGGAATAAACGCATAGCCGCCACACTCTTCCTCTGGTTCATGGAGAACAACGGCATTCTCTACCGTCCCGACGGAACAAAACGAATCTCCGACGCCTCACTTGTCGCCCTAACTTTAATGATTGCCGAAAGCCACACCGACGAAATGGATACTATAGTCAAGGTTGTCGTTAGCCTAATCAACAAGAAGAACTAATATCAGTAATTGTCCTGTAAGGCCTTCCGTGTCAATCGGCAGCGAAGGCGAAAAGACTATGGCCTTTATAAACGACAATCATAAAAAAAGAGACTATTCCTGCAAAAAGCCCAACATAATATCAGCAATCTCCTTACTAGCAAATGGTTGGAAGACCTCGTCCCATAGATTCTGGGCCAACAATGATGCGTTATCTTTTGCCATATAAAGACAATCCTCAAAAGAAGTTAAACAGTCATTAGAGTTACCGTCAACTGTAAACATAGCTGATGGTATCTGCTTAACAAATGGGAGCCACTGATGGTTTTGATAATTCTCTTCATAATCTTGCAACGGGAGTTTATTCTTCTCTGCGTTTATCATAGAAAATAACTTATTGCTATTTGTGTGATCGCAGTCAATATATATAAAAGCACCTCTTCGACCCCAAGGGGTGGCAGGGTTATTCCACCACACCCATTCAATGAGAACACCTATCAGTTGAGTACCTATTGGCCTTATTCCGATATGTTTATTATTTGAAATAAGATACCATCCTGAATCGACAAGGTGATGACCTGAAATTCTTCTGAAATCATTTAGAAAACGACTATACAACTCATCCACTAAATCATTTCTCTTACTTGATAGTTCAATGAAAGCCCTCCATTTATCAGCCGAATCAAATAACTCCAGTATTCTATTGATTTCTTCCATAATTATAACTTTTTACAGTATTCTTTATATTGTAAGATTAAATTGATAAGAGGTGTATTTTCAACCGGTAACGATGCTATACAGTCGTCAAGCCATTCCACCAGTTCCTTGTCAAAAGAGTACACAATTGGTTTCAATGGAAGTTCGGGCGGTAAGTCTTTTGAATAGTCTTTCGGTCTTTGTCTAGAATTATCAGAAATAGTTTTAACCGCCTTCGGAACCAAATAAACAATCTTATACTTGTTTCCTGGATCCCTATCATAATAATTGCTATAACAATCTTCCTTGCTTCGATGTATGTTATGGTACCAATACCTATATAGTTGATTTGGCTGATCCCCAGCCCAATTAGACTTATTCTCAATAATTACAACACTATGATGAGGGTGATACCTTTTTAGCAACACATCAACTCTCCCGGCTTCAGCTGTTACCACCCATTCGTCGGTTTCATGAAAATCGTCAATCCCAATACATTTTAAAAAAAGGCCTAAAAACAAGTTCCCTTGCCCGTGCATAGGGTTAGATGAAAGAAAAAAATGAAGTATTCTGCTATGAACTGGTTCAGACAAACCTGAAAAAGAATTCCATAATGTAAAAACATTCACATACTCACCTTTTCGAATCTTGTAGTTCTTTTCGTCCTCGACCTGTCTCATTATAGAAACCAAATAGTCAATCGTATTGGCATATGTGGCCATCTTGCTCATAATATCCATAGTTATTGTATCATTTCCCTTATAGATTCCCTATTATCGGATCTCCACAAAACCTCTTCCGCCCGCAAGTCTTACACTTGAACCCAGCCCAGACGGCATCGAACTGGCTCATCGCCGCCTCCACGAGCTGCGGATCGTCCGTCAGGATGCCGGCCTCAAAGTTGCGGCGGGACTGGCCCTTCATGCCAATGCCTGCGCCGGTGAGATTGGCGCTTCCGATATATGCGACCTGAAAGTCGAAGATCATCATCTTGAAATGCACGCGGGGACATAGGGCGCGCTCCATGCCCGAAATGAGCTCAGGGTAGCGGTCAAAGTCCTCCCGGAAATTCGGCCCTGGCTCCTTGGCATGGATCAAGCGTACTTCTCGCTTCTGGCGGACCAAGCCGGCCAGCACGCCGAGGAAGGGCGTGTCTTCCACGTACAGGTCCTTGATGTCGGCCGTGCCGATCCAGAGCGCCCGCTTTACCTTCGGGACGAGCTCCAGGACCTTCTTATAGTGGTCTTCATCTGCAATGTACCTTGTCATCTTCTTCTCGCCCAAGTGGCGCCTTTGTCTCTGGATGCATAAACGTGACCATCGCGCGTCATTCCTATCAACTCTCCGCCGCCGTCTTGCAAGCTCGTCAGAGATTTCGCAATCGAATTCATGCAGCGCAGTTTCCAGCTCAAACCTTCGTTGGATGAGCTGATGACACCCTTTTCTGTCAAGGCAAAAATCTCATCCCCGAAAGCCACGAGCTCCACAAACTTCCCATAACACGTGCCGCTAAAACGATTAAACCATGTAGGCCTCCTGTCGTCGAAAGTTCGATCCTATTGTTGTCGAAATTGATTCTAATCAACTTGTCTCCGAGTGTAACGATGCTGGGCATAGCTGTTTGAATTTATAGAGAACTCTTACAAAGTTAACAAATTCATGGCGGTTTCTCAAGTGAAACATGGACATGGCCCAAAATGAGCGTAAAGAGACGAGTCAGATTGTTCTATTGCTTAGTGTAACCCTTTTACACTTGTCGCCACATCATAGAGATGAGGGTCCAAGACGATATTCGACATTTCGTCCACAGCTTCTTTGCTGGATTTTAGATGAGTCATTATCTCAAATCTGGCACAAGCAAGGGCGCGCTGAAGGTAAAATGACTCTAATTCCAAAGAGCCGTCTGTCTCCTCAATGCACTCGGCAACCCCGGCACGGAAGAAAGAACTCCATACATTGGGTTCGTATTGGAATAAACCAAGATCGTTATCAAAATGTTCAATCTTCATAACCACAATACTGGAGGCATCTGCGAGTTCCACCATTTTTCTATCATTGATGGGGAAAAACCAGCTTACTTTTGACTCATCATAATCCTGCATTCCGTAGAATTCATATTTCTTCTGGTTGGTACGAATGATAAGCTTTGGGGGCATCCCAAGCCGGTGAAGAAAAGAGTCCTGACTAAAAGATATGCGGAACAGACAGTCCGATGAATATTCGGTAGTAAACATCCCATATCGATAATCGAATCTCTGATCGCTGCCAATCAAGCGATAGAGCCTCTCTATTCCTTTTGTATTCTGTTTCATGTCACAAACAATCCTTTTAGTTATGAGGTCCACGCAAAACTATTTCCTCACGCAAGTACAGTGATCGACGGGCATTAGTCCTGCAGGATTGAATCCAGAAGAGGAAAGATTTCTTCCTCGTTGCTGTATGGGTGAATATGAAAGTACTTGTCGCCGGTGAGCATGGCGGAGAGATTCGCCCTGATCTTATTATAGAAGATATGGACCGGAATACTGTGTGCCTCAGCATAAGCCAGTTCGTAGCCTACGCCCAGAGATGGTGTGGTACATTCGGCAATCACCAGGTCCGACTCCCGGAGCCATGCCGTATCCTGCTCGTAGATAGCCACGTCGCGGTCTTTAAGACCTTCCGTCTTGCTTAGCGACAAGTCGCCTACGTGCTCGGTCAGCACTACATGCTCTTTCTGAATGTATTTGATGATGCGCTTATATAGTTCAGCATCTGCTCGGCCACCCCGGATGGAACCAGAGAAAAAAATATTTTTCATCGTGAATAGTGGTTTGCCCCTGGTTATACAAACAAAGTTACTGTTTTTCGGGGATTTCCACATCCGGGAATCGCCGTCGGGCTTCCCGTAGGGCGAACGCTTTCAATAAGTCCATATCATCCCCAGACTCACATGAAGCTATTGAGATTCGTGTGCCATCCCAACTATCTACATCTATATCGAATTCATTGTTTTCCGATTCGACACAAGGAGAAATCGTGATTTCCCATCCCATTCCTGACGAATCAAGAAATCCAAAATGCCATTCGTTATCAGCATCACTTAAATACCATTTGTACATAGGATCTTCTTGTGAAACATGGCCGTCATCACCAAAGAGTTTGTCGGCCTTTCTCAAGTAACCTTTCTCTTTATCAAGAACTGCGTTTATAATCATCCCCCCATATTCACCATCATAAAATGAGAATCCCTTAGGTAGAATCAGTTGATAAGCACCTCCGGGGACTCCCATAGACTTGATCAGAACGATTTGATCGCAAAGGTCTTCGGCAAATGGCACATACAGGATGTCTTTCACCTGGGGTGTTTGATTTGACCACTGAACATTCTCTGACAATTGGGATGTAACAATCACCACAAGATCCAAAGCTTCCGCAAGATTTTTCATGAGGCGGAGTATCGACTTCATTTCCATCTCCTTTGTGCCGGCGGAAAAGACACTTCCATTGACTTCTTGCAAATAATCTACTACGACCATTTTTACACCATACTCCTTCACCATGTGAAAAATCCTGTCTACAAGGTATTCAATTGTCAGATGAGATGTACAATCTATGTATAATGGGTATTCCGGTGTGTTTATCGGCAGATTATTATCATCCTTATTGGCTGATTCGCCGACAGTCATTTCTAAAACTCTATTTGCTATCTTAAACATATTCCCGCCCGGCATAAAATAGGCTACCGGAATAAGACCTTTTGTTCCAGCGACTATACAATTTCCTAGTACATAACTGGTTTTCCCACATTCCGGACGTGCGCCAACAAGAATAAGTTCCCCAGGAATCCAAGTGACCCCCAGTATTTCAGGATCAAAAAAGCGTTTTTCAGTAACTATCATATCAGTTTATCCTTCAGTTCTGGTTTCATTTCTCGAACAATCTCAAGAACTCTCTCCTCCAGGAAAGGGTACTCTTCATCGTAATAGTAGCCTTTGACGATGCCAGGAGTATGATCCTTTTCTTGAAGGAGATTAACGTAGACCGGGCTGTCAGGGATGCGATTCCAATTTTCGTCGCAGCGTTCCAGTTCGGCAGACCACGGCTCGTCACCCCGTTGGCCGTCCCAACGGAGAAAGATAAGCCAATTGCCGCCATCATTGTCCTTGAAGTAGTAGAATATCTGCGCCGGGCACCAGTGGCGCAGGTCTTCAATCCACTGATTGAGAATTACTTTTTGCTTCATAGTTGTCATCATATTATCCTTCAGTCCAGGGTAAGCCGTCCCCTTTGTATTTATCAATTTCGACTTTTCCGTATTGCTCTATCAACTTAGCGATTTCTTTGGAACTCATAATAGCATATTGAAGATCTTCAGAAAGATTCTTAAAAGGAAAGAGGAATGTAGCCATCAGCTTATTTGGTAGTCGTATAATCAGACGAATGCTTTCTCTCCCCATCTCATACCAGTAACCGAGTCCGCTCCCGGCAAAAGATGTCTTTATCAAATCGGGGACAGTCGATGAATATAATTCCTGAATACGTTTCTTACGGAGATCCTTCTGCTCTTTCTCAAGAATTTCTTTTTCCAATTCATCGATTTTGGGAACGACAATCGCCAACATAGCCATCAACTGTTCAATGGTTTCATAGCGGCAGTAATATCTGGAGCTCTCTATCCTGGGCAGCGCTCTATTCTTTCTGTACGATAACTCAAATCGACGAAGGTACAAGTTGGCATTATTGTACGTCGCATAGTTGTAAAAGGATCCAGACTTCATATCCTTGAACTTAAAGTAGAGGCACACACCCTTGAAACGCTGTCTTTCATCGTCATATCTCTCAAAATCAAACCTATATGCGTACGGCGAATTGCGCAAGGCTTCCACGACTTCTTCAAACTTAAAATAAATACGACCCGCACAAAAGGCCGTCGATTTCGAAGCGACCGTTAATTCGGTCATTACCTTGTATGTTATTGAACTGGCCATCGTCGTTATACAGGAGGTAATAATGTGTATTTCGATTTGGGAAACGAAACTATCCATTGCTGAGTAGGAATAAGTTTCCTCGTTTTATCACGATATGCATCATAATCGTAAATCATCCAGAGGATGTTTCCGTAGAAAGTCTTTGGAACTACAGGTGGCGGGGCATAGCCATCGGTGATTAGGATGAGCCCGTCATATCGGTATTTCAGGAAATGATTGACTGGCGCCTGGAAATCCGTCCCGCCGCGGCCTTCTATTTTGATGGATTTTCTTGCCTTTTTCATAGACAATACCTCACCGTGAATACCCACATCAAATAGAATCACCTCCACATTCTCAACCCCATATTTGAAGAATCGGTTGATAATGGAAAGCGCCTGAGCCACCTGCTTGTCATTTACCGAGCCACTTACATCGATAGCAACCAGCAATCGGGTGGCAAAGTCGCTTTTGCTGCCCATATATTGAAAGCCGTAACGTCGACTGGGAGTCATTCTTGTCAGCCGCCGCTTGCTACAAAGAACCGAGGCCCTGAAACTGGATAAAATCGTCCGGTAGTCAATGTGAACGATGGTTGTCGCCTCAATCTCATCTTTCAGATTTCCTGCTAATGTTCCCCACTGCCTACTACGTTGGGCTCGTCGGATGGTTTCTTTTACCTGTTCCCCGGCCAGTTGATCCTCTTCCCATAATTCCGCAGCATCTGTCGCTTCACTGACAATCTGCTGAAGAGGATTATTCTCAGGCTCGTCAGTTGAGTCCGCATCTTCGGAATCTCCACCTCCTCCATCATCAATCAGTCCTTCCAAATCGTAGGGTGGTGAAATCAAATTCTGCTGCAGAAAAGCTTCTACTATGGCATAGTACTCCTCGAAAGAGAGACCCTGGTCATATTTCAGCCCTGGCGGGATAATGATAGACTTAATCCTGCGATATGAATCAGTCAGTGTCACATCACTGGCGATTCTCAGTACAGACTTCTTCGCGCCATAAGGCTGCCGCTGATAAGGGTGTCCCAGCAAAATTCGGATAACCTCGAACCGCAGCCGTTCCTCAATCGCCTCTTGAGGCCAATCAGCCATGATGTCGGAGTTGTATTCTATACGCATCTTCCCGGTACGCATCGGTACAACCATTCGCTTGTTCTCCACCAACTGATGGGTACAGTAAGCCGAGAACAGCAAAGGCTCAACAAGGAACCATTCCTCAACAATAGGGGAGATGATCTCTTCCATCAGAGTGTCTTGATGAAATCAGTGATTGTCTTGAAACATTTGGGTGTCTTGCTCATCATAAATAAATTGGCTTTCGTGTAGGTGGCCCCTTCGAAAACGGAACAGAAGTGAGCCATCGATTCACGCTTACCGCTGTCAATCAGCCAATTCATATATTTAAGCAGGTTCTCCGAGGCCTTGTCATCTGCGCCATGTTTGCCGTTCTCTATGCACCGGAAGATGCTTTCATTGATAATGGCCAGATCGTGTACAGGATATCTCTCCAACGTTGTTTTATGCCGGTCAAAGTCCTTTAGAATGACCTCAGCACCAATACGACTCCCATGGTTGAAACTCTCGAAAAACTCAGCCGCAGCTTTAGCCCCGACAATACCGGCAACTACCTTCTTGGTGACACTCGTAATTGTGGGCGTTTTCTTCAGGATGTCGGACACGCGCTCCCAACCACGCCGGTCCGGAGTTTTCTCCAGCGAGGAAGAAGAATCAGTCGACGCACCGTCTCCATCCAACATACGACTGTTATTCTCAATATAGGTTGTGACATGCTCATCTATGCCGGATTGAGAAGCCCAAAGAAGCCATTCCCCAACCGTGGGGCAGAAGTTGTAGATGTTGAATCGGGAAACAAGCGCCGGATCAAGATCTGTCAACTGGTATTCTTCACCGTCATTTACGGCCGATACAACCCGGCTCCCAGCTGGTAGTTCCCTTCCTGCCAGTTTGCGGTTCAGTGCAAGATCCATGATGGTCTGCAGGATCTCCGGGCGGGCACGATTCAACTCGTCCAGAAAAAGCACTACCGGCTGATCGTCCGTCGGAAACCAATACGGCGGCATAAAGACTGTCTTCCCCGTTTTCTCATCTTTGTTCGGCAATCCAATCAGGTCGCCCGGATCAGACATCTGTCCAAGGAACAGCGTTACAACCTTCTGGCCCTTTGCCATGAAGAAATCCGTAATTATTTTTGATTTACCGATGCCGTGTTTCCCCGACAACATAATGTTATGGCTCGCCGGCGTGCTCTCAAGCAAATTGCGAAGCTCCTTAGTGTTGATATGAATTGCCATTATCGTGAATGATTACTTCGTTATATATTGCTTACATCAATCCGAGTTGCTCTGCGTTCATTACTGCAAAGAAAGATAATCAGTTTGCCAAAAAACAGCAGTTAGTCGAGTCGTGTCCAGTTTACCCGGTAGTCTGCGGTTTTAATCGAATACGGAAAGCCTTGAATAGATTGGCGTATGTGCTCCAACTGGTTTGGAAGGATTTCCACAAAAACAGCATACTTATCATAGGAGATCGTGAATTGGACTACCCGGTTATAGGGCAGTAATATCAGAAGTACGAATGTTTGAGGCAAGAAATCAACATGATACGAAAGTCCCTTCCCAGAAAGAAGAGAACGTATCGAAGACTCTGCAGAACTCTCGACCAAAGCACGAATCTTTTCTTCTTTTTTCAACTCTTTTTCAATCATCCTTTTAACCTCATCAACGGCCGGTCTCAAGTTGTGCAAGAGCAACAAGCCCTGTTCAACATACTTGATAGGAATAATCTCACTATTGATTTGAAAAAAGAGGCGGATGGGTTGTTTTGGCGTTTTTCCAAAGTATAATCGCAGCGGAATAGTCTGGCCTTCCTCATTTTTAAAGTCGCTCAAAATGGGAATCCTAGAAGGAAATGCGATCCAATTGACCCCATCTTCATTTTTGGCCTCTAAATAAGGATGCCACAATGGGTCAATACTGGTGTAGAGAGATCTCAATGAGAACTCTCTCTCATATCCCGCTGGTTTATAGTCTCTTACAATCGCCCTGAGTTTTGAACTAATAAGAGAGGCTACCCAGGCATCAGTAACCACAAAGCGACCGGTCATATGATTAGCTCAATCCCCCCACATCATCGCCTTTTCCGACAGGATCTTCCAGAGCAGCATCCACGCCTTGTCGAAGCGGAGGCATTGAGCATCCGACCAAAACAGGATTCCTCCATCTGAGGGTCGCGGGATACGTTCCCGGTTGCGCATATTTACGTAGTGCTGAAAACTCTCCGGAATGGGGAAATCGTTTTCATCTCGTTTGTCATAGTCTTTCCAGTCACCGCCTTGAGCCAAAACTATATCAATCATCTGGATGGCCCGTCGTATCTGGTGGCCATAATATGGGCCATTGAGAGCGTAAGACAGATGCATGTTGTACCGTTCCATCGTTACGAGTTTCGCCCGAATGACCTGCAGCAGGTACTCGTAGTCCCAGTCATCGCAGAAGGCCCGCTTCCATTGCCTTTCCGCCCATTCCCGGTGGAACAGCATCTGGCGGCTCCTCGCAATACACCGTTTTTCTCTATGGTAAGCCATCGCTCACTCCTCCTTGTCAGGTTCTATGCAGGAAAAGCGATTACCATCCCGATCCACGATATGCTGGTGCAGGATATTCACCTCCACCCAGAAGTCGTTCATGCTGAGCAAGTCGGGGATGGAGTAGTCTTTATGGCAGATCAGGTCGTGGACGGCGTGACAGATATTGATCTCCTTGAATTCCGCACGGTTCAGCGGCACCTCGTTCCAGGATGCCCCGTCATCCAGAAAGTCATCCAGGCCGAATTCTTCAGCCGGCATCTCAGGCTTGTGGTGTACATCGTACGACACCTTGCAAAATGCACATTCAGGAGTATCCTCATGGATGTCATACAAGATGTCCAACATCGGGGCGAAACGCGAGCCGTACGGGTTTGGATCTGCGTCCTCGCGACAATAATAGCTCCCTTCATCCGAGAAGACGAACCGAAGGGTTCCGTCAATCACTATGTCATCGTCAAAATCAGGATCGTAGCCTTCTTTGAGAATAGCCCTGTACAGACTCAGAGCCTTGGCGTGCATCTTCTTGGTCAGGACGTTTAGCAGGGTATTGACCTGAGCTAACTCCTCAACCTCCTTCGGCGTGCATTCGAACATCTTGTTCAGCAGGTCGCTCCGCTGCCGAAGCAGTGCTTTCAACTCCTTCTTACGATCGCTATCCCACTCCCGGAAAGGGGGGAATACACCCCGCCCTTCGATGTAGTGCGCCATCTTGAGAATCTGCTTCTCAAGGCGGGCCAGTTCTTGTTTCTGCTTTCGGTTCATGGCATTTAGAATCTATGCCGCAAAGATAGAGTCCCAAAATGCCAAATACCGGCAGGCTATCCTAACACTTCAACTTCAAAGTCTGATTTAGTGCAGTTGGCCTTCTGATAGTCAAAACCATAGATACGCATATAGACCTCCTTCAACTCTTTTGCCCCATTATTGAAAGGAGAAAGCATATGCGATTGGGTCGTCACCACAACAACCATATCGGGAGTCAAAACCAAACCATTGACTCGCTTAATTCGTTTCGGAGTAACACGGAATACTTTTGCCATAGTAGTTCGGATTTGAACACAAAGATACCATATAATAACGCCAAAGCCTGGCAGTCATAGGATTATTTTGCATTTTTTGCTACTGCCATTTTTTGGCACACTACTACCTTAGTTTTGCACTTTGAATCAAAAGCAACAACTATGGCCAAGACGATTATTGAAAGAATGTGCAGTATCGCTCAAATGATGAGTCCGGGAAGCAGAGATTTTCAGATGGGGATTTCAAAAATGTCGAAAGCGAAAGAAGACATCAATGCTTTGGCAAAAGAACTCGATATGAGTCCCATTCAGATTGTCATCCTTACAGCCATCGTGCGGCGATCTTCTCATTTAAGGATTGAATGTCAAGACCTGGCCGTTCTCCTCGACATGGATTACCTGACATTCTTAACCTATCATCAAGAATTAGAAGGCCTCCGTAAACGAGGCTATATACGTATAGACAAAGATGGAGACATTATCATTCCAAAAACTGTAATCAATAGCCTGGTTGATAACAAACCTTTGATGCCTGAACCCATGACAGGTCTGGAAGCCAGCGATCTATTGTTCAGGATTAAACGGACGTTGGCCATCCGCGCAGATGGCCAATGTTCGACCACAGATGTTTACGAAGAACTACAAGTGTTAATGGATCAGAATCCTGACAACAGCGTTTCCCATACGGTTAGGAAAATCAATAATCAAGTAACATCTCATGAGATAATTGTCTTATATGGATTAATCTATCGATACTATTACGAGGATGATGATATGGTAGGTTGGCACGATTTGGACGATTATTTTACAGAAGATGAGTTAGATTCATTAAGAAGCCATTATCGGCGTGAAAGGATGCCTCTGCAAAGAAAGGGCATAATCGAGTATTCCGGACAGAACGGCCTTATAAACAAAGATTATTTTCGACTTACGAAAAACGTCAAAGAAGAACTATTTGCCGATGTCGGAGGTGTTCGAAAAGAGATACAGAGAGTAAAGGCTACGCGCAAAATGCAGTCCAATGAAATCACACCGAAAACGATGTTCTATAATCCAGATGAAGGACGGCAAGTCTCTCGGCTAAAAGAGTTGATGAGCGACGAACGTTTCGACGATATCCGTGCGAAGATGAAAACCAAGAATCTTAGGACAGGCTTCAACTGCCTGTTTTACGGCGCCCCCGGGACCGGTAAGACAGAATCCGTCTACCAGATTGCACGTGAGAGTGGCCGCAATCTTTTCGTCGTCGATGTGTCCCAGATAAAGAGCTGCTGGGTGGGCGAAAGCGAAAAAAATATCAAGGAGGTCTTCGACGAGTACCGCCACGCCGTGAATGCGGGCGGAACAGTCCCTATCCTGCTCTTCAACGAGGCAGATGCCATCTTCGGAATCCGGCAACAGGGAGCAGAACGCGCCGTAGACAAGATGGAAAACAGCCTGCAAAACATCATCCTGCAGGAAATGGAAGACATGGACGGAATCCTGATAGCCACAACAAACCTTACAGCTAACCTTGACAAAGCCTTCGAACGCCGGTTCCTCTACAAGGTCCGCTTTGATAAACCGTCAATCGAAGCGAGGACAGCTATTTGGCGTTCCATGATTCCTGAACTCTCGGATGAGGAAGCATCCCAGTTGGCAACCGACTTTGATTTCAGCGGCGGACAGATCGAAAACGTTTCCCGCAAGCGTGCCATCGCTTCCATTCTCGAGACAACAGAGCCCGACTACGCCGCCATCCGCTCCTACTGCGAAGAAGAAACCCTTACCGGCAATGAATCAAAAAGAAAAATCGGATTCTAAATAAACTGCCACTTTTTGGCAAATAATATCCTTACCTTTGTATCATCAAAAGTAATCATTTATGGCTAAGAACTACTTCGACCGCTACATCTGGCTGATTGACACCATCAACCGGCACGGGCACATCTCGTTCAAGGAGATCAGTTATCTCTGGGCGCATAGCCCGATTAACAAGCTGGGTGAAAATTACCTCCCGGAGCGCACTTTCCACAACCACAGGGAAGCCATCCTGGACACCTTCGGCATCGAGATCAAATGCGACCGGTCATTGGGCTACTATATCGCCAATAGCGAAGATATGGAAGAAGACGGCATCCGTCAGTGGCTGCTCGAATCCCTGTCAATGAACAACCTGCTGAACGAGTCACGCGATATGCGCGACCGCATCATTTTCGAAGAGATACCCTCCAGCCAGCGGTGGCTGACGGCCATAATAAACGCCATGCGGGATAACAAGACCATCGAGATGACCTACCAGAGTTTCAATCGCACAGAACCCACCTCTTTCGAGGCGCATCCTTGGTGTCTGAAACTCTTCAAGCAACGCTGGTATCTTCTTGCCCGGAGCGAAGCCTACAAAGAGCCTCGCATCTACGCCCTCGATCGAATCCGAGCAGTCAGTGAGACACAGAATGCCCTCAAGATTCCCAAGAAGTTCAAGGCCGACGAGTTCTTCAGCCATTATTTCGGGATCATCGTAGACGATTGCCAGCCTGAAACCATTCAATTGAAGGTAGAAGCCAGTCAAGTCAAATACTATAAATCGTTGCCACTCCACAGTTCGCAGCGCGAGATAGCGTCGACCGATAAATACACCATTTTCGAATACAAGCTTGTTCCTACCTTCGATTTTGAGCAAGAAGTGCTCAGTAAAGGCCCGTGGGTAGAAGTTCTCGCGCCAGAATCATTCCGAGACGTGATTCATGCCAACATTAAAGCCATGCTCGAGCATTATGAATGATTTCGCAGCCATTGATTTTGAAACTGCCAACGAGTGCCGTTCCAGCGTATGCAGCGTGGGCGTGGTCATCGTCCGGGACGGCCGGATCGTCGATTCATTCTACTCACTGATCCGTCCAGA
The DNA here is from genome assembly GCA_002361615.1 of Bacteroidales bacterium UBA3290. Taxonomy (GTDB): domain Bacteria; phylum Bacteroidota; class Bacteroidia; order Bacteroidales; family UBA932; genus Cacconaster. The sequence goes on from DETK01000044.1 coordinate 50,452, forward strand.
GCCTGATTATCATCAATGGTTTTGTCAGCAGGTACACGGCCTTACCGCAGAAGACACAAACAAAGCGCCGGTGTTTCCGTATGTCTGGGAGAAAATTGCCCCGATGATCGAAGGCCTGCCACTCGTGGCGCACAACAGTCCTTTCGACGAAGGCTGCCTAAAGGCCGTTCATCAAGTCTATCAGATGGACTATCCGGATTACACGTTCTACGATACCTGCGCCGCCTCTCGCAAGCATTTCGGCCAACATCTGCCCGATCATCAGCTCCAGACCGTCGCCGCCGCCTGCGGCTATGATCTTAAGCTTCATCATCATGCACTGGCCGACGCAGAAGCGTGTGCTCATATCGCCATCCATCTTTTGTAAACTACGTCCACCCTGTCCACTTGTCCACCTCAGTAGTCAAGTGGACAGTGGACATCATGTATTTTCCTGATTTAGGTTGACTTTTTTGAAGTCTTAACCCTGAAGAAAGTTGACCTGGATTTAACTTATCGCTGATTTATGTTGACTCGACGTCAATATCGCTATTATTGGTTGACTTATCCGGCCCTTATCGCGTTCATGGGTCTCCTTCCGGCCTACGGCCTCCAGTCAACCCATGAACGGCAGACAAAGATATATTATTATCTCCGGTTTCCAAAGCCTGCTTCTCCATGATGGCTCTGACGGCCTTTTCCCGATAACTGACCCACCACTTCTCCAGAACACCCTCACACAGGGCCGCTTCGGCGGGTGTCATCATGTTGATGCTCATGTGGGGGCGCTGGAAGTTGTAGAAGTCAACGGCTTTGGCTACGGCATCACGCACCTGGGCAATGTCCGTGAAGCGTTTGCCCTTGAGCAGTTCGTTCTTCATCGTATTGTTGATGCGCTCCGCCTGGCCATCTCATTGGGTGGCGATGCCGACACACTGGCAGCCATTGCTGGGCCGATGGCTTATGCGTTCTATCGGGAAATGCCCGACAGTTTGGTATATGCCGCCCTTAAGAAACTTCCCGACTGGATGGTTTCAGTGAACGAAAGATTTGATAAACGGATCAACGAACAATAATATGCAGGAGACGCCATAGGTTCTACTATGACTTCTTCCTTTTTTTCCTTTTTCAAGATGGGCGGAGAAACCCGCCAAACAGCCGCAAAACAATCGGCCAGAGAATGCCATGAGAGGCCGATGAGTTTGCGCCAGAGGCCGAAATCAGGGCTTGGCGCAAACATGTATGCCAGGGAAGTCTCTCCGGATGGGTATGGCTTGCGCCTGTTTGGCGAAAAGGATCGGGCAACCAGCGGCCGGTGCTTTTGAAGGTACAATTCAGCCTCTAGATCCTCAGGAAGTGTCCCCATTGCCCTGCGCCCTGGATGGGACGGGATAGTATCGCTTAAATGTTTTGCGCAAATTTCTTAATTGTTTTCAGATATTTTCTTAATTTTATTAGGATATATTGTTTTTTTGTCTATCTTTGCGGTAGAAACCATCCAGAACGACCCATGAAACAGCAACTGACAGCCAAAGAAGAGGCCCTGATGAACATCTTTTGGGAGAAGGGCGACCTTTGTATCCGCGATCTTGTCGAAAGCCTGCCCGAACCCCGGCCCAATTATAAGACGGTGGCCACGCAGGTCGGATTCCTCGAAAACAAAGGCTTCCTGCGGCGTCGGCCCGTCGCCAATACCTTCATCTATGAAGTGGCCATCACCGAGCGCCAGTACCGCGGCTCCACGGTTGGCGAAGTCGTGTCGCGCTATTACGGCAACTCCTACGCAAGCCTGGTATCGCAGTTCGTCGAAGAGAAGAAGCTCGACGTCGATGAACTCAAGGCTTTGATTGAGCAGATAGAACACCAGAAATAATACGGAGACTATGATGGCACTTCTGATTTATATCGGGAAAGTCGCGCTGCTGCTGGTAGCGTTCTATCTGTTCTACAAGCTGTTGCTCAGCCGTGAAACATTCCATCGCCTCGGCCGGTATGTCCTGATGGGCGCGCTGGTTCTCTCGGCGCTGCTCCCTTTCTGCATCATCACGGTACACCGGACGGAGTTGATTCCCGCCGGAGAGCCAGCCTCTGTTGCGCATGTTTCGGAATCCGAAATGCTGGCCGATGGCATGCAGAATCCGGATATGGCGGCAACTGGTTCAGAAGCCTCTGACATGACGGCACAAGCCGCAACCCCCCAAACTCCCTGGTGGCAATGGGCCTTGCTGGGCCTGTACGTCGCCGGTGTGATCGTCACGCTTTCCCGTACGGCTTACTCGGCCCTGCAGGTATCCCGCCTGATCCGCAGCGGCGAACAGCATTACGATGCCGACGGAACGTCCATCATCGTCGTCGATCACGATCTGGCCCCGTTCAGCTGGATGCAGTGGATCGTCCTTTCAAGAAACGATTTCGAAGAAGCAAGCCCCTTCATCCTCGCGCACGAAAAGGCACATCTGGCCTTCGGCCATTCGAAGGAAGTGTTGCTGGCCGAGATCTTCTGCGACCTGCAGTGGTTCAATCCTGCAGCCTGGCTCCTGAAGCGCGAGCTGCGGGCCATCCACGAGTACGAGGCCGACGACGCCGTGCTCAGCCACGGTGCTGACGTGAAGGCCTATCAATATTCCTTAGTAAAAAAAGCTGTTGGTGCGAGCGGCTACTCCATCACCAACAGCTTTCATCACAGTATCCTTAAAAACCGTATTACCATGATGTCAAAATCCAGATCTCCGAAGGTCAGGGCGCTCAGAGGCCTCTACCTTCTGCCGTTGGCGCTGGTCTTCCTGGCAGCCAACGCCCGCACGGTCACTGACTACAAAGTTAGTGATAATTCCGTAACGACCGACAAGCAAGTCAGCCTTGTCGTACCGAAATCCTCCGCCCCCGTCGAGAAACGGACCGAGCATGCCTACTTCAAGATCATCAAGGGCGACGCCGTTGCCGACACGCTGTTCCTTTATCTGCGAACCTTCGCCCCGGAAGAGATTGACGGCCTCTACAACTACAGTCCTGTCTGGGAAAAAGACCTGCCCAACGTCCTCAGCGGAAATTATCACACCGTCGTCCTCGACGCCGAACCGGAATGCAAGATGGGCCTGATCGAAGATGTCCGCGAACAGCTGCGCGGTAAAGAACTCCTGAAGGTCAGATACAACTGTGACTTCGGCAATGGACAGCAAAAAGAAGCACCCCGGCTGCTTCCGCCCACCCGTGAAAACGCCGAAAAGAAAGGCTGGACGGTCCAGGAAGATTTCAAACTGAGCAAAGAGACCACCCACCGGCTGTTGATCAACGCCCGCGGCCAATTCCGCCTGGACGACAAAAACATCGAAACGGAGGCATTGCAGCCCACATTGGTCAATATCATCAAAGCTCAGCCGCAGACCTACCTGATCCTTCTCCAGAACGATCGCGCAACGCCATACGGCGCATTCGTGAACGCGCAGTCAACCATCCGGGCCGCCGTTAACGAAGTCCGCGATGCCTACACGATGCAGCACTACGGCAAACCCTATAGCAGCTACGAGTTGGAAGAAGAAGGCATTGAAATCCGCAATGCCGTCCCGCTGAAAATTATGGAAAGCGATATCCAGGGTATCAAGGTTCAGGTTAAGTAGTCCCACTTACTGTGTTACCCTGTAAAAATACATAACTGTTGTTTTTAACAATCAACTTTTTTCAGGGTAACACATTCGCTGGGGGTGGAGCCGCACAGGCCACCATTCGATCACACGACGCGCATCTCCGGCTACAATCTTTCGTCAGTGCCTACCACGGGTTTGCCACCCTGGGCAACGAGCATGTGCCGACTCCCAGGGCCTTCGATTCGTTCCCGCCGTTTGCCGTTGATTTGGTAGGTGCGATGAATGTTGGAGGTGAACTCCGCATCCAGCTGCAGGTGCCCATCGCTCCGGTGTTCCATCCAGAGCGCTACCGGTTGTTGGCCAAAATCCAGCTCACGGAGCCGGGCAAAGATCGCAACCCCGGCCTGATGCGCAACTACCTGGCCTCGCCCTTCGATGCTGCGAGCAACGCCACGGTAACCATCCCCAACGCTACCTCCCAGTCGGAGTACCAGGTACACGCCCGCTTCGTGCTGCTCGATACCGAGACCGGCTACCGGTCCCAGTACCTGCAGCAGTCGTTCCTGATTCAGTTATAAAACTCAGATAATCTCGCCTGCCCAAAGGGCTTTGAAGAAGTCGGTCACGTAATACAGGTCAATGTCTCCCGACCGTCTGGTCAAGAAGTCTCTGGAGACAATGATCTGCTTGGCATCCGGGTGCTCTTCCACGAATTTCTTCAAGCCCTTCTTATGCTCGGTTTCCACGTGGTCCGTCGATTTGATCTCAATGGCAACGCGGGCATCGCCGATCACGGCGTCAACTTCATCGTTGGTGTAGGTGTGCCAGTAGGTCAGTTCCTCCTCACTGCCGGAGTATCCCAAGTAAGCACGGATTTCCTGCATCACGATGCTTTCAAAGGCGTGCCCATATTCAGGCGTTCCTGGCATCAGGTGAAAACGTTGCAGAAGGTAGTTGGGAATGCCGACATCGAAGAAATAGAACTTGGACGTCTGGTACAGTTTGCGTTTGATCACCTTCCGGTATGGTTTGACCTCGAATCCCAGAAGGGTATCGTAGAGAATCTTGAAATAGGCCTTGGCCGTATTGACAGACACGCCGCAATCAGAGGCGACATTGTTGTAATTCAGGATCTCCGTGTTGGTGACGGCTGCTACTTCGAGGAAGCGCTCAAAGGTATCGATATTCTGGACCAGGGCTTCCTCTTCGATTTCCTCTTTGAGGTACAAGTTCACATAGTTCTTGAGACGCACCCTTGCATCCTTCACATCATAATGGCGCGGAATCATGCCGTTCTGTATGGCCCGCCCAAAGTCGTAATCAGGAATCTCAGCATAGACAAGCGGATACAGATGTTCCTCGTTTGCACGCCCACCCAGTTGGTTGACACCAGCCTTCTTGATCTTCCTGGCACTGGAGCCGCTGAGGATGAAATGAAGGTCATTCTCGACCATCAACTTGTGAACGACATCCAGAAGCTCCGGGAGTTTCTGTATCTCATCTACAATGACCAGGGTCTTGGGCGGATATTTCACCAGCATCTCGTAGAACTCCATGGTACGACGCTTGAATCGTTTTCTCGTATCAGGATCAAGAAGGTCAACGTATATGGCCTGGGGGAAACGCTCCCTCAGAAGTGTTGATTTCCCTACCTGACGGCCGCCAAACAGGAACATGCCCTCATCCAGGCGGTTCTCTATGTCGAATACTCTATGATACATAAAAATCGTGAAATTTTGCAACACCTCTGACGATATTTGCGAAAAATCGTCAACGGCAATGCAAATATAATGAAGTTTATCTGAATACCAAAACCTTCCTTTATTTTATCTCAGTTTACTCAAAAACCGCCACAAGGCAACGGTCGCCAGTACATCAATTTTCTTTTTGGCATCAAAGACCAGGAGCCCGCGGTCGCGCCAGTTATAGACTGTCTGGCGGCTGACTTTGTTCCAGTTCGCCAGCTCTGTAGAGGTGCAGCGGTCGTGACTTTCGGCCGTGCGTTCCAGGCGGGCCAGATGCTCGGCCAGGCAGTAATCCAAGGCCGGGCGAAAGTCAGCGGTATTATCAGAGTTTGCGGCCGACTTTTTTGAGGATGCGTTTGACTTTGCGGTTGCGTTTGACCAGCCAGCTTTCGACCAGCTGGTTTTCCAGTTCGGTGATATCCATGTCTTCGGGCTGGCGCTTTTTATTGTGGAAAAAGCGGAGGTAGGCACCGATGTGACGGCGTTTCTTCTCGTGGTAGATGGCATCGAACGGGAGGAGGACGCCGGTGTCCTCGATGTTATGCATCAGGCGGTTGACGGCCGTGCCGAACATCAGCATCTGGGAGGTGATGGAGAGGTAGGCGGTCATGTTCGGCGGGATGTTGACATTCCGCATCCGGGCGGCCCCCCGCAACAGTTTGTAGTCTTCAACAGGGTCTTCATTATGTAAGACCAGATCCATCAGGGCGGGATCGGAGCCGGGCATGACCGCCTGGTCGTCCCAAGGACGGACGAGTTCTTCCTTGTCGCCGAAGTGCTTCCAGAGGAAATGGTAGATCAGGTCTCTGGCGATATAGTCATAGGAGGGATAGATGGTGACTTTCCCGAAGAAATAGAGCAGGTTGGGATGCTTCATGATGATGGCCACCAGTCCGTCCCACAGGTTGTCCAGTGCAAAGATGGACCGCTGTCCATTCTTGGAAGGGACCACGAAATTCCGCCCCAGTTCGATGACGTACGGCAGGTACTCTTCGATGAACTTCTGGGAGAATCGGAACTGATGGGAACTGGCCAGGATGGGTTGACCTTTCTCGTCAAACACCGCATCGGAGCCGAAGAGGAAGCGATAGCCGCCGATGATGGCCTCTTCGTCCGGGTCCCAGACGATCAGCTGCTTATAGGGCTTCTCCATCTTGTCGTACTCATCGAGGTCAATCTCGTTGCCCGTAGAGCCGCCGGCTTCCCGGAAAGCGACCTCGCGCAGCCGGCCGATCTCCGTGACGACATTCGGAGAATCCTGCCAGGTAACGATGTAGAGTTCGTTGTGTCCCTTATTGGTGTCTTCCAGTTTCTTGGATGGGGTAAGCTCGGCTTTGAGCAGCTCGACGGGAACGGGATCGATAATTGTTTTCATAGGATGGGGAATGTCAGTCAATACAGGAGGGCCAGGGATTGGAAACGATGCCTGCCATGTCAAGCATGGCCTTGTGGGCAAGATCACGCATACGGGCCGCCTCATCCCTTCGGGGCACGCTGAGGTCCGGAACGATCGGATCGCCTACGTGAATGGTGAGCAACGGTTCGCCTTTACCGAAGAGCTTGCGCCAGCCGGTCCGGGGCCGGAAGGACAGGATCATGGGGACGACGGGAAGGGAATAGCGATAGGCCATATTGAAAGCGCCGGTCTTGAAAGGCCTCAGCGGCGCATAGAACTTCCAGCTGCAGCTTTCGGGGAAAATGTGGATCCACTTCTTGCGCGCATGCAGTTCGTTCATCGCTGCATCAAACTTGCCGAGGCCGCTGTATTCTTCGGGGATGGGGATGCCGCCGACATATTTCATCTTGAAGCCGTCGCTGCCGTTGAAAGGCTGGGCGTACATGGGAATCCATGCCTGGCGGAAGCGCATCGCCTGCAATACGCAGACCATATCCCAGCGGTGAACGTGGTTGCAAACGGTCATCACGCCGCCGGCGAAAAGCTTCCGGTTCCGGCGGATTTTCTCGCGGCCTTCGATCTTAAGGCCGAAACGGATCCGGTTCAAGGGGAAGCCGACAATCCAGACAATCAGATAGACAAGCGTATGCAAAAACTTGAACTTCAGCGATTTGTCGAGATAATCATACGTTCCGTCAAACTTGATGTCCTTCTTCTTTCCCCGGATGGGAGCCATCCTCGTAAACGGATTGTCACCGGAGAACTCCTCTATCGGCTCAGGGACATAGACGTCCTCCCGGACTTTGAAATTCCGATATGCGGGTCCATAGGATGAATAGTCTTTTACCATGGGATTCTACAAGATTTTGAGCGCGATGCGGGCGCAGGCTTCGGCGTCGGCGAGGGCGTGGTGGTGAAGCTTCAAATCGTAGCCGCAGGCGGCGGCGACGGTCTGCAGCTGATGGTTTTCCAGGGTGTGACCGAAGCAGCGGCGCGAGGCTGTCAGGGTATCGTGGAAGCAGTAGTCCGGATAGTCCATCTGATAGACTCGGAAGACAGCCTTCAGGCAGCCTTCGTCAAAGCGGGCGTTGTGGGCCACGAGGGGAAGGCCTTCGATCCGCGGGGCGATCTGCCGCCAGACCTGCGGGAAGACCGGCGCCTGGTCGGTATCCGCCGGACCCAGGCCGTGGACCCGCTGGCAGAACCAGCGATAGTACTCCGGCTCCGGATGGATGAGGCTGTAGAAAGTATCGACGACCTCGCCGCCGCGTACGACGACAACGCCTACGCTGCATACGCTGCAAGGCTGTTCGTTCGCTGTTTCGAAGTCTATCGCTGCAAAGTTGTTCACCCGCAAGGAGGCTAAGTATCCATCAAATACAAATATAATCATAATCGGCCGAATTTGGTTAACTTTGCCTGCGATGTCCATCTTTCTCAAGAAAACCGATCTGCAGGAGCCTTTCCCAGTGAATGGCCCGGAGAAACTGGTCCAGGCCGTGGAGGCTTTCGGGCTGATTCCCTTCTTCGAATGTCCGATCCCCGGTTATTCGATCGAGGAAATGACGCCGGCCGACCATTGGTTCGACAGCGAATCGATGGGCCCCTGGGACTGGAAGATCTACGCCGTACAGACCGGCAAGGTCGCTTATGGCAAATTCCTCTGGAACGGCAAGGCAGCCTTTGCGACGGCCGCTTGCTACCGCGACCTGCTCTGTTACCGCCGCTCCCTTCCCAAATATGCCCTTCGGGAAAGCGACCGGAAAGCCTTCGAGGCTGTCTGCCGGGCCGGTACCCTCACCTCCCGCGAGCTCCGACGCATCTGCGGGCTGAAGAAAGCCCAGATGGACACCATCCTGACCCGTCTCCAGCAACAGACAAGGCTCGTCATCGGCGATTTCGAGCGCGTCTACAAAGGCGAATTCCTGACGTATGAAGGCTGGCAGCTGGCCTCATTCTGCCGGCCTGAAGATTTGTTTGAATATGCGCTGGACGACCCCGCGTACACCCCCGACGCCTGCCGGGCACGGCTGACCGGACTCATCCACCGGCACGCACCGCAGGCTACGGAGGCCCAGATCGACAAGATGCTCGGATAAGCTATTTGACAAAGCCGTCGAGGACGACGATGTCGGAGGTCTTAAGAATGGGAAGTTGAAGCTATTCTGATGCGGCGCGCAGCGGGAAGAAGTGAGTTGGTCCGGTTCCCCAGATTCTTGACAAAACCCAGCCCGAGTCCGCGATAGGTCAGCAGCAGGTAGCCACGGGGGCTGTCGGAAAGCACCAGCGGCTCTTTGGAGAGGAATTTCAGGGCTTCTTCGCGCGAGATTTCCACTGTTTCATAGGAAAGTCCGGCGACGGGCATCCGTTCGACGGCCAGGGCGAAATCCGCCTCCGGCACCAGGTCGCGCCCTTTGCGGGTCGCCACGGCAGTTCCGGAAGCGATGACTTTCAGGCGCTTCTCCAGTTCGGGAAGCGCTGCAGCCAGCGGGTCGGCCAGCATTTTGACCAGGTCTTTGCGCTCGATTTGCTTCATGACCGCGCCCCCTTTTGAATCAGGGCCGCAAAAAAGCCTTCCCCCCTGTCCTCTCCCGGCCAGAAGTGCCGCATTTCCAAGCATTGTCCGCCCAGTTCCGAACAGATCCATTCCACATTGTCCTCATCTTCATACCGGTTGAAGGTGCAGGTGGAATAGATCAGGAAGCCGCCAGCTGCGAGCGCAGGCCACACATTGCCCAGGATGCGCCGCTGTCGGGCGGCACAAAGCCGCACGTTGTCGGGCGACCATTCGGCCACGGCCCTTTCATCTTTGCGGAACATCCCTTCGCCCGAGCAGGGTGCGTCGACCACCATCACGTCGAAAAAGGAACGGAGCGCCGTAAAGGCGGACGGATCGGAATTCGTGACGGCCACGTTGGCGCAGCCCCAACGGGCGACGTTTTCTGCCAGGACCGTGGCGCGGGAAGGCACCACTTCATTGGCCACCAGAATGGATGCATCGTCCAGATGCGAAAGCAGTTGCGTCGTCTTTCCGCCAGGCGCGGCACAAAGGTCGAGCACCTTCAGGCCGGATTGACGGCCCAGTTGCGACACGGCCTTGTCGAAAAGGCATCCCGCATACATGGAGGAGGCTTCCTGCACATAGTAGGCGCCTGCGTGGAACAGCGGATCCAGCGTGAAGGAAGGACGCTCACGAAGATAGAACCCTTCCTCCGGCGCCCAGGCTACGGGATCGCCGGCCAAAGGGCCGAAATGCGCACGCAAATCTTCCACCGAACACTTGAACGGATTGACCCTTACCGACACCTCCGGATCCTCCGCGAGGGCCGAAACGACCCGCCCGGCCCGCTCCGGGCCCAGGGATTCGTTCAAACCGTTGATAAATTCCGCAGGAAACACTACTTTTGCAAGCGCTTAAGCATTACAAAGGTAAGAAAAAACATGCAGAACGTTTACTTTGAGCGGGAGCGCATCACGGTGGATGACGCGCAATTCGCAGAATTCTGTTCCCATTTCCGGGAGATTCCGGCGGGCGGCGGCCTGGTCCGGAACAAGGAGGGAAAATACCTGCTGATCTACCGCCACAAACTATGGGACCTGCCCAAGGGCAAACAGGAGCCCGGTGAAGACATCGAGACCTGCGCCCTGCGCGAAGTCGAGGAAGAAACAGGACTCCACGACCTCAAGCTCGGCGGGCTCATCTGCATCACCCACCACACTTACCACCTCTTCGGGGAGAAAATCCTCAAGCATACCTATTGGTATCACATGACCGACGAGCGCGAAGAGTCGCTCCTGCCCCAGCTCGAAGAAGACATCACCGGTGCGCAGTGGGTAGAAAAAGAGCGCCTCCCTGAATATCTGGAAGGCACTTATCCGTCGATTGTCGAAGTTTTCGTCAACGCAGGTCTGTTATGATCGTGTTCTCGCCGAAGCGGTCGGGATCGATGATGAAGAAGGTCCCCGACCAGGGTTCGGCCACTTCCCTGATCTTTGTCAGGGAAATCGTATAGTCCCCGTATTTCACCTCGGCCTTGTCGCCTTCCGCCCGGTTGATCGTGATATCCTTGAGGAACGACACATCGTTGGTTTCAATCACCAGTTCGTCGCTGCCGGGCGAATAGATCCAGCGGTCCTTGCCGTTGCACCACACCTGCACCCAGTCGGTTTCGATGCGGTAGCAGTCATCCTGCACGTAGCCCGTACCGGCGGCGATGGTCTTGCCCGAGGCGTTGTCGACCATCTTGAAGTCGCAGGAAAAGCGCTGCTGGGCACCGGCGGCGGTGCAAAGCAGGATTGTCAACAGGAGAAGGAATGTGCGTTTCATGACCCAATCATTTTAGATATGATTGAGTGATTCCAAAATTCGGTCCAAACTGTCCAGATCGGTCACCAAAACGGCGCGGGCCTTGCTGCCTTCCTGGGGGCCGACGATGCCGGCGGCCTCCAGCTGGTCCATGATGCGGCCCGCGCGGGCATAGCCCACGTTGAGCTTGCGCTGCAGCATCGAGGTCGATCCCTGCTGGTACTGGACCACCATCCGGGCGCACTCTTCGAAGAGCTGGTCGCGCTTGTGGAGGTCCACATCGCCCATTCCGCCGGCGTCTTCCTCGTTGGGATCCACATACTCCGGAAGCTCGAACGGCCCGGCATAACCGCGTTGCTGGCTGATGTATTTCACGATATCGATGATCTCGGGCGTATCGACAAGGGCACACTGCACGCGGGTCAGGTCGTGGCCAGGATAGACGACCAGCATGTCGCCGCGGCCGATCAGGCGATTGGCGCCGGGGGCGTCGATGATGACCTTGGAGTCGGTACCCGTGTTGACCTTGAAGGCCACGCGGGAGTTGAAGTTGGCCTTGATCGAACCGGTGATGATGTTGACGGTCGGACGCTGGGTCGCGATGATCAGGTGGATACCCACGGCGCGGGCCTTCTGGGCCAGACGGGCGATCGGGTTCTCGATCTCGCGGCCGGCGGTCATCAGCAGGTCGCCGAACTCGTCGATGATCACCACGATATAGGGCAGGAACTTGTGCCCGTTGTTGGGGTTGAGCTGGCGCGAGAGGAATTTGGCGTTGTACTCCTTGAGCTGGCGCACGTCGGCCTTCTTGAGCAGGTCGTAGCGGGCATCCATCTCGATACAGAGGGAGTTGAGCGTATTGGCCACCTTCTTGGTGTCGGTGATGATGGCCTCGTCACCGTCGGGCAGCATGGCCAGATAGTGCTTATCGAGCTTCTCATAGAGGGAGAACTCCACCTTCTTCGGGTCCACCAGCACGAGCTTCATTTCCGCCGGGTGGCGGGAATACAGGAGCGAGGTGATCATCACGTTCAGGCCGACGGACTTGCCCTGGCCCGTGGCACCGGCTACCAGCAGGTGCGGCATCTTGGCCAGGTCGAGGAAGAAGGGTTCGTTGGTCACGGTGATGCCGATGGCCATGGGAAGTTCCATCTTCTGCGAGGCTTCCTGGAACTGCTGGCAGCCCAGGACCGACTTGAGGGCCACGACACTCGGCTTGACGTTGGCCACTTCGATGCCCACCGAATCGAGCAGGGTCACTACGCGGACACCCTTGGCGCCGAGCGAGATGGCGATATCTTCTTCGAGGTTGCGCACCTGGGCGACCTTGATGCCGTCGTCGAGCTGGATCTTGTACAAGGTGACGGTCGGGCCCATCTTGGCGGTGATGCCCTTGACCCGGATCTTATAGCTGTTAAGCGCGTTGACGATGCGCTGCTTGTTGTTTTCGAGTTCCTGGCGCGAGACCTCGTACCACATGTCCTTGTAGTCGTTGAGCAGCGACATGGGCGGCAGCTTGAACTTGGGAAGGTCGAGACGCGGATCGTAGCGCTCACGCCATTCTTCGTCAGAGAGGCCTGCGATAATGTCCTTTTCGCTCTTGCCCTCGATGGTCAGCTTGACGTCCTGGGACGGGTCGTCCGCCTCTTCGGGTTCGTCCGGAATGACTTCGGGATCCTCTTCCCCGACGACTTCATCGCCGGTATGGGTGGTATGGCCTGTTTCAGGACCGACACCGGTATCGGTGCCGGTGAATTCGAGCCAGTCGTCGGTCGGATCGGTATCGGCAAGTTGCGAGCCCTGCGCCCCTTCGACCACGAGGCCGGGGATCTCTTCTTCGTCCTCTCCTTCCTCTCCATCCAGGTCGTCGACAGCAAGAACCGGTTTCGGTTCACGGTGCGACACGCCGTAGATCAGGTCGTCGAGCCAAAAAGCCACTTTCGGGGTAAGCAGGCAGGCGTAGAGGAACAGCACGGCCAGCAGGACACCCGCCGTGCCGGCCTTGCCCAGTTTGTCGCAGAGCCAGCGGTTGGCGTAGTGACCGTAGGAGCCCCCTGCCCCGCCGCCAAGCATCGAGTCGAGCGAAGTGAAACTGAAGATATAGGCCAGCAGGACGGAGAAGATGATGGCGCCGAAGGCACACAGCAGGAAAACGCGCAGCAGGTTGACCTTCTTGATGCGGAAGCAGTAGACCGTCAGGTAGCCCAGAAAAACCGGAATAGCAAAAGCACCGAGCCCGAACCATTTCGAAATCAAAAGATTAGCCCATAGGTAGCCAATCTTTCCGCCCGCATTCTCCGCCGTAGCGTCCAGCGAGAACATCTGCGGGTCGAAGGCCAGGCTCTGGTCGGAAGTCCAGGTAAAGACGTAGGAGATCAGCGCCGCCAGGGTATAGAGCGTCAGGATGCCGCAGAGCACCCCGAGCACGATGCGGATGATCCGGCGCCGGCTGTCGGTAAGCAGCGGCTCCCGGACAGGCTTCTGCCGCACCGGGGCGGGACGCTTCCTGGCCGGAGCCTTGCCCTTTTCGGACTTTGCGTTCTTGTCGGTCTTCTTCGCAGGGGCCATCGTTATTTCTTGCGTTTCCAGTTCTTTCTCTTGCCGCCGCCGGATGCGTTCTGGCCGCCCACGCTGATGCCCGGACGGGAGAAGTTGGCGTTTTGCGAGATGGCGCCCAGATGGATGTCGGCCGGAACCTTGAGTTTGCCGTCGGACAGACGCTCGATGTCGGCGAAGATCGTCTCTTCCGCCACGTTGTCCTTGTTCCAGATCAGATACTGCTGGCGCATATACAGGGCCAGTGTACGGATCATCTCCTTCTTGATGTCGTCTTCCTCCCGGTCGGCGATCAGGGCGATCATATTCTCGATATTGCGGCCGTAGCAGGCGGCCTTGATCGGCTTCTCGGGCAGGGCGATCACATCGGGTCTGGCCTCGAACTGTTGCGGGGTGGGTGCCGGATAAGGCGCGTCGATGTCCAGGTCGAATCCGCCGATCACCTGGGCGTGGTCCCACAGCTTGTGCTTGTAGTCGTTCACTTCGCGGATTTGCGGGTTGAGGATGCCCATCACCTGCACCACGGCGCGCATCTGTTCGCTGCGTTTTTCCTTGTCTTTGATGGCCTTGACCTGCTCGATCATCTTCTGCACGTGCCGCCCGTATTCGGGCAGCACAAGTTTCTCTCTCTGCGTGTTGTAATCCATTGGCAACGTTCTTTCGTCAAATTGCAAAGATAGGAATTATTTCCGATAGAAGGGCGCGCGCGCGTCTTTTTCCGAAAGGATGACTCCGTCGGGCGAAATGCCCCAGTCGATGGCGAAGAAAGGGTCGTTCCAACGATAGGATCCTTCCGATTCGGGAGCGTAATAATTGTCGCACTTGTACTGGAAGACCGTGTCGTCTTCCAGCACCAGGAAACCGTGGGCGAACCCGCGCGGAATATAGAACTGACGCTTGTTATCGCCGCTGAGGACCGTCTTCACGTGGTGGCCGAAAGTCGGAGAGCCTTCGCGGATGTCCACGGCCACGTCGAGGACGCAGCCGCGCACCACGCGCAGCAGCTTGGCCTGCGCCATATCGCCCTTCTGGAAGTGGAGGCCGCGCAGGACGCCCCGCTTCGCGGAATAGGATTCATTGTCCTGCACGAACGCGACCGGTCCCACGTGCGCCTCGAAGTCGCGGAGGGAAAACGATTCAAAGAAATAACCGCGATGGTCGCCGAAGATGCGCGGCTCGACAATCAGCGGCCCTTCGATATCAGTTTGGATATAATTCATCAGAATTCGTTTATAATTATACAAAGATAGATTTAATTTTTTAACTTTGTTGAGATTTGCCAACAAAACACTTATGTATAAGATTTCATCCCATCCCATCCTGGATATCCCCGAGGAAGATCTCCACGAATTCATATTTGAAGGACAAAAGGTCAGCGGCCAGAAAGGCCAGACCATCGCAGCCGCCCTGCACCAGGCCGGCTTCCCGGTCCACCATCACAGCCTGAAAGACCGCAAGCGCACCATGGAGTGCGGCATCGGCAAATGCGGCGCATGCGAGATGCTCGTCGACGGCCACATCCGCCGCATCTGCATCACCAAGATCGACGGCGTGCGGGAAGTCCGGCGCGTCGGAAAGGAGAGCTTCTCGATGGTCGACAGCACCACCACCGTCCTGCAGGACAAGAAAAAGGTCTATCGTACCGCCGTGGCCATCATCGGCGCCGGACCGGCCGGCCTGGCCGTCCGCGAAGAGCTGAACAAGGCGGGCGTCGACAACCTGGTGCTCGACAACAACGACGCCATCGGCGGCCAGTTCCAGATGCAGACCCACCAGTTCTTCTTCTTCGAAAAAGAGCAGAAATTCGGCGGCATGCGCGGCTTCGACATCGCCAAGACGCTGGCCGGCGATTCCCACGAAGGGATCCTGCTCAACTGCGTGGTGTGGGATATCCTGGAAGGAAAACGGCTGGCCGTGAAGAACGTGGCAACCCAGGAAATCTTCTACGTGGACGCCGAACAGCTGGTCGTGGCGGCCGGCGCCCTTCCTTTCATGCCCGCTTTCAAGAACGACGACCTCCCGGGCGTCTATACCGCGGCCGTCTTCCAGCGGATGATGAACAAGGAATTCACCCTGCTGGGCAAGAACGTCCTCACCGTGGGAGCCGGCAACATCGGCTACCTGACCTCCTACCAGGCCATGCAAGCCGGCGCCAACGTCAAGGCCATCATCGAGGCCATGCCCCACGAAGGCGGCTTCCCCGTCCAGGCCAACCGCCTGCGCCGCCTCGGCGTGCCGATCATGACTTCATATTCGCTGGTGGAAGCCGTCCCCAATGAAGACTGGACCGGCGTGACAGGCGCCATCATCGCCCAATGCGAGAACTTCAAGCCAATCCCCGGCACCGAGGTGCGCCTCGACGGCATCGACTGCATCAACATCTGCACCGGCCTGCTGCCCGACAGCCAGCTGCTGCGCAAGGGTACCGAAGTGTTCGGCCCGGCCTGCCACGGCGTCGGCGACGCCGTGCGCATCGGCGAAGGCACTTCGGCCGTGCTCCGCGGCCGCCAGTGCGCCTATGAGATCCAGCAGGCACTCGGCCGGCGGATCGATTACAACGCCTATCTGACCGTCTCCAAGGAATACATCGATTCACAGCAACGGCCGCAGCGCCTGCTCGACGCGCCGCGCACCCCGTCGAAGGAACGCATGCGCAAGGGCGGGTTCGTCGTCGCCGACTGCCTCTATGGCTTTGCCTGCAACCCTTGCTCGTTCGCCTGCAAGCAGGGCGCCATCACCAAGAGCTCCACATCGGTCACCCCCACCATCGATTTCGACAAATGCATCGGCTGCATGGAGTGCGTGGCCCATTGCCCGGGCCTGGCCATTTTCGGCTACCGGCCTGACAAGCGGGAAATCTTCCTCCCCGTCGAATTCGACGTGAAAGCCGGCACCGAAGTGTTCCTGGTCGACGACAATGGCGGTAAGGTGGGCGAAGGCACCATCGCCCGCATCATCCGCAAGCCCAACAAGACCCACGTGGCCGTGGTCAAGGCCGAGAAGATCTACGCCGGCGACACCGACGAAGCCCTGCTCACCGCCCACGGCTTCATTGCCAAGGACAAATATCCCGAGCCGCTCGAACTGACGCCCACCGAGCTCAACGACGACTTCACCTATATCTGCCACTGCGAAGACGTGCGTCTGCGCGATCTGCTGGCCCTGCTCAAGGGCCGCACCAGCATCACGGCACAGGAGCTCAAGCATATCTCCCGCCTGGGCATGGGTCCGTGCCGCGGTTCGCGCTGCCTGCCGCGCGCCAAGCAGGCCCTCCGGCCTTACGGCATCGAGATCACGGGCGACTTCACGCCGCGCGGCCCGATGGCCAATCTCGTGGAGATCGGCAACGTCTCCAACCCGTCGCGCCAGGTGGAACTCATCACCAATCCCCAATGCACCGATGTGGAAATCCGCCGCGTCGGCGCCTTCGTCGCCGGCGGCGGCATGGCCGGTACGGCCCTGTTCCGCTATCTGTCGGAAGCCGGGTTCAAGCCGGTGATGGTCAACAACGAGCACGGCAGTTCGTGGCGCTGTATCGCAGGCGGCCGGCCCGCTTTCTCGCTCCCGGCCCTGGCCGACATCGCCACGCACAACCTGGAGATCTTCCGCAGTGTGCAGGCCCTGCGCAACATCGACCTGAAGATGACGCGCTACGTGAACTTCGTCCACGATGACGAGACCTACCGTTCGCTCGACGCCTCCCGTGCCTGGTCAGACGCCTATATGATCGACAAGAAGGATTTCGCCAAGGAGATCTCGCCGTATATCAACCCCGACCTCAACCTCTACAGCCACGCGCTCATCTCCAACGACTGCTGGCAGGCCACGCCGGGCAAGACCATCGACACCGTGCGCCAGCTAGGCATCGCGGCCGGCGGCCAGGTGTTCGAAGACACCGAAGTCATCCACGTCGAGAAGAACGGCGCCATGTACCGCATCACCGTCCGCAACCGCCAGGGCCGCTACGTCCGCTACGAGACCGAGGTCTTCGTCAACGCGATGGGCGCCGGCGCCGAGAAGTTCGCCCGCCAGCTCGGCATCGAGACAGGTCTCTATCCGGTCCGCCACCAGGCCTTCATCACCAAGCGCCTGCCGCTCATCGGCAAGGACGGCGACTCGCTCGACATGCTCATCGACCGCCGCCACTACAAGGGCTTCTCGGCCGTGTACGGCCAGCAGCTGGCCGAGACCGGCCAGATCATCGGCTGCGCCTCCCCGGCCCAGGACGCCACGGACGCAGCGAAGAATCTGAAGGTCAATACGCAGGAATTCCTTGAGATCGCATCGGAAGTGTTCACGGAATGGATCCCGCAGCTCAAGGGCATGAGTTTCCAGGCCACGTGGTGCGGCTACTACACCGAGCCTCGCTACATCATCGACCCGGAACGCGGCCTCTTCGTGGGCATGCGCGGCCACGGCTTCATGCTGTCGCAGTACATCGCCAAACTCTACGTCGACGCCCTCCTCGGCCGCGAAGTCCCCGACTACTTCAAAGACCTGGCCCTCGGCGGCCCCGGCCTGAGCGAACAAGCGTTTAAGTAGGCTGATCGCCCGTGGCAGTCAAGCCACTGGCCATCAGCGACTTAATGAAAATCGAGTGCGTAATTTTACGCACTCGATTTTCAGGATATGGCTGACAGCCAAAGACTTGGGCGCCACGCTATTTCATATACGGATACTTGTATCCGCGGGCGGGAACCAGCGTCTCCTTGATGGCGCGCGGGATGACCCAGCGGATGAGGTTGAACTCGCCGCCGGCCTTGTCGTTGGTGCCGGACTTGCGGGATCCGCCGAACGGCTGCATACCGACCACGGCGCCCGTAGGCTTGTCGTTAACGTAGAAGTTGCCGGCTGCATAACGCAGGCGGTCGGCGACTCCCTGGACCATCAGGCGGTCCTGTCCGAAGACGGCGCCGGTCAGGCCGTAAGGCGAGGTGGTGTCGCAGAGTTCGACGGCAGCGTCCATATCCTTGTCTTCATACACATAGACGGTAAGCACGGGGCCGAAGATTTCTTCTTCCATCGTCTTGAAGTGAGGATTGGTGGTCACGATGACGGTCGGTTCCACGAAGTAGCCCTTGCTCTTGTCGCAGCCGCCGCCGATGACGATCTCGGCGTCCGGGGCGTTCTTCGCGAATTCGATATTGCGGGCGATGTTGTCGAACGAGACTTCGTCGATCACGGCATTGATGAAGTTGTCGGGATCGCAGACGTCACCCATCTTGACCTCGGCTGCGAAGGCCTTCATACCCTCGAGGATCTTCGGCCAGAGCGACTTAGGAACGTACATGCGGGAAGCTGCGGAGCACTTCTGGCCCTGGAACTCGAACGAGCCGCAGAAAGCGGCCGTCGCCACGTCTTCCGCCACGGCGGTCGGGGTGACGAAGATGAAGTCCTTGCCGCCTGTCTCGCCCACGAGGCGCGGGTAGTTCACGTAGTTGTCGATATTCTCGCCTACCTGGCGCCAGAGCGTATTGAAGGTGGCGGAGGAGCCGGTGAAGTGGACGCCTGCCAGATGCTTCGATGCGAAGATCTCCTTGCCGATCACCGAGCCCTGGCCGGGGATGAAGTTGACCACGCCGTCGGGCAGGCCGGCTTCCTTGTAGATCTGCATCAGGTAGTAGTTCGAGAGGATGGCCGTGGTGGAAGGTTTCCACACCGTGACGTTGCCCATCAGCACGGGCGACATGTTGAGGTTCGAGGCGATGGAGGTGAAGTTGAACGGCGTAAGGGCGAAGACGAAACCTTCGAGGGCGCGGTATTCCACGGTGTTGATCTGACCCTTGGCGCTCTTGGGCTGGAAACCGTAGATCTCCGAGGCGAAGTGCGCGTTGTAGCGCAGGAAGTCGATCAGCTCGCAGGTGGAGTCGATCTCGGCCTGATAGAAGTTCTTGCTCTGGCCGAGCATCGTGGCGGCGTTCATCAGCGCGCGGTATTTCGTGGAGATGAGCTCCGCAACCTTGAGCAGGATGGCGGCGCGCACCGTCCAGTCGGTCTCGGACCACTGCTTGTGGGCGGCCATGGCTGCGTCGATGGCCATGCGGACCTCGGCCGGGCCGGCCTTGTGGTAGGTGGCCAGAACGTGATGGTGATCGTGCGGCATCACCACCTTGCCGGTATTGCCCGTACGGATTTCCTTCCCGCCGATGATCAGCGGAATCTCAATCTCGATGGAGCTTTGGCGCTTGAGCTCTTTTTCGAGGGCTTCGCGCTCGGGGGAACCTTTCAGATAAGTCTTGACCGGCTCGTTGGCCGGATCGGGAAATGCATAGATGGCGTCTCTCATGACAAATGCGTTATAATGGGTTTGATTGTTTGCGAATCTTCAAATTTACGAAAAAATTTGTGTAACTTCGCAAATCAACCTGATAAATCCTTACGCAGATGCACATCGGAATCGCCGGCAATATCGGCAGCGGCAAGACCACGCTGACCCGGATGCTCGCCCAGCACTACGGCTGGACCCCGAAATTCGAGGCTGTGACCCACAACCCGTTCCTGGAAGACTATTACAAGGACATCCAGCGCTGGTCGTTCAACCTGGAGGTCTATTTCCTCACGCAGCGTTTCAAGGACGTGATGGAAATCGCCCGCAGCAGCGAAACCATCATCCAGGACCGCACCATCTTCGAGGGCGTCTATGTGTTCGTGGCCAACAACGTGGCCATGGGCAATCTCTCGCAGCGCGACTACGATGCGTACATGGATCTCTTCCGGGTGATGATGCAGATGGTCAAGCTGCCCGACCTGCTGATCTATCTCAAGTGTTCGATTCCGCATCTGGTGGCCCAGATCCAGAAGCGCGGCCGCGACTACGAGCAGAGCATGAGTCTCGAATATCTGGGCGGTCTGAACCGTCGCTACGAGGAATTCATCAATCACGAGTACGAAGGCGAAGTCCTGACCATCGACGCCGACGGCCTCGACTTCCAGAACAACCCCGAAGACTTCGCCACCATCACCGACAAAATCGACGCCCGTCTGTTCGGACTGTTCTGAATCGCGCTCTTGCCGGGTATTTTTTAGCCTGTGTCACGATTCTTTTTGGATTTTGTGACACTCGTTTATTGGAATTGAAACAAGGATGAGGTGGTGGAGCGGTATTTTTGTTAAAAATACAAACGATACCGTTATGACAAAAAAGTTTTCAGCATTCGTCATTTTGTTGATGGCGTTTACCTTTTCCATGGCAGCCTCCGGCGCCCGGATTCAGCAGGATGAACCTGCTTCCGCACCTGAGAGTTATATCCGCGATATCAAGCTCATCGGCGGGAATTCCTCAGAGGTTTCTTCCCTGAAGGCGAAGGCCCGTAAGGAGGGCTGGACCGTGATTGAAAGCGATCTGAACGCCGGCACGCGCGGCGATATCATCTATCTTTGCTACAAGACCGGCACGGGCGGCGACTGCATCACGGACCTCTATCTGAGCTCCAGTCACAATCCCGTCGGCGGGAGCATCACGGTGAAAGGGCGCGAATATACACTTTGCCCCAAAGATGGCGGCATCCATTTCACCCACATCAACGGCGACCTTAACAGTAATGCCGGCGGTGATGACATCCACCTTTATTATACAAAAGACCGGTTCGGCGACGGCCGTGCGCTTACCGATATCTGGTTTAATGCCTCTGCAAAAGGCGCCGTCGGCAAGAATGGTACGGACGAAGCCTACGACCTCAACAAAGGTGCCGGCGGCGATGACATCTTCCTGCACTTCAGTACGACAAAGTCCTCCTCTTCCTCTTCTTCCTCCTCTTCCACGACTGTCTCCAATTCTCCGAAGCCTTCATCCGGCGGCGAGAAGTACGTCAGTGCCGTGAAGCTCATCGGCGGGAGTTCCTCAGAGGTTTCTTCCCTGAAGGCGAAGGCCCGTAAGGAGGGCTGGACCGTGATTGAAAGCGATCTGAACGCCGGCACGCGCGGCGATATCATCTATCTTTGCTACAAGACCGGCACGGGCGGCAACTGCATCACGGACCTGTACCTGAGTTCCCGCTCGAATCCGGTATCCGGTTCCCTTACGGTAGGCGGACGTTCCTACACGCTTTGTCCGTATGAAGGCGGCAGTCATTTCACGGGTATCAAGGGCGACCTGAACAGCAATGCCGGCGGCGATGACATCCACATCTACTACACCCAGGACTCGTTCGGCGACGGACGTCGCGTCACCGGGATCTGGTTCAACGCGTCTTCCGGCGGCGCTGTGGGCAAGGATGGTGGAAGTGCCTACGACCTCAACAAGGGGGCGGGCGGCGATGACATTTTCATGCATTTTTCTATCAGGTAGGTTTTTTGTGTAGTTTTGCATCATGATGATGCGAACGATACTGTCGGCCTTGCTGGCCGGCCTCTTGTCCCTGCCCTGTGCAGCCGCCGAAGATGTATCCTATGAACGGATCCGTTTCGAGCGGCTGCCCGATATGAAAACGCCTCGGGCCGGGCATCTCATGCTGGTGACAGGCAATGAAATAACGGTATTCGGAGGCCATACCGACGGGTTCAATCCGGTGGGGACGGCCGAGTCCTTCCGGAACGGCACCTGGTATTCCCTGCAGATGTCCTGGCCGCATGACGGTGGATGCTTTGCGGTGCTGCCGGACGGGCGTGTCTTTCTGGGCGGGGGAAGCGCTGAATCTTTCGGAATCGGTCAGAGTTGGGGTGCGGAAATCTATGATCCGGAGACGCACGGTTTTCATCCGATCGGCATCATGGACCGCAGAAGGGCGTATGCTTCTGCCCTGACACTTCCCGACGGAAAGATTGTCATTGCCGGCAATTGGTACGCTGAAGACGGCGTGGCACTGTATGATCCCGGAGAAGGCTTCCTTTCGCTGAAGAATCTGCCTGTTGGCTGGAATGCCCCTTATATTCTCCCTGCTTCTCCCGATGAGGCTGTCATTTTCGGCCGGGAAGACAATTACGGAAACCCGGCTTACGGCCGGGTGGACCTGCTCCGGGGGGATACACTGCATGTTTCCCTGCTGGAG
The DNA here is from genome assembly GCA_002361615.1 of Bacteroidales bacterium UBA3290. Classification (GTDB taxonomy): domain Bacteria; phylum Bacteroidota; class Bacteroidia; order Bacteroidales; family UBA932; genus Cacconaster. Next base: position 73,005 of record DETK01000044.1, read on the forward strand.
GACTGGACTGTCAAGGTAGTTTCTTTCCTGGAAGAAAACCTGAAGATTGCCGACTACACATATCTGCTTCCCATCGAACGGTCGTCCGACGGCCAGATTGGCATCCTGAAAGTGTCGGAAGGTCACTTTTCCTTGTTGGAAACCGACACGCCGTTCCCCATGAAAGGACCTTTCGGCGGTCCGGTGAACTGGACTTCCTGGTTTCAGGTGAAGCGCCCTCTCCGCCAGGCATGGATGCTGGGCTATGACGTCAAAGGGCGGATTTGTCTGGCCCGCATCGATTACGATGCTACTTTCGATGGAGGAAAGGCCGACCTGCGGCTCTTCTATGCCGAAGATGCTTCCGGCGCTTTCCCGCAGGGACGGGTCTGCCTGATGCCGGACGGCAGTTTGCTGATGTCCGGAGGTGTGGAACGGGACCTCAGCCGGCCGAATGAGATTGCGTTCACCAACTTTCAGACGAGCGCTGCAGTCTATCGTTTTTATCCGGATCAGTTCCGGCAGGGCGGGTTTCCATTTTGGCTATTTGCCGCCATCATCTTTTTGGCTGCCGGTGGCCTTCTTCTGCTGATTGTGCTTCGCCGGCGGAAGAAAGTGTCTCCCCTTGTGCCAGTGGGAACGAACGAAAGGGTTGCCGGAGAAACGGTCGGGAAGCTCAGTACCGACCTGATGGGAGAAATCGACCGGCTGATCATGAAAAAGGAACTCTTCAAGCAGAAGGACCTCCGCGTCTCGGACATCGCCTCCCTGCTGGCCACCAACCAAACCTATATCAGCCTGCTGGTCAACAATCTGTCGGGGAATAATTTCGCATCGCTGATCAGCGGCTACCGCATCCGTTATGCCCAGGAACTGATGCGCAAGCGTCCTGACATGCCGCACGCCGATGTGGCGGAAGCTGCCGGCTTCTCCTCCCGCACCGCGTTCCTGCGCACGTTCAAGGCACAGACCGGCCTGACGCCTTCCGAGTGGAAGCGGCAGGAAGGGTTGGGTAACGTCTTTTAAAGATAATCTTCGAAATACATCGTTACCTTGTCCATCAGGTGGACCCGGTCGACGCCCCGCACGTTGTGGGGGTGTGTCGGATACGGGAAGTAGTCCACTTGCACCTTGTTCTTGATGCAGCTTTCGATGAAGCTCAGGCTATGTTCCCAGACCACCGTGTCGTCGATCGCGCCCTGGCAGATAAGCAGCTTGGACTTGAGGTCTTTGGCGCGCGGAATCAGCGAGGTTTTCGCAAAACCTTCCGGGTTGGTGGCTTCGGTCTCCATATAGCGTTCGCCATACATCACCTCGTACCATTTCCAGTCGATGACAGGACCGCCGGCCACCGCGACCTTGAAGACTTCCGGATAGTTGACCGTCAGCGAGATGGTCATGAAACCGCCATAGCTCCAGCCGTGTACGCCGATGCGGTCGCGGTCCACCCACGGATGCGACATCAGCCACTTCATGCCTTCCATCTGGTCGGCCATCTCCACCTGGCCGCACTGGCGGTGGATGGCTTTCTCGTATTCGGCGCCATGGTTCGGCGTTCCGCGGTTGTCCATCGTGAAGACGATATAGCCGTGCTGTGCCATATAGATGTCCCAGCGCGACATACCGCCCTGATAGACGTCGCGGATCAGCTGCGTATGCGGGCCGCCGTACACGTAGAGGATCACAGGATATTTTTTCGAAGGATCGAAATCGATCGGATAGACGAGGCCGTAGTGATTGTCGTACTTGCCGTCGGCGCTCTTGACCGTACCGGTCTCGATCCGGCAGCTGGTCAGCAGCGGGCTCGGCTCGGGAGCCCGGTAAAGCTCCGTGAACTTCTTGCCGTCGGTCGTTCCCCAGCCCGCGGCGCGCGGCACATTGAGCGAGGACCAGCTGTCCATGAAGTATTTGCCATCAGGCGAGATCTGGCACATGTGCCAGCCCTTCTCCCGGGTAAGCCGGAGTTTCTTGCCGGTTTTCAGATCCACGCGGAAGAGATGGTTCTCCACGGGAGAGACCTCGGCGGAATAGTAATAGATATAGCGGCCGCGCTGCGTCAGGTAGGAGCAGTCGGCATCCACGTCGGTCAGGCGGCGGGGTGCGAACTTCCCGCTTGCGGAGCAGAGGTAGTAGTTCTTGTAGCCGTCCCGGTTGTCCGTGAAATAGAGGAACTGGTCAGGATCCGTGTCGAGGAACACGAGCGGTTCCTGTGGCTCCACCCAGCGTTCGTTCTCCTCGGTCAGGAGCGTGCCCAGGCGGCGGCCGTCCGCCACGTCATAGACGTTCAGGTGGACGTGCTTCTGCGCCCGGTCAAGGACCTGGATATAAATGCGGTCGCTTCCGGGGCCCCAGGTGATGTTGGTCAGGTACCGTTCTTCGTCGAAATCGTCCACTTGCAGCCAGACCGTCGTGCCTTTGGCTATATCGTACACGCCCAGGGCGATCTGCTCGGAGGTCATTCCGTTCATCGGATAGCGGATCTCCCGCAAGGTGCCGGTGCGCGTGGTGATGTCGAGCAGCGGGAAGAGCGTGACGCCGCGTTCGTCTTTCCGGTAGAAAGCGATCTTGCTGCTGTCGGGCGAGACGAAGATGCCACCGCTGATGCCGAATTCGTTGCGGCTGACGCTCTGCCCGCACACGATGCCGGGATCGGCGTATGCCGTAATGGCGTGCTCCACCCCTTCCGCATCCTTATAGTAGAGGTTGTTCCCGCGGGGATAGGCCAGCGGTTCAGGACGCTGCCGGCGCGGAGGGACGCCCGGTTCATCCTGCGCCACGACCGCCTTGTCGCCGGTCCAGTGCCAGGTCGGAGACTGGATCATCAGGCCGCGGCCCAGCACGGCTTCTTCCATGGTCATCACCCTGCGCTCTTCCTGAGCCAGGGAAAGCTGCCCGGCCATCAGCAGGGTCAGCAAGGCAAATACGATTCGTTTCATACCGTAAAGTTACCTTTTTTTTGCCCAAAAGCACGTCAAACGAATGGTTTTGTCTTTTTTTCCGTAATTTTGCTTGCTATAATAAACGATTCGTATGGATAAAAAAGCAGAACGCATCCAGACTTCTTTCCTCAACGGCGTTGAGCGCAAAGCACTGGTATGGCTGGCCGAACGGCAGCCCCGATGGGTCTCATCCGACCTTCTGACCTGGGTTGGAACCATGGGCTCCGTTCTGATCGCACTCGGATACATCTTGTCGCACTTAAATGTGAACTGGCTCTGGCTCAGCACATTCGGGCTAATCGTCAACTGGTATGGCGACTCGCTCGACGGCACCCTCGCCCGCGTGCGCAAGACCCAGCGACCCATCTACGGCTACTATATCGACCACACGGTCGACGGCATCAACGAAACCCTGATGTTCGTCGGTCTCGGTCTGTCGCCCTTCCTGAACCTCTACATCGCCCTGGCGATGCTGGTCGTCTATCTGCAGCTCACCCTCAACGTGAGTATGAACGCGCATCTCAAATCCGAGTTCAAGCTGACCTACGCTGGTCTCGGCCCCACGGAGTTCCGGCTGGCAGCCATCCTGCTCAACACGCTGCTGATCTTCATTAAACCCTGGCAGCAGTTCGAGCGGGTCGTGGTCATCCTGGGCAAGAAGGTCTTCATCCATGCGCTCGATTATCCCGGTCTGGTGATCCTGGCCATCCTTATCCTGATCTTCATGGTCACCATCATCAAGGACGCCCGTTACTACGCCCGGATCGACCCGATGCCCCGGCGCAAGGAAGAGAAGTAGAATGCCCGTCATCACCGTACAGGAAGTCCAGGAAATGGTCCCGAAGCTGCGTGGCAAGCGGGGCGCTTCCCTTGTGAAAAAGCTGATGCACCTGGCATCGGTCGACAAGGTCAACGACCTTTACGACCGCAATTGCCAGTGGCAGGGAGCCGATTTTGCAGGCGCCCTGCTCCGCGACATCGGCGTAGACTTCCTGATCGGCAATCCGCAGCGGCTCGAGGCCCTTCCCGAAGGTCCGTTCATCACCGTCAGCAACCACCCCTACGGCCATCTCGACGGCATCACGCTCATCGACGTGCTGGGCCACGTCCGCCCGGATTATAAGGTAATGGTCAACGAAATCCTCGCCCATATCCGGGCCATGTCGCCCAATTTCATCAATGTCGTGCCCAAGGGCGACAAGGAGACCGGGCCCCAGGCTTCCAGCCTGGGCGGCGTCCGTGAGACGCTCGGGCACCTGCGCGACGGACACGCTGTCGGCTTTTTCCCTTCCGGGGCCGTCTCCGACCTCAGTCTGAAGGATCGCTGCATCCGCGACCGGGAGTGGCAGGTGCCTGTCCTGCGCCTGATCCGGAAGGCCGGTGTGCCGGTCGTGCCCATCCGCTTTTTCGACCGCAACTCCCTTTTCTTCTACTCGCTGGGACTGATCGACTGGCGGGTCCGTCTCATCCGCCTGTGCGGGGAAGTCTTTAACAAAAGAGGGAAACAGCCCCGGTTCGGCATCGGGGAAATCATCACCCCCGAACAGCAAGCCGCCTGCGAAAGCACCGAGGCGCTCGGCGCCCTGCTGCGCAGCAGCGTTTATGAGATGCCACTTCCCGAAACCTTCAAGAAACGTAGTGAATTCTCCTTCTGAGCAATGAAACGAATCTGTCAGACCCTCCTGCTCCTGTCCGTTCTTCTACTCCCGTCTGTCAGCACGGCACAGGTCCGCTTTGACGGCAACTTCGAAGGCGGGGCCTTCGGAAGCGCCCAGCTGCTCGACTCAGCCAGCGTCATTGTGTCCCCGGGAGACACGGTCGTCCATCTTTCCTTCCTGGTCAACGGGAAATACGATCCCGAAAACCCCATCGACACCACCCTGGAACCCAGCGCGAACTGGTACTATTTCCGGATGACGGGCGTGAAAGGCAAACAGATCTACCTCACTTTGAAAGACAATGGCGTGGCGCGGAGTTCCTTCTCCTACGACGGGGAGGTATGGGAGCATCTCCCGCTGGCCGAATCCCAACCGCGCCGTCTCGACAAGCGGTTCACACGCGATACGGTTTTCATCGCTCTGTATAACCCTTACACCTACAGCTATCTTCAGGAACGGATCGAGGCCTGGACCAAGCACCCCGACGTACTGCTTGACACCATCGGCTTCAGCCACGAAGGCCGCCCGTTGCAGCTGATGCATATCACGGACCTTTCGGTTCCCGCCGAAAAGAAAGCCCGCCTGTGGATCCACGCGCGGCAGCACCCCTCGGAAACGCCGTCTTCCTATCTGGTGGACGGGTTGGTGGACTATCTTCTCGGTGATACGCCCCAGGCCCGGTCTCTCCGCCAGCAACTCGATACCTATGTGCTTCCTTTCGCCAACCCCGACGGGGTAGCGAACGGTCTCTCCCGCTGCAACGCCATCGGCGTGAATCAAGAGATCAACTTTGGACGAAGCGAAGACAGCACTGTCGTGGAAGTGCGCGCCATCAAACGCAAGCTCGAGGAACTGACCCGCGAGCGTCCTTTCGACTTCGTGATCAACAGCCACTCCCAGCTCTCCGAATCCGCCACGTTCTGGATGCATAAGGGCAGTACCACCACCCCGTCCTTCTTCCGCAAGCTCTGGGCGTACACAGGCCTGGTCAGCAGCCTCAACCCCTGCATCCGGCCCCTGGACATGAATTTCTCGGACATGGCGCCCCGCTACGTCGAGGGATGGATCTGGGACCGTTTCGGCGAAAACACCATCGCCCTGACGATTGAGACCACCTATAACTGCTACTCTTTTGACCGCGACGGTCTCTGGGCTGACAACGACAACATCCGCGCCTTCGGAAAACGGACGCTCCAGGCTATAGCCGAATATCTCGGACTGTCTCTTCCCGGACGCTATCTGATTGAAACGCCAGCCCGCATGAAGGCCGGCTGGGAGCCTTCCCGCGGAGATGACCGCTCCTTCCTCGGATCAGAGGCATGGACGGCTGTCCGCGATGGAGCCCGGGTCACCTATCAGCTTGACAATCTGCCCGCCGGCCGCTACGCACTCTACCGCTTCGTTGCCGGCGACTGCATCGAGCCGGAAGGATACGACCTTCGTGACAAGAAGACGGGCGAATGGATGGACCCTGGCGTCCACGGCTGGGTCTATCAAGAAACCGTCGTGCAGGAACGCGACGGCCGCTTCCGCTACACCTGGAAAGCCGCGGAAGGGGAAATGGCCGACGCCCTGCTGCTGATCAACTGCGATACGGAAGACAAGTCCCCGCTGAAATAAAGAACGACATGGATAAACTGACTGGTAAGAAAGTACTGATCACAGGAGCCAGTTCCGGCATAGGGGCCGCCCTCGCCCGCGAATTCGCCCGCAGGGGCGCAGACCTGATCCTGCTGGCCCGCAACCCGCAGCGGCTGGAAGCCGTCCGTCAGGAATGTCTGGGGCTCGGCGCCGGCGAAACCCGCCTGGTGCAGGCCGATACGACCGACTATCCCGCAATCGACACCTTTGCCTCTTCCCTGGAAGGACGCATCGATTTCCTGATTCTGAACGCAGGCATCTCCCAGCGTTCCCTGGCGATGGAAACGGCCGAAGAGGTTGACCGCCGGGTCATGGAAGTAGATTTCTTCGCGCCTGTCCACCTGACCAAGGTCCTGCACGCCGCCGGAAAGTGGGACGCTGACACGCACATCGCCGCCACCTCGTCTATTTCCGGCCTCTTCGGTTTTCCCCAACGTTCCGCTTACTGCGCAGCCAAGCACGCCATCAAGGGCTTCTTCGAAGCGCTGAAACTGGAGACCGGCATGAACGTCACCCTCCTCTTTCCCGGCCGCATCAATACCCCCATCAGCCTGAGCGCCCTCGAAGGCGACGGCAGCGCACATGGCAAGATGGACCCCGGCCAGGCCGGCGGCATGGACGCCGACACCTGCGCCCGCAAATGCGTCGACGGCATCGTCCGCGGCAAGCGTCAAGTCCGCGTCGGCGGCAAGGAAATGTTCGCCTGCTTCGCCTACAAATGGTTCCCGGGACTGTTCTTCCGCCTTGCCGGAAAGGTCTCCGCCGTCTGATCCCACCCTCAGGCAAGGATTCCGTTGATTTTTTTTGGACACAAAAAGAAAAATATCTACATTTGCGGTCCACTTCTGGATGTGGCGCAGTTGGTAGCGCACCTGGTTAGGGACCAGGAGGTCGCTGGTTCAAGTCCAGTCATCCAGACCCAGCAAGCATGGCGGCCCTTTCGCCGACATGCTTTTTTGAATTCAACAGGTGAGTTGTCCGAGTGGTTGAAGGAGCCTGCCTCGAAAACAGGTGTGCGGGTGACCGTACCGGGGGTTCGAATCCCTCACTCACCGCAACCTAGAATGGCATCGCAGCGAAGCTGCGGTGCTTTTTTGTTGTCCGGCCGTTGCAAGCTTGCTTGCATAAGGCAGGACAACAAAAAAGCACCAGCGGGCCGCAGGCCCGGGATGCCATTCCAGGTTGCAAGGGCCCCGCGGCGAGCGTCCAGGGAATGCACAGCCCCCAGGGCGAGCACAATCCCGTCAGGGAATGCGCAGGGCCCCCGGCCCTCACCGGCGTCGCTGCCCCGGCAGCCGCTACCGTCGCCCTCAGCGCCAGCGCGATGACATTCACCCTGGACAGCATTCCTGACTCGGTGACGAACCTCAAGCTCGTGATCCTGGCTTCCGAGCCCCAGAGCAACGGCGTGAACCGCGCCTACAGCAAGGCCGCAGCCTTCACCAGCCTGCAGACACCCGTGGCCACGGCCATCAACATCAAGGCCGACTACGATGCGAAGAACGGATCCCCGACCGCCGGCAACCCGAAGGTCTTCTTCCGCTACTTCTACATCAACACCGCCACCGGTGAGAAGTCGGCCGACATGTACGTCTCTGCGAAACTGGGTTAGCATTGACATATCTTGCGAAAAAGGCTTGTGCAAATCTTTGTGCAAGCCTTTTTCGTTGATTTAAGAAGGAATCGCTATAAAAAAATTAACCAGTTGGTTGATTTATTCAAAACAAGTAGTATATTTGCAGAAAATAAACCGATTGGTTAATTGTGGAATATAAACGCATCTTTTCTTCCCAAGGTGATACCAATACTGCTCTCTCAGTCTGCTTCTCTCGGCCTGAGTTGTTATCAATGGGAGTACAGGAATGTGCGGATGAATTGGACCCTGAATATATTGGAAAAACAGAGTTGTCGAAATTGGTTTCCCTTTGGAAGGACCCTTTATATCTCGCGCAGTTTTTTGAAACCAACTCTTCTTATTTCTCGGATCCGTTTTGGAAAGGATTGACAGAAGAAGTATTCGTTGGAGATGTTGTCCAAAATTCTCGAGTTGTATTCAAAGAACTCTTAAGATTACTTGAATCAGGTCAACTTGTTTCAGTATTTGAACCCTTAGATAAAGAGGAAGACTCTAAGAGACGCCGCGATAAAGTATTCAAGGTTAAAGCAAAATATGGCCATATTGCTAAGAGAGTAGCTTTTCGCATTTATGGTATAATGGTTGATGAAAATACTGTATGTATAACTGGAGGTGCCATTAAGATTGTGAAAGAAATGTCTGATGCTCCCAATACCGAAATTGAATTAAAAAAAATGGAGCGAGTCGCGAGTAACATTTTTGACAATGGCATTTTTGATAAAGACAGTTTTATTGATTTTATTGCAGAATAGTTTTATGAGCACGACGAAAAACGGCAAGATTGTGGTTGCCGGAGATGATTTTTCTTGGATTGAAGGAATCGAGAAAGATCTTAATCAGCCTGAAGAGCTGGATGCGAACGTGCGGATAGCCCTTAGGCTAAGACAGTGTATGAAAGAGCGGGGTTGGAGTCAGAAGGACCTTGCTGCCGCTCTTGGTGTTTCCCCTCAGTATGTGAATAAGATTCTGAGGAATCAGGATCCCTCATTCTCGGTTAAGATTGCTGAAGAATATGGGAAACGGCTTAATTACCCCCTCATTCGCGTATGCGATGATGCTACACTTGATAGTACTATCTACATGAGAAAAGACATTCTTAGTGTGAATAGTCCTTTATTATCGGTAGACATTTGGCGCTTATTGACCAATGGCGTGAATGGATTCCAATTCGGTTCAATCAAAGAGTTGTCTAGTAAGAGACACTGCAAGAATCAAATTGCCCTTAACTATGCATAAGAATATTCTTTTCCAGATTCACCATATGGAGGTTGAGCAATTTGCTGCTTTGGAAGATCCCAAAGAGGAAAAGAGTTCTTTCTCCGTTTCAATTAGGCCTGGTTGCAATTTCGGCCTTAGAGCAATTGCAATTTCGGTATGGATTCAATTTGTGTGTGATTCTCATCCTTTTCTGATTCTTAAAACGAATGCCTTTTATCAGCTGAACCAGGAGTCGTGGGACCAATTGACCGAAAAGGAGTCAGGCCGGGTGGTGATCCCCAAGCCTTTTATTGAAACGTTAGTCCAGATTTCCGTTAGTCAGGCAAGAGGAGTATTGTTTGCTAAGACGGAGAACTCTCCTTTTTCAAAGTATTTCCTTCCTATCGTAAATGTGGAGAATTTTAATATTAGTGGAGATATGATCATTTCCCCAGAAGGGGCAATTGTCGAGTAATCTTTTCTATAAGTGAACTTATACTGCCCGACCGTCGAAAGATGGCCGGGCGGTTTTGTTATATATTGGCAAAATACTCCTTCCCTTACCGTGACATCCGAATACCGAGGAGGAATTGTCGGCCGGTGAGTTGGGTGATGGAGGAAGTTGTCCGGTAGGCCGAGACGCTTTCGCGGCGGTATTCGGTGGCGTTCAGCAGATTTCGGCACTCGACGAAGAGCGTGGCATTCTTCAGCGACCAGGAAGCGGAGACTTTCAGGAGCGGAGTGTTAGAAACGCGAACTCCTGGTATTTCGCTCCAGAGCCAGTGCCCGGTGGCGTCGATGGCAAGCGGCTTGACGGGTTTGAACCGAAGCGTTCCATCTATTTGGACCATCTGAGTCTGTTGCTTTGAAGATCCTGTGACGAAGTCGCGGTCGTAGCTACCGGTGATGTCCGTGGAGAACCACCAGACGGGGTTGCTAGCGAGGTTGAGCTGCGTATGCAGCCGAGACGAGTGGTAATTGACCAGCTCGCCCTGCAGGTACTCCTGCATCTCGTTCTCCATCCAGCTGCCCTGCAGTTCCACGACGAAGGCCCGCAGGCCGAAGTACTTCTTCAGGGAGGCGTTCACGCTCCAGCCAGAAGTGGCGGTCGAAAGCGGCAGGTAGTATTGGTACGTCTGGTTTTCCAGCCAGATGCTGGAAGAGGCGCGGTTGGATCCGCCCATTGACCAGGAACCGGAGAGGGTGGCGAAGAACATTGCGGGTATATCGTTCCAGCGGAGCGTCGCCTGCGTGTTCCAGCGTGTGCTGAGCCGCAAACTGTCGCTGACGGCCAATGTGCGCCAGGACTGCATCACCGCCGCGTCGAGCAGCGATTCGGCGTTGGAGCGAGTCAGTGCATAAGACGATGAAGCAGAGAGTTCAAGTCGCCTCGACAGCTTCCACTGCAGCGAGGACGATGGTGTGAGCGTGGGATAGAGCAGGTTGTCGTGCCCCCGGATGATGAGATAGTGCAGCGTAGCGGGAAGCGCGAGGGTGAGCCGGGCGCCGCCCAGCGAAATGGCATCCGAAACGCGAGCAGTGGGCCGTAGTGCCAGCACGGACAGCGAGCCGGAAGTTATGAAGCCTTCGAACGTCACGCCCTCTGCTTCTGCCCGACGGTCTACATACTCCAGCGCCATGCCTTCCGAGAGGCTGATGCGGTGTCGGCCGGCACTCCACTTATGTGACGTCCGCAGGTCGGTCGAGAAGTCTTGCCCGAACAGATGCTGGCCATACTCCCGTCCGTCGGTCACATAGCGCGCGGCGTGATTGGTGCGGCGATACTTGTTGTCGCTGGTCAGTTCCAACGCCCGTCCGGAGCCCCGACGCAACACCAGCTTCAAAAGATTGTCGGCCTTGAACGAGGGCAGGTCATAGTGCTGGCCGTACTGGTTGCGGCCTCCCTGCAGGGCCGATTCGTTGACCCGCAGCTGTCCCGCTGCCGAGAATTCATTACTTATATAGCGTTTCGCGCCGTTATCCTCGTACGCTGCCATTCCCGAAAAGTAGCCGCGCCGGTCGGTCATCGTGCGGTTTTCCAAGATTTCGAGTGAAGCGCCGTCGGCAAAGCGGATTTCGTCGTGGCTCTCCGAGGTTTCGTTATAGCGTTCACCAGCCGCCTGTAGTGCGAGGCGCAGCTGTCGCGTTTCATCCAACTTGATCAGGTGGTTGAAGGAGCCGAGTCCGGAGATATTGTCGTACCAGTATTCCTTGGGCAGCGAGAGATAGCTCCGGCCCGGGTTCAGGCGGGAACGCAAGTCGCTGTCGACTTCGCCGGGCGTGATGAGGTAAGCGCCAGGGCCGCGCCCGAGAATGGACTGTTGCTGCAATTCCTGCAGGATGTCGCCGCCGTCGTTGTTCCCTTTGATGAGGAAGAGGCTCTGGCGTTTTTTGCCGAAGTTCGAGAGCATTACCCGTGCCTCGAAAAGCGGGAACGGCGGCAGGCCGAGGGTCGCATCGCCCGAGAACAACCAGGTGCTCCGCACGCTCTCCTTCAGGATGATGTTGATGGCGCTACGGTCGGTGAGCGAAATGTCCTGCAACGCACGCACGGGCTGGTGGTTCTGATAGACTTCCACCCGCGCGATGGCATCGGCCGAGAGATTGTTGGTCACTGTGCCATAGCGAGCGCCCATCAGGTCCATTCCTTCCACGTAGAGTTTTCCGATGGCCTTCCCATTGTGCTGGATGCCGCCCGAGGGCGTGACCGTAATGCCGGGCAACTTCTCGAGCAGGTCGCCCATGGATCGTTCGGTACCATCCCGGAAGGCCCCGGCCGTATAGGAAAGCGTATCGCCTTTTTCTTCAACAGCGGCAGCTTCCACCCGCGCCGCCCGCAGTTCCGTTCGCTGCTCCGCCAGTTCAATCACGATGTCGGTGCTTGTACCCGGCACCAGGGGCAACTTCGTCGCGGCAAACCCCATCATCGAAACCCGAATCTCATTGAGCACCACACCTTCCGGCACCTTCAGCACAAACCGACCCTCTCCGTCGCTATAGGCAAAGGCTTTCTGCTGCGAAGCGGCCAGCCCCAACACAAAAGCCCCGGCCACGGGTTCCTTCGTCTTCTTTTCGCGCACGATGCCCGACACGGCCGTCTGGGCGAGGGCCGCGGTGCAACTGACCAGCAGGGCCAGCAAGAGCGAAAGAATCCGGGGTCGCAACACTATTTCTTGTCTTTCCAATACTCCGTAGGAATTTTTGGGATGTATTTGAAGAACGCAGCCCTGTCGAGTTCCCTGCCATTGGCGTCGGTTGCTCGTGCGCCTTGGCTGTGATGCGCTTCGTCGAAGAAATGCACATCACTCATGAGTTTCGTATAGGTGCTTTCTACCTTCTGCAGTTCGTCCGTTGTGTAATCCGCCCCTCTTTTCTTATTGTGCGGTTCCAGATAGTATTTTCGCAACAGATCGAAGCGACAGCCTTCGGTCAACGATTCGATTCCGGTGAACTTGAAAATGAAAAGATTGTCAGCATCCCGCGCCTCCACGATCAAGCCCGGTGCACCCCATAGTAGCCAGGGCCCGATGTTTAGCGGGATTTCTTCCGTGTACCAGACCGTCCAGTCGCGACCCAGATATTGCGCTGTCGCCTTATGGCAAAGGTAACCTTCTACATCCTTTTCCTCATCCGATAATACCCATTCCGGCAAGATGAGTTGGCCGGTGCCGTTCAGGTGAAGCGTGGCGCTTTTGTAATGCTGAATGAAAGACTGTGTCTGGTAGTCAATAGTCGTGCATTCAAACAATTTGGAACGGAGCCGTGTCAACTGGCCGTATGTTTCATTGTCGGCAATGGAGCCCGTTTCATCAAAGGCGATGAAGCTCAGGGAATCTCTTATCGCTGTCGTTTCGCTGTACCAGGCAGTTCGTCCGTCACAATGGTCAAGCCGCATGTCCGGCACTTTATAGAAACCCTTTGCAGGGTCCTTTTTGTAGAAATACTGATAGCTGCACCGGACATTCTGAGCCTCAGCAGAAAAGGCAAGAAACGCCAGAGCCAGGATGCATAATGACGTGCGAGAGAACAGATTATGGTTTTTCATTACGAGGAGGTTTTAAATCAAGGGGGCAGATATAAGTGACCTCAACTGGTTTGCCGTCTTTTTCTTGCGGGATCCATCTGGGCGATTTGTGGGCGGCGCGCAGAATCTCCGCATCCAGGTCAGGGTGCAGGGTACCGAGCAGTTTGATGTCGTGCATATAGCCTTCGGTGTCCAGTTTGAAATCGAGGAGGATGCGACCTTCCACTCCCGCTTTACGGCACGAGCGCGGGTAATGGATTTCATCGTACAGCCAGTTGACGAATTGTACCCCGTTGACGAAGTTGGCGGGATGTATGGGTTCGGCAGTCAGCAGGGTGATGCCAGCCAGCAGGGGCAGCACCAGCAGCGTGACGGCACGACGCCATCCGCTCTGGGAGGGGCGACGCAGTTGAGCGAGGCGCAGTTTCAGCTGCGCGTGGTTGAAACCATTGGCTTGCAGGAACTGTGATTCTCCTACTGCCTTGCGGATCAGAAGTTTCTGGTATTGGGTGCCGTCGATTCCCTGTCCGAGTATGACGGCGTCCGCTTCGTATTCGTGTAGTAGCTGCAGTTCGTTCCGGCATACCCACACCAACGGGTTGAACCACTGGAATGCTGTCAGGAAGCTGAAGAATAGCATATCCCACGAGTGTCCGCAGGCGACGTGGGCGCGTTCGTGGGAGAATATCGCCGGATAGGCTTCATAGTCATTGCGGCTCATCACGATGCGGTGCATCCAACTGAAGGAGGCGACATCGCGATCCAGCAGATACAGCCGGCAACCGTCCTGAACATCAAATGGCGCGCTCCGGAAAAGACGGATCATCCGAATGTAGGATACAGCATTGACGGCCAGGACGACGAGCACGCCAACCAGCCAGAGTCCGGCGGCAAGAATCGGCCATTGCAGACGAATAGCCGCTGTCGGCGCTGATACATCAATTTCTTCTATCGCTGCGGGCGCTGATGGAAGGTTGTCTAGCAGCGTCGGCCCCGCCGTATGCACGGGCAGCAGCGGAAGCACCAGACATAGGACCGTGCCCGAAAGCAGCACCGCGCGATTGAAGTGGAAATGCTTGCTACGCCGCGTCACCAGCAGAAAGAAGGCGGAGAAGACAGTCAGGTACAACGCACTTCTGACTAGATAAATGATAAAGGCCGTCATTTCTTGGTGTCTTCGATTTCGGCAATGAGCGCCTTGAGCTCCGCCAGATCCATCTTCTCTTCTTTCACGAACCGAGAGACCATTTGCGTGTAAGAACTACCATAGAACCTGTCGACCACATCGGAAATGGTCTTGTCGACGATGTCCTGTTCGCTCTGCACGGCATGGTAGCGATAGGCGTTAGCATATTTCTCGCGGGCCACGTATCCTTTGTCTTCCAGGATACCCAACTGCGTTGCCAGCGTGTTGTGGTGCGGCTTGGGATCGGGGTAGTACTGCAGGAGGTCCTGGATGAACATGTCCCCATGCGCCCAGAACAACCGCATAATGAATTCCTCTTTGACCGATAGTTTCTTCATCTGAGCCTGAATTATAGTGTTTCAGGACAAAGTTAGAAAACATTTCATAAAACGAAGAATATTATTAGTAGTTCTACGAATAACCCACTACACTCCGAAGGTCTTCTTCCGCTACTTCTACATCAACACCGCCACCGGTGAGAAGTCGGCCGACATGTACGCCAGCGCGAAGCTGTCGGTGTAAGCAAGACAACAACCCTCTCTTTGCAGAACGCTCCGACCAGAAGGCCGGAGCGTTTTGTTATTTCTCTACAGAGATTTTCCGAACTCGTCGAAGTTTTTCATTAATGCCCTTTCTGTCAGGAGTATTGTAACCAGCAACAGAAGCGTCTGAATGCCCAAAACGATTAATCCCGCCACACTGATCACTTGCTCGCTTTTTCCGAGCACCAGGCATAACGGAACAAGAGAGATCGGGAGACTCACCAGGCCACACACAAGCCACAGTTTCCCGAAATAGTAATGCGCAAAATCCCAGGTTTCCTGACTCCTCACAGATCTTCTCGTCCTGTATCCATAGTAAGAGTTTATTTTTTTTGGAGGATTCTTCATTAACAACAAGCCAAAGCCTACCATCATCAGAGGCATTATGAGAATCACAAGCAGCATTATATATCCAAAGGCCATTGTCCAAATGTTTTTTACCTGACCACTAAGTTACGGATTTTCGACTACAAACCAATCAAAAACGACTGCTGATGATACTGGCTTCGGCAGCCTGTGACCGTATCGAGCAGGATGAACCGGACATGCACCTGGTAATGCTGCAGGTTGAGGCCCTAGATGCTCGGATCTATGAAGAGATTGACTGACGAAGATCCACATGGGCGATCCGCCAGGACATTGCGAATCTTACCCGGGTTGCGCCCCTTGCCTGGCTGCGTGAGCTGGATCTTGGCCAGCAGCCGATAGCGCTCAGGGACAAACGCAGCAGCAATAAACACCGAAACCGGTAATACCAACAAACCCTCAACCACAGACGCTCCACCCACCTCAACAGCGAATGGAGGAAACTTCTCAAAGGCCCGCGGCTCCGGAACTTGCTCATTTCCGAGCGTGGCGAAACCGTGGTAGGCACT
Organism: Bacteroidales bacterium UBA3290; assembly: GCA_002361615.1. Taxonomy (GTDB): domain Bacteria; phylum Bacteroidota; class Bacteroidia; order Bacteroidales; family UBA932; genus Cacconaster. Next base: position 88,682 of record DETK01000044.1, read on the forward strand.
GACAAATCGATTGTAGCCGGAGATGCGGGTGGAGTGGTCGAAGGGTGGCCGGTGCGGCTCGACATTCCAGACCAGGGCATTCCACTGAAGTTGCACTTCCTGTGGCAAGGAGCGCCAGGCGGCCAAAGCTCGCTGATGGACCGACAACGCAGGCCCCGGCAGACAAGGCGCAAGGCACCGGACGGTTTAATCTCCCAAAATGATCATGATGATAACGGGTGTTTGCAGCATCCCCAATTGAGGGAACTACAACACGTATGAGAGTATAGTGCGCTTATATATGCGTGATACCAATACCCGATAAGCCCGCCTGCCGATTATCGCGCGATGATACAAAAACACAGCCCGCATCACTACGAATACTATGACCAGGAAGACGACCGCCACGCGGTCGTGCGCGTTGCGCTCGACCAGGCCACTGGCGTAGCGCTGGCGCAGCCGGCGCGAAGCTCCGTATAAACATAAGTGCCGCGCTGCCGGAAGGCGGTTTCTGTTTGGAGGGCCTTCGGCCCGACAATCAGAAAACGACTGGAGGTGGTCCTGCCGAAGGCTCCGAGGCCCGATTGCGGGACCGGGACTCCCCTTGGGGATGGGGGTAACAAAAGATGCGCATGTTTGTGGAAGGCCTTCAGGCATGGAACAAGCTTGCGCACCGAAAGAGATAATACGTGATTATCTGTCGACGTCAATGTCGAGATTCAAGTCGACGTAGTTTGGATTAGTCGCCTGATAAGATTTCCGTTGTTGATACTCTTCGGATGACGATCCGTCAGGATTCTTGTACCAAAAGTAACGTTTGAAGTTTTCTATCGATTCAACATTCCTCTTCACTTGAAAGGAGTCTAACTTGAAAAAAGGGCAAGTCTTTGCGTCATTTTGCTTGCACTCAATGAACCCACGTGTATCTATCTCCCGGCAACACCCCATCGGCGCATTGGAGTCGTCATAATAACTCCTCCATCTTCGTCTATCAGGTCCGTATTCTTGACACAGATAACAAAGACGGATATCATAGCCTTTATCAATAGCGAGGGCGTTGCCATAGTACAGTAAGCCCATAGAAGAATAGACTTCTTCTTTTATGCAGTCAATTTCAAAAATGGCTTTAGGGTGATGATTGTTTCGGAAATTCTTGCAATTAACTGTCTGTTCGTCCACATAAGATTTGAGTGATCCACCATAAAGTGTGTATCGCATCAGACTGAGGCCGCTTTTTTCAGCAAGATTCCCTTTACTTGTCTTGAAGTGACTAAATGTGACGGTCTCAGATTCGGTGATGGGATGCTTGGGTAATTCTTCCAATTCTGCCGTCGTTTTCAGTCGTATTTCAATAATCATGTATTCTGACTCTGCCTTTTTCTCTGAATTTTTGTGCTTGCTCCAAATCTCGATGAATATGGGTTCGTGCTTACCGGTGTCATCGATGAGGCACAAATCAGGAATGAACTCCCCGACTTTCTTCTCGACCAAACAGCGACTATAATGCTTCTTGAGGTCATAAGTCTTAACCTCTTCCCTTACGCAACTCCTTTCTGAATCATAATGAAAGAAGCAATTGCCATATTCTTCACACTCAAAGCGAACCGTCATCTTGATTTCAAAAGGCTCGTCTCGATTCCATTTCTGCTCAAGCAGGTCTATGGCAGTCCTATGAATGTACCTGTCCGGATCACAACGTTCGCCTTTCTTATGGGCAAAGCAATGAGCACGATAAAGCCCCAATCGAGGGCGTAGCGGCTTTTTGCAATAAGGACAAACATAGTTATAGGTTCGACGATTATCCTCGTTCACCTCACTGATGTGCAACAACTCTTTACCCCCAATATCAGCATAGGGATACTGGACATCTCCTTCGAATACTTCGTGTATGCCGTCGTAAGAAACCACGATCGCTAATAGACGTTGAATTATCTGATTGATTTTCAAATATACAAAAAGTATGGCTCTTTTGAAAAGAATAGGCTGTAATTCATTTTCAATGTTTTTTTTACTATATTTGTGAAACATAGCCCTATCGCCATCAATCTACCACACTTGAAAAGGGCAAGTCATCAAATAGGTGCAAAGCTTTACACGGCGTGTACAAGCTTCGCATTGATGACGGGTGTGGTAGCCCTGATGGCGTGCAAGGTTTGTGCACGCTTTTATTTTATTAACTAATATCTGTCCCCATGAAGAAGATCCTAATCTCACTATTCTGCGTGAGCCTTTTATTTGCAGTGTCATGCAATCCCATTGAAAACAATGAGGAAAAGGAGCCGGAAAAAGAGTATTATTCCGCAAAGCAAAAAGAGGCTTTAGCCATCCTTCACGGTTCCTTCTCCTATACTTTTTACGGGATAACAACCAAACTCACATTTAGCCAGCCGTACGCAAAACCGGTTGAAGTTGCGATGGAAGATGGGAGTAAAACGGAAACACATGGTAAATTCACGATTCTCTATTATGAAGGCTCTTCCTACGAGAGACTCTATCGAATTCACCAGGATGGGAAAAAGATCTCAATTTATTCCACATATAATTCTGTAATAGTAAAAACAGAAGTCAAAGACTTTCAATACGTGGATGCTAACACATTCAAATGGAAGGCTACCAACGATATGCAATGGGACACTTATAAACGAGATTAATTATGAAAAGATCCTTACTATTATTACTTCTTACTCTTTGTCCTTATTGGGTCTTCTCTCAATCCAAAGGGTACGAACTCACTGTTGATGCAACTGGTGGACTGGGACTGACCAATCTTTCTAAATATAGTGTGGGAATATCAGTCATCAACGGTTATCGAATTAATGATAAGTTCGCTTTAGGGTTGGGCGTTGGATTTAAGTACGCCGAGACGCTTTACTACTACTCGAACGACAAAACACTCGGCGATTATGAGAGCCGAGATAACAAGTTTCTTGTTCCGGTCTTCGCTCAAGTCAAATTCAATTTCACGGAAGGTAAGATCTCGCCTTTTATTATCGGGGATGTTGGCTATACTTTCGATGTAGGCAAAAATCCAAACAAGAATCTGGAAGCGCTTTTTGTCGAACCGATTGTTGGTGTTGACTTTAAATCCGCAAAAACGACATGGTACTTAGGTCTAGGAGCTAATATACAACAGCATCACTACGAATATTTTCATATCTCGGATGTAATTAAATCCAGTGAGAAGACCATTAAAGGGATGGCCCCAACTTTAACCCTTCACTTTGGCGTAGCCTTTTAATTATGAAGACCACGAGAATTAATAATCCTGACGGGTCTGTCATGTTTTCATTCGACCCTTCAGAAGAGATTGACGCACTTACCAGAAAAACTGTCTTTGACCAGTATGCTGAAAAGGTGGTATACTACCAGCGATTTGTTAAACCTTCCATCAGCGAAGAAATGGCCAAGGGAATTCTGGAACTGTGTGCTGCCATGATTTACAACGATAACCCTTCCGACGAGGAGATGGACGAGTTTGCCGAAAAGGTGGCAGATAAACGGAATTTGGACTTTGATGAATTATGCGATGAATTCTTCGAATTCTCGGATTATGTTCACGGGAATTAACCATCTACGCTTTATCGAAAGAAAACATCGGCTTCTCGAATGGAAGTCGATGTTTTCTTTTAACACGATAATCAGATATAGCCGGTGCAATATCTATAGATACTATCCGTACAGATAATTGAGTATCCCAGCCACATGCAGCCGCACTATGGCCTTCTTTCCATCCGGAGACTCCAGGAACGCCAGGCTCTCCTTCGAATCTTGAAAGCCATTTTCCGTAAGCGCAGCCGCGCAACGCGTGTACTTCAACAAGTAGAACGATGCCTCCTTGTCAGGATCACCGTCGGAGTAGTCCGTCCGCAGCTTGTGCCCCGGAAGATACTTCTCCGCAGCACGATACAGTGCCGTAGCAAGATGGTCGCTCTTCGTCTGCCCAGGGCATGTGTAGCACGACCATCCGGTGGCTTCATGCCACTGGCCATCGGAGCCAGCAGCATCGACATGGACAGAGACAAGCGTGACGTTCTCGCGCCCCAATTTGTCGCACCAGCGGTTCACACTCTTGACTCGCTCTTTGAGCGGAATATCCTCGAACTCGGGTACGAGCAACTGGGCATCGTAGCCGCGGTATTCGAGGTACGCGACGACTGCGACAGCAATCTCACGGGTGTACTGGTATTCTTTGAAATGACCGTCGGGCGAGCATTTGCCTGGGGTCTCACGGTCGTGGCCGTTATCTATTAAGATTTTCATGGTTGTCTTTGTTTTTTATGGTACTTTGGCGCTCGACGAGCCCCATCTTGCCGCAGAACTTGGCCACATATCCTTCTGCAGTGCGTTCATTGATACCCAGGGACTTTGCGGTCGAGAGATAGTCTTGCCGGCCGAAATCCTCTGGCAACAAATCGAATAAGTTCTTCTCGACGGAAGAAGAAAGCCGCTTCCGCTGCTTTTCGCCGAATAGCTCGCAAAATACTTTGGTGGAATGACTCAGCAGGGCACGAGAAATGGCCATTGCCGTGCGGAAATCAGCATCGTTACAAACCACATTCTCATAGAGATTACCCGACTCCATGAGTCTGATCCCCGACAATACCATGGCAATACGATAGGTCATGACCGCAAGTCGACGAACTGTAGCAACGATACCGTCACCAAAATCGATGAAGAGGTCAGTTTGGGTTTCAGAGAAGAAGTCGAGGAATTCGCTCTGCTGTCCTTCTGTAAGTGAAAACTCCAATGGCTCGGGTAACGACTTGAGCGCGTGATAGAACTCCAGGTATTCTTCGCCCAACTTAGAAAAGTAGTCGTTGAGCGAAGGACCAGCAGAGCGCTTGAAAACGTTTTTGAACTCAAGATTCGACTCCAAGTAGTAAAACGCAAACCTCGAAAACAGACCATTCTCCGGTGTGCGGATGAGAGTCAAAATTTGATTGGGCGTTCCCGAAAGAACAGCTGACAACTTGGGGACCTCTACTTCAACATGCTCATCTTCGCCCCGTCGGTGATAACTGAATGGCTCGTGCTGAAACGCGCTGCGAAAATTCTCGGAATAGTCGCCATGTTCTTTTTTGAAAGAACTGGCCAGAACGTCTCCCTCGGTTTCGAATATGAGGCCCGTGCCATCGTTGTCGTGCATGATCTGCGTGACTGCGGTCGCGCTGGTATTTCCCGGAATCAGTAACATCCGTTGCCTGGGTTTCTCAGGCTTGACAATACCTGTCTTCGACTTGTCCCGCTTGTCGCGTTCGAATTGAATCATATCGCTATCGTACTGAGCCTTTATGTTCTTAAACTCGGCACGAAGCTCATTGTGGATGGGCTTGACCAGATATCGACAGAGTGCCATGCGGCCTTTGCCTGCAGACGCACGGGCAGTAAGGTAAAAGCACAGGTTTGGGTAAATGATCATCTCGTCGTAAACTGCAAAGTAGTTGGGCAGCACAGCAGACAAGCATGCCATAGAACCAAGGATAAGTATGTCCGCTTCTTTAGGGTTATCGGCTTTACAACAAATCCTCTGGAGGAACTCCGGAAGATCAAGGAAGACCGATTCGGAGAAGGAAGGAGCTGGGAGGCTGACTTCCTCACCCGGGAAAGATTCCGTAGATTCCGCAGATTCCGTAGGTGCGGAATTTACGGAATTACGGAATTTGGGCTGTGTCGTAGCGATGTCGATGCCGCAGGATTTCGCCAGATGAAAGAACGAAGACAGCGTGATCCCGACTTTTTTACCGCGAAGACACGCATCATACTGACGGTCACATTCGGTAGCGTTGTAGCCTGCGAAGAATTGACTTATCTGGTGATAGTAACTACGTCCAGTTTCACCCAGTCCATCTGCAAGCGCAAAGCCCAGGTCGAGCCAGTTTTTGTAGCCGTTCGTGATGTCAACTCCCCGCTCAACGATACGAGCAACTACTGTCGCCACATCGTCGGCACGGGAACCGGCATCCGGCAGCGGCTTTTTTGGAGCCGCTGCACTGGGGGATGTCGTAGGCGGAGTTTCGACCCACTCCGCAGGGTTGATTGTTTTCTTTTTCACTTTTCTCTCTCCAATAGGTTAAGAAAACTGGGGATTAAGATAGGCTCGCTCGTCGTGTGCCAGGAAACACGCTCTCGACACATCTTTGCCAGACTGATCAATGAGGATACCGTAAGTCTGGTGGATGTAGCCGGAGATGCCCTGAAAATACTGGGCATGCGTGAACCCGTTGAGATCGACTGACACGCGCCACTTGAGTCCGTTGCCACTGGGACTGCGGAACAGAAGCGCCGTTTCGAGATACTCGTCTTGCAATAGGCGGTCGAAGAGATCATCCACGTTGTCGATCTTGTCGATGTCGATGGTCATGATGCCGCTATGCTGGACGAGACACTCATCTTTGCGCGAGGTGAAGGTACCAGAGGCCGTGATGTAGTCGAAGTGCAGCGCATTGTAACGACGCGCTTCTTTCGGATCGGAGATTGAGCGTAACTTGGCTGTACGCTCATATGCCTGGTCACCTACAATATACGTGTACACCTCCGCAAGCGTGACTTCCCTCTCAGGAGTTACATTGCCAATGGGTGCACGGAAGAACGAGCAACGAGGACCTTCGTCGCTAAGCTTGGCCAACTGTGGGGTAAGATGGCTACTGTAGGGATTCCATCCCGGCTCCAAATGAAGGTTCAGCTCGCTGTTGAGGTAATCAAGAAGCTCCTGCCCCGACTTGCCGTAGTAGCGCTCTGCGAAATCGAAGCAATCGCCGTCGGCGACGAACCCGATCTCGTCATGGTGACGGGCGATGCGATCGGGAAGGCGCTGCTCGGACGGGAGTTTTTCGACCCAGATGTGCAGAGTACGCGGACCGTCTTCGGTGAGCGGGTTGCGGCAGATACCGCAGTCGTCGCCGGAGATTTTCATCGCCATCTCGTCGGGCCAGCGCTCACGAATGGCGTGGGTGTAGAGTCGGATGCCGTAGTTTGTACGACGGAGAATGGAAGGTTTGTCGATCATCTCTGGTCCTCCTCCTGGTTCTGTTCATCTTCCGTGGCAGTTTCTTCGGCGGTATCGTCGGGAGACGGGATGTGCGCGTCCGGAAAGATTTCTTTCAGGACTTCGCTGATGTGACGAGGGCGGCTCATTTTTTACCTCCTTCCGCATGCGCGGCGAAGAGTTCGAGCGCCAGGTCACGGTCGACGACAATCTTGCGGCCATTCTGCCTAACGGCTGACTTCAAGAATCCGTCTTCGTAGGCCTGCGCGGTCTTGTGGGAGCATCCGAAAAGTTCTTGGATACCACGAAGGCCGTAGACAAGGTTAGCGGATGTAGCAGTCTTCTCCTCTTTATGAAGGCTGCTTGCTGCCGTTGAAATGAATTCCTCAACCAAATGCTTGAGGTCTCCCACGGTCAACGAGCCGAGCGGAGTGTTTTCGTAAAAAACAGGCATGAGCTTTTACTGTTTTTAAGGGTTAGTAAAAGCACGGTGCACCATGCGTTGCGTTTTAAAACGTTCGCAATTTGGAAAGAAAAAAATAAAAAAAATACCTCCCGTAAGCACTAATTGCATAACGGGAGGCAAGTAAGTAACTATGTAATTATCAGGTAAGTAAGTCGGTAAGTATTCGAGTAAGTATGTAAGCGTTCCGGAGGCAAAATCAAAGCCCAGTCGGCAAGGTCAAATTGGCGTTTTTGAAGGCATTAATTATAGCAGATTTAACGCCCTCTCTCTTCTTTGCCTGAGAGCCGTACGTCCGTAAAGAATTGATTCCAAATAATTCACCAACCGAGTCGATTTTGATTTCTTGAAAAGTACAATTAATGATTTTTGCAGCCCAATAAGCGTGGTAATTTGTAGCGCTCTCTTTCTTCCATTTGAATTGTTCATCCACGAAAGCAGGATACAGGGCCTTTAGATAATTTTCAGCATGTGAAATAGGGTCACCAAGCTCGGCGAAGGATATTTCCTCTTCTCCATGTTCTTGACTTTCTCCATCTCCGCCGCCACCATCTTCTTCGTCATCACTCCTGCTATCTTTATGTATGGGGCCATACGCCGTAACATTCTTAACATGATCATCGGGGCAATCATCAGGAAGAACCATCTCGGCCCCTTTAGAGGAGATTAAACGATACGGACATGATTTCACGTCACAAGGTAAACACATCTGGCGTTCGAAGAAAACAATATTGCCGCCCACCTCACCTTGCACTTCATAGAAACGAGTCATTATTTCTACATCGGTCAAAGGGTGATCCTTATCCCAATCTATCGTAAATCGGAAAACCAAAGAAAGGTCATTCTCCATTCCAATTCGCTTAACACAAATCGGATTGGCAACAGCCATAAAAGAACACTCCAGCACGACTGCGAGTTGCCTTGCCAGATGCTCGATGATTTGCTCGTTTTTATCTCCATGCACAGTTAGAGCATAAGCTGTATCTATGGTCTGGAGAACCCGCATAATCCAAATCTTTTTGTCCTCCTCACTGAGTGTTTTATCCTCCGCCTTGGAATAACAAAGTTTTCTAAAGTTATCTCGATCATCCTGAGCCTTGAGCTCATTATATGCGGCAGCCTGGAAATAATAGTAACCCAGGTTATCAACCTCATCAACACCGCAAAGCGGTAAATCCGCAGGAGGGGTATCTTTAACTAATTTGCCTGAAGACCCAGAAGACACTCCTGATTTATTGTCAGGTGTTTCTTCCGAATAATCAATATATCTTCGATCGCTCTCCTCTCTTTCCTTTGATGTTTGCCAGCCCAATTCATGAAATATCTCGTCTTCGCTAACACCATCTGAAATCGATATATTGAACGATTGCTCCATTTTTGATAGTCTCAAAGTAGGACAAAAGCGGAAAAGGGCGCTCTCAATATAGATAGCCAGTCTCTTCATGTAGGCCCGAGCTCTCCCTGCGCATACCAGCATAAAAGGAGAAGCATCACATTTCAATTCTTCGGAGTTCTCAACAGAAAGACGATAAAGAGCATCCAAATAACCAACCTGGTCAGTCTCAGGATTTGATAGCTGAAAAGCTTCTTGTTTTGCGGTGTCCCAAACCTTAACAGCCTCAACAACTCCGGGGAAAGATGCGTTCGACAGAAGTTTGAGGACTACTGCCGCCTCTTTTTCAATTAGAGGCGCGTCGGCAGGAGGATAGCAATAACGGGCAAGACTACTACAAGCCTCAACTTGCTTGCCGAGTGTTCGTTCAAGAATCGTTTGATTATCACGATTTCTTTCAGCAATATCGAAAATCTCTTTTTTGAGTTCGTCCCAACGTCCGAAATCGGTATACATCCACTCTTGTAGTCGCTCAGAACCTTGTTTACTGTCATACTTTTCAAAAGAAGGATCGCCGACGAGATCGCCATAACCGAATTCACATAGAACCATTTCAACCAAAGCCACATTCCGTTGCTCCCGCATCCATGATTTTAATTCATAAGATGCAGAACGATTGGGGAAACGGGGCCCCGATACACCAAACTCACTTTTAAGTTTCTTGACCAAACGCTCAGCGTCTGAAGGATTGGTGTCAGGTACCACCTCGTTTTGTTCAGTATAACCCTCAAGGGGGGTTGCAAGCTTTAAGTAATGCTCAACTATCTTGTGAGGGCATACTGAATCGAGGTGTTTTATTCGATTGTTTTTCCTGTCCACGAGTCCCAAAAAATAAGAAATGTCATGGCCATTCTTAAGATAAGCTAAATCGATCTTAGCGATAATATGAGTAATCACATCATCGATACGAGGGAGAAAGGCAGACTCAAATTTACCTGACTCTTTACGAACCTTTTCTTTTACTGCCGCGAGTTTAGTAAAATAACTAAGCAACCAGCTTGAACGCAAAGGAATGTTTGACTCATCTATGATTGCATCAACTTTTTCAATTAATTGTTGTACATCCATCTGGTTGTCACACGGAATGTGCATTTCTTGTGTCCGATGAAGCATTTGCTCAACGGGAAACATGGACTCAAAATCCTCCTGACTTAATTCCGGGGCTACTAAAGATGTGTCTGAATAACCACATTCATTAGTACGACGGTACAAGCACCTTGCACATTTGCTAACATAATCAGTTAGAAGATTGGCAACCCTCTTTTCCATAAAATTACTGCATTAACCCCTTCTCAAACACCGCCATCTGCTCGGCCTTCGTCTTCTCGGCGATATCAATGTACGGGCGCATCGACTTGTAATCTGAGTGCCCAGTCCATTTCATTACTACCTGCGGCGGAATACCACTCGACAGGGCGAAGCAAATGAAGGTACGCCGGCCAGCATGGGTGCCGATAAGCTCATACTTGGGCAACGTCTCCTCCTCGCGTTCACCCGCACGAAAAGCCACACGCGTGATGGGCTCGTTGATTTCACAAAGTTCGCAAATATCTTTCAGATATTCATTCATTTTCTGGTTCGTGATCACGGGCAGCGCCAGGTTGTCGGGAAAGCGGCAGTCTTTATACTTCTCCAGAATCTCCTTTGCAAACTTATTGAGGTTGATGGGGAGCCGGTCGTGCGTCTTCTGAGTGGTGATATAGAGGACGTCGCCGGTGATGTCGGTTCGTTTGAGTTTGGCAATGTCGGAGTACCTCAAGGAAGTGAAGGCACAGAAGCAGAACATGTCGCGTGTTTTGGCCAGGGCACCGGCATCGTGGACCACCTTTTCATATTTGTCGCCATTATATTTGTGGAGCTTTACCTTCGTGCCGTTGGCGGGAACTTCGTAGTGGTAGAGTTTGAGCAACTCTTCTTTCGTCAGGAAGATGACAGGGCGATCGACCAGCTTGAACTTAGGTTGCACCTTACCGATCTCTTTATTCGAAGCGTAGCCCTTGCGCACGGCCCACTTGAGAAACCAGCGAAGGTAGAGGTAGTGCTTCTGGACGGAGTTCTCCTGCATCTTAGCGTTGTTGCGGAGATGCTTGACGAAGGCGTTGATACCATCGTCGTTGAAGAAGTCGAAGGAGCGGGTCTTGACAACGGCTTTCATGTGTTTCTCGAAGGCGTTCCAGATCTGCAGGGTTCCGGTGGTCCATTGGTTGGCTGTACCCTCGTCGTTGAGGAATTCCGTGAAGTAGCGGGCCACAGACGGACGCTTGGGCGCTTCAGGCTGGGCCTGCTCTGCTTCGTCTTCAGGGTTGGCGTTAGGGTCGTAGCTGCTGATGACCTCGCGCAGCTTCTCGATGGAGGGTCGGCCTTTGCAGGTATTCTCGAATTCGAGGACGACGGTTTCGACGCCACTCAGGAATTTGTTGATTTGGGCGGAGGTTTGTTTCTTTGAGTTTGTCTGATGGGGTTTGACGCGCTGCGCCTTCTCGTCCCAAGATTTCTCCTTCACGCTAAAGCCAGTGGTAGAAAGGATGCGGGTGCCGTTGACAACGGCTGAAAAGCGGATGGGATGTTCCTCCTGCTTGTTCGGACGCTTGTCCAGATAGTACTTGACTGAGATGTTAAGCTCTCCTATTATTTACACACAAATTTACGCACATAGAACGAGAAATCCAAATAAATCGTAGGAAATCTTGTTATACTTACAAGATTGTGTTTTAGTGATTTATGACACTTTGTGATAGGGCTTTAAATTAAGGTTCGTTTCCCTCACTCACCGCAACCTAGAATGGCATCGCAGCGAAGCTGCGGTGCTTTTTTGTTGAAAGGGGCGTCGAGAGCTTGCTCTCGTAAGCCCATTTCGGCAAAAAAGCACCAGCGGGCCGTGACGGCCCGGGATGCCATTCAAGCCTTTGCAAGGGCCCCGCGGCGAGCGGCCAGGGAATGCGCAGCCCCCAGGGCGAGCACAATCCCGTCAGGGAATGCGCAGCCCCCAGGGCGAGCACAATCCCTCATATTCCCCTCCCCTCCCTGCTGCAATGTACGCAGCACATTTTCAGCAGATTACGCAAGTTGACCCCCATCAAAACGAAGGGGATCAACTTACGTAATCGCCTGACTTCCAAATACGTCCGTTGCAGCAGAAGGAAGAAGATGTTGGGAAAGTGTCCCAGACCAATCGTCAACTCACCGGGCAATCAGGCTCAAGGAAATCAACTCCTAGCCACAGCGATGCAAGGCAGTTTCAATCTTGTGCGCCTGTTTGGCGAAAAGACTTCTAATGGCCCATTTCGTGGCTGGATGACAGGATGAGAAACCCTATATTCCGAAAATAATTAGAAGCACTCCTATGTTTTTTAGGAAACGGCGCGGTTTTTTTTTATCTTTGTCTCTTGGACTAAAATTCTATTTGTTATGAGACGGACTGTTATGCTGATTGTCATTTCATTAATTGCGCTGCCGCAAGCCGTTCCGGCCCAGTCGATGCTATGGCCTGTAGCGGACAAGGAGGCGGGAACAGACATCCTTTGCAAGCCGCAGGAGTATCTGGAACAAAAGCTGAACTTTGAGAGCATCTTCATCGGGGGCGCGGAAGACGATTGGATCGTATCACCTGCCGATGGCTTCATACAAAGCATTGGGGTAGTCTATATAAACGATCTGAACTCATCGCTATTTGGTTCTTTTGACCCTGCCAAAACACTCGACGAAAATATCCGGGCGACCGATTTCAAGCGAGGACTTGACCCGAAATACGTCAATGTCAGCATAGCCATCGCATTGAAAGACGGCAGCAGGCTCAACATCAGTGGGTTGAGTGGGGATACCCGTTTCAAGACAGGGCAGAAAGTCTGTGCCGGGGATACGCTTGGCCGGTTTGCATATTCTTACAAGGCATTCAAGGAGCCGTCCTTAAAGATATCCCTCTCCGGCCGTGACGGCAAAGTCTTGGATCCGATGGCTCCGTTCGGGCTCGAATCGTCTTTCGTCGCTCCGGGAAAACTCACCCGGGAGAATCCGATGCCTGTGGAGAAACTGCGGGAAGACCTCACGGTACTGGAAGCCGCCTTTTGCGAACTGTATCCTTCCCTGGAAGCACACATGCCGGAAGCGACGTTCCACGCCTATATGGATTCCATCCGGCAGACGATTACGGAGCCGATGGATCCCGGAAGTCCTTTTATGACTATCCTGTACAGGATCCTTTCGGACTTTCCGGACAGCCATCTCTACCGTTACAAAGATCCCGTACCGGGTGTCGGTTCCGGCAAGTTCCCGGGTTTCTACATGATGTGGTGCGAAGATACGCTCAGCGTATTGCTTGCCAACGAGGCATATACGAAATATGAAGGCAGGACGGTCACTCGTGTCGACGGCATTCCGGCGGAGAAGTATGCCCGGCGGTTCGATTCATTTTTTTATTTATATGACATGGGGATAGAAAGCACCTTGGCGGAAGAGAAGGTCCTGCTCGGCCAGAAAGGCTCAGCGATGCATTTTGGGGAAGACAAGGAGCGAAAGCTCGATGTCGAATTCTCGGATGGGTCTCACGTACTGATTCCCTTCCAAAAAGGCACCCGACCGTATAAGATTGGCGAGACATACCGCCGAGTCTTTTTTTGGTCTGTATTAAACAAGAAACGTAGCGAAGACGATGTTTTTGAGATGAAGCAGCTCAGTGATTCCGTGGCTTATCTTGCGCTGAGAACTTTCGACTTGAATGATGTCCAACTGGAGGCGGCCCTGGATTCGCTGGCCGGCTGCGACCTGCCCAACCTGATCGTGGATGTGCGAAATAATTCCGGAGGCGACGTCAGGGTGCTGATGAAACTTCTCTCCTGCTTGACCGACAGTCCTATGGAACGGCAGAAGGGAGGTTACAACCGGGTGAAGAACCAAGGAGGCATCGATGTCCTGCGACACAGTCTCAACTACTCTGCAGATATAGACATGTTCCCGGAATATGTGCCTCGCAAAGGTGAAGACGGTTATTTTTTGACGGATACGATTGAGACCTGTTCCGCCGTGATGCCCGACCCGGAAATACATTATGGAGGAAGGATTTATGTGCTGACCAACGGGCACAGCTATTCTGCGTCTACACTCTTTCCCTCGGTTCTTGTCCGCAACCGCCGGGGCGTATCGGTAGGGCGAGAGACAGGTAGCGGCTATCATTTTATGACCGCCTTAAAATATGCCGACATCCGCCTTCCCAACAGCCTGCAGACATTTCAGATTCCGATGGTCCAACTCGTATTCGATACGACGGTAACCGCCCGGACACCGGTGGGACGGGGGCTGCTGCCCGACTATCCGCTACCGTTGACACGCTATGAGGTGATGCAGGGCGAAGACGGACAGACCGATGTCATGCTCGATTTCTGCCTGTCGCTGATCGCAGAGGGGAAGTACCTCAGCCCCGAAGATCCCTTCTCCGAAGCCGATGCTCCGAAAACTGAATCGAATACAAGAATCATTTGGCCAGCTTTTTCAATCCTTGCAGTGCTGGCTCTCGGAGCATTCTATTTCATTAGAAAGAGAAGATAGCCGAATTTCCGGCATCGTCAGGAGCCCGACACAAGCCCGCAGGGCCGGCAGCTGTGTATCACCAGGTTGCAAGGGCCCCGCGGCGAGCGTCCAGGGAATGCGCAGCCCCCAGGGCGAGCACAATCCCGTCAGGGAATGCACAGGGCCCCCGGCCCGAGCACAATCCCGCCAGGGAATGCACAGGGCCCCCGGCCCGAGCACAATCCCGCCAGGGAATGCACAGGGCCCCCGGCCCGAGCACAATCCCGCCAGGGAGTGCACAAGGCCCCCGGCCCGAGCACAATCCCCTAAAAATGCGCAGGAAGTCTATTTGCGTTTAATCACCCTTCCGTCCTTATCCTTGAAGGCACCGCACAGGATGACGATCCAATCAATGAAGTTCCAAATTCCCAAACCTCCCAGCGTCAGAATCATAGCGATAGCGGACCCTGTTTTCCCAACGTAGAACCTGTGAGCGCCGAAAACGCCCAGGAACCAGCAAAGCAAAAAAGGTGGCCAGCCAGTCCTTGTCACTCACAGCGACATTGTTTTCAACCAGTGGATCGGCGGCCAAGGAACCTCCGCATTTCGGGCAGAAGGTAGCCTCTTCAGACACTTCTGCGCCACAATGATTACAATACTTCATAATGAAAACAATGATAATTAGATAATAGTCGTTTATCCTGTCCTGTGCCTCCCCAAGACGGTATTACAAAGACAGTTTTTTGTCGGAATGGCAAGAAAACTTTGTAGCCATGAATTTAATCTTCCTCGAAATCCATCGGTGCGCTGCTTTGTTCCTCTCGCGGCCACTTCTCGACGATAATCGCCCCTTTGATTGACGCGAAAGGAACGCACTGGCCGAATCTTCGACCTCGCGTCAACCAAACAAGCTAAAACACGCTTCTGACAGACTTCTCCCTCCTCCCTGCTGCAATGTACACACCACATTATCAACACTTTACGCAAGTTGACCCCCATCAAAACGAAGGGGATCAACTTACGTAATCGCCTGACTTCCAAATGCGTCCGTTGCAGCGGAACGAAGAAGACGTTAGGACAGCGTCCCAAACCCTATCTCAACTTACCGGGCTATAAGACTCAAGGAAAGCAACTCCTCGCCACAGCGATGCAAGGCAGTTTCAATCTTGAGCGCCTGTTTTTCAGAAATATAGACCCCTCCGGATTTATACTGCCTTAGTAAAGAGGCATTTACACCTGCTTTGGCCGCGAAACGGGTTGCATTGATATAATCGAAATAATCGAAAACAGAAGCAATGTCGTATCTATACTCGAATTCCACATCTTCAAGTTCATCCGGAAGAGGTTCGCCAGATTCAGCAAAAGCAGATCGTATTTCTGACAATGACCGCTGAAAATCTGCCATCGCTTCGGCAACAGTCGCTCCATTGCCGACAATCGTGCTCTCCAGATCAGGCGTATAGATACCAAATGTCCCGTCCTTCCCTTTCTCAATAAGTGCAATAGTCTTCATTTCAAAAACCTATCTGCTTTTTCAGTTTGTTGAATGTTCCTGTCTTCACCTCCTCAGAGCCATGTCTCGCTATCTGAAGAACCCCTTTTCTGTCAGGATGACGATAAATATCGTGATTAGCTCCGCTGCGCCACTTGCGCCATCCGTATTCCTCGGCGATACGTCTCAATTCACTCCATTTCATAACCCACGTATCACAGCACAAATATATAACATAATTGCTATATATCCAACTGTTTTTCTCTGCGAAGATAACACACCTCGCCCTCAAGAAAAAACACGGAAGTGAGATTTACTGTTTTTTAAAAAACGCAGCGGAACAATCCGGTTACAGCCAGCCATGGAGTATCGTGGTATTGGCCACAACGGTCATGGAATTCATTTTCAGATGGCAGGTCGTTCCATCTTCCAGCGAGAATGACATGGAGACCTGACAGGGATATTCATTGCCCGCCTGAAAGAATTCTTTTGCGGAATCATGGGTGACCGACCCGCTGAAATGTACCTTCGTATCCTGCTGCAAATGGACCATAACCTCTTTATGAAGATTGGGTTCTCTTATTTCGGTGAAGAACCTGACTTTGGTCTTGAAGGAGCCTCGGAATGTCAACCGGTTGTTCTTGAGCGTAAAACAGTCCTTAGGGATGAAAATGTTGATACAATCCCTCGGAACCATAATACCTTCCGGTCCGCTAAAGCAGGCCATGCAGATGTTTCCTGCATCGTCCATTCCGAAAAAGCCTTTATTCTCGAATACCACTTCCTCGTTCCCGTGGTAAAAATATGATCCCTCCACCTCATTCCACAACACTTCTGAACAGGAAGTTACCAGGATGAACGAGAAAGCGACAGCACACAATGTGAGAAAAAGGCGAGTCTTCATAGTCGTAGCGTATTTACAATAAAGATGCATCATCAGCCGGATTCTTGCGCAGCCAAGTGGGATTTCTTCCAAACTTTGGCTAATGATACTCCAACCCCGTCACCATCATTCCGATGTTGACGGGAATCCTGATCATTTTACCCATCGCCGAATAACGTTCGTAGCTGCTCTTGAAATAGAGCGTCCGTGGCCATATGAAGGGCGCGGGGGTTCCGTTCCGTTTCGGGCGTAGCCAAGATTCTCTGCACGGCTTCTTCATCGGTGGCGACGATCTGCAACGCGATGAAATACTTTCCAGGCTCCAGCAGAAGGGTCTCCTCCGGCTGAATGTCGTAATCCCTTGGCAATTAAAACAAATAATTGGAAATTTATAAAAATATAGTTGCATAGTTAAATTTTTTAGCTGCCTTTGCAGTAAAGATGGAAGAGTTATGAAACGACTGACAAAGAAAGAAGAAATCATCATGGAGCACTTCTGGGAGAAGGGGCCGCTGTTTATCAGGGAGTTAAGGGAGTTTTACCCAGAACCCAGACCGCATTTTTCCACCCTCTCCACGCAGGTGAGGACGCTTCAGGAGGAGGGGTTCATCGACCACAAGTCCTATGGGCCCACCTATCAGTACTTCGCGAAGGTGACCAGGGAGGAGTACAAGCAGCGCTCACTCATCGGCCTTATCGACAAGTACTTCGACAATTCCTACCTGAGCGCCGTGTCGGCGCTGGTCAAGGAAGAGAAGATTACCGTAGACCAGTTGAAAGAACTCATCGATCTGGTTGAAAAAGGAGAACAGAAATGATGGACTTCCTTCTATATGATGTCAAGGTAGCGGCGGCACTGTTGGTTTTCTACCTGTTTTACCGTTTCCTCCTGAAGAAGGAAACCTTCCACAGGTTCAACCGGATCGTGCTGGTCGGAACTGCCGTGCTGTCGTTTCTGCTCCCGCTGTGCATCATCACCATCAGTAAAGAAAAAGTGTAAAGAGAGTGTAAAGTGACTGTAAAGTCCTTTACAGTATTTATAAGTCTCAAAATAATGCAAGCGGCTATAAATCAATACATTAAATAAAATGGCTCAATGTTTGCCACGTAATAACGCTAAAAAGCGTTATTACGATGATCAAAGTCACCAACCTTTCTAAGATCTTCCGCACGGAAGAGATCGAAACCACGGCCCTCAACGGCGTATCGTTTGAAATCAAGGACGGCGAGTTCGT
>DETK01000044.1:106651-147196 GCA_002361615.1 Bacteroidales bacterium UBA3290
GCGAGTTCGTCGCCATCATGGGGCCGTCTGGTTGCGGTAAGTCAACCCTTCTGAATATTCTGGGCCTCCTTGACAATCCTACCAGCGGCAGCTATGAGCTCCTGGGCACCGAAGTGGGCGGACTGAAGGAGAAGGAACGCACCAAGTTCCGCAAAGGCAACATCGGTTTCGTGTTCCAGAGCTTCAACCTCATTGATGAGCTCAACGTTTACGAAAACATCGAGCTGCCGTTGCGCTACCTGAACATCAGCGCCTCTGAACGTAAGCAGAAAGTGACCGAAATCATGAAGCGCATGGCCATCAGCCACCGGGCACAGCACTTCCCGCAGCAACTCTCTGGCGGTCAGCAGCAGAGGGTGGCCATCGCCCGTGCCGTGGTGGCTGGACCGAAGTTGATCCTGGCCGATGAGCCCACCGGTAACCTGGATTCCAAGAACGGCAAGGAGGTGATGGACCTGCTGAAGGAACTCAACGCCGAAGGCACCACCATCGTAATGGTAACGCACTCCCAGAAGGACGCTGCCCAGGCCCAGAGGACCATTGACCTGTTTGATGGTCAGATAGTAAGTGATGTCAAGAACGAGCTTTAATGAAATCATACTTAAAATTCCTATCTCGCAATAAGTTATACACCGCCATTGAGGCGGTGGGGCTGATTGTGAGTCTCGCGTTCGTGCTGCTCACGGGACATTATGTCTGGAAGCAGAGACAGATGACGAGAAATGTTCCGGACTACAAGGACGTCTATTCTTTCTACAGGACCACGAGCGGACAGTCCGGCATCGGCCAGTCCTGGGGATTTGCGTATCAGGCCAGAGAAAGTGTTCCGGAAGTGGAAAAGGCCGCCCTGTTCTGGAAAGCGATTTCCCGGAATGAGGAAACCATCGACGTGAGCGGCGAGAAGTATCACGTCAGGAGTTTCATGGTGGGCGGGGACTTTTTCGACATTTTCCCGGCTGACTTTGAGAGTGGCAGCCCCGAAGTGATGTCGGACATCTCGAACGTGATTGTCAGCCGGTCTTTCGCCAACCGGCTGGGAGGAGAATCGAAAGCCATCGGAAACATCATCGACGGTCATTATACGATTGCCGCCATCATCAAGGAAACGCCCAATCCTATTTTCGGGGACGTGGATGTCATCTATAACATCGAGAACCTTACCACCCGGAAAAACGCGCCTTTCAGACTGGATGTCATCCCTTTTGTCAAAGTCCGGAAAGGAACGGACCGGGACGCACTTGAAGTGAAAGCGGACACGCTGGTCGCCAAGGCATTCGACGCGTTCGGAGGAAGGGCTTTCTTGGAAGACAGCGGCTTAGTCCGCTATGACGAGATCTGGTTTTCACCGGCCAACAATCAGTCTCTCAAGAAAGGAAGCCGGACATACACGGGCATCATTCTCCTCGTCACCATCATCCTCCTTCTGTCGGCTATTTTCAACTATATCAATCTGAATGTCGCCCTCTCCGGGAAACGCACCAAGGAGATGGCGACCCGGAAAATACTTGGAGCCGGGAACGAGTCCCTGTTTGCCAGCCGTTTGTTGGAATCGCTCGCGTTCACCTCGGTTTGTTTCCTATTGGCTGTCGTTCTAGCCGAAGCGCTTACTCCCTGGTTCAACCGCATTGCGAGCGGAGACGGCGTCCCCGTCAAGGTCCTGTTCTCTCCGGGGTGGATAGGAATCTATGTCTTATTTATTGTCCTGACATCCTTGATCCAGGGATATTTGCCGGCCTGGATCGGCACTCGGATCCCGGCGATCTCGGTTGTGAAGGGGGAGTTCCGGTCCAAGAGAAAACACGTGTTCAGCAAAGTGTTCATCGTATTGCAGCAGATGTTCTCCGTCGTTCTTCTGGCGCTCGCCATTGTCTTGGGTCTTCAGACATCACATATGTTGAACAGGCCGCTGGGAGCCGATGTCAATGGGGACTTTTACGTGCAACTTCAAAATAAAAAACTGCAGAATCGCTTCGCTGAAAAAGCCCTCTCCTTACCCAGTGTGGCAAGAATCGGGCATAGTACCTATTTCCCCGGAATGGCCGAGGAAATGATCGCGGAAGACAAGGAAAAAGGGTTGATCCGGATGGCTGTGCTCAATTGCGACCGTACGGCTTTCGATATTTTCGGTTTCCAGGTGGAGGAGAAATACGAAGAGCCGGAAAACGGAACCGTTTGGATTTCGAGGCGGGAGATGACGCGTTTCGGCGTCGACCGGAACACGGAGAATCTTCGGTATCACTATGTCGCCGGCAATACAATCGGAGGAATCGTGAATGATTTCGCGCCGAATGACGTTCTCAACTATGATTCAAGCGTTGGCAGTTATCTCGTCATCGGGCCCTCCGAGCAGCAGTACGGCCTGCTTATCGAGACGGTCGGGGATCGGCGACAAGCCCAAAAGGAATTGAAGTCACTTTATTCGGAACTCAGCATGGAGATGAATGGAATCGAGGATAAACCCTATATGTTCGGTTTCATTACGGACATTCTCTCGGAACGCCTGGCGAAAGTGAAGGAACAATTGTCCCTTGTCCGGATTTTCATGATTCTCAGTCTGCTATTGTCCATTCTCGGACTGATAGCCATGAGCAGCTACTATGCGGACGAGAGTTCCAAAGACATTGCCGTCCGGAAGGTTTTCGGTAGTACGGTCGAGCAGGAAATCTGGAAAACGGTCATGGCGTATCTTGTTCTTCTGGGTTTGGCCGCCATCATCGCCACCCCCATTTCCATCTGGCTTGCTTCCAGGCTTCTAGAACAATACTCCTACCGAATCTCCGGTTATGGATGGGTATTTGTCGTGACCGTTGTGATTGCCACGATTGTCGCTTTCCTCTCCATCCTCTGGCAGGCCCTGAAAGCTGCACGGACGAATCCGGCGGTGGAACTCAAGAAAGAGTAACAGTATGCGCAGCTTCTTCACATTCATATTTCGGAACAAGTTCTATTATCTGATTGAGGTAATTGGACTAAGCCTGTCGCTTGCCTTTATCCTTCCGCTGTTAAGTTTCCTGGGTGTGCGATGGACCATTGATCACAGTCATCCGAATTGGCGTCAGATATACGAAGTGTGCCCGTTAAGTGAATCTCAGGAAACGACCTGGGGACTCGCGGAGCAAATCAGGAACTCCGAACCGGATGTCACGGCTGTCACTCACTTTCGCGCATACAACTTTGGTTATGAGTCTCCCGTATATTATAAGCAGGAGTCCTTCTCTATCCAAAAGATGGTCGTTGACAGGGACTTCTTCGGCTTCTTCCCGGCATCAGTTTTTACCGGAGACTTGAAAGGGCTCGAAGACCGTTATCAGCTTGCGGTTTCAGATTCTTTTGCCGCCAGAAGCGGAATCAATTGTGGAGATATATTGATTCACGAGGACCAGACTTATTCCGTCTGCGCCATCTTTGGGAACTATCATGAATCACTCATTCCAGATGTGGATCTCATCTTCGGTGAGAATTCCCCGTTGCTTGACAATGAGCGGACGAATCCGGATTCCTGGTGGAACGAAATGCCGATATTCATTCAAGTAAAGGAAGGAACGGACATACAGGTTCTGACGGAGAAGCTGTCTCGCTTGTGCAATGAATACTACGCCGATTATTACCGAGCGCATGAACAGCACAAGGATGCTCTTCGCTTGCGCCGATATGACAAAGTATCGTCCTGGCTGTGGAATACGGCACTGACATCAACCGGAGGCCTCGGCTTTTATTTCATGAGTGTCCTTGCGGTGGTCTTAATCATTTTTTCTTTGCTGAACTGCACTCTTCTGAATACGGCCCTGACCACCATGCGGGCCAAAGAGATGGCCACACGGCGGTTGTTGGGTTCATCGAGAAAGGAGATTATCTTCCGGGTGCTGTCAGAATCGCTGATTATCACTGCCATTTGTTTCGTTCTGGGCTGGCTGTTGTCTTCAATGGTTTATGGGCGAATCAATGAGCTGCTGACGGGATTCGGAGCGCCGCTAAACCTAAGCAACAAACTTTCCCTGCCAGCCATCGCTTATTATTTGATCGCATTGCTACTTGTCTCATTCCTGTCAGGAATCATTCCTGCCCGGGTACTTGCAAAGTATTCTCCTCTCGATGTTGTCCGTGGAGAATTCAAATATCAGATAAAGAGCGTATTGGGAAAGGTCTTCATCGGACTGCAATGCGTCTTCTCAGTCGCTATGATTGCCATCCTGCTGCTGAACCTATTCCAATTCGATAATGCGAAGTCACGCCCTTTAGGGTGTGATGTCAACGACACCTTCATGATTGCGGGGTCTCTTCCTGAACCAGTCATGAATTCAACCGTGGCAGCCCTTCGGGAGCTTCCATGCGTAGAATTTGCCGGGCTGGCCAACGACTCACCCGGAGATGGGCTATGGGGACTGCGCTATTTTGAGGACGAGACCATCGGGAAACATCAGATAAACGTTATCTCTTGTACGGAAGACGCGTTCCGGGCGTTTGGTATTGAAATGATGTCCGGAAAACAGGGCGGGTTCGGTGGCTACCTGACAGAGAGTGCATACAATTGGTTTGCGTCAAGCAACTCTCCTGAAGAGTTGATGAGACAGATCGGTATTCCGCAACTCAATGGCGTTGTGAAAGATTTCGTTGGACGTATCCAGGGTGACGGAATCCGAGCCGTTGAGATTACTGAAACAGGACCGTTTGACCGTATTATTGTCAAAACAATCGGCAATCATTCCGAATGTAGTGCAAACATAATGGACACCTACAAGAAGATGACCATACAAATGCTTGGGTACTGCCCAGAGCCGAGAGACTCCGGATATATCCCAGATGTAGTGCAAAAGAAGATCAATGAATCGACAGAGGGTTCATTGCTTCGCCTCTTGTTCTTCTTTTCGGTTCTCCCGCTTATCCTGGCGTTGTCAGGTATCATGGCGATGAGCACTTTTTATGTAACCAGCCATCGGCGTGATATTTCCATCAGAAAGATCTTCGGCGGCAGTATCGGACAGGAAACCCGCACATATCTGTGGAGATTCCTCCGTATTATGTTCATTGGGAACCTGATAGGAATACCCATCGCATTTTGGGTAAACAACAGCATCTATCTCGGAATTCCCATGAGCGCAGGAGGCAGCATCTGGATCTATCTTCTGACTTTCGCCATCACGATGTTTATGGCATTTGTGTGCGTTTTTCCCCAGGTGTTTCAGGCCGCGAGGACGAATCCGGCAATTGAACTCAAGAAAGAGTAGTATAACTGCCGCCACCTCGTCCACGATCAATTCTGTCGATTCTCCAGTCGTACTCACCATCGGCGACACTTTTGACCCCTCTTTCTGCACGGTTGAGTTCCCAGTCATTAAACTTTGCGATCTTGCTGGCGACATAGACAAGTCAATTACCGATTGTTTGAAAAGTGGTTTTCGCAATCGCGGCAAGAGTTGCCATCTTCTTCCCCGGAGTGAATACTTGTTTATCAAACCGCCTGGATTACCGCTTGAACAAAGGGAAAAAGAAATCCCTCGGGGCAACCGAGGGAGAGAGTTATTATACAATTATAATGAGTCACTAGCCAGGAATAGCTGTCATCTTCCCTATATTCGGCTGATCAGATCCTGTGGAGTCAAGTCCTGCATAAGAGAGACAGCAAACCACTTTTTCCCAAGATCCTTCAAAGATGCTCCGAAATGATAGACTTTATCATCAATAACCAGAAACCTATCGTGGGCCTTGTTGAATGCCTGGATATCTATAGGAGCATACTGAGCGTTGTGCCGGTTGATGTCCAATTGGAATTGGGATGAAATCTGCTTCGTGTAGATAGTCGCTTTCACCGAGGAGTCCCGCTTATCAAGCATCGTGAGCACACTTTCATCGACGTAGTTGTCAATTAAGACAATAACCGTTTTTGCGCTCTTGATGAGTCCGGAGACAAACTGATAGGCATCGAAGATTTGTCCATCGTAGAAGATGTTCTGCTTAGGAACGACAGCCCGCTCTTCCAATTTGTCGAAAATCTGCTCAATCTTATGATCAGTCTCAAGTTGTTTATACTCTATACGGTCCAGTCTCTGGAACACTTGCGCATTCGACAAAAGGAAATGGCGCATAGCGACGAAGGCATTCATAATCTTGATGCTGATCTCCACGGCTTCTTCACTGTGTAATACAGATGAGAGCATAGCCACTCCTTGTTCGGAGAAAGCAAATGGCATAGTCGGAGAAAATCTCAAGGTGCTAAGGCGGTCGCAATTTGCGACCACCTCAGCCGTTTCGTCAGTTGTCAACTGAAAACGGAAAGAAACAGGAAATCGCCTGATATTGCGGCGGACCTGCTCGTTAAGTCGCTTTGTAGTAACACCATATAACTCTGCGAGATCCTTGTCAATGATAACCTGAATCCCACGGATTGTGAAGATACGACTCTCAACAGAGGGCTGAGAGAGGTGGTCGCAATTTGCGACCACCTCAGAAATATCGGTGTGCGTAGTGATACTACTTGTCTTCTTTGCCATAGCACGTTCTTTTATGCGAAGGTGATCATTTTTCTACAACAGCCCATTGAGTTTCGTCATCGAAGAAGCCTTTATTTCATCCACGATATCAATGTAAGGTTTCATGGACGAGTAGTCGCTATGCCCAGTCCATTTCATCACGACGTTCGGCGGGATGCCCAGGGACAGGGTGGTGACGATGAAAGTGCGACGTCCGGTGTGGGTGCCGACCAGTTCCCACTTTGGATGGATCTCGTCAGTGCGGACGTTGCCCTTGTAGTTCGTAATGCGGATTTCCTCATTGATGCCGGCGAGTCGGCACTCCGTAAACCGATGGAGATGGCAACAAGCGCCACACCAGCCACAACACCCCCCGCCGGAGCATTACCGGATCTTTCCCCGCAGGAAATACTGCCCGGGGCGGATGCTTCCGCTCCCTGGTGGCCGGTTGCGCTAACTATCCTGTTCTGGGCAGGCGTCGCTTTCGTGTTGTCAAGGGTAGTCATTTCTATCCTGTCGATCCTCCGCATCATCCACAACGGCGAACGTGTGCGGGAAGAAAAAGCGCAATCCACTTACGGCAAAAGCCTGAAGGAGCTTTCCCCCGAAGAACTGACACAAATCAACGCCCTGGTTCCCCTCAGTATTTCCGAAACTGACATGAAGAAGAAAGGCTGAGCACCGCTCCGCCTGGCGCTTTGAAACGATTCAGCGCCACAAACAGATAGTGGCCGCTATAGGATGCCCGACAACGCTGAGCGGAACTCGGGCATCGGCGTTTGTGTCTCCCGCTCGATGATGAGGGTACGAAGGCCCGCATAGGGCATGATTTCCTCTTCAATGGCACTGAGCGGGCGGTCGGCGCCGAAATAGACCGGCGCGAAGCACGCCCAGAATTCCCGGGCCAGTTCTTTCGGGAGATGGAAGACTTCCCGGATGAATTCCTCCGCACTCAGGCAGCAGCAGAGATAGACCATGGCCACATCGAAAAGCGGATAGCCGTAACAGAAATCGCCCAGGTCGATAAAATACTTCTTGTCTCCGGCAAAGATGGCGTTGCTGTACTGCAGGTCCCCGTGGATGGCGGTATCCGCCTCCGGCGCTTCACGGATAAAGCGCTCCAGTTTATCCTTCTCTGCAGCCGTGAAGAAAGGATTTTCCGCCAGGAGCCGGCAATATCGGTCTTTCACGTTCTCAAACAAAGACGTATCCAAATGCACGGAATGCAGATCCCGGCACATGACGGCGAATTCGCCTGCGTATTTTTCAACGTTTCCGGGATCGTCCGACACGGCGCGGCTATAGGATTTCTTCCCTATGATCCGGCGATAGCGGATTCCGCGACGGCCGTCTTCCGAGACGACGTAATCGCCGGGTTCCGGTGTCGGGATTCCCAGCTGGTAAACCATCCGGGACAGGCGCATCTCGTCGAGGGACTGGAGCGTCTTCCCGGGATGGAAAAGTTTGAGGAGAACCGTCGGGTCGTCTTTCAGGTAAAAACTGTCACCGGTGGCACCGCCGCCATCGGGCACATAGTCCGTCAGCTTGACCGGAATCGGTTTCGGATGGGGGGATTCCTTTTCTTCCATGTATCTGGTTTTTACTAGTCAAAGATACGACACCCTGTTTATTTTTCAAAATAATAAAGAATAGTTATATTTGTAGGAAATATCCAACAAGTTTAACTTTTATGCAGGAACACGAAGGCAAATACATCTTTGGCGTCGTCAAGGTCGGCGACAAAGGACAAATCGTCATTCCGCGCGATGCCCGCAAGGTTTATGACATCAAACCCGGTGACGCCCTGCTCGTGCTGGGCGACCAGCGGGGCATCGCCATGCTGAAAACGGAAGTCTTCCAGAATGCCCTGGACCAGGCCATGGATGGCCTTACGAAATGAGAAAGCATTGGCTCGACAATCTGCGCTGGGTGACGGTTCTCCTGGTGCTGCTCTACCACGTTATCTATTTCTACAACAACAAAGGTGTCTTCGGCGGCATCGGCGGTTTCGGCGACGGGCCCCAGTATCAGGACGTGGTGATGTACATCCTCTACCCCTGGTTCATGCCGCTGCTGTTTCTGCTTGCGGGCATCAGTTCCCGCTACGCGCTGGAGAATCAGTCTGCCCGGGAGTGGTTCAAGTCGCGGACGCGCAAATTGCTGGTTCCCGGCACCATCGGTCTTTTCGTCATCCATTGGATCACAGGTTATTTCAATACGGTAGTGGCGGCAAGGACCGGTATGTTTGAAGGAGTGCCCGCTCTGGTACGGTATGGCATCTTGGCCGTCAGCGGTACCGGCCCGCTCTGGTTCATCCAGGACCTGTGGCTGTTCTCGCTGCTTCTGCTCCTGATCCGCAAACTTGACCCGAAGCACCGGTTCCACGAAGGGTGCGGCAAATTGAACATGGTCTGGATTATCCTGCTGGGAATCCTGTTCTGGGCCGGAGAGCAGCTGCTGATCCGCAATCCCCGCCCGCAATCCGCAGATGGACTGTACAACCTCTACAAGCCGCTCTTCTATCTGATCCCGTTCCTGCTGGGGTATTTCGTATTCTCGCATCAGAACGTGCAGGAAAAGTTGGAAAAGTTCTGGATCCCCCTCCTGGGCAGCGCCGTGGCTTCAGGAGCCGTGCTCATCATCACCACCTTCGGCCAGGACAACACCTCGCCCGCATACCTGTCCAGCCCTCTGAACTGCCTCTACGGCTGGCTGATGTGCCTCGCCCTGATGGGCTGGTTCAAGGCCCGTTTCGACAAGACCAGTCCGTTTGCCGACTATATGACACGCAACAGTTACGGTCTTTACATCGTCCACTACCTGGTCGTCGCCAGCGTCGGCTATATGCTCAAAACGCACACACATCTCCCGCCGGTCGCCATCTACGTCATCCTGGCCGTCGCCGTCTATGCCCTGTCGCCGTTGCTGCATGAACTCTTGAAGCGCATCCCCTTCGTGAGATGGGCTGTACTTGGCATAAAAAAATCGTAGTGAGTTTCTGATTATTACTATCTTTGTCGCTTTAAACGACAAAATGAAAAGAGACTACTTCGAAGGCGCGGACGTGGCGGTCACTGTCTGCGCCAAGGATGGAACCATATTGGATATGAACAGCAAGTCCCGGAAGACCTTCCTCAAGCCGGGGCAAGACGGAATTATCGGGCAAAACGTCCTGGACTGTCATCCCGAACCCGCCAGGAGCCTGCTCGACGATATGTTGAAGCATCCCCGCACGAATATCTATACGGTAGAAAAAGAGGGACTGAAGAAACTTATCTTCCAAACGCCGTGGTACGACGGCGATGACTATGCAGGGTTCATGGAACTCTCCATCGTCCTTCCGGAAAGCATCCCCAACCGGGTCCGCAAGCCCAAGGCGGAATGAAAAACAAGTCCGGCTTCCTGGTAAGATGGCGGTATGCGCTGCTGGTCCTGACAGCAGCTGCGGCACTTATTTCGGTGCTGTTGATCCCTCGTACGCGCATCAATGCCGACATGACCAGCAATCTGCCGGACGATTCGCCGATGCGGCATGGCATAACCCTCCTGGAGCAGTACTTCCCCCAGATGGACATCCGTATGCAGACACTCCGCGTCATGTTTGTCGCGGAGCCTCCTGCCGACTCCCTGGATAACGCACTGGGGCAGATGCTGGAGGGCGCGCGCAAGCTCGATGTCCGGCAGAATGGATCTTACACGCTCTACCATTACATGCTCCCGCCCGAAATGGATGGGAAGGCCATCCAGGAAAGCATCCAGGACCGCTTCGGCGACCGTGTCGAAGTGGAAGTGGAAGACAATTCCGGAATGCCCGACAACATCGTGATGATGATGGCGACCGGTGTCATTACCGGACTGCTGATCCTCTTCCTGATGTGCCACTCGCTGATCGAGCCGCTCCTGATCCTGCTGACGCTGATCTTCGCCATCATGATCAATATGGGAACCAACGCGTTGCTGCCCAGCGTGCGGCTGATTACCCATACGCTTGCAGCCGTGCTGCAGCTGGTCCTGTCGATGGACTATGCCATCATCTTGCTGAACCGCTACAAGCAGCAGAGAAAGGACTTGGAGAAGGAGCAAGCCATGGTTGCAGCGATCCGCAGCGCCGCGCCCGCCATCCTGAGCAGCGGACTGACCACGATTGTGAGCCTGCTGATGCTCATCTTCATGCGGCTCAAGATCGGTGCTGATCTCGGCATTGTCCTTTCGAAAGGCGTTCTGTGCAGCCTGATCGCCACCTTCACTGTCCTCCCGTCGCTGATCCTGTTCTGCGACAAAGCGATCATGAAGGGACGCAAGCATGTCCCCCAGATCCCGACCGACGGGCTTGCCCGTTTCGAGCTGCGGTTCCGCCTTCCGCTCGCCATCCTGTTCATCGGATTGTTCGCAGGTTCCTGGTTCCTGCAGCGGCAGACCGAAATCTCCTATGCCATCGTCTGGCCTACACCCATTACCAAAGTGTTCCCGCCCGACAACACCCTGCTGATGCTCTACCGGACGGATGACGAGCAGGCGATGATATCCTTGACCGACACGATCGCCAACCTGGAGAAAGGCGTCACGTGCATCAACTATCCTTCCATCGCCCTGAAACCCATGTCGACAGAAGAACTGGCCGCGCTCAGTCCGGAACTGGCATCCCAGGTTCCGCCCGAAGCGCTTGACCTGCTCTATTATGCAGCCTCCCACCCTGAGCGCGAAGAGCGGATGCGGATCGACGAACTCGAGCCCACCGCCAAATCGCTGCTTGACATGGCCGGACAGTTCCTGCCTGAAGAAGCCATGAAGGGGATCGCCTCCCGCTTCGACATGAAGCGGCTCATGAGGCAGTTGAGCTATGTCCCGCCGATGCCGTCCCTGATCCCGTCAGCGCCTGAAGCGGGAGCTGCCGACGACGAGGTTCCCCAGGCAGAGATCCCGGATCAGGCCGTCGATCAGGAGATGGAAGATTCCGTGGAAACCGTGGAAACAGAGCAGCCCGATGCAGCGGAGGCGCCTGTCCTTCAGCAGACCGATACCACCGCGAAATCCTTTACCATCACCTACGAGGACATCATGAAGCAGCGTACGGCGGCCGAAATGGCGGCGTTTTTCCATTTCGACAAACAGCAGATTTCCATGGTGTACCGCCTCGCCGGCGCCGGACGCAGGGGTCGTCCCGCGACGATGAACATGGATGAATTCTTTACCGCCATCAACGACAAAGTGCTGGGGAACAAGCTCTACTCCGTAATGGTCCCGGCAGAATCAGCAGCACAGTTCCGGGAGATGCGCAAGGAAATCGACAAAATCATCCAAGCCGGTCCTACAAAGCCTGCGACGCCGGAAGAGCCTGCTAACCCTACCCCCGACAAGCCCGAAAAGCCTGCAGAAGGACCCGCCCCTCACACAGGAACACCAGATAAGCCTGCCTATGACACGACGTCCGTCAAGCCTGTCCCGGAAGAGCATCCCGTCACGGTTCCTACCGTAGAAGAGGAGCCCGATGTCCTTTCCCCGCTCGAGCAGCTGGCAGACATGGCATTCTCCGGGAAACGGTACTCTGCTGCACAGTGCTATAGCGCCTTGACCGCAGCAGGCGTCTCCGTCAAACGTGAAGAACTCGACCTGCTGTTCCTGTACCACGGATACAAGAATGCAAGGGATACCAGCACCCGGCTCTCGCTGATGCAGGTTGCCGATTACGTGAACCGGCTCGCTGAAAATCCACTTGTCAGGCAATACGCCGATTCGACGCAGCTTGCCGGACTGTCCGGCATCCGGGAGCGGCTTGAAGGCGAACTGGGTGCCCTGCGCAGCGATCCCTGGTCACTGGCCGTGATTACGAGCGGACTCCCCGTAGAGAGTGACCGGACCTTCGACTTCATCGACCATATTCAGGAACAGTGCAAGGCCTCGCTCGGTGGTGAGACTTACCTGGTCGGCCACTCGCAGATGTACAAGGAAATCAAGGAAGGGTTCCCGAGGGAGCTGTTGGTACTGACCTTGCTCACGATCGCTGCACTCTTCCTGATCGTCGCCCTTACATTCCGTTCGTTGATCATACCCCTGCTGCTGATACCGACCGTACTCATGGCCGTGTGGCTCAACGTATTCGTCAGTGGACTGGGAGGCAACCACATGCTGTTCCTGGCCTATTTGATCGTGCAGAGCATCCTGATGGGCGCGACCATCGACTATTCCATCCTCTTCACCCACTACTACTGCGATGCCCGCAAGACGATGGACCGCGGCGCTTCGCTGGCAACTGCCTATCGCGGAGCCATCCACGCCATCATGACCTCAGGCATGATCCTGGTCGCGGCACCCTGGCTTATGACGCTGGTCATTTCCGGAGAGATGATCATCTCGATCCTCCGCAGTATCTCAGCGGGAGCACTGGCCGCCATCCTCCTGATCCTGCTCGTCCTGCCAGGCGCGCTGGCCCTGATGGACAAGAGGATAACCAAATGATTTATTTACTACCTTTGTATTCCCATCCGGAGAGTTGGCCGAGTGGTCGATGGCGGCAGTCTTGAAAACTGTTAGGCGGCAACGCCTCAGGGGTTCGAATCCCTTACTCTCCGCAAAGTTCCAAAAGAAATCAGCACCAAGCAAGCTTGGTGCTGATTTCTTTTGGGGCTTTGCAAAGCCCGCCGCAGGCGGGCTGGGATGTCGCGCAGCGACAATCCCAAGGAGAGTAAGGCATCAGCCGCCCTACTCCGCCTTCTCAGCCTTCTCAGCTTTCTCCTCACTTTTGGCGAAGAACCGCCACTGGAACAACAGCAGATAGATCGCCCCGCAGGTGATGCAGCTGTCGGCGAAATTGAAGATGGGCCGGAAGAAGATAATGTGACGGCCACCCCAGATGGGGAAACCGGCCGGAAGTGTCGTATCGATGATCGGGAAATAGAACATATCCACCACCCGTCCGTACAGGAATGGCGCATAGTGGAAGATGATGCCGTAAAACATCGAGTCGATCATGTTTCCGATGGCGCCGCACAGGATGGCTGCCAGACCGACGAGTACGCCGGTCGGCGTTTCAGGTTTCTTGAGCAGCCGGCGCATGTAAAAGATAATCAGGACGATCAGCACCAGACGGCTCAGACTGAGGACCAGTTTGCCCCACGTCTCGCCGAACTGCAGGCCGAAGGCCATGCCGTTGTTTTCGATAAACAGGAGCTGGAACCAGTTGCCGCAAACATGGATGCTCTCGCCGATAGCCATGTTTGTCTTGACCAGGATCTTGATGACCTGGTCGATAACCAGCAAAAGGACGACAAGCAGCGTAATCCGCGCGCCTCTGGAGACTTTCATCGGATGTTACCGCTTGTTCTTCGCTTCGACGCTGAGGGTAGCGTGCGGAACCAGACGCAGACGCTCCTTGGGAATCAGCTTACCGGTTTCCCTGCAGATGCCATAGGTCTTGTTCTCGATACGGATCAGGGCAGCTTCCAGGTTCTGGATGAACTTGTACTGACGGGCGGCCAGCTGGCTGGCCTCTTCCTTGGCCTGTGAAGCGGAGCCTTCTTCCAACACCTTGAACGAAGGAGAGGTGTCTTCCGTATCGTTGCTGCTGCTGTGATCGATCTGAGCCTGCAGCATATTGTAGTCCCTGCGTGCCTTCTCAAGCTTCTGCAGAATCAGTTCCTTGAACTCCTGGAGCTCCTCGTCGCTATAGCGGACTTTCTCTACGGTTTCTTCTTTCTTCTCTTCCATGGCTGACAATTTTTAATCCAACAGTCAAATATAACCTTTTTATTTCAATCTTACAACAGCAATTGCGAGGGTTCCGTCTTCCCATTCGACCTCGACCGCTCCGGTGGGTTCGGCTTCGAATCGGATGTCGCGGGCAAGGGTCTGCGCACAAACATAGCTCCCGAAGCGCTCCAGCGCATCCTGCAGCATGGTATTCGGTGCGATGACGACCTCGATACGGTCGGTCACCTCGAAGCCGGCGGCCTTTCGCAGATTCTGGATGCGGTTAACCAACTCGCGTGCCAGACCTTCTTTCCGGAGTTCATCGGTCAGTTCGACATCGAGCGCGATGGTCAGGGCGCCCTGGGAAGCGACCAGCCAGCCCGGCATGTCTTCCGACGAAATCTGGTAATCGCCGGGGGTGAGCGTCACATCGCCGCCCGGGAGAGAAAGGGTATAGGACTCCCCTGCCGCTTCCGCGCGCTGGACGGAGGAAATCGTCGCCTGGTCGAGCGAAGCGAAGGCAGCTGCGATCTCTTTCATCCGCGGGCCATAGACCTTGCCCAGCGTCTTGAAATTGGGTTTGATCTTCTTGGTCAGGATACCCTCGGTATTCTCGACGAATTCCATTTCCTTGACATTCACTTCGGCCAGGATCAGGTCTTTCACGGCGGAAAGCTGGGTCCGCACCTGCTCCGAGATTACGGGCACGACCATCTTCTTCAGCGGCTGGCGGACAGGAATACCCACTTTCTTGCGGAGGGCAAGCACCATCGAAGTCGCGGTCTGGGAGAGGCTCACGCGCTCTTCCAGCGCCGCGTCAATCAGGCTATCATCGGGAGAGGGCATCTGCACGAAGTGGACTGAACAGCCCTCCACGGGATGGCAGGGTGCCGTCAGGTCGAGATAGAGCCGGTCGGCGAAGAAAGGCGCGATGGGCGCCATCAGCACGGCCACGTTGTACAGTGCAGCGTAGAGCGTCTGGTAGGCGGCCTGTTTGTCGGCGGTCATGGCGCCGGCCCAGTAACGTTTGCGGTTCAGGTGGACATACCAGTTGGAGAGGTCGTCGCAGACGAAACTCTCGATCAGACGGCCCGCCGTCTTGATATCGTAATCTTCATAAGCGGCGCGAACATCGCGGATCAGGCTGTTCAGGCGGGAGACGATCCAGCGGTCGATCTCAGTGAGCGATCCTTGGTCCGGCGTCTGAGGCGTCCAGCCGTCGATGTTGGCGTAGAGAGCGAAGAAGGCGTAGGTGTTGTAGAGCGTGCCGAAGAACTTGCGGCGCACCTCATCCACGCCGGCCTCGTCGAACTTGAGGTTGTCCCACGGCTCTGCGTTGGTCAGCATATACCAGCGGAGTGCGTCGGCGCCATAGGTGTCGAGTGCCTTGAACGGATCGACCGCATTGCCCAGGCGCTTGCTCATCTTGTTGCCCGCCTTGTCGAGCACCAGGCCGTTCGAGATAACCCTCTTGAACGCAGGTGTCCCGCTGACCATGGTATGGATGGCATGCAGGGTATAGAACCAGCCGCGCGTCTGGTCGACGCCCTCGGCGATGAAATCGGCGGTGGCGCCGAATCGCTCGCTGCCGAGGTTGCGCAGGCCTTCCTGGGCGTACGGCATCGCGCCGGAATCGAACCACACGTCAATCAGGTCGCTCTCGCGGACCATCTTGCGGCCGGTAGGCGACACGAGGAAGATCTGGTCCATATAAGGACGGTGGAGGTCGATGCGCTCGTAATTCTCCAGACTCGGGTCTTTCGGATCGAATCCCTTGTCTTTCATCGGGTTGCTGGGCATGATACCCGCAGCCACGGCTTTTTCAATCTCGGCATAGAGCTCGGCGGCCGAACCGATGCAGATCTCTTCCTTTCCGTCTTCGGTACGCCAGATCGGGAGCGGTGTGCCCCAGAAACGGCTGCGGCTCAGGTTCCAGTCCTGGATGTTCTCCAGCCACTGGCCGAAACGGCCCGTTCCGGTCGAAGCCGGGCGCCAGGTGATCTGGCGGTTGAGCGCCACCATCTCGTCTTTCACGGCCGTGGCCTTGATGAACCACGAATCCAGGGGATAATAGAGCACGGGAAGGTCGGTCCGCCAGCTGTGCGGATAGCTGTGTACGTGCTTCTGTACCTTGAATGCGCGACCGTCAGCCTTCATCATCACGCAGAGGTCGATGTCGAGCGTCCCTTCTTCATCCACGTGCTCGAAGTATTGTTTGTAGCCCGCTTTCACGTAGCGGCCCGCATATTCCTTGTAAGAGGGGTCCACATTCTCCTTCACGTAGTCGGGATCCAGGTCTTCCAGGCGGCAGAAACGTCCCTGGCGGTCCACCTGGGCCTGCGGGTTGCCGTCCTTGTCGATCGGAAGGATGCCGCAAATGCCTGCGGCGGCGGCGACGCGCTTGTCGTCGGCACCGAAGGTCGGAGCGATGTGGACGATACCGGTACCGTCTTCCGTGGTCACATAGTCGCCCGGGATGACGCGGAAGGCATCGCCCTGCGGCTTGAACCAGGGAATCAGCTGCTGGTAGCGGATGCCGACAAGGTCACGTCCTTTGCAGGAACCCTCAAGCACCTCGAAAGGAATCTTGCCCTTGGGATTGAACCAGGCACCGACCAGGTCGCGGGCGACGATATAGACAGCCTCCTTGCCCGAGTAGGGATTGGCTGAGCGGACGCGCACGTAGTCGATGTCGGGGCCGACACAAAGCGCCGTGTTCGAAGGAAGGGTCCAGGGAGTCGTGGTCCAGGCAAGGATGTAGAGCGGAAGGCCATCCACGAAAAGTCTTTCCGAGGCCGCGTCGCGGACCACCTCGAACTGCACCGTAGCGGTCGTATCGGACACGTCCTTGTAGCAGCCGGGCTGGTTGAGTTCGTGCGAACTCAGGCCCGTTCCGTCGGTCGGCGAATACGGCTGGATGGTAAAGCCCTTGTAGAGCATGCCCTTGTCGTAAATCTTGCGAAGCAGGTACCAGAGCGTCTCGATGTAACGGTTGTCGTAGGTGATATACGGGTCGTCCATGTCCACCCAGTAGCCGATCCGGTCCGTGAGGGAAGCCCATTCCTTCGTGTATTTCATCACCTCCTTGCGGCAGGTGGCATTGTATTCGGCTACCGAGATCTTCGTGCCGATGTCGGCCTTGGTGATGCCGAGTTTCTTCTCCACGCCCAACTCCACGGGAAGGCCGTGCGTATCCCACCCGGCCTTGCGTTCGACATGATAGCCCGTCTGGGTCTTGTAGCGGCACACAGCGTCCTTGATGGACCGTGCCATCACGTGGTGGATACCGGGCATTCCATTGGCGGAAGGCGGACCTTCGAAGAAGATGAACTTCGGAGCTCCTTCGCTCATTTTCAGAACGTTGCGGAAAGTATTATCGTTTTCCCACTTGGCCCGGATCTCATTGCCCACGGCCACCAGGTCCAGCTTTTTATATTCGGCAAAACTCATGTCTTGGTGCGCTTGTAATCATTTTGAATTTGCAAAGATACGATAATTCACTAATTTTGGGCTGCGCAAAGAAAAAACTCTCTTTATGGGTGTCATCGATATCGTCATCGTATGCTTTTTCCTGCCGGCTCTCTTCTTCGGCATCAAGAACGGAATGGTCAAGCAGCTGGTCGCGCTGGCCGTCATCTATTTCGGCATCGTCCTCTCGCTGCGCTTCGCTACGCCGGTCTCGCAATGGGTTCTGGAGCACGTCAAAATGACGGAATTCTGGGCAAAAGCCGTTTCCTTCATCCTGATTTTTTTTGCAGTTGCACTGGTATTAAGTTTATTTGGCCGGATCATCGAAAAAATTATTAAGATTACGCTGCTCGGATGGCTCAACAAACTACTCGGCGTCGTCATGACGTTCATCTTGACGATCCTGTTGCTCTCGGTCGTCGTGTACCTCGTCGATTCAGCCAATAACCTCCTGGAATTCATACCGAAAGAGAAACTGGAAGAGTCGCGCTTCTACCCTGCCCTGCTCCAGCTTTCCCAGGAGGTCTTCCCGCATTTCAAGGAGCTTTTCTCCAAGGGAGAAATTTAAATTTTTCCATTTTCGCCCGCCGGCGAAGATTTTGCTTTTCTGCAGGCCCGAATCCATTTTTGCTGCTGAACTTTGCTCCCGGAAACAGAACCCGAGCAAATGGAACGCGGACAAAGCATACAACGCCTGACCGAACAGGATGTGGCAGCCTGGAATCTTCTGCCTTTTTCCCGAACTTCTTCCGGCTTTCTTTATGCATTTCTGCTTGCGGCTACCCTCGGGCTGTCCATCCTGTCGGTCATTTTATTCATATAGCAAGCGCGAGGGAGCGTGCGTGAGATGGTCTTGTGGGCGAGAAGACACGTGCGGGAGAGCTCCCTCTTTTACCTGGAATACGATGAAAACAGCCATCAGACAACACGACGTATCCGACTGTGCAGCTGCCTGCATGGCTTCCGTGGCACGACACCACGGACAAGATATCCCCTTGTCGGTCATCCGGGAGGCTTCCGGCACATCCAGCGCGGGAACCAGCATCAAAGGTATCCTGGACGCCTGCCCGCAGATCGGCTTCCGCGCCGCAGCCTTCAAGTCCGACGACAAACAGCTTGAAAGCCTGTGCGGCATCCAGGATCCCGTCATCCTGCACATCGTCAATGCCCGCGGCGACCTGCATTTCGTCGTTCTGGAGGGTCTGGCGGGCCGATATGCCCGCGTCATGGATCCGGAATACGGCAAGGTCAGGCGCATCCCCACGCAAGAACTGCGGGAAGCCTGGACGGGTTACCTGGTCACCATGGTTCCGGACCCGGACCTTGCCGGGGAGCCGGGCCCGAGCAGCGGGAAGAAGGATCTGACCTCCTGCCTGAGGCTGATTCCGGGAAAGGAATATATCCTGATGATGGCCGGTTCGGTCGTCTATATCGTTGCCGGCATCTGCACCGCCCTCTTCCTGCAGCATATCATCGACAAGGTCCTGCCCGCGGGCGACCTGCACGGGCTGGCGGCTACCGGCATCCTGATGCTCGCCGTCATGCTCTGCACACTGCTGGTCGGCTACGGACGTGTCATCTACGCCCTCCGGCTGACCATCTCGCTCGATAGCCAGCTCATCCTCCGATACCTCAGACACCTGTTCCGGCTGCCAGCCTCGTTCTTCTCCCGGCGCGGCACCGGGGAACTCAATGCCCGGATCAGCGATGCGGCCAAGGTCCGGTCGTTTCTCATCGACGGCCTTTCGACCCTCCTGACCAGCAGCCTGATCCTGGCCGTCTCGTTTACCCTGATGTTCACCACCCACTGGCGGCTCTCCCTGCTTATGCTGACATTCATCCCTATCTACCTGATCCTGTATCTGGTGGCCGACAGGGTGAACACCCGGGTAAACCGAGACATCATCGAACAGTCCGCCGCCTTCGAGGAGCGGACCGTGGAAGGCATCACGGCCGTCCGGACGGTCCGTTACTTCGGACAGGGAGAACGGCTGCTCCGTAACATTGAAAAAGAATATGTGCTGCTCGCCCACAGGCTTTTCCGGGGCGGACGCTGGGCAGGCGGCTTCGCCTCGGCTGCCGACGGCATCGCCAAAATGCTGACGCTCACGCTGCTGACAGCCGGATCGATGTATATCTTCGCCGGATCCCTTACGGTCGGTGCATTGGTTTCCTTCTACTCGCTGACCGCCTGGTTTTCCGCGCCGCTCGGCGACCTTGTCAAACTCAACGACAATCTGACGGAAGCCCGCATCGCCTGGGAGCGCCTCAGCGACATCACCCAGCTGCCGCCGGAAGAGACCGGAATCGGCGATTTCTGCCCGAAAGCGGGCGACGACCTGATCTTCGACCATATCGATTTCTCCTATCCCGGAGCGCCCCCACTCCTGCAGGATTTCTGTCTCACACTCCAGGCGGGACGCATCACGGCCGTACAGGGACCGAGCGGCTGCGGAAAAAGTTCGCTGGCCGCCCTGCTGATGCGCGACTACACGGTCCGGCACGGTGCCATCCGGCTCGGGCCGCACGACATCCGCCTTTTCTCGCTCGAATCCTGGCGCCGCTTCGTATCGATCGTCCCGCAGGAGCCGCAGCTCCTGAGCGGATCCATCCTCGAAAACGTGGCGTGCCTGGACCCTGATCCCGACGTGGAAAAGGTCGTCCGCCTGCTGGAAGAACTGGACCTGGGTCCTATGGTGCGCGAGCTGCCGATGGGCCTTTTCACCCGGATCGGCGAACGGGGCTGTCTGCTCTCCGGCGGACAGCGGCAGCGCATCGCCCTGGCCCGCGCCCTTTACCGGGAGCCGAAGGTCCTGATTCTCGACGAAGTCACATCCTCCCTGGATGAGGCATCGCAACGCTGCCTGCTCGAACGGGTCCGGCGCTTCCGCGACGAGGGCGGCACAGTGATGATGATCACCCACAAGAAAGACAATGCCGCCCTGGCCGACCACATCGTGACACTATCCTAGGAACAATAATATCCGTGCGCACGGAAAAAGGTCATTTCCAGACACCTGAAAGGATGGAAACCACAAAAAAAACGCTAACCGATGGAAGAAACATTACTGTATGGACGAGGTTGGAGAGAACTGACTTCTTCCGAGCTCCAGATCCGGGGCGGAACCGACAAGAACATCTTCGTCAAGGTATTCGAGAAGATCCGCAACCTGATCGACACGATTGCGGATTATCTGCCGAATCTCCTGAAGGGAATCAAGGATGGATTTTTTGGATCAAGCAGTTAGAAGAAAGGAGGACTAGACATGAGAACCGTAGCAATCAACGAGGCCGCTCTCGTCTGGGGCGGCGTGGACAAAAAAGCACAGGACGCCCTCTATACGATCGGCTACATCCTGGGTGTAATCGCACGTTTTATCGGCGCCATTTTCCTGTTCAAGAAGGATAAACCGACTGCCTGACAAGCGAAGACCGGGGCTCTCCCGAGAGAGCCCCTTTTCTCTATGGAAAAACGGATCCTGACATTGATACTCTTCCTCGCGGCAGGCTGGCTGCAAGCACAGGAAGCCTGGCCACTCGAGCGCTGCATCCAGTATGCCCTGGAACACAACACCGGCATCCGGGAACAACGCATCCAGATCGATCTCCGGAAGGCGGAACTCCGCCAGATGCAGACGGGTCACCTGCCCGTGCTGCGCGCCGGCGTGGCTCAGGAATTCAACTGGGGCCGGAGCGTGGACATGCAGGAACTGGTGATCATCAAAAACAAACTCACGCAGGCTACCGGCGCTACGCTGACCGCCACAGCCACGCTGTTCGAAGGTTTTGCG
This sequence comes from Bacteroidales bacterium UBA3290, assembly GCA_002361615.1. Classification (GTDB taxonomy): domain Bacteria; phylum Bacteroidota; class Bacteroidia; order Bacteroidales; family UBA932; genus Cacconaster. Next base: position 128,064 of record DETK01000044.1, read on the forward strand.
CAACATTACGGCCGGCTGGCGGCCAAAAAGGCCGTCGAGGCCGCACGGCAGGATGCCCGTTCGCAGGACGAGGCCCTGACCATCGACGTCACCCGCGCCTATCTGCAACTGATGCTGGCCAGACAGATCCTCTCCTACACGGAAGAGAGCCTCTCCGCCATCGTCCTGCAGCGGGAACGCACGGCCCTGATGGTGGAAGCCGGCATCCAGCCGAAGACAGCCCTGAGTGAGATCGAAGCACAGGTAGCTGCTGAAAAAGCCGCCATGGTGGAAGCGTCCTGCCGGGTGCGTACCGCCACACTGGCATTGACACGGCTGATGAATCTTCCGCCCGGTGCGGCATTCGCCACCGGTGACGCCTTCGAGCAGGAAGAGGTCCTGTCGCGTGTTCCGCTCATCTCCGAAACGCAAATGGACGACTATATCCGGCAAGCACCGGAACTCCTCAGTGCCCAGGCTTCGCTCGAACGCTTGCGCCACCAGCAGACACGGGTCCAGGCAGCTTTCCTGCCGAGCCTGCGGCTCTCGGCCAGTTACGGAACCTACTACAGCAGTGCTGCCGGACAGCCTTTCCGTACCCAGATTGACGAGAACCGAAACCCTTCGCTAAGTCTCCAGCTCGATATTCCGATATTCCAGGCATTTCAAGCCGCTTCCCAACTCCGGAAAAGCCGCCTCGCCTGCGACCTCGCCCGCCTGGGCGTGGAAAAAGTCCGTACGCAGCTGGCCGACCGGATCCGCAGCGCAGCCATCGAAGCGGACAACTGCTGCCAGCAATATCTCTCCTCCGAAGAGACCCTGCGGGCCATGGAGAGTCTGCTCGCGGTCATGGAGGCCAAATACAATCTGGGCGCAGCTTCGGCTGTGGACTACATCCTGGCCCGCAACCATCATTTCAAGGCGGTTTCGGACTACCTGCAGGCGAAATGGCAATACCTGTTCCAGCTCAAGCTGCTGGAGCGCTATCGCTTATGAAAACATTCAAAGACTTGCCCCGAAGCCGGAAACTGATGCTGGCAGCCGCAGGGGCGCTCGTGTTGCTGCTCCTGATCCGGCCGGGGCGGAACACCCGCACCGAAGTTTCGGTCTGCCAGCCGGAGCGGCGCGACCTGGTCGAATCCGTTCCCGCTTCGGGAACCGTCCGCCCGGTCGTCGAAGTCAAGATCTCGCCCGACGTCTCGGGCGAAGTAGTGGAAATCTGCGCCAAGGAAGGCGACCACGTCGAAGCTGGCGACCTCATCCTCCGGATCCGGCCTGACCTCTACCTCTCCCAGGTAGAGCAGGCCAGCGCCTCGCTTGGCACGCTGCGGGCCCAGTTTGCCCGGCAGCGGGCAGAAGAACGCCAGGCACGGGCCAACCACGAACGGAACCAGCGCCTGTTTGAGCTCAACGCCATTTCAGCTGCCGAGCTCCAGCACTCCCGCACGGAACTCGACATCGCCCACAGCGGCCTGCAGGCGGCCGAATTCGCCGTCCGCAGCGGCGAGGCACAACTCAAGGAAGCCCGGGAGAACCTGCTCAAAACCACCCTTTACGCCCCGATGGACGGCATTATCTCCCGCATGGACGTAGAGAAGGGCGAGCGAGTCGTCGGAACCAGCCAGATGCCTGGTACCGAGCTGTTCCGCATTGCCGATTTCAGCCGGATGGAAGTGGTGGCCGATGTCGGAGAGAGCGACATCGTACGCATCGAGACGCGCGACAGCGTCGAGGTTGAGATCGACGCCTATCCGCGGCGGAAGTTCCGCGGTGTGGTGACCCAGATTGCAAACTCGGCAAAAGTTGCTAACTTTGAAGTCCGGATCGAGCTGCTGCCCGACTCGCTGAAGTTCCTTCCCGGCATGTCGGCCGCCGTGCGGATCATCACGGACCGGCGCTGCGCCTGTATGACCCTTCCGCTTGAAAGCATCTTCCTTCGCGACAAAGACCCTTTCGTCTGGACCGTGGATCAAGATGACAAGGCCAGGGCCGTCGGCGTGAACACCGGCATCCAGGACCTGGACCGGATTGAAATCCGGGACGGTCTCTCCGAAGACCAGCGGGTCGTCGTCGGCCCGACAGATGCCGTCGGCGAGAAACTCAAAGAAGGACAGAAGCTCAAACCGACCGCCAAGATACTGCACCATGAGTGAACGAATCCTGATGATTGAAACCAGCACGGAAAGCTGTTCCGTGGCTGTCTGCGACGGCAAGGCCATCCTGGCCAGCCGCCTCGACGAAACGCCCCGCCAGCAGTCCTCGATGCTGGTCCCCTATATCGTAGATGTCCTCCGGGAAGCCGGGGTGGAGAGCCGTGACCTCGACGCCGTGGCCGTCAGCGAAGGCCCCGGCTCATACACCGGTCTCCGCGTGGGTGTATCCACCGCAAAAGGCTACTGTTTCGGAGCGGGCAAACCGCTGATCGGTGTCGATACGCTCCAGATCCTCGCCTGCCAGGCAGAAGGGTCTTACGGCCGGATCATAGCCATGATCGACGCCCGAAGGATGGAAGTCTATGCCGCCCCCTTCGACGGTTCAGCCCGCAAGACAGGTCCCACCGAAGCCGTCATCCTCGATGCCGACAGCTACCGGAAAGAACTCGATGAAGGCACCGTGCTCTTCATCGGCACGGGTATCCGCAAATTCCAGGACATCTGCCACCACCCCAACGCTTCCTTCCAGGAGTGTCCGCCCATGGCTTCCGCCATGGCCGCACCGGCGCTGGCAGCCCTGCAAAAAAAAGAGTTCAAAGACATTGCGTACTTTGAACCCTTCTATCTGAAAGAATTCGTGGCCGGCGTGACCAAGCACGCCGTTCTCTGAACTCCCGCCTGTTACAGCGCCTTGCGCACGATCTGCTCCAGCGCGTCTTTCTCGAAAACGTCGGTACCCAGGATTTCACCGTCCCTTCCGATCACGAACATGGTGGGGATACGGGTGACGTTGTAGGTAGCCACAGCGGGTGAGTCGACACCCAGTCCGTCGTTGACGTTGATCCAGGGAAGGTTCTGGCTGCGGACGGTCGAGGCCCAGACACCCTTGTCGATATCAAGGCTCACCTGATAGACTTCCAGGCCCTGGGCATGGTATTTCTTGTACAGGTCGACCAGGTCGACGTTGAACAGTTTATGTTCGGTCTGCCCCACGCTCCAGAACGAAAGCACGATCACCTTGCCGTCCAGTTCGGACAGCCGGCGGGTCTGGCCTTCCATATCGGGGAGCATGAGTTCGGGGAAATTGATCACCACGACATCGCCGAGACGGGAGGAAAGTTCCATGTTGCGGGCACGGGAATCGACCTCGTCGCGAAGCGCCGTCAGGAACTCCGATTTCGGATAGACCGACGAGAGCGAATCCCGCACAGCCTGAAGAATCACAAAATCGCTTTCCTGACCGAAAACAGGCAGGTCGTCTCCGAATTTCTGGAATGCCACCACGGCGGAGGTGATGGAGTGCGGATGCGTGACCATGTATTTGATTGCACTGCGCTTGTAATCGATATACAGCTTGCTCAGCTGCTGGTTGACCTCCTTGACTTTGGCTTCGGGCGTCTCGTCCGTGATGCTGGCGGTCAGGTTGCGGATCTGGTCGGAAGCCCGGGCATAGGCTTCATTGACTTCCTGGAACAGCGTGGATTCTTCAGAACCTTCAACCGTGAAACGGCCTTCCTGCGGCACGACGACCGTGACCTGGTCGGACGGAAGCAGGATCAGCGAAGCGATGGGGCTTCCTTCGCGGTACAGGTAGTAGAAATACGGTTCGTTGCCCTTGAGTCTGACCTTGTAGTTGAACTGGCCGGCGCCGTCGGTACGGATCGTATCGATGGTCTGGAGGCGGTTGTAATTGAGTTTCTCCAGGACGATGGCGGTGTTGGGCGCTCCTTCGATGGTGGCGCTGATGCGGGCCGTCGAAGCCTGGTCGCAGGCCGTGACGACCAGGGCAAGGGCGAGCAGACAGAAAAAGAGTCTTTTCATAGGAAGCGGTCTCATTGGTTGAATGCCTCGGAAATGGCGGTCGCGATGGCGGCGAAGCGCTCGGGGGAAAGCTGTTTTTTCTCCTTGCGGAAATCCATATCCCCTTCGGTCTGGAGCGGGACCAGATGGATGTGCGCATGCGGCACTTCCATGCCCAGGACGGCTACGCCCACCCGCTTGCACGGGACGGCGGCGCGGACGGCCTTCGCCACGCGGGCGGCGAACTGCCAGAGTCCGGCATAGGTCTCGTCGTCAAGGTCGAAGATGTAGTCCACCTCTTTCTTGGGAATCACGAGGGTATGTCCCTCCGCCAGGGGATTGATGTCGAGGAAGGCGTAGTAGTTCTCGTCTTCGGCGACTTTCCACGACGGGATTTCGCCCGCCACGATACGGCTGAAAATGGATGCCATGGCTAGATCGAGATTTCGAGGATTTCAAACTTGATGACGCCGGAAGGGACCGTGACGGGAACGACCTCGCCTTTGCGGTGGCCCATCAGGGCTTTTCCGATGGGGGTGGTCATGGCGAGTTTCCCTTCCAGGATGTTCGCCTCGCTTTCTCCGACGAAAGTGTAGGATACCGTAGCGCCGGTGCCCAGGTTCTTCAGCTTGACTTTCGTCAGCATCTGGACCGTCTCGGTATTGATTTTCGACTCGTCGATCACCTTGGCGTTGGCGATCAGGTCCTGCATCTTGCTGATCTTGAGTTCAAGCATGCCCTGTGCTTCGCGTGCGGCGTCGTATTCGGCATTCTCCGAAAGGTCGCCCTTGTCACGCGCTTCGGCGATCGCACGCGAGATGACGGGACGCTCGGCGATCATGGCTGCCAGTTCTTCGCGCAGTTTATCGAGTCCTTCTTGTGTAACGTAATGTGATTCTCCCATTTTATACAAAGTTAAAAAGAAAAGAATCCCATCCTTGTGGGACCCTTTCCGTGTTCGTTATTTTGTGCAAATATACGGCTTTTTTCTTTAATACCCAATTATCTGAACCGCTTTTTGACAATCCTGGGCCAGCTGCTCACTGAGCTGTCCGAGCGACGCGAAACGGCGTTCTTCCCGCAGGCGGGCGACGAATTCGATGCGCAGGTCCAAGCCGTAGATATCCTGGTCAAAGTCGAGGATATGCGTCTCGATGGTAAGGGCGTTCCCCTGCCCTACGGTGGGCCGGACACCGATATTGCAGACCCCTTTGCATCGCTGGCCGAGCACGTCCACCCATACGGCATAGACACCGCTGGCGGGGACGAGTTTCAGGGGTTCGTAGAGCTGCATATTGGCTGTCGGGAAGCCCAGCTTGCGGCCGATCTTGTTGCCGGCCACCACGACGCCGCAGAGACTGTAGCGATACCCGAGCATGGCCTCGGCTGCAGCGATGTCGCCCTCGCAGAGCGCAGCACGGATTTTCGTCGAACTGACGGCACCATCTCCTGCCGAAAAGGCTTCGACGCGTATCGGTTCGACGCCGCAGCGCGCCACGACTTCCATCATCTGCTCCGGCGAATCGAAGCTGTCGTGGCCGAGCCGATGGTCGTAGCCGAGAATGAGCGTCGTCACGCCCAGCTGCTTGACCAGGTATTCGCGGACAAACTCCTCAGCCCCCAATTGGCTGAAAGCCCGGGTAAAGGGAAGGATCTCGAAACGGTCCACGCCATAGGAGAGGCAGCGCTCGCGTTTCTCCCGGAGCGAAGTCAGCAGCCGCAGCCGGTCGGCATCCTGCTGCAGTACGCTGCGCGGATGCGGCCAGAAAGTGACCAGCAGGCTCTCCTGCCCCCGCTGACGGGCGATGGCGCACATCTGTCCGATCACTTGCTTGTGACCCAGATGTACGCCATCGAAAAAGCCGGTTGCCGCTACAGCCATTTCACCAGTTCGAAATCCTGCCGGTGCGGCAGGGCGGGGTTCCGGGCGAAGAGCCGGGCCGCTGCCTCGTAGGTACCGGAGAACTCCGGTACGATTTCCGCACGCCAGGTGGCGACACCGTTTTCAAACGATGCCAACTTGAAATCGTAGAGCGCCACGATATGGTGCTCACCCTTGGCATTCTGCTCCGTCAGGATGACTTCCGCGCCCAGGTCTTCCGGATCGAGATCGCCGATCCGGACCACGAGTTCAGCGTTGTAGGCCTGGCCGAGCGTCATCGTGGTACGAAGGTTTTCAGGACGACTGTACGAGACGATTTCGATATGGTCCCACTCGCGGCGGACGCGTTTCTTCCAGAAAGCGATGTCGCGTGCAAGGGCGAAATCGTCGGCCAGCAGTTTTTCGGCCCGTTCCTTGAGCGGCTCGTAGTACTTGTTGCAGTAGTCCGAGAGCATGCGGTTGGTAGTGAAGTTGCAGGCCACCATCGCCACCGTGTTCTTGATGGTTTCCACCCAGTTCTTGGAAATGCCCTTGGCATCCTTGTCGTAGAAGCAAGGCACGATCTCAGTCTCGATGATATTGTAGATGGTCGATGAATCGAGGTCATCCTGGAAGGACTGGTTGTCGTAGGTACGCTCCATCTTCAGGGCCCAGCCGGCGCCCGGCTTGTAGCCTTCCACCCACCATCCGTCCAGCACGGAGAAGTGCATCACACCGTTCATCACAGCCTTCTCGCCGCTGGTACCGGAGGCTTCCTGCGGACGGGTCGGGTTGTTCATCCAGACGTCGACGCCCTGGACGAGCAACTTGGCGATGGAGATGTCGTAGTTCGGCACGAACACGATCTTGCCCAGGAACTGCGGCATCTTGGAGATATCGATGATGCGTTTGATCAGGTCCTGACCGGCGCGGTCGGCGGGATGGGCCTTGCCGGCGAAAAGGAACTGCACGGGACGATCCGGATTATTGACGATGTCATTCAAACGGTCCAGATTGCTGAACAGCAGCGTAGCCCGCTTATAGGTGGCGAAGCGCCGCGCGAAGCCGATGGTCAGCACGTCGTCACGCAGGGTCTTGCGGATCTTGACGATCTCGTGCGGCGAGTAGTGGCTCGTCAGGGTGGTGTCGGCCATTACTTCCTTAACCTTGTCTATCAGACGCTTGCGCAGTATCTGGCGGGTATGCCAGATCTTCTCGTCGGGCACTTCGTAGATACCTTCGAAGCAGCGCTTGTCGTAGTGGTGTGTCTGGAATTCCTTGCCGAAGACCTTGGCGTGGATCTCTTTCCACTCGGGGGCCGTCCACGTGGGATAGTGGACGCCGTTGGTGACGGAGCTCACATTGAGTTCTTCCGGCAGGTAGCCCGGCCACATCGGCGCGAAGATCTTCTGGCTCACGCGGCCGTGCAGCCAGCTGACGCCGTTGATCTCCTGCGAGAGATTGGCGGCCAGGAAACTCATGGAGAACTTCTCGGCAGGGTCCTCGGGATGGATCTTGCCCAGGCCCATGAAGGTGTTCCAGTCGATCTTCATCCGCTCGGGGTAGTGCGAGATATAGATACGCAGCAGGTCTTCCGTGAAGGCGTCATGTCCGGCCGGAACCGGGGTGTGCGTGGTGAAGAGCGAAGAGGCGCGCACCACTTCCAGTGCCTCCGGATAGGAAAGATTGTCGTTCTGGATGTACTCGCGCAGGCGTTCGAAACCGCAGAAAGCGGCGTGGCCTTCGTTGCAGTGGTACACGTCGGCCTCGATGCCGAGCGCGCGCAGGGCGCGGACACCGCCCACACCGAGCAACAGTTCCTGTTTGAGGCGGTTCTCCCAGTCACCGCCGTAGAGCTGATGGGTTACCTGGCGGTCTTCGGGGAGATTGTCTTCGTAGTCGGTGTCGAGCAGGAAGAGATCGGTGCGGCCTACCTCGACCTTCCAGATACGGGCATTGATATTACGGCCCGGGAAGGCTACGCTGATTTTCAGCCAGTTGCCCTGGGCGTCATGCACCGGTGAAGCCGGAATCTTCGTAAAATCCTGCGGTTCATAGTCGGCAATCTGGTCGCCGTAGGCCGACAGGCGCTGGGTGAAGTAACCGTGACGGTACAGCAGGCCGATCGCCGTCATGTTGACTTTCATATCGGAGGCTTCCTTCAGGTAGTCGCCGGCCAGGATACCCAGACCGCCGGAATAGATCTTCAGCGACGTGTCGATACCGTACTCCATGCAGAAGTAGGCCACGCGGGCACCCTTGCGGGAAGCCTTTTCATCCATATAGGCCTTGAACTCCTCGTACACGGCGTCCATCCGGACAAGGAACGAAGGATCCTGTTCCAGTTTGCGGTACTGCTTGAGCGGAATCTTGTCGAGCAGCAGGAGCGGATTGCCGCCGGTCTGTTTCCACAGCGCGGCATCAATCCCGCTGAACAGGTCGATGGCCGACTGATTCCAGCACCACCAGAGATTCTTGGCCAGGGCGTCGAGGGGACGGAGCCGCTCGGGCAGCTCGCGGCTGATGAAGACACTCGACCAGGAAGGCTGACCGGCCGCATACCGCGGAGAAGGATGCAGGTGGTCGTCGGGAATCTCGGTAAAGACCTTGCGTGAAGCCTGCACCTTGCCGATGGCCTCGGTATAGGCTTCCTTATAATAGACGATGTTGTTGCGCCACAGGGCAACTTCAGAAATCTCCTTGGCATTCTGCCGCCAGGCTGCCGCCGTGCCGGAATCCAGTCCGGCAGCCTCCACGATCCGGTCCGCGACCTGCAAAACGACATCCGCATAGTTGGCGTCGTTGCGCTCGATCACCTGGATGCCCGGATGCGGCTCTTTACAGTGCTCGCGCACCCAGAGGCCGAAGCCGGCCAGCGAGGTGGTCGTGGTCGGCACGCTGAAGGCGAGCGACTCGAGCGGTGTATAGCCCCAGGGCTCATAATACGACGGGAACACGGTCAGGTCCATACCCGGAATCAGGTCGTAATAGCGCATGTTGAAGATGCCGTCGTCGCCGTTCAGGTAGGTCGGCACGAAGAACACGTGCACCTTGCTTCCCGGCTTATTGTCGAGCTTGAGCTCCCGGAAACGGCGCATGACGATATCGTAGTCATCCATCAGATAGTGAGTGGTCTGGGTGGTGTGTGCGCCCGCGCTTCCGCCCAGTTTGGCAAGAAGTTCCTTGTCAGGGCCGTTGTTGCCCGAAGGGACCATCACGAAGGCCAGGATATGGCGTCCGGCGCCCTTTCCGTCATTGATCCGGCCGAGTGCGTCGAGGAATACGTCGATACCTTTGTTGCTGTATTCGTAGCGGCCGCCGATGGCGACCAGCAGGTCGTTGTCATCGAAGTTCTCACCGGCCATGGCAGAGGCCACCTCCAGCAGTTTGGCGCGGGCCGCAGCGCGGCATTCGTCGTAGTGCTCCGCATCGGGAGTAAAACTGTTTTCAAAGCCGTTGGGCGTGATGACGTCGCAGTCGCGGCCGAGGAACTGCTTGCACTCGAGGGCCGTGATCTGGCTGACGGTCGTGAATACGTCGGAAGCCGTGGCGGACGCCTTCTCAAGCGAATGGCGGGCCACGACGCCGTACTCGTGGGACAGTCGGTCAGCGTCCAGGTTCTCGAGTCCGTCGTAAAGCGGGATGTTCTTCCCGGCTACGCAACGGCCGATGACCGTGGCGTGTGTGGTGAAGATCGTGCCGATGGGGAGATTCGCCATCTTGAGGTAGAGCAGGCCGGCGCCGGTCATCCATTCGTGGAACTGGGCGACGACCTTGTCGTGCGGTTTGACGTTGTAGCGCACGAAACTCTCGATCACCTTTCCGGCCGCATAACCGAAGAGGGCCGATTCGACATAATCCCAGCCGCCGCTGATGGAGTCCACGCCAAAGCGCTTCCAGAGCTCGGTCAGGATCTGGTCCTTGTTCCCGATGAAGGTCGTGAAGTCGACCAGGATGGCCACAGGCTCTCCGGCGACGTTCCAGTGGCCGATGCGGAGGCGGAGCCCCTCTTTCGCCGCGGCCATGCGCCACGAGCGGAACAGCATCGGATCTTCCTTGAATTCCGGGTTCTGGTCTACGTCGCGCCAGACATCAGGACCGATATGGATATGGTGGTTTTTCTTGAATGAAGTGCCCAGAAAGAGGGCTTTGGTGGCAATAACGGTGTGGATTCCGCCTACCTTGTTGCAAACTTCCCAACTGGTCTCGAACAGGTAGTCGGGCATCGTAAAATCATGATTCATAGAGTCAATTCAGGTTTTTTGCCTTCTTTGCGGATTTCAGTTTTTCATTGACGCGCAGCTCGAAGTCGGCCAGGACGTTCATGTAGTTGATAAAGGCCTCATAGGGCGTGTCGTAGGGGTTGAAGTAGCTGTGGACGCTGCCGTCGGAGAAGAACTTCGTGCACATGTAGTAGAAGTGGTCGCTCTCCTGCAGCTTGCGGAAAACACCGATCAGGTTGTCGTCCTTGGTCTTGTAAACATCGGCCTCCAGGGCGTACAGCTTGTTGAACGCTTCCTCCTGCAGTTCGTTGCCCAGCCAGGCGCTGGTGTCGCGCTCCTCGTCGGCCCAGGAGATCGGGAACGGAACGTGGAGCGGTGCCACGGGCTGATAGCGCTGCGCGGCCTCGGAAGGCGTGCAGAAATCCAGCTTGCGGGACAGGATCGCGGCAGGTACGGCATTCAGGAAATCGAAGATGCCGCTGGCACTGCGCTGGTGCTCACCGAAGGTCTCGTAGTCCATGAAGAGGTTCAGCACATCGTCTTTCTCAAGGGCGGAGAGGGCCCAGTCGGCGAACTTGTCGGCCGTCAGCGGCCAGCCGTTCCACGCTTTGTCCGAGAAACGGAAGGCGATGTCGTCGCTCAGGTTGAAGTTGCGCAGCAGGAGTTTCAGGCGCGGGTTGATGGCGTTCACATAGACGAAGTTGGGGCTCTTCCAACCCAGGATGTGCTTGGCGCCCTCGGTCAGCATCACCCCATAGCCCATCTCGGCCACGGCGGCGCCGATGGCGTCGGAGTAGATGAGCTCGGTGTTGCGGAACACGGTGGGCTTGACGCCGAACAGGCGCTTGGTCAGGTCGGCGTGCTGCTTGACCTGCTTCTTGAACTCCGTCATCGAGGAGAGCGAAGCGAGCGAATGGGAATAGGTCTCGGCCAGGAATTCCACGCAGCCGGTGTCGGCGAGCGACTTGAAACTGTCGATCACCTCAGGAGCATAGCGTTCAAACTGCTCGATGGCGACACCCGAGATGGAGAAGGCCACCTTGAAGGCGCCGTTGTGCCGCAGGATGAGGTCGTGCAGCAGCCGGTTGGCCGGCAGGTAGCAGCGTTCCGCCACCCGGCGCACGATGGTCCGGTTGGAGAAATCGTCGAGATAATGGTAGTCGTTGCCGATGTCGAAGAAGCGGAACTGCCGCAGACGGTCGGGCTGGTGGACCTGGAAGTAGAAACAAACTGACTTATTCATATCGTTACTTTTTTTATTTTCCGCTGACGGCCGATTCATAAACCCGCTTCACCTTGATGGCGGCGCTGTCCCATTTGAGGTTGTCGACTTCCTCGCGGCCTTTCTCCGCGGCCAGACTGGAGAGTGCCGGGTAATTGAGGAGTCCGTACATCGCGTCGGCCAGGGCGTTGACGTCCCAGAAGTCGACTTTGATGGCATACTTGAGCACTTCGGCCACGCCCGACTGTTTCGAAATGATGGTCGGCACGTCGGTCTTCATCGCCTCGAGCGGCGAGATGCCGAAGGGTTCGGAGACCGAAGGCATCACATAGACATCGGAGAGGGCGAACATCTTCTGGACGTCGTCTCCGCGCAGGAATCCCGTGAAGTAGAATCGGTCGGCGATGCCGAGCTTCGCCACGTAGCGGACGCAGCGGTTCATCATGTCACCGCTGCCGGCCATCACGAAGCGGGTGTCCGGACAGACCTTGAGCACCTTGGCGGCCGCCTCGATGAAATACTCGGGGCCTTTCTGGAAGGTGATGCGGCCCAGGAAGGTGATGACCTTGTCTTTCACGCCGCGGTTGACCGAAATCTTTTCCCGGCCGGAGAAATCCACGGCATTGTGGACCGTCACGACCTTCTCGGGATCGATGCCGTATTTGTTGATGACGATGTTGCGGGTCAGGTCACTCACCGTGATGACCTTGTCGGCTTCGAGCATACCCTGCCGTTCGATGGCATAGACGCGCGTATCGATGTTGTCGGCGCTGCCGCGGTCAAAAGAGGTGGCGTGCACGTGGATGACCAGCGGCTTACCGGACACACGCTTGGCGGCAATGCCGGCCAGATAGGTAAGCCAGTCGTGAGCGTGGATCACGTCGAACTCCTGCTCGGCCGCGATCGCTCCGGCTACCATGGCGTAGCGGGAGACCTCTTCCATGAGGTTCTTGCCGTATTTGCCGGAGAATTTGTATTTCTGGCGGAACCAGAACTTGAATTCCTCGGCCTGGCTGCGCTGTTCCTCCTCCACCAGCTCGGTGAAGTCGGTCGGGTCGATGTAGGGATGCAGGTTGGAGCCCACGCGCAGGAACTGGACCTTTCCGAGGAACTCTTCGATGTCGTGGCACGTGTCATAGACGGCCACGTCGCTGGCATTGATGATGCGCACGGCGCTCTGGTCTTCGTCACCGCTCGCGGACGGCATGACGAAAAGCACATCCACGCCGCAATGGGCCAGGCCCTTGGTCATGCCATAGCAGGCTGTTCCCAGACCGCCCGCGATATGGGGCGGAAATTCCCAGCCGAACATCAGGACTCTCATAGCGATTCCTCCTTATCCTTATATTGCTTGATCAGATATTTCACCCTGAGGATCTCCGCCACGCTGAGCGCGGAGTTGATGGCACCGTGCGGGTTGTACGGCGGGTCGCCATCGTAGATCTCGGCTACGGCCGCGATGCCGTGGATGTTCAGGTCTTCCTGGAAGCCGTCGACCAGCTCCTGCGCCTTGCGCACGAACGAAGGACCGAAGAGCTTGAAACTGGCATCGGCATAGGCACCCAGCAGCCAGGGGCGCGTACAACCGTTGTGGGTGGCGGTGTCACGCTCGATCTGGTTGCCGTCGTAGCGGGAGCGGTAGAGCGGGTTCTTCGGCGACAGCGTGCGGATGCCGCGCGTGGTCACCAGTTCCCGTGAGACGGCGTGCAGGATCTCGGCCTGCACTTCCTCGGACACGGGGCTGTAGGCCAGCGAACAGGCATACAGCTGGTTGGGACGGGTAAAGACATTCTGTCCGTTCTCGTCCACGTAGTCAGCCAGGTGTCTGCGGGCTTCGACCCAGAACAGGTCGAAGAAGCAGGCTTCGATGGCCGCCTTGACTTCCTGGCAGCGCCGGGTGAAGGCACCGGGTTTCCCATAGCGGGTCTCCATCTCCAAGGCGAAGCACACAGCGTTGTACCACAGGCAGTTGGTCTCCACCTGGTAGCCACGGCGTTCGGTCACGGGCTTGCCGTCGATGTAGGCGTTCATCCAGCTCAGGGCCACACCCGGTTTCTCTGCCCAGAGCAGGCCGTTGTCGTGGAGCCTCACTTCGGGGCGGCCGCCCATGTAGCTTTCGACCACCTTCTTGAGGAACTTGCCATATTTCTTCCAGGCACCTGCCTCGTCGCCGGTAAAGCGGGCCAGCTGCTGCACCGCCTCGGTCAGGCGGAGCGGAGATTCTACCTGGTTGCTTCCCTGGAGGAAAGCGTCGGTATTTTCGGTGATCAGGTCGGAGAGGATCTTCTCGAACAGCTTGGCGTCGCCCTTGTTGCAGAGCGTCAGGCCCGGCAGGGCGATGCAGGTCTCGCGCATGCCGCCGATCTCGTGCCACGAGAAGCCGGTGCAGATACGGGAGAATTTCCCTTTCTCGGCGAAATTCTGCTCGGCTGCGGCTTTCAGGCAGTTGTCGTAGTTGTCGCGCGGCATCCGGCGCTTGGTCTCGCGGGTAAACTGGGCCTTGAGGTTCTGGGGCGGAAGGGGCGTGGTCGAAGCGGAGAAAACGACGCTCTCCCCTTTCTCGAGCGGCATCTCGAAAAAGCCCGGGACCAGCAGGTCTTCCTGGCAGTCGAAACCGCGGCGGTATTCTTCCTTATAGACGACATTCCTGTACCAGTCGGGGACATGGATGTATTCGCAGGGCTTGGAGAGCTGCAGGTTCAGATCCGGGAAGTCGCGGTACATGCAGAACGACACGCCGCCCTCGATGTTCTTGTAATGGGTGTCGGCGTCCGCATTGGCCACGGTCAGCGCATGGATGCTCCGGAAGGCCAGATAGGGTTTGAGCCGGAGTACCGTATGGGAGTGCGCATCCAGCAGCGTGTAGCGGATCATCAGCTGTTCGCTGCCCGCTGCGAAGAGGATTTCTTTCCTGAAGAGCATGCCGCCCACCCGGTAGGTGATCACCGGGAAGGGATCCATCTCGAAATCCACGATATACTTGTGGCCACGGGGTTCGTACACGTCGCCATAGCAATGGATGCCCAGGTTGAAAGGCATGCCGTGCTGGAACAGGGTCTCGTCGAGTGCCGACAGGAGCATATAGCGGTGTCCGCCGAACTTCTCGATCGGAACGGCGAAAAGGCCGTGGTACTTGCGGGTGTTGCAGCACACGATCGTCGTGTTGCAGTAGCCGCCGGCCCGGTTGGTCGCGAGAAGCTCCCGCTTGAGGGAGTACTCGAGGTTCACGAGTTCCGCCTTGTTGAATTGCAAATAAGCCATTGTCTCACGTACAGTTTAATCGCGCAAATTTAAGAAAAACTAAGATATCTTATCATATCTTCTTAAGTACCTGAACCGTCCGGCTCGGAAGATACAGATAGAGCTGGTCCGCGCCCGCTTCGGGTCGCGTCAGATGGCGCACGGAGGCGTCGTTGCGGCCGAATCCGCCGAATTCCTTCGCATCGCTGTCGAGGACGACCTGGTAGGTGCCAGCCGGGACGGCGAATCCATAATTGTCGAAAGAATGTTCCGGATTGAAATTGAAAGCGAACACCAGGCCTGCCCGCTCCAGGAGCAGAACCTTCTTTTCCTCGTCGCTGCGCAGGCAGACGGGCGGGACGGACAGAAGAGCACTCTCCCGCGCCAGCGCGAGCATTGCCTGCTCGAAGCGCCACAGGCCCCGGTACCGGAGATCCGGATTGTCGACCAGAGACCATTGGCGGCGGGCGTAGAAGTACGACCAATTGTTGCCTTCCCGCGGGAAATCGATCCACTCGGGGTGTCCGAATTCGTTGCCCATGAATGTCAGGTAGCCGTCGCCCGCCGTGGCCAGCGTGACAAGACGGATCATCTTGTGCAGGGCGATGCCCCGGTCGACCACCAGATTCTGCGAAGCGCAGTTCATGGCCGTATACATCTCCTTGTCAATCAGGCGGAAGATGATCGTCTTGTCGCCTACCAGCGCCTGGTCGTGGCACTCGGCGTAGCTGATGGTCCGCTCGTCGGCCCGTTTGCCTGAGAGTTCCCACCATATCTCGCCCATGCTCCAGTCCCAGTCGCTGCGCTCCTTGATCCACTTGATCCAGTGGTCGGCCACGCCCATGCTCATCCGATAGTCGAAACCGATGCCGCCGTCGCGCAGCGGGGCGGCCAGGCCGGGCATGCCCGACATGTCTTCGGCAATCGTGAAAGCGTTCCGGTTCATTTCGTGCACCAGCACGTTGGCAAGGCCCAGGTAGGTAATCGCATCTTCGTCCTGACCACCGTCGAAATAGCAGGGATACCCGTTGAAATCACGCTCCAGCCCGTGGTCGTAGTAGAGCATGCTCGTCACCCCGTCGAAACGGAAGCCGTCGAGGCAGTATTCCTCCATCCAGTACTTGAGATTGGACAGCAGGAAATGCAGGGTCTGGCCCTTTCCGTAGTCGAAGCAGCGCGAGCCCCACGCGGGATGCTCGCCGCGGGGACCTTCGTGGAAATACGTGGTGTAAGAGCCGTCCAGGCGGCTGAGGCCTTCCACCTCGTTCTTCACGGCGTGGCTGTGGACCACGTCCATGATCACGGCGATACCGGCCTGATGGGCCGCATCGACCAGTGCCTTGAACTCTTCGGGCGTGCCGAAACGGCTGCTCAGCGCAAAGAAATTCGACACCTGATAGCCAAAGCTTCCGTAGTAGGGATGCTCCTGCAAGGCCATGATCTGCAGTGTATTATAACCCGTTTCAATGACACGGGGAAGCACTTGTTCGCGGAATTCGGTGAATGAAGCGACCTTCTGCGCTTCGGAGCTCATGCCGATATGGACTTCGTAGATGAGCGGATTGGCAATCTTCGGACCGCGCTTCTTCCGCCAGCGGTACGGTTTTTCCGGGGCCCAGACCTGCGCGCAGAAAACCTTGCTCTCAGGGTCCTGCACACAACGCGTAGCATAAGCGGGGATGCGTTCTCCCCCACCGCCGGGCCATTCGACATACCATTTGTACAGGTCGCCGTGGGCTATTTTCTCTTCCGGCACCCGGAGCTCCCAGTTCCCGCCGCCGAGGGGCTTGAGCGCCCACTCGTCGCTGCGGCGCCAGCCGTTGAAATCACCGGTCAGGTAGATCTTCGTGGCATTGGGCGCCCACTCGCGGAACACCCACGCGCCAGACTCCCGGTGCAGGCAATAGTACATTGCGCCGTTGACGGCGTCCCTCAAGGGTTTCCCGTAGCCTGCGATTTCCTGCTTGCGGATGATGATCTGCTGGTTACGGCGTTCGACGATTTTCCCGTACGGTTCCAGCCACGGGTCTTTCTTCCATATTTTCATCAGGCTTCCTCCTTCATCAGTTTTTCGGTTTCTTCCTGGCTGCCGCGCACATAGTCACGGCACCACCGGATCAACTCCATCGCTTTCTTCACATCGGCGCCGATCGACGCCAAATCCCGCTCCGGATCCTCGATCCGGGCAATCAATGCCTCCAGTTCGGCATAGACTTCTTCGTATTTTTTCTCTTTCATGGACAACCCATTGTAAATCTTTCAAATTTACAGAATAATTCTGATAAATCCAACCCCCGGTCGCTATCTATTGCAAGAACGCTGCGCTGCAGGTATCCGTCAAAAACCTTCGGGCTTGACCTTGCTGACTTCGGCTTCGACGGAGCCGTCGCGGAAGAGGAGGGTGAGGCGGTCGCCGGGGGTGAAGGCGGCGGCGCGGTCGGTGCGGTGGCCGTCTTTGAGGGCGATCAGGAAGCCGCGGTCGAGGGCTCGGTGGGGATCTGCGGCTTCGACGCGGCGCTCGAGCAGGTCGAGGGCGTGCAGGGCGTCGGCGTGCCGGTCGAGCACGGCGTGTACCAGTCTGATTTTGAGTGCTTCAAGAGCACCGAGCTGCGCTGCGGCGTGGGTGCGGACGGCCAGATGGAGCCGCTGGACCAGGGTGTCGAGCCGCCAGGCCTCGCCCGCGAAGCGGTCGAGGAGCCAGTCGGCGAGCGCGGTGGGCGTTTTGACGTGGGTGTGTGCCACCATGTCCACTATGTGGAAATCGTGGTCATGGCCGATGCCCGTCAGGACGGGAAGCGGGAATTGCGCCACGTTGACCGCGAGTTCATAGTCGTCGAAACAGACCAGATCCATGGCTCCGCCACCGCCGCGAAGGATCAGGACGGCGTCGAAGGAATCTGCTTCTGCGGCTATCTGATCGAGGGCGCCGATGATGCTTTCAGGAGCCGCATCGCCTTGCATCACAGCCGGAAACAGTTGCAGACGGAAGCAGAAACCATATTCGTTCCCCTCGAGCTGACGCCGGAAATCGCGCCAGCCAGCAGCCGTCGGGCTCGAGACGACGGCCAGTCGCCGCGGGAGAAGCGGAAGCGACAGCTGTGCGTTCATATCGAACATACCTTCCGCTTCGAGCCGGGCGATGGTGCGCTGCCGCGCCAGTTCCAGTTCGCCGACGGTAAAGGACGGGTCTATGTCGTAGATTACGAGCGAAAGGCCGTAAAGGACCGAATAGCTTACCTGAACCCGCACAAGGACCGACAGGCCCGGCGCCAGGGACCGGCCGGTCTGGGCCTCGAAATACGGTTTGACCATCCGCCAGGTCGAGGCCCAGACGACAGCCGACGCCCTGGCCAGCAGGGCGTTCGAGCCTGGGTCTTTCTCGACCAGGGTCAGATAGCAGTGCCCGGAGGGGTTCTGCTTGAGTTCACTGATTTCGGCCTGCAGCCAGACAGACTCGAAGAAATGGTCTTCCAGATGACGCTTCACCTGCTCCTGCAGGGCCAGTAAGCCGATGGGATTCTTCTCCTCCATATCCACAATTCACTGTTGACAAATATACGGTAAAAATTCGATATTATTTCGTACTTTTGCATCAATAATCCTCCGTCGCCATGATTATCAAGCAGGCACTTTTCGCCGGAAGCAGCCAGCACACGGACCAGAAGCCGAAGACCCGTCATCCGGAATTCGCCTTCATCGGACGGAGCAATGTCGGCAAATCTTCCCTGATCAACCGCCTCTGCGGCCAAAACGGCCTTGCACACACCTCTTCAACACCTGGTAAAACCCAGCTGGTCAACCATTTCCTGATCAACGATTCCTGGTATCTGGTCGACCTGCCCGGCTACGGCTACGCGAAGATGGGCAAGAAAGGGCGCGAAAAGCTGCAGGAGATCATCGGCGACTACATCCTCCATTCGGAAGACCTCGTCCTGCTCTTCGTCCTGCTCGACGCCCGCCACGACCTGCAGACTATCGACCGCGATTTCATTACCGAGCTCGGAGAGGAAGGTATCCCCTTCGCCCTGATCTACACCAAGTGCGACAAGTTGGGCGTCAACGCCCTCAAGGCGCAGGTGGAACGCAACGCCGCCACCCTGCTCGAATCCTGGGAAGAACTCCCGCCCACCTTCTGCAGCTCGGCCGAGACCGGACAGGGCCGCCAGGAGATCCTCGACTACATCGGAACCATCCTCAACAACCTATAAAAAACTTCTCGACTTCATGGAAGAATACGATCACAAACTGAAGATCTTCGCTTGCAGCGAATCCCGCACCTTCGCCCAGAAGATAGCAGAAAGACTCAACACCCAGCTCGGCGATTCCGAGCTCACCGTCTTCAGCGACGGCGAATTCCAGCCGCAGTTCACCGAAAGCGTCCGTGGCGCCACGGTATTCATCGTCCAGAGCACCAACCCGCCAGCCGACACCCTCTTTGAACTCCTGCTGATGATCGACGCCGCCCGCCGCGCCTCCGCCTACAAGGTGATCGCCGTGATCCCCTACTTCGGTTGGGCCCGCCAGGACCGCAAGGACCGCCCGCGCGTGTCCATCGCTTCCAAACTCGTGGCCAACATGCTGACCGCCGCCGGATGCGACCGCGTGATGACCTGCGAACTCCACGCCGCCCAGATCCAGGGCTTCTTCGACATCCC
>DETK01000024.1 GCA_002361615.1 Bacteroidales bacterium UBA3290
CCGTAGAGGGGCTCCGTCTCGTCGAAATGGCGGACGCAGCGTTCCAGCCAGCGCTGGGTCAGGCCCAGCGACTTTTCGGCGTAGCGGAAATCGGCGTCGCCGGGGCAGCATTCGTCGAGCGCCATGACGATGTCGGCACCGATGATGCGCTGGGTATCGACGTTGTTTTCGGGCGTGAAGATGTGCCGCGATCCGTCGATGTGCGACTGGAAGATGCAGCCTTCTTCGGTGAGCTTGCGGCTCTGGGCCAGCGAGAACACCTGGAAGCCGCCGCTGTCGGTCAGGATGGGCCGGTCCCACGAGGTGAAGGCGTGGAGGCCGCCCGCGCGGCGCAGGATGTCCAGGCCGGGCCGCAGGTAGAGGTGGTAGGTATTGCCCAGGATGATCTGGGCGTGTATGTCTTCTCTCAGGTCCTTGTGGTAGACGCCTTTGACCGAACCGACCGTTCCCACCGGCATGAAGATGGGCGTCTCGATCGTTCCGTGGTCGGTGGTGATCCGGCCGCGGCGGGCCTGCGTGGCGGGGTCCCGGGACAGAAGTTCGAATTTCATTTCTTTACTAAAACAAGCAAAGATAGGCAAAATTGGTATATTTTTCGTTAACTTTAACTGGCAAAACCGTGTTTACGATGAAACGATTGCTTTGGACGGTCGCATTGATGACCTTTTTTGTCTTGCCCATGAATGCTCAGAACAACAATTATTCCCGTCTGTGGTCGAAAGTCCGTCAGGCGGAGAAGGAAGGCAAGCCCCAGACGGCCGCGGGCTACCTCAAGGATTTGGAGGAAAAGACCATCAAGGCCGGCGACGAACTGGAACAGCTCGCCGTCTCCGAAACCCTCTACGAGAAACTGCGGGAATACAACTGGAAGGAGGCCAACGCCTACTATCCCAAGTATTCGGCGCTCAACCGCCGGATCATGGTCGACAGTCTCGACGCCTACATCGTCAAGTACAAGGACCACCCCCGCATCATGACTCTGCTATACAAGCAGTTGAGCAACCATAAGGACGCTGCCGACAGGCGCGTTGGCCGGGGTACCACCGGAGAAGACTACAAACAGGTCCGCCGCGAGGCGGAAGGCTTGCTCCGGCATAAGTATGTGGGAACGTTCCGCAGCCAAATCCAGGGTCTGATCGACGGGATGGACAGCCGTTCCCTCTACGCCAGTTCTCACGAGACCATGGCGCCGTGCGAAAAAGTCAAATATGAGATCGATACCCGCAACGTCGATAAGGCGGAGGTGAAAGTCTACCGCCTGCTCGACAACCGTCTTTTCCTGGAAGGCTACAGGAACTCCACCGAGGAGACACTCCGCAAGAACGGCACGCTGGTCAGTTCCCAGACGGTCCAAGGCTTTGCCTGCGACTACAACATCCGGGAAGAGAAAGACGTTTATGTGGATTTCCCGCAGCCTGGCGTCTATGTGATCCGCTTCGCTGCCGTTCCGGCTCGCTCGGGTGAGGATGTGGTCTGCTACGACGAGGTCTGCGTGAGCGACGTGGCCGGTGCGATGCGCGTCCGGAACGGCCGCCTGGAAGTCTATGCCGCCGACTACACCACCGGCAAGCCTTTCGAAAAAGGCGTGGTGAGCCTCTACAAGAACCTTTATAAGAACAACGGTTCGGCCATCCTGAACCTGCGCAGTTACAAGACCGACCGCTTTGCCGGCGAAGGCTTCCTGCCGGTCGACGTGGGGAACGCCGTTTCCGACCGTAACAACAACTACCAGATCCGTATCGAAGCCGGCGATGACATCTATGCGCCGCTGCTTTCCGGTCTGTATGCCGACAACTATATCCGCCGTGTCAAGGAGTTCCGTTACGACCAGGGGCGGATCCTGACCGACCGGGCCCTCTACAAGCCCACCGACACCATCCATTTCAAGGTCATCTGCTTCGAGGCGGGTCAAACGAGCGGAGAGGTTCTTGCGAACGAGGAGGTGACGGTAACTATCCAGCATACTTCCACCAACAAGGTGTCGGGCGAGGTCAAGCTCGTAACCAACGAATGGGGCTCTGCCGCCGGCTCGTTCACGCTGCCGGAAGGGAGCAAGAACGGTAATTATATCATCGAGGCGGAAGGTTATACCCGGCAAGTGGTCCGGGTGGAAGAATACAAACGCCCGAACTTCACGGTGTCGCTGCAGCCGATCACCGAACCCCTGGGTTATGGCGACGTGATCCGGCAGGGTGGCCAGCTGCGCAGCTATGCCGGCTTCTCGGTCGCGGCCGGTGAGGTCTGGTACCGCATCACCCGTACCACCCGCAGCCGGACGAACCATCGTTACCTGGGCCGCGAGACCCTGCTGGAGGGCACGGTCATCACCGATGCCGACGGCCATTTCGACGTGGTCTTCCCGGCCGACCGTCCGCATTTCAAGGATTATGAAGACGATGTCCTCCATTCGGACTATGAGGTCTTCGTGCAGGCCACCGACCCGCAGGGCGAGACCCACGAGACATCCATCAACGTTCCCGTATCCGACATCCCGGTGGACCTGAACCTCGTGCTTCCGGACAACGAACATTTCGAAGACCGGCTGATCGTGGACAAGGACCGTGTCAAGGCCGTGACCGTCGAGGCTTCGACGCTCAATGGCACGCCTTACGCCACGGAGGCCTCTTATACTGTAACGGACCCCGAAGGCCGTACCGTCGCCCAGGGTAGCTGCAAGACCAATGAGCCGGTTCCCTTCGACTTCGGTTCCCTGCCCTCCGGCGACTACGATGTGAAGGCCTGTACGGAATTCCGCGGACGCGAGATCACCACGGAGCGCAAGGTTGTGGTACTGAGCACCGACGACCGCACGCTTCCCTTCACCTCCACCTTCTTCTATTATCCGGTCGAGACGGAAGGCGCCATCGAATTCGTGCTCGGCACGACCGAAGATGACCTGTATCTGGAACTGGAACTGTTCGACGACGATGAGCAGCTCTACCGTGAAGGCGTCCATCTGCAGCGCGAGATGCGCAAGATCGTCCTGCCTTACAAGCCGGAGTACCGCAGCGCGGTGAAACTCTCCATTTTCGGCTTCCGTGCCGGCAAGGAGATCGACCGGACCTATTCCTTCACCCGCCCGGGCGATGTGCGCCTCGACGTAGCCGTGGAGACCTTCCGCGACAAGACCACCCCCGGCAGCGAAGAAGTGATGACCGTCCGCGCGCCGGCGGGCAGCGAGCTGGCCGTGACGATCTATGACATTACGACCGACCGCTACCGCAGCAATTCCTTCTTCTTCCGTCCGCTGCAGGAATACGTGAGCAACGGCCGTCCCGACATCAACAGCACCCTGGCATCGTACGGCCGTACGTACGCGATGAACCGGATGATGAAAGGTGCGTTCGCCGACGGTATGGTCGAGATGGAAATGATGGACGAGGCCCCGATGCTTCGGGCTGAGGCGGGCGCGGCCATGGGCCTGCAGGCGGAAGAGGACGCTGCCTCAGACGAGAAAGAGGAAGAGATTCCGGAATTCGAAGGCCGCAGCAACTTCAGCGAGCTGATCGCCTTCTATCCCCAGATCCAGGCCGATCCTTCGGGCCTGACGCAGATCCGCTACAAAGCGGGCGACCTGCTGAGTACTTTCCGCGTACTGGTGCTTGCGCACGACAAGCGGCTCCATACGGGCGATGCTTCTGCCGAGTTTGTCGTACAGAAAGAACTGATGGTCCTGCCCAATGTGCCGCTCTTCGTCACGGAAGGCGACCGCCTGGTGCTCAAGAGCAAGATCGTGAACCTGAGCAACCGGGAAATCAAGGGAACGGCCTATATCGAACTGAGCGACGAGAACGGGAAAAAACTGCGCCTGAAGGGCCTCGAGAGCCAGAAGCGCACGCTGCTCGCCGGTGCACAGGACGAGGTGGCCTGGACGGTGGAAGCGCCGGGCGGTACCGGAAAACTTACCGCGAAGATCTGGTTCGTCACCCCGACCTCGACCGATGGCGAGCAGCACGAGATTACCGTGGTCCCGAATACGATCACCCTCACCGAGGCCGCCTCGTTCATCCTCGGCGGCAAGCACGACCACAAATACTACGAGAAGCAGCTCCGCAAGCAGTTCGG
>DETK01000002.1 GCA_002361615.1 Bacteroidales bacterium UBA3290
ATCCCGGCCGACTTCTCCAGCCGGGCCCTCATCCTCGGCTTCTGGCCGGGCGGCTGGACGCACCCGGCCATCTGCGCCGCCGGCATGTTCACCTCCCTGCTCCTGATCCGCTTCGGCGAGCAGCCCCGCAAGTTGATCCCCTATTACATCGGCTATGCCCTGGCGATGTTCCTCCTCGGCCTGCTCTGCCACCGCTTTTGGATCATCTCGAAGATCCAGGCCACCCCGACCTGGCTCTTCTTCTGCGTCGCCATCTCCGTCGCCCTTTTCTGCCTGTTCTACTGGATCGCCGACATCAAGGGCCACACACGTTGGGCCCGCCTCATCTCCCCGGCCGGCACAGCCACGCTGACCTGCTACACCATTCCCTACATCTGGTACGCTGTCCAGCAGCTGCTGGGCCTCCACTGGCCCGCCGCCCTGACCGCCGGCATCCCCGGTCTGTTGAAAGCGCTGGTATTCAGCTTCCTGATCATCGGCCTGACTTGGGTCTTCGAAAGAATCCACTTGAAACTGAAGATATGAAACAGCTCCTGTCCATCGCCCTGGTCTGCACCCTGCTGGCGATCGCTACATCTTGCACGAACAATTCTCAAAATCAAACCTCTACCATGAAACAGCGCATCAATACCAACAACGCTCCCGCCGCCATCGGTCCCTACAGCCAGGCCATCGACAGCGGCACGGGCCTCATCTTCGTCTCCGGCCAGCTCCCCATCGATCCCGCCACCGGTGCCTTCCCCGAAGGCGGCGTCAAAGAGCAGACCCGTCAGTCACTCACCAACGCGAAAGCCATCCTCGAGGCCGCCGGCCTGAGTCTGGCCAACGTCGTCAAAACCACGGTCTTCCTCGCCGATATGGGCGACTTCGCCGCGATGAACGAAGTGTACGCCGAATTCTTCGCCGAACCCTTCCCCGCCCGCAGCGCCGTCGCTGTCAAAACCCTCCCCAAAAACGCCCTCGTCGAAGTCGAGTGCATCGCTGCACGCTAATTCGAGCGCAGCGCTGCACGATAGCGTGCAGCACTACCTCCTGCTAAATCAGCCGCGACGACAACCTAGGAACACCTACATTGTCGTCGCGGATCGTTTTTCGCCCTTCTTGCCACTTTTCACGCCGCGACGACAACCTGACACCCCTCACATTGCTTTCGCGGCAAAAGTAGATGCTTTTGCAGGAAGGCGCGTCAGTTATCGAGTCAAAAACCCATGGCCATCTGTGTCTACTGGGCCTGCCCAGACCTGCCGCTACGGCCTGCTATCGCACAAGGCCATACAACGGCCTCCGCTAGCGGCTGATGCCGCAGGTGGCTACTGTGATCTCCATTAACAGCTAGGCTTTTGCAGGAAGGCGCGTCAGTTATCGAGTCAAAAACCCATAGACGCCCATGTCTCTGTGAATGGGAGGGGCCCAGCGAAGCTGGGAGGGATGAGCGAAGCGAAGGTTTTTGAATCGATAACTGCAAGCCTGTAGGCAAAAGCTATCCCCATAGGCAGATCCCCGATAAACAAAAAGCCCGGTTCTGGCCGGGCATTTTGCTATGATAGATGTACTGTATCCGTCTTACAGAGAAATCGATGTCATAAAATTGACGAAGTGTGTCGGGTAGAGGTCGGGCTCTTTGCGGAGGGTGTAGTTGAGCTGGAGACGGATGCGGGGGATGACGTACCAGCTGAAGCCGGCTGTGATGTGCTGCTGGGCGTGGTCGAAGAAGCCACCGGGGAGACGGGAGTTCTCCGCGAAGTAGTCATAGCGGAGGCCGATGCCGATCTTGCCGTTGATCTTGCCGCCGGCAGTGGCGTAGACGCCGTGGGCGCGCCAGCCGAAGGTGTGGCCGGCCATGTATTCTGAACGGAACCAGGCATATTTGCCGTCATAGGTGATGCCGCCACCGTAGCGGTCGAAGACGTAGTAGTCGTAGTCGTTGTACTGCGGCGGGATGCCCGGATCCGGGCCGAGGCTGCGCAGATAGTAGCCCGACAGGCTCAGGTCCTTGATCGGGAAGAACATCAGACGCGCCACGAAATCCTTGCGTTGATCATCGTCTGTCTTGTTGATGCCATTGCCGTTGAACAGGGCCACGTTGTAGCGGAACAGGTGATGTCCGTCATTCATCTTGAACAGGTTGCCGTAGAATTGCAGACCCATCTCACGGCCTGTGGAGCTGATGCCCGACAGGTCGCTGGAGCTCATACGCACGAAACGCTGGACCAGCAGCGAGTAGTCGATCATCTCGAGTTTGAGCGGCGCATACTCTGAGTTCTCGACCGAGAGCGGCGACTTGAACTGTCCCAGTTGGATGCCGAACTCGTCGCAGATCGAATACTTGAAGTAATAGTCCACAAGCTTGGGCGAATTCGCAAACTCAGCCTGCACCTTGTACTCGAACTTGCCGGCGTTGCCCTTGTAAAGCGTACCGGAAATCGAGAAGCGGGCGCGCCGGATGTAGAACGTATTGTTGAAGGAATCATCCGTGCTGAAGCCCGTCTGGAAATAGCCCGAAGGCGTGATGTAATTCATCCAGGGATGCTCCTGCGCAGCGGCTTTCTGGAGGAAGGAAGACGCTGCGAAAAGTAGGATGAAAGATAGTATCAGTTTTTTCATATTCAAGTAATTATATTATCTTATCTACATTTTTTCTTGAGCCACTTCGCAACGTCCGGAGCAAGCTTGTTTTTAAGGATCCGGTACACCACGCGGTTGTAGGCGCGGAGCCAGTCCCACTCGTTCTTGTTGAGCAGTTTCTTCTTCACGATCGAGGTGTCGATGTGGCAGCAGGTCAGCGTTTCAAAGCCCAGGAAACGGCCGAATTCGGTCTTGCCGACCTCGCGGCAGAGCACCACGTTTTCGTGCCGGATGCCGTGCTTTCCCTCCCGGTAAAGCCCGGGCTCGTTGGAAGTCACCATGCCGGGCAGCAGCGGCTGCGGATTGAAGTCCTGGCGGATGGACTGCGGACCTTCGTGCACGCCGAGATAGCAGCCGATGCCATGGCCTGTGCCGTGGCCGAAGTTGCGGCCGGTAGCCCAGAGAGCGCGGCGCGCGATGGCATCGACCTGGCACCCCGCCGTCCCCTCGGGGAATTCAGCGAGCGTCAGATCGATCATTCCCTTGAGCACCAGCGTATAATCTTCGCGTTCCTGCCGCGTGCAGCGCCCCAAAGGGACAGTGCGGGTCGTATCGGTCGTGCCGTACACAAACTGGCCGCCTGTATCGATGAGATACAGGCCCTTAGGCTTGATGACGGCAGAATCCACGCGCGGCGTGCTGTAGTGCGGCAGCGCGGCGTTCGGCCCGTAGGCAGAGATATTCTCGAAACTGTTGCCACGGTAGCCATCCACCTTGCTGCGGAGTTCCGTAAGCTTTTCGGATGCTTCCCATTCCGTAATCGACGTGCCGCCACGGACAGCGGTCTCCAGCCAGTAGAGGAAGGTTTCCAGCACGACGCCGTCCTCGATGAAGGCGCGGCGGATGCCGTCGAGTTCTTTCTTGTTCTTGACCGCCTTGCGCAAGGGGACAGGCGAAGGGCCGAAGACGATCCGGCTCTCGTCGAAGGACTTGCGGATGAGTTGATAGGTATGGTAGTTCAGCGTAGCAGGGTCGATATAGAGACGGCCGCACTCTTCCCGATTGTCTTCCAAGGCATCTTCCAGCACGGCGTAGTCGGCACAGACGACATCTTTGGCATTGGATACTTCCGACACGTTGCGCACGAACCACACGGCGTTTTGCGGCGTCACGAGGAGGAAGGAGATCGCATAAGGATTGTACTGGATGTCGCTGGCGCGCACGTTCAGCAGCCAGGCAATCTCGTCGAGCGCGGAAAGGAACATGCTGCCGCAGCCCTTTTTCTTGATCTCTCCACGGAGCCAGTCCAGCCGTTCGCGTCGGCTCTCCCCTACGCTCTTCTCGTCGAGCCATTCGACAGGGGTATGCGGGATGGAAGGGCGGTCGCTCCAAAGGGGCGAGAGCATATCCGGGCAGTCAATCAGTTCGTA
>DETK01000021.1:0-6196 GCA_002361615.1 Bacteroidales bacterium UBA3290
CAGGGCTTCTTCGACATCCCCGTCGACCACCTCTGGGCCAGTTCGATCTTCATTCCCTATATCCAGGCCATGAATCTGGAAAACCTCTCGATCGCTTCTCCCGACATGGGCGGTGCCAAGAAGGCCAACGTCTATGCCCGCCACCTCAACGCCCCGCTGATCATCTGCCACAAGGACCGCACGAAAGCCAACGTGGTGGGCAGCATGACCGCCATCGGCGAAATCGAGGGCCGCAACGTAGTGATCGTCGACGACATGGTCGATACCGCCGGCACCATCACCAAGTGCGCCGAGGTACTGATGGAACGCGGCGCGCGCAGCGTCCGCGCCGTCTGCACCCACCCGATCCTCTCCGGACCGGCCTATGACCGGATCTACGCCTCCCCCATCCAGGAATTCATCGTCGCCGACACCGTCCCGCTCAAGGAAGACAAGGACAACTCGAAGTTCACCGTCCTCTCCATGACCGGTCTGTTCGCCGACGTAATCGACCGCATCTATCACAACGAACCGGTCAGCGACCTGTTCATCAGAAGCTAAACCGCAACCATGATCCTTGAACCGCATCTCGACATCGCCGGCGTCCACGACACTCTTGTCGGCAAGATCAGACAGTACTTCGCCACGGCCGGCATGAAAAAGGCCGTCCTGGGCCTTTCCGGCGGCATCGATTCGGCCATCGTGGCAGCCCTGGCCGTCGACGCCCTGGGTCCGGACAACGTCCACGGCATCCTGATGCCCTCGGAATTCTCCTCCCTGAGTTCGGTCACCGACTCCATCGAGCTGGCCAACAATCTGGGAATGAGCTATGACATCGTCCCCATCGAAAAGATCTACAAGCGGGCGATGATCGAGATGATCCGGTTCTTCGAACTGGGCAAGTGGAGCGTTGCCCAGGAAAACCTCCAGGCCCGCATCCGCGGCACCATCCTGATGACCTGGTCGAACCGCTTCAACGCCTTGCTGCTGAACACGTCCAACAAGAGTGAACTCTTCACGGGCTACGGCACCCTGTATGGCGACTTGTGCGGTGCCATGATGGTCATCGCCGACCTCTACAAAGTGCAGGTTTACGAACTGTCGCACTACGAGAACACGCTGCACGGAAAGGAAGTGATCCCGGAATCGATCCTGACCAAGGCCCCATCCGCAGAGCTGCGTCCGAACCAGAAAGACACCGACTCGCTGCCCGAATACGAGCAGCTCGACCCGGTCCTCCACGCCCTCTGCGAGGAAGGTCTCACCCCCGAGGAAGTCGTGGCACGCGGCACCGACGCCGCGCTGGTCGAACGGATCGTGAAGCTCAAGAAAGGCGCCGCCTTCAAAGTCCTGCAGATCCCGCCCGTGCTGACGGTCGGGAAACATCCCATCGTCCCGGAATTCAAACAAATCTGAGTACGACCGCCCGATGACAACCTTCCTCCTGGCCCTCCTTCTCCTGGCGATGGGCGTCGCTGCCATGGCCGTCACCATCCTGGTCAAGAAGGACGGCAAATTCCCCGACGGTGAGATCTCCCACAACAAGGAGCTCCGCCGCCAGGGCATCATCTGCGCCAAGGAGGAGGAACTGCGGCTCTGGAAAAAACGCAATCCCAAAGCCGTCCTGGAAGGACGCCGCCCCGATACCTGCCCGCCCGGCGGCTGCGACGCGTGCGCATTCTCCGAACTCGAAAACCAACAGGAACCATGCTAGTCAACTCCACCATCCAAGACCGGATCTGCCTGATCGAAATGCAGAACGGCGAACATTTCAACTGCTTGAGCGAAGTGATGTGCCGGGAACTGGCCGAAGCCATCGTGAAAGCCTATCAGGACGAGTGCGTCGGCATCGTCATCAAAGCGCAGTGCTACAAGGGCGTATGGAGCGCCGGCCATGACATTCACGAATTACCCCAGACCGGTGACGACCCGCTGGCTTACAACGTTCCGATGGAAAAACTGCTCCGCTGCGTCCAGGATACCCCGATCCCCGTCATCGCCTGTGTGGACGGAACGGTCTGGGGCGGCGCCTGCGACCTCTGCCTGTCGTGCGACATGATCGTCAGCACCGACACGGCCACCTTCGCCATCACCCCCGCCAAGATCGGCATCCCTTACAACGCTTCGGGCATCATGCACTTCATCAACCAGTTGGGCATCAACAAGGCTCGCGAGATGTTCTTCCTGGCCCAGCCCATCACAGCCCTCGACGCCCTGAACGTGGGTTTGATCAACCGCGTCGCCAAACCCGAAGACCTCGGCCAGATGCTGGAAGAGCAGTTCCTCGCTCCGCTGCGCCGCAACAGCATCATGTCGATCAGCGCCATCAAGCGCCAGTTCCGCGCCCTGAGCAAAGCCTCCAACGTGATTCCTTCGGAAAGCTTCGAACGCATCAACGCCTACCGCACCAAGGTGTACAAGGGCGCCGACTACCTAGAAGGCATCCGTTCTTTCCTCGAAAAACGGCCGCCCGAGTACAAAGGCAAAGCCTCCGACCTGGACGACTGATCCGGTTTCGGAAGACTTATTTCCGCTTTGTCACGAACCTGAAGAAGGGGTCGATGGATTTGCGGTCGGTGAAGCGGGCGATGTAGGCCAGATTGCCCAGGTCGTCTGAGAGGGCGGCTGGAACGCGGTCGCACATACAGATGGCGTTTCCGTAGCGGGCCATCACTTCTTCATGGGAATGCACATACGCGTATGCGTCGCGGCGGGATGCGTATGCGCAGTAATACTGGTCACCGAAATCCTTGCGCCGCTCGTCGAAGGCCACCATATCGGCCCAGATCTGGTAGACGTCGGTCGAGTGGGCGTAGTTCATCATATCGGGCGTGTAGCCGCCCGGCGGGCGCATGTTCACTTCGAGACCGACGTAGTCGCCCTTGCGGCCGAGCCCTTCACGGTCGCGGTCCAGCTGGAAGAACTCCAGGTGGACGAAACGGCTGGGCGTACCGAAGGCCTTGACGGTGCGGCGGCCGATACTGGCCAGTTTGGCAGGAACGGTCTTGTTGATCCAGTACGTGGTGTCGAGATTCCCGTGGACGACGTCCATAATGGGCTCCGTGAACATGGAGTTGTTTTCAAAGACCGGCTCCAGGCGGGAATTGTAGACGGCATCGTAGCTCAGCAGCTGGCCTGTGATGAACTCTTCGACGACAAAGCCGGCAGCATCGGAGTGGGCATCAAACCAAGCGTCCAACTCGGCATCGCTGCAGAGCTTGTAGGTGCCGCAGGCGCCCATGCCGCTGTCGGGCTTGGCAATCACTGGGTAGCCTGTCTGCGCAGTGAACGCCTTGACCGCTTCGCGACCTTCGGAGCACTTGATCTGACGGGCTGTCGGAATGCCGCCCAGGGCGTAGTACTTCTTCATTTCCGACTTGTTGCGGATGGCGGACACACGGTCGCTGCCGATGCCGGTCGTCACGCCGAAGGCGGACCGCAGGCGGGCATCCTGCTCAAGCCAGTATTCGTTGTTCGATTCGATCCAGTCGATCTTGCCGTACTTGTGGGCGAACCAGGCTACGCCGCGGTACACCTCGTCGTAGTTTTCCAGGCTGTTCACCTTATAATAATCCGTGAGATTCTGGCGCAGCTCCCACGGGAGATTCTCGTAGTTCGTGTCCGCAATACCCAGCACGTTCACGCCGTTGCGCTTCGCGCCGGCGCAGAACTGCCAATAGGTATGGGGGAAATGAGGGGATATGAATACCAGGTTCATAAAAGGATAGGATTGGTTTTCTTCACAAATGCGGTGCATCGAGCCGTTGGCGATGACATACGCCTCGCCCCGCAGCTCGCTGCGCCCGTTTTCTATCTTGATAAATCCTCCGTCAGGGATGGTATAAAAGCGGTGGAACCAGCTGTCGGGGAAAAGGATGTCTTCAAACAGGCGCTTGCCGTACATTTCCATGTCCCGCACCTGATAGAGATGCGGAATCAGGTTGATATCGGTCAGGCCCAAGCCTTTCAGCCAACGGCGGTAATTCGGGTCGATGGCCTCGTCGGCGAATTCCGGATGGGCATACACCCTGTCGGCACAGTTCATCGAGCCCGCGCTGCAGCCCATCACCACGCCCGGGAAATCGCGCAGCAGCTCCTTGAGACCGATCTCGTGCAGGAACCGGTTCTGCGTGGGCACGTGTCCTCCGCAGAGAATCACCCAGTCGGCTTGCCTGACCAGTTCGGCAGTCCGGTGTGCGTTACGTCGGTCCAGCATCGTGACGGAAGCGGTTTCGATGCCGGAGCGGTGGATGCACAGCCCCATTCCTTTTTCCACGGAATCGGTGAAACCCCGGTCGTCCGGCGCGGCGCTCACCAGCAACACGCGCGGCGCCCTGCGTCCACCCGTAACCTTCTGTAACGCAGCACGGATCTCGTCGAGAAATCCGTTGTCGTCCGTAAAATGATCGTCCCCGTATCGCGTGGGACTACCCGTCAGAAACAGTGTCATACAGGGCGCAAAGATAAAGAAAAATACTTCCGGTCTGTTCTGGTTGGACGCTCGGTCCATCGTTTATCCATCTCGTGGATCGAGCGTCCGAATTAAGCGCACTACACAGGCAATCTTGGACGCTCGGTCCACGAGGCAGCACATCCATTGACTGAGCGTCGAGTAAGGCAGCGCAAAAAGCCCTTCCGGAGGGATGTCGCAGCCATACACAGCTACAAACAGAGGCAGCGGCGCAGTTGCGCTTCGTACGTCCTTTTGTGGCGAGCTTTCCATAGATTTCGCCGGATCAGGTCATAAAGGAATTCGCGCTGAGTCAGAGATGTCTCGTAGATGGAGACGCCATGACAGTATTTCGGCAGACAGGTTTCATCGATCAGCGCACACAATTCCAGATCGGAAATCAGGGTGGGATCGAATCTTCCCTTTCCATTTTGCAACAGTTGGCCAATGTCAAAGTCCGGCGTTCCCTGCTCAATGAGTTCCAGCGTGATGAGCGGGGATTCGGATTCTTCGTCGCGCTGCTCTTTCAGCAACATCTCATCGCCGAGCCGGTTCATCTGATAGAGATAGTTCCGCGGCGTGATGTAGTAGGATTCGACCAGCGCGACGTCAAGGACGTCTTCCCTGAGCAGGAGACCGGAAGTGTCCATCCGGTAAGAGGCGGGAATCTTGTTGCCGTGGGGCAGGTATTTGTAGCGCTGAGAGTCGGGCAGGAGGGCAACAGGCCGGTCTTTTCCGAGTTGTTTGGAAAAGTAGGCATTGGCTGAGCAGTACGGATATCCGAACGGCGTGGCGGCAAGGCCATGATGGAGTCCCTGCCGATTCACGTAATTGAGCGCTGCCATTGTATGGTGGAAACCTTCCACCGGCAATTTGAAACAGAATTTCTCTGCCATCCTTCCCGACCGCTTGTGCCGGGCGTTGAAATAGCGAGTAAAAGCCAGACGGTAGCGTCTCATCACTTCATCCGGCGCATCGGACTGCGCCAGATGATGGAGATGCGTAGTGGTGAAACCGTCGGCCAACAGCCGCGAGTCGGTTTCCAGTATGGCCAGGGCCAGACAGTTGAAGCCGCGGATCAAGTCGGCTTCGTTCCGAAACATTACCTCGTTGTGTGAGGAAAGGGAGATGTGAAAGGTCTTCCGCATTGCATTTCGTTTTTCAGGTTACACAAATCTTTCGCACAATTCGTCCGCCGCGTTCCACCGCCACAGTCGAAATGCCAGATACAAATATACGATAATCCTCTCAGGTTTTACCTGCTCTCGGCAATGATTGGTTTAACGTTTTATTTTTGGGGGGGGCGTCTCCCATCGGAGTCGACCTGAGGATTAAATGATTGTCACTGTCGCGGATTGGTTTCACGAGTCTGCCTCTCGATGCTCCATAAAAAGAATTGCGGCACGCTGGCGATAAAGATTGCGGCGCGCTGGTGATAAAGATTGCGGCGCGCTGGTGGACGCTCGAGCTATGGATTTGCCTTTTCGTAGATTGAGCGTCCAAAAAGGGCGACGTAACCGTTCTTTTCCGGACGCTCAATCCACGAGATAGATACAGTATGGACCGAGCGTCCAGGCTCAAAAAGAAGACGTGAGAGACTGATCGGGAGAGGGCGATCGGCTGTTCGTGGAGGCCGATCGGCAGAGACAACCAGGCAAGGAAAACCGGCAGATTGGATCAGGGTAGTGCCAGCTGGCGAGGATGCGGAGCGGGTGCGGATGCAAGGGCTGGGTCAGGCACTGGCACTGGCGAGGGCACTGGCACTTG
>DETK01000021.1:6354-57237 GCA_002361615.1 Bacteroidales bacterium UBA3290
CACTTGGGCAGGCGCTGGCGAAGGCACTGGCACTGGAGCAGGCGAGGGCGAGGGCGCGAGGGCGCACTGGCGAGGGCGCACTGCGAGGGCACTGGCACTGGAGTGGGCACAGGCACTTGGGCAGGCGCTGGCGAGGGCGCGAGGGCGCACTGGCGAGGGCACTGGCACTGGAGCAGGCGAGGGCGAGGGCGCGAGGGCGCTATTCCGGACGGTCGTGGAGGACGGCCTTGCGGAGCTCGAAGTTCTGGCCAAGGTATTTCTTACGGACTTCCGGGTTGTCGGCCAGCTGCTGGGCTGTGCCGCTTTCGAGGATGGAGCCTTCGTAGAGCAAGTAGGCACGGTCGGTGATGGCCAGGGTTTCGTGGACGTTGTGGTCGGTGATGATCACGCCGATGTTCATCGTCTTGAGTTTGGCGATGATGTGCTGGATGTCTTCCACGGCGATCGGGTCGACGCCGGCGAAGGGCTCGTCGAGCAGGATGAACTTCGGATTGATGGCCAGCGCCCGGGCGATCTCGCAGCGGCGGCGCTCACCGCCGGAAAGCTGTACGCCCTGGCTCTTACGCACTTTTTGCAGACCGAATTCCTCGATCAGGGTCTCGAGCCGCTGGAGGCGGTATTCCTTGTCAAACCCGGCCATCTCCATAACCGAGAGGATGTTGTTTTCCACGGTCATGGTCCGGAAGACAGAGGCTTCCTGGGCGAGATATCCCACGCCTTTCTGGGCGCGCTTGTACATCGGGAGGCCGGTGATCTCTTCTTCCCCGAGGAAAATGCGGCCGGCATTGGGCTTGATCAGGCCGGTGATCATATAGAAGCTGGTGGTTTTGCCGGCGCCGTTGGGGCCGAGCAGGCCCACGATCTCGCCTTGTTCCACTTCGATCGACACGCCCTTGACGACCGTGCGTTTGCCGTATTTTTTGACCAGGTTGGTACAGAACAGTTTCATCGTCAGTTGATTTCCAATTCAAAATCCTTCTTCAGTGCATTGAATTCGGGCGAATTCTCCTGCAAATACTTTGCCTTTTCCGACGGCATATACATACCGCGAGGCGTTTCATCGGCCTGCTTGACATCGACCACGAGCCGGATGGCGCCGTCGCCGAGTTTCTTCTGAAGGAAGGACTCCAGGCGGGGACGGCAGTTGCGGTCGATCCAGTCTTTCTGGGCGAGGTTGCCCACGGTGAAGTGGATTTCCTTGTCCGAGAGCGTGGGTGTGGCCTGCGAAAGGGCAGAGGAAAGGCGGGGCATCTTCGCCTCGCTGGCGGCCAGGGCCGTCCAGGCTTCCTGGAGCGTGGCCGGATCGGGCGCCGGTTTTTCTGCGGCTTCGGCTTCCGTCTGGGCCGCGGCGACAGGTTCATGCTTCGCTTCGGCCATCATAGCCTTGATTGACAAGCCCGTAGGCTTCGAAGGCCGGGAAGGCTGGGGCGCGGGATTGTTTACGACAGGCTGCGGCTCTGCGGGTTTTGCCTCCACTGGTTTCGGCGCTGCTGGTTTCTGCACGGCAGCTTTCTGTTCTGCCGGTCTCGGCTCCGCGGCACTGGCGCCGGCCGAGAGGTTCGCGGTGAGATTGCAGAGTTTCATCAGGGCGAACTCGATGAGCAGGCGCGGGTTGCCGCTCTGCTTGTATGCCGCCTCGCAGTTGGAGGTGATGTTCAGGGCTTCGAAGAGGAAGCCCATCGGGCAGCGGCTTGCGTATTCAAGGTAGCGCTTGGCCACGGTGGGAGCCAGATGGAGCAGCGTGCGCGAGGCTTCGTTCTTGCAGACGATCAGGTCGCGGAAATGGGTGCTCAGACCGCCGATGAAACTCTGGGCGTTGAAGCCCTTGGAAAGGATCTCGTCGAAGGTCAGCATGGCGTGGGCATAGTCGCCGGAAAGGAAATGGTCCGTCAGGTTGAAATAGTAGTCGTAGTCGAGCACGCCCAGGTTGCGGATCACCTGCTCGTAGGTCACTTCCTTGCCGCAGAAGGCGACGGTCTGGTCGAAGAGCGTCAGTGCGTCGCGCATGGCGCCGTCGGCTTTCTGGGCGATGATATGCATGGCCTCCTCGCTCATCGTGACGCCTTCCTTGGCGGCGATGGCTTTCATGTTGCGCACCATGTCTTCGATGCCGATGCGGTTGAAGTCGAAGGTCTGGCAGCGCGACAGGATGGTGGGAAGGATCTTGTGTTTCTCGGTGGTGGCCAGGATGAAGATGGCGTGGGCCGGCGGTTCCTCAAGGGTCTTGAGGAAGGCGTTGAAGGCCTGTTGCGAGAGCATGTGCACCTCGTCGATGATATAGACGCTGTAGCGTCCTACCTGCGGAGGGATGCGCACCTTGTCGGTCAGGGCGCGGATGTCGTCGACCGAGTTGTTGGAGGCGGCGTCGAGTTCGTGGATGCTGTAGGAACGGCCTTCCGCGAACGAGCGGCAGGATTCACATTCACCGCACGGCTCCAGGTCGGGTCCGGGATTGCTGCAGTTGATGGTCTTGGCGAAGATGCGGGCGGCACTGGTCTTGCCCACGCCGCGAGGACCGCAGAACAGGTAGGCGTGCGCGAGCTGGCCCCGCTGGATCGAGTTCTTGAGCGTCCGGGCGATGTTTTCCTGGCCCAGCAGCGTCTCGAAACTGTTGGGGCGATATTTCCGGGCAGATACGATGAATTGTTCCATAGCCTACAAATGTACGAATAAAATGTCTATTTTTGCCCCATGATTCATACAAAAACTTTCGCCTGCGGCCTTCAATTCGCTTTCCGCCGTACCCGGTCGCAGGTGGCCTACTCCGCCCTGGCCATCAAGTCGGGCACCCGCAACGAACCGGAAGCCTTCAGCGGCATCGCCCATATGACCGAACACATGCTCTTCAAGGGCACGGCCCGGCGCACCCCGCAGCAGATCAGCAACCGTCTCGAGATGCTGGGCGGCGAACTCAATGCCTATACGGCAAAGGAAGAAACGGTGCTTTACTCCACCGTCCTGAGGGAAGACACGGCCAAGGCCGTGGACCTGCTTTTCGAGCTGGCCTTCACTTCCACCTATCCGCAGAAGGAACTCGACAAGGAACGCTGCGTCGTCATCGACGAGATCAATATGTATAAGGATTCTCCTTCGGAGTGCATCTTCGAGGAGTTCGAGCGGATGCTCTTCGAGCCCAGCCCGCTCGCCCGCCCCATCCTCGGCACGACGAAAAGCCTCAAAAAGATCGATTCCGCAGCCCTGCAGTCCTATGTCCGGGAGAATTTCCGGCCGGAGAACATGTGCATCGCCATCGTGGGCAACCTCACGCCCCAGCGGGCCGAAAAGATCGCCCTCCAGGCTGTCGCCAAGTATATCCCAGCTGATTATCAGCCCGCTCCTGCTGCGGCCCGTCCCGAGGCCGCGTCCCTGGCAACCAGCCCCCGCTTCCAGAAGGAAGTGGCCAAGAAGAACCACCAGATCAACTGCATCATCGGCACCACCGCCTTTTCCTACTATGACCCGCGACGGATGGACCTGATCCTGCTGGCCAACCTGCTCGGCGGCCCCGGTGCCAACTCCCGTCTCAACCAGCGCCTGCGCGAAAAGAACGCCCTGGTCTATGCCATCGACGCTTCGTTCACCCAGTTCGCCGATGCCGGGAGCTTCCTGATCTATTTCGGCTGCGAAAAGCCCAACGTCGAGCGCTGCATCACGCTCGTGCACGAAGAAGTCGCGCGGCTGCGTGAAAAGCCGCTTACCGAAAGCGCCCTGCGCGCCGCCAAGAAACAGTTGCTGGGCCAGCTGGCCGTCTCTTCCGACAATGGCGAAGCACAGGCCCTGGCGATGGCCAAGAGCATGCTGGTCTTCGGCGAGGTAATGCCCGACGAGGAAGTACGCCGCCGCATCGAAGCCATCACGCCCGAAAGCCTTCAGAAGGTAGCGCAGGACGTGCTTGCCGAAGAACGTCTTTCCACATTGATCTTCAAATAAGATGGACGAACTGGAACGCTATATGCTGGAGAACTCGACGCCGCAGAGCGAGACGCTTGCGTGGCTGGAGCGGGAATCGTGGCTGCGGACGAGCCACGGCCGACAGATCGCCGGGCCGACACTCGGCGCACTGCTGCGCCATATCGTCCTGATGCTCAAGCCCCTGAAGATTTTGGAAATCGGCACTTTCTCGGGCTATGCGACGCTCTGGATGGCCGGAGCCCTGCCGCCCGGAGGCCGCATCGATACGCTGGAAATCAACGACGAGATGGAAGACCTCATCCGCGAGGGACTTTCCCGCGCCGGTGTCGCGGACCGCGTGCGCCTGGCCATCGGCGACGCGCTCGAAATCCTGCCGGCGCTCGAACCCGGCTATGACCTGGCATACATCGACGGCAACAAAAGGGATTACGTAGCCTACTACCAATCTGTGATCGACCTGGTCCGCCCCGGCGGCTGGATCCTGGCCGACAACGTGCTCTGGGACGGCCAGGTCGTCACCGGCGACCCGCGCAGCCAGCAGACCCGCAGCATCCAGGCCTTCAACGACCTGGTGGCCGGTGACGAGCGCGTCGAAAATTTTATCCTCCCCCTGCGCGACGGCCTGAACATCATCCGGAAAAAATAATTACCTTTGTCTGACCCGTCGGGACTTTTAACCTAAAACATCAATATTATGGGACTTATCAAGGAATTCAAGGAATTCGCCCTCAAGGGTAATGTGATGGACATGGCTGTCGGTGTGGTCATCGGCGGTGCGTTCGGCAAGATCGTCTCCTCGCTGGTCGCCGACATCATCATGCCGCTGGTCGGCGCCCTCCTCGGCAACGTGGACTTCACGAAACTGGCCGTCACCCTCCGCAAGGAAGTGCTCGATGCCGCCGGCGAAGTCATCAAGCCGGCCGTCAACCTCACCTACGGCAACTTCATCCAGGCCGCCGTCGACTTCTGCATCATCGCCCTCTGTATCTTCTTCGTGCTCAAGGGCATCAACAAGCTGAACAAGAAGAAGGAAGAACCCGCTCCGGCACCCGCCGAACCGGTCATCCCCGAAGACATCCAGCTCCTGCGCGAAATCCGCGACGAACTGAAGAAGAAGTAAAAGCTTGCAAGACACAAACTTTATGGGCGCCCGGCGAATCAGCCGGGCGCTTTTTTTGCGCCTGTTGATAACTTTTGTGGAAAAAATTGGAAATATTTGTAAGAAAGTGGAAAATTATTTATACCTTTGCTTCACACATCACTAAACGCATATAGGATTTGATGGCAAAGTTTATCGGATGCTACAAGGCTAAGGTCGACGACAAGGGAAGGCTGATCTTCCCGGCCGCCTTCAAATCCAGTATGGGCGAAGGTGCCAACCTTCGCTTCGTAGTCAAAAAGTCTCTCTTCGCAGAGTGCCTCGAAATGTACGCCTACGATGAGTGGGAAAGAGATTCGGAAGCTGTCAGAAGCCGTTTGAACTTCTTCAATCCGGAACACGCAGCCTTCTGGCGGGAGTATATGAGAGGCACTGCGGACGTAGAGCCTGACGGCAAGCTGGGACGCATGACGATTCCCAAGGCGCTGCTCGAAAAGGCCGGCATCGGCAAGGATGTCGTCTTCGCGGGCAACAACCACCTGATCGAAATCTGGGACAAGGAGAAGTACGAGGCCAGGGAAATGAAGAGCGAGGATTTCGTCGCGCTGGCCGAAAAGATTCTCGGTTAGCGGAGGACGCCGGTCATGTCTGCCTACCACACGCCTGTCCTGCTCGAAGAGAGCATCACAGCGCTCGCAATCCGCGAAGACGGCGTCTACGTGGATGCGACCTTCGGAGGAGGCGGCCACAGTCGCGAGATTCTCAACCGCCTCGGACCCAAAGGAAGGCTGATCGCCTTCGACCGGGACGAAGAAGCGCTGGCCAATGCGCCCGACGACGGGAGACTGACCCTGGTGCACGGAGACTTCCGTTTCGTGCACAATTTTGTAAAGTACCACGGCTGCGCTTCCGTGGACGGAATCCTGGCGGACCTGGGCGTATCGTCCCACCAGTTCGACACCGCAGAGCGGGGATTCTCCTTCCGATTCGAAGACGCGCCGCTGGACATGCGGATGAACCATCACGCACAACTGAGTGCGTCGGATATAGTAAATAGTTATAGTGGGGAAGACCTGGAGAGGATCTTCCGACTTTACGGGGAGGTAGAAAACAGCAGGAGGCTGGCCGAACTGATTGTAAGCGGCCGCGAGAGAAGCCCGTTGAAGACCACGCAAGATTTAGGCAGAGCGATTGCACCTGTTCTGCCTAAATTTTTGGAGCACAAGTATCTGGCTAAAGTATACCAGGCTCTTCGGATTGAAGTCAATGGCGAGATGACTTCCCTGGAGGGGTTTATGAAAGGGGCCATGCGGGCGCTTGGGCAAGGAGCGCGGCTGGCCGTGATAACGTACCATTCCTTAGAGGACCGCATCGTCAAGAACGCAATCAGGGAGGGCTGCCAGCAGAAACTGCTGACACGCGTTGCCAAGAAACCGATTCTTCCTTCCGAGGAAGAAATTTCTTTGAATACGCGCGCGCGCAGTGCGAAACTGAGAGTGGCCGAGAGGCTGTGACATGCGGAAATGAGCGGAAAAATCAAGCACATCGTTGACAAACTGATCAGCTATCTGAGTGGAGACAAGCTGATCGAGTGGGGTGTGGACCGCCAGCTCGGTTTCATTTTCTACATCTTCGTCATCATCTGTATCTCCATCGCCTGGAGCCTGATGGTGGAACAGAACCTCGTCCAGGTGCAGCGGAACGAACGGGCGCTGCAGGAGCTGCGCATCAGCTACCAGCAGCGCACCCTCGACCTGGTAGGCATGAACAACAGGACCAAGATCGACGGCATGCTCAAGGCGAGCGGCTCGCAGCTGCACGCGCCCACGGAGC
This sequence comes from Bacteroidales bacterium UBA3290, assembly GCA_002361615.1. Lineage (GTDB taxonomy): Bacteria > Bacteroidota > Bacteroidia > Bacteroidales > UBA932 > Cacconaster. The sequence continues at coordinate 13,199 of DETK01000021.1, forward strand.
CGGCCCAGCGGATCGTCCTTGAAAAACAATAACGGAATGCAGGCCAACATCAAGAAAATCGGCGTCTTCTACCTGCTCTTCGTGTTGCTCGCGATCGTTTCGGTCGCGCAGATCATCAACCTGCAGTTCATCCACAAACCCGGCCGCAGCTACACCACCAAGACCGTCCGGGAAGACGTCCTCCCCTGCACCCGCGGCAGCATCCTGGCCGACGACGGCCGCTACCTGGCCTTCTCCATTCCGGAATACCGCATGGGCATGGACTGCGTCCAGCCCGACTCCGCCGTCTTCGCCAAAGGCATCGACTCGCTGGCCATCTGCCTGGCCGACTTCTACAAGGACAAGAAAGCCGCCCAATACAAGAAAGAGATCGTGGAACGCCGCAAGGAAGGCCTTTCCGGCGGTCGCCGCTATATGTTCCTCAACCGCCGTCTGCTGACCTACCAGGAGATGAAACTGGTCTCCTCCTTCCCCATCCTCCGTGAAGGCCGCGCCCGCGGCGGACGCGATGAGGTGAAGGTCGACCACCGCACCTATCCCTACGGCCGCCTGGGCTTCCGTACCCTCGGTTACATCAAGGACCAGAGCGAGATTCCGACCATCGGCATCGAAGGCAGCTGCGACACCATCCTGCGCGGCACCGACGGCCTGCAGCCGATGCGCCTGACCGAAGGCCGCAACTGGATCGTGGACACCGACCGGGAAACCATCCAGCCCGTGGACGGCATCGACGTACAGCTCACCCTCGACATCGACATGCAGGACATGGCGCAGAACGCCCTGATCAGCGTGCTGAGCAAGACCACCGAGGTACACGCCGGCACTGTCGTGGTGATGGAGGTGGCCACCGGCGAAGTCAAGGCCATGGTCAACCTGGAGAAAGACGGCAAGGGCGGTTTCGATGAAACCTACAACTACGCCATCGGCCGCAAGGGCGAACCGGGCTCCGTGTTCAAGTGCGCGACCCTGACCACCCTGCTCGAAGACAAGAAAGTCACCCTCGATACGGAGATTCCGGCCATCGTGACCTGGAACTACGGCGGCGGCAAGCCGTTCGTAGACCACTATCTCGACCGCTACAGCACGATTTCCGTCAAGCGCGGCTTCGAAATCTCCTCGAACAATGTGTTCCGTATCCTGGCAGCCCGCAACTACGACAAGAATCCGAAGGAGTTCCTCGACAAGCTCACCAACGAACGGCGCATCACCTACGACTTCCCGTTCGAACTCAACGGCATGGCCAAGGCCAACCTGAAAGATCCGGAAGTCACCACGGGAAGGGCCGCCTGGAACATGAAGGACCTCCCGCAGATAGCCATGGGCTACACCGTGGAGATCACCCCGCTCCATACGCTGAACTTCTACAACGCCATCGCCAACGAAGGCGTGATGATGCGCCCCCATCTGGTGCGCAATTACCAGAAGGATGGTCAGATCCTCCAGGAATTCAGGCCCGAGAAGATCGGAACCGTCTGCAGCAAGGAGACGGCGCACGAAGTCTGGAAGGCCATGCGCGGCGTGGTTGAATCGGAAGGCGGCACGGGCTACCGCGTATTCAAGGGCTGTCCTGTGGGCGTAGCCGGCAAGACGGGCACAGCCCGTATCGTGTTCCCCAACACCGGACGCTACGAAGACCGGGCCGGCCACAAGATGCACCAGGCCACCTTCGTAGGTTTCTTCCCCTCCGACGCTCCCAAATACTCGATGATCGTAGTGGTCTATTCCGAACCGACTTTCGGCAACTTCTACGGCGCCACCTGGAGCGGCCCTGTGTTCCGCCAGGTCGCCGAACAGATCTACGCCAACTCGATCGACTGGCAGGAACCGCTCCCCCGCAAGGGTGCGATGCCCGAAGGCGACGACTACCTGATGCTCCAGGGCCGCGAAGACATCCGGCTCGGCCTGGTGCCCAACGTCAAGGGCCTGGGCCTGCGTGAAGCGGTCGCCCTGCTCGAGAAAGCGGATTACGAAGTTTCCTTCGAAGGCCACGGTGTCGTGGCCAGCCAGACGCCGGCCCCGGGCGACACGGCCCGTTCCCGTCAGATTACCCTCATCCTCAAAGAACAGTATACCCATGAGACTCAATAAAGTATTGCAAGGCATCGATGTAGTGGCCACCCGCGGTGACCTGGAACGCGAGATCGAAGAACTGACCTTCGACTCACGCACCTGCCGCCCCGGTTCGCTGTTCATCGCCGTACCCGGCACGGAAGCCGACGGACACCGGTTCATCGGCAAAGCCGTCGAAGCCGGCGCCACGGCCGTCATCTACCAGAACGACACGCCCGGTCTGGAAGCGATGGAAGGCGTCACGCTGGTGAAAGTAGCCGACAGCCGCCGCGCCCTGGCGCTGGCCGCCGACAACTGGTTCGACCACCCTTCCGGCAAACTGCATCTGGTGGGCATCACCGGTACCAACGGCAAGACGACCACCGTCACGCTGCTCTACAACCTGTTCACCGACCTGGGCTGGAGCTGCGGCCTGATCTCCACCATCGCCAACTACATTGACGGCGAGCGGCTGGAGACCTCCCACACCACCCCCGACCCCATCGAGCTCAACAGCCTGCTCGCCCGGATGGTGGACAAGGGCTGCTCCTACTGCTTCATGGAGGTCAGTTCCCACTCCGTGGACCAGGAGCGGATCGCCGGTCTGGAATTCAAGGTCGCCATCTTCTCCAACCTGACGCACGACCACCTGGACTACCACAAGACCTTCGCCGCCTACCGCGACTGCAAGAAGCGCTTCTTCGACAATCTCCCGAAAAGCGCCTATGCACTCGTGAATGTCGACGACCGCAACGGCGAGGTCATGGTGCAGAACACCGTTGCCCAGGTACGGACCTATGCCTGCAAACGCATGGCCGATTTCCGCTGCAAGATCGTGGAGGAGAGCCTGGAAGGAATGCTCGTAAGCATTAACGGCACCCAGGTCTGGACCCGCTTCATCGGCGCGCACAACGCCTACAACCTGCTGGCCGTCTATGCGACGGCCGTGCTGCTGGGCGCCAAACCCGAAGAAGTGCTGGTCAAGATGAGTGCGCTCGGCCCCGTGGCCGGCCGGCTCGACTTCCTGCGCGGCGGCAACGACCTGACGGCTGTCGTGGACTACTCCCACACCCCCGATGCCCTGGAGAACGCACTGCGCACGCTCCGCGAAACGGCCCGCGACCGGATGCTGGTCTGCGTCTTCGGCTGCGGAGGCAACCGAGACCGCACCAAGCGCCCCGAGATGGGGGCCATCGCGGCCAAATACGCCGACCGCGTCGTGGTCACTTCCGACAATCCGCGCCACGAGGATCCGGACGAGATCATCCGTGAGATCCGCGCCGGCATGGACACGGCCGCCCGTGCGAAGAGCCTCTTCCTGACCGACCGCCGGGAAGCTATCCGCACGGCGCTGATGACCGCTCCCCAGGGCGCCGTCATCCTGGTGGCCGGCAAGGGACACGAAGACTACCAGATCATCGGCGACGTGAAGACCCACTTCGACGACAAGGAAGTGATTGCGGAAACCTTTGAAGAAATGAAATAAAGGAGAAAGGACATGCTCTATCACCTGTTTGAATACCTGAACAATGCGGGGATCGACTTCCCGGGCGCCGGCCTGATGCAATACATCTCGTTCCGTGCCATCAGCTGCGCCGTAATCGCCATCCTCACCTCGATGCTCGTGGGCAAGAAGATCATCGACCGGCTGCAGAAGAAGCAGATCGGCGAGACCATCCGCGACCTCGGCCTGGAAGGACAGCTCCAGAAGAAAGGCACCCCCACGATGGGCGGCATCATCATCCTGATCTCCATCCTGGTCCCGATCCTGCTATTCGGCAACCTGGCCAACACCAACGTGCAGCTGCTGATCCTGACGACGGTGTGGCTCGGCGCCCTGGGCTTCATCGACGACTACATCAAAGTATTCAAGCACAACAAGGAAGGCCTCAACGGCAAATACAAGATCGTCGGGCAGGTGCTGCTCGGTCTGATCGTGGGCCTTACCCTCTACTTCACTTCGGAACAGGGCGTGAGCTACAGCCGCACCACCATCCCTTTCGTCAAGGGCAATGAATTCGACTACAAATGGCTGATTCCCTTCTCCGGACAATTCGTCCGGGCACTGCAGGGCGGCCTCTATGTACTGGTGATCATCTTCATCATCACCGCCTGCTCCAACGGTACCAACCTGACCGACGGCATGGACGGCCTGGCGGCCGGTGTCTCGGCCATCGTGGGCGCCACGCTCGGTGTGCTGGCCTACGTTTCGGGCCACGCCGGCTTCGCCGAATACCTCAACATCATGTTCCTGCCCAACATCGGTGAGGTCACCGTCTATGTGTGCTGTTTCGTGGGAGCCTTGCTGGGCTTCCTGTGGTACAATGCTTTCCCGGCCCAGGTGTTCATGGGCGACACGGGCAGCCTTGCCCTGGGCGGCATCATCGGCGTACTCGCCATTGTCATCCGGAAGGAATTGCTGCTCCCCATCCTCTGCGGCATTTTCCTGGTGGAGAGCCTCTCGGTCATCATCCAGCGATTCTATTTCAAATATACCAAGAAGAAAACCGGAACGGGCGTGCGGGTGTTCCGCATGTCGCCGCTCCATCACCACTACCAGAAGGAGAATCCCGACGCCCTGATCCAGACGCCGCACCGCATCCAGCCTGAGAACAAGATCGTCGTCCGGTTCTGGATCATCTCCATCATCCTGGCAGTCATCACCATCGTAACCTTGAAAATCCGATAAACATGAAAAAAGCAGTCATTCTCGGCGGCGGCGAAAGCGGCGTAGGCGCAGCGGTACTGGCCAAAGTCCAGCACTTCGACACCTTCCTGTCGGACAGCGGTTCCCTGAAAGAGAACTTCCGCAGCGAATTGCAGAAATGGGACATCCCCTTCGAGGAAGGCGGCCACAGCGCCGACCGTATCCTCGGAGCAGACCTCGTGATCAAGAGCCCCGGTATCCCGGAGACCGCTCCGCTGGTGGTAAAGCTCCACGAACAGGGCACACCCGTCATCTCCGAGATCGAGTTCGCCGGCTACTACGACACGGCGAAGAAAATCTGCATCACCGGCAGCAACGGCAAGACCACGACCACCTCGCTCATCTACTATCTCCTGCAGAACGCAGGCCTGAACGTAGGTCTGGGCGGCAACATCGGGAAGAGCTACGCCATGCAGGTGGCCACGGAGAAACACGATATCTATGTGCTGGAGCTCAGTAGTTTCCAGCTCGACGGCATGTACGACTTCAAAGCCGACATCGCCGTGCTGATGAACATCACGCCCGACCATCTGGACCGCTACGACCACTGCTTCCAGAACTACATCAACGCCAAGTTCCGCATCACGCGCAACATGCGTCCCGAAGACTGCTTCATCTTCTGCAACGACGACGAGGTGACCATCGGCGAACTCAACAAGATCGTGATCCAGGCCCAGAAACTGCCGTTCACCCAGAACGGCATCGTGGAGGAAGGCGCCTGGCTGGAAGACGACCGGATGCGCGTCCGCTACCAGGGCGACGAGTTCGACATCCTGGTGAACGAACTCTCGCTGGAAGGCCGCCACAATGTGTACAATTCCATGGCTGCTGCCATCACCGGCAAGATCATGAAAGTCACCAACGAGACCATCCGCCGGTCGCTCACCACTTTCGAAGGGGTGGAACACCGGATGGAGAAAGTCCTCTCGGTAGGCGGCGTACTCTATATCAACGACTCGAAGGCCACCAACGTCAACTCGACCTGGTATGCCCTCGAGAGCGTCCAGACCCCGATCGTCCTGATCCTGGGCGGAACCGACAAGGGCAACGACTATGCGCCCATCGCCGACCTGGTACGCGAGAAAGTCAAGGCCATCGTCTGTCTGGGTGTGGACAACAAGAAGATCCACGATTTCTTCGGCAGCATCGTACCGACCATCTGCGACACCCTTTCCGCCGGGGAATGCGTCCAAAAATGCGCCGAGCTGGCCGCGCCGGGCGACACCGTGCTGCTGAGCCCCTGCTGCGCCAGCTTCGACCTGTTCAAGAACTATGAAGACCGTGGCCGCCAGTTCAAGGAGGCGGTCCGCAAGCTGTAGGCCATGAAAGAATTCTGGAAGCTCAAGGGAGACCGTGTGATCTGGATCATCGTCGTGCTGTTCGCGATGTTCTCGATCGCGGCCGTGTTCTCGTCGAGCAGCTTCCTGGCCTCCTCGCGCGGCATCAGCAAAGTCGCCATCTTCGCCGAACAGACCAAATCGGTGCTGATGGGCTTCCTGGCGCTGTTCATCTGCTACCTGATTCCGCTCCGCTTCTACCGCACCTTCTCGTTCGTCCTCTACGGGGTTTCCGTGCTGATGCTCCTGATGCTCTTCGTCCCGGGACTGCGCGCCGAGATCAACGGCGCCGTCCGCGGCATCAAGATCGCCGGCCATACCTTCCAGGTGTTCGAGTTCGCCAAGATCGGCGTAATCCTCTACCTGGCCAGGGCCCTGGAACGCTGGGGAGACGACTTGGCCGACTTCAAGCAGTTCGCCCTGAAGATCCTGCTTCCGGTGGGCGCCGTGTGCCTGCTGATCATGCAGAACAGCTTCTCGTCCGCCCTGTTGATCGCCCTGATCACGTTCCTGATCCTGTTCTTCATGAACGTCAGCTTCAAGAACCTGATGATCACGGTCGGTATCGTTGCGGCAGCGGTCCTGCTGATGTTCCTGACCTACCACGCCTTCTATGCCGGCCGTCCCGAGCGGCTCGAAACTTCGGTAGGTAAGTTGTTCAACCGTTTCGGCACGGTGGAGGGACGTCTGACGGCGCACTTCGACAAAGAAGAGGAGAATCTCGAAGGGCTTTCGCAGCGCGAGATCCAGCAGCTCAAGGACAAGGACCGCCAGAGCGAGAATGCGAAGGTAGCCATCTCCGAGGGCGGCATCTTCGGCAAAGGACCGGGCAAGAGCACCCAGCGCTACTCCCTTTCGATGGCCTTCTCCGACTTCATCTACGCTTTCATCGTGGAAGAATACGGCCTGATCGGCGGACTTATCGTAATCCTGCTCTATCTGATCTTCCTCTTCCGCTGCATCCGGCTCTGCCAGCGATGCAAGGCAACCTATTCGAGCGTCCTGATCGTGGGCCTCTCGTTCCTGATCGCGACGCAGGCTTTCCTGCACATCCTGGTCAACGTGCGGCTCCTCCCGATCACCGGCCATACCCTCCCGCTCATCAGCCACGGCGGTACCGCCTATCTGGTGCTTAGCGGAGCCTTCGGCATGATCCTTTCGGTTAACCGCCAGCTCGACAAGCAGGACGCGCAGGAGCGTGCCCAGCGCGCGGCCGAAGCCGCCCAGCTGAGCGATACCTATAACTATAATACAACCGATATAACCTATACGACTCCCGATGAATAAACCTCGCATCATCATCAGCGGCGGCGGTACGGGCGGCCACATCTTCCCCGCCCTCTCGATCGCCAACTCCGTCAAGGAACTCTGCCCCGAAGCGGAAATCCTCTTCGTGGGCGCCATCGGCAAGATGGAGATGGAACGCGTGCCGGCGGCCGGCTACAAGATCATCGGCCTTCCGGTGGCCGGACTGCAAAGGTCGCTCTCGCTCAAGAACCTGGCCCTGCCCTTCAAGGTGGCCAAGAGCGTGCGCGAAGCGGGCAGGATCATCCAGGAGTTCAAACCCGACGTAGCGGTCGGCGTGGGCGGCTTTGCCAGCGCACCGCTGCTGTGGAGCGCTTCGCACAAGGGCATCCCCTGCCTGATCCAGGAACAGAATTCCTATGCCGGCTTGACCAACAAGATCCTGGGCAAGCGGGCCGCCTGCATCTGCACGGCTTACGAAGGGATGGAACGGTTCTTCCCGGCCGACCGGATCCTGCTCACCGGCAACCCGATCCGCAAGGAAATCGCCCGGCCTACGGCAGAGCAGCGTGCGGAGGGTTACCAGTTCTACGGTCTGGATCCGCACAAGAAGACGCTCTTCGTAGTGGGCGGAAGCCTGGGCTGCGGCACCCTCAACCGCGTGATGCGGAACTGGGTAGAGAATCGCGCCGCGGGAGCGGACTACCAGGTGATCTGGCAGTGCGGCAAATACTACAAGGCCGGCGTGGATGCATTCATGGCGGGCCGCCAGGTACCGAACCTCTTCTACACCGATTTCATCAAACGGATGGACCTGGCCTACGCCGTAGCCGACCTGCTCGTTTCCCGCGCCGGCGCCGGCACGATCTCCGAACTCTGCGTAGCGGGAAAAGCCACGATCTTCGTTCCTTCTCCCAACGTGGCGGAAGACCACCAGACCCACAATGCCATGGCGCTGGTCGAAAAGGACGCAGCGCTGATGGTCCGCGACGCCGATGCCGACGCCAACCTGCTCGACACGGTCGAGGGCCTGCTGCCCGACGAAGCGCGGCTGGCCGACCTGGAAAAGAACATCCTCAAGCTCGCCCGCAAGGACGCTTCCGAAGTGATTGCGCGCGAAGTCCTCAAACTGGTCAAATAAGGGATAACGACATGGCATACACCCACTACTACTTCATCGGAATCGGGGGCATCGGCATGAGCGCCATCGCCCGCTACTTCAAGCACCAGGGCTACGAGGTCTCGGGCTATGACCGTACGCCCTCAGCCCTCACCCACGCACTGGAGGAGGAAGGCATTTCCGTTCACTATGAAGACGACGTGGATGCCATCCCGGCCGACGTGGCGCACACCTTCGTCATCTACACACCCGCCATCCCCGAGGAACTGGGTGAACTGCAGTACGTGCGCAGCCACGGCTACGCCCTGTGCAAGCGCTCGAAAGCCCTGGGCGAAATCGCTCGCGGACAAGAGTGCCTCGCCGTATCGGGAACGCACGGGAAAACGACCACCAGCACGCTCCTGGCCCACATCCTAACGCAGTCCGGCGAAGGCTGCAACGCTTTCCTGGGCGGCATCTCGAAGAATTACGATACCAATCTGCTGCTGAGCAGGAACCCCGTCCTTGTGGCGGAGGCCGACGAATTCGACCGTTCGTTCCTGCAGCTGCACCCGCATATCGCCGTGGTGACGGCTACAGACGCCGACCACCTCGACATCTACAGCGACCACGCGCACGTGGTGGAAGCTTTCGGCCAGTTTACCGCGCAAGTCGACGCAGACGGCGCAGTCATCGTCAAAGAAGGCGTCGAAGTGCCGCTCGAAGAGACCCGTGCCAAGGTCTTCCGGTATGCTTACGACACACCCTGCGACTTCTACGCTTCCGACATCACCCCGCTGCCGGGCGGACGTTTCGACTTCACGCTCAACTACCCGGGCGGAAGCATCGCCCACTGCAAGGTCGGCGTTCCGGGCTGGGTCAATGTCGAGAACGCCGTCGCCGCTTCGGCCATCGCCCTGCTGCACGGGACCGCTCCGGAAAAGATCCGCGAGGCCCTCGCCAGCTTCCAGGGCGTGAAGCGCCGCTTCGACATCCACATCGAGACCCCCCGCATCGCCTACGTCGATGACTATGCGCACCACCCCAACGAAATCAAGGCGGCCATCAGTTCCCTGCGCAACATCTTCCCCGGCCGCAGGCTGACCGGTATCTTCCAGCCGCATCTGTATACCCGCACGCGCGATTTCGCGCCTGATTTCGCCGAAGCCCTGAGCGGCCTCGACGCCCTCATCCTGCTGCCGATCTACCCGGCACGGGAAGAGCCCATCCCCGGCGTCACCTCCGACATCATCTTCGACCGCGTGACCATCCCGGACAAGGTGCTCATTCCGAAAGAGCAGCTGATGGAACATCTCCGCAGCCGCGATCTCGACTGCCTGGTCACCTTCGGCGCCGGCGACGTCGACCGCTTCATCGAACCCATTGAAACCTGGTTGAAATCCCGCTTATGATCCGACGCATTCTCCTCACTTCGCTGATCGTAGTCCTCTCGGGCGCACTGCTGGGCTGCTGGTTCCACTTCGTAGGCAAGTTGTCCGCCCAGGGTCGCGCGCAGGCAAACTGCCGGAAAGTCGAGGTCGTGCTGCTCGACTCGCTCGAAAGCGCGATCGTCGACAAGCAGGAAGTGCTGGATTCCCTCACCCGGTGCGCCGTCGGAAAGCACACTTGCCGCATCGACCTCGACTCCATCGAGAAAGCGCTGCTCGCGCGCGGCGAGGTGATGAGCGCCCAGGTCTATGCCGCCAACGAGCAGACGCTCGCCGTGGAGCTTACCCAACGCAAGCCGGTCATCCGCCTGGAGAACGCCGCACTGCGCTGGTACGCCGATCCCGAAGGGTATCTCTTCCCTGTGACCAATGCCGTGGACGTTCCCATCGTCACGGGCCACATCCCGCTGTCGCTTGACAGGAAATTGCGCGGTCTCGTTCCGGAAGAGGAGCGTGACTGGCTCCTGGGGATGGTAACCCTTGCACGCTATATCGACAGCAAGCCTGCCCTGCGGAAGGAGATTGCGCAGATGGATATCTCCGAAGACGGGGACATCGTGCTCTATACCCGCTCCGCCGGGCCTGCCATCATCTTCGGGGACAGCGGCGACTACGTCACGAAGTTTGCAAAACTGGACGCCTGGTGGCGCAACATCGCCCCGCAGCTGGAAGAAGGAAAAACCTACAAGACAATCAATTTAAAATATAATAATCAGATAATTTGCAAGCAGCTATGAGCAGATACGCAGCAGCATTGGATTTTGGAAGCTCCAAGGTGGCGCTGGCGGTCGGCGAACAGACCTCCGACGGGGTGCGGATCGTGAGCTATCACGACATGCCCTCCAACGGTATCGAAGCGGGCGAAATCGTCAACGACTTCAAGGTCGCGGAAATCGTCCGCACGCTCGTCCAGCAGGCCGAAGCAGAGCTTGGCGAACCGATTACCGAGGTGACCGTCGGTCTCTCGGGCAGGGTACTCCACAGCAAGGACCTCCCTTGCCAGATCAACCGTACCGATCCCAAGGCCTACATCACCGAAGATGAGGTCAGGCAGATCACCCGGGCCCGGTACAAAGCCTCGCTCGAAGGCGACGAGACCGTCTTCGAGGCCGTCCCGCAGAAGTACAGCACCGAAGACCGCATCGGCATCACGCACGACGAACTGATCGGCATGGTCGGCGGACAGATAGACGCCGACTTCCGGCTCTTCTACGGTCGCAAGAGCATCCTCAACCGCCGCATCACCATCCTGGAGAACTGCGGGCTTACGCTCGGCAAGGCCATCCTTTCGCCAATCGCTTCGGCCCGCGCCGTCCTGACCAAGCCTGAGATGGAGAACGGCGTGGCGATGGTGGACATCGGCAAGGGCCTGACCGAAGTGGCCATCATCAAGGACAACATCGTCCGCCACGCGGCCATCATCCCCTTCGGCGGCGAGTCGGTGACGGGCGACATCAAGACCGTGGCCAACATCACCCGCGAATGGGCCGAGACCATCAAGCTCCGTCACGGCCGCTGCTGCGAAGAATACGCTGTGGAGAACAAGAAACTGGTTCTCAAGAACGAGAGTGAATCCTCCGACGGTGAGGTCGAGATGAGCCTGCTGGTACGTACCATCGAGGCGCGCCTGAGCGAAATCCTCGACGCCGTCCGCTACATCATCGAGCAGTCCGGCTATGCCGGCAAGATTGCCTCCGGCGTGGTCATCACCGGCGGCGCCAGCCACCACGAGGACCTGATCCAGCTTGCCAGCGCACTGCTGGGACAGAAGATCCGCCTCTCCGCCCCGGCTTCCATCGACAAGGACAGTGTGGAAGACGCCTTCGACGTCTATGCCGCCACGGCCGTCGGCCTGGTGCAGGAGACGCTCGATCCGCTGCTGTCGCACGCCATCGAGCAGAAGCAGGAAGCCAGCGCCGCACAGACCGCCGCCAAAGCGGCCGATACCACGCTCTTCGAGGAAGAACCCGAGTTCGAGCCCGAAGAGCAGCGCATCAGCGAGCGCGAAATCCGCAGACGCGAGAAAGAGCGGGAGAAGGAAGCCCGCAGGAGGGAAAAAGAAGAGAAGAAGAGAGAGAAGGAGAAAGCCCCCAAGGGCCCGACCTTCTTTGACATGCTATTTTCCGATAACGACAACGCTTAAGCCATGGATGCAGATTTAATACCTACCAGCTGGGAGAAACGGGGCAACATCATCACGGTCGTCGGTGTGGGCGGCGGTGGCAACAATGCCGTTTCCTATATGTACAAACTCGGACTCAAGGACGTGGATTTCGTCGTGTGCAACACCGACACGCAGGCGCTCCAGAAGAGTCCCGTACCCACCAAGCTCCAGATCGGTCCGATCCTGACCAAGGGTCTGGGCGCCGGCACCGACTACACGGTCGGACGCCAGGCCGCCGAGGAATCGCTCGAGGAGATCAGCCGGCTCTTTGAAGGCGATACGCAGATGGTATTTGTGACCTGCGGTATGGGTGGCGGCACCGGTACAGGCGCCGCGCCGCTGGTGGCCAAGACCGCCAAGGAGCAGGGCAAGCTGACGGTCGGCGTCGTTACCGTCCCCTTCCGCGATGAAGGCAAGGAAGCGCTCTACCGGGCCGTCGAAGGCATCAAGGAACTGAGCAAGCACGTCGACAGCATCCTGGTGATCGACAACCAGAAACTCTATCAGCTCTACGGCAAGATGAACATCTTCACGGCCTTCAACAAAGCCGACGAGGTGCTCGCCACGGCCGTCAAGAGCATCGCCGAGATTATCACCAGCAGCGGCTACATCAACGTGGACTTCGCCGACGTGAAGAAAGTGATGAAGAACAGCGGCGTGGCCATCATGGGTATCGGCGAGGCCGAAGGCCAGGACCGTGCCACCAAGGCCGTCGAGCAGGCGCTCAACTCCCCGCTGCTGAACGACCTCAACCTGCGCAGCGTGAAGAACGCCCTGATCAACATCACGGCCAGCTCCGACGAGGAGCACGGCATCTCGATGGAGGAACTCTCCCAGATCATGGACTTCACCTCGCAGTACACCGGCGCGACGATCAACTTCAAGCGCGGTATCGTATTCGACGAGACGATGGGCGACAAGATCAGCGTCACGATCATCGCCACGGGCTTCGAGATGTGGCAGCTGCCGGTCATCGACGAGAACGAGATCAACCGCAGCAACCGCATCGACGTGAAGTACGTCAAAGACCTGTTCCGCACCCGCAAGAAAGGCCGTCCCATCGCACCGGACAACGGCAAGCTGCTCAACAAGCAGCGCGTGACGGGCATCCCCGCCCTCATCGTGGAGGACGTCCGGCTCATCAAGGAGCTGGAGGAAGAGCCCGCCTGCGTCCGCCGCGAGCGTATGCTCAATGTCAAGGAAACCCCCGCAAGCGAATAAGTCATGGAAAGAAAACGCAGAGTCCGTTTCGCGCCGAGCCCGACCGGGCCGCTCCATATGGGCGGCGTCCGCACGGCGCTCTACAACTACCTCTATGCCAAACAGGCGGGCGGTGATTTCATCCTCCGCATCGAAGACACCGATTCCCAGCGCTTCGTGCCGGGTGCGGAAGCCTATATCATTGAGAGTCTCCGTTGGTGCGGCATCTATCCCGACGAAGGCGTGGACGAGGCTGGCAACGTGGTGGAAGTGGCTTCGCCGAAGCATCCCCACGCGCCCTACCGCCAGTCGCAGCGCCGCGGCATCTACCGCAAGTATGCGGAAGAACTGGTTGAGAAGGGGTATGCCTACTATGCCTTCGACACGGCCGAGGAGCTTACTGCGCTCCGCACGGCTGCCGAGGCGGAAAAGAAAACCTTTACCTACAACTGGGAGACGCGCGGTCAGCTCCGGAATTCGCTGACGCTGCCGGCCGATGAAGTGGCCCGGCGCGTGGCGGAAACCACCGACTGGACCATTCGCTTCAAGATTCCCGAAAACAGGACCGTCGCGATGGACGACCTGATCCGCGGCCACATCGAAGTCAACAGCAACACGCTCGACGACAAGGTTTTGTGGAAACGTGTGGACGAACTGCCCACCTACCACCTGGCCAACATCGTGGACGACCATCTGATGGAGATCACCGAAGTCATCCGCGGCGAGGAATGGCTTCCTTCCCTGCCCCTGCACTATCTGCTTTACGAAGCATTCGGCTGGCAGGATTCGCAGCCGCGCTTCGCGCATCTGTCACTGCTGCTCAAGCCCGACGGCAAAGGCAAGCTCAGCAAACGCGACGGCGACCGGCTGGGATTTCCGGTATTCCCGCTCCGATGGGTCAACGCGGAAGGCGAGGTGTCGCGCGGCTACCGCGAGGACGGCTACTACCCCGAGGCTTTCGTCAACATGCTGGCCTTCCTGGGCTGGAATCCGGGTACCGAGCAGGAGATCTTCTCGCTCGACGAACTGGTGAAGGTGTTCTCGCTGGAGCGCGTCGTCAAGTCGGGCGCGCGTTTCAATCCCGACAAGGCTAAATGGTTCAACCAGGAGTACCTGCGCATGCGGCCTACCGCACAGTTGGTGGCCGAATTCCGGGCTGCTGAAGGCGAGCGGGTGGCTGCATTCTCCGATGCGTACATCGGCGGCGTACTCGACCTGATGCGCGAACGTGTCCACTTCCCCACCGAGTTCCACGACGCGACGTCCTTCTTCTTCGAAGCGCCCGCCGCTTACGACCCGGCGGCCGTGGCCAAGTTCTGGAAAGACGACATCCCTGCGCTCATCCCCGGCGTACGCGATTTCATCGCTTCGCTCACGCCCTTCACGAAAGAGCACGTCGGCGAATCGCTGGAAGGTCTCATCCGCGAGAACGGCTGGCCGATGGGCAAGGTCATGAACACGCTGCGCCTGTTCCTGGTCGGCAAGAGCGTCGGCCCCGGCGTCGCCGAAATGATGGCCCTCATGGGCAAGGACGAAGTCCTGCGCCGCATCGACAAAGGAATCGCTTCATTGACATAAACAACCTGACTTCATTCCCGGTTTGACCGGGAGCCAAAAACTATGAAAATCGGATTCGCTTCGGATCACGCCGGCTACCAGTACAAGCAGGCGCTGATCGCCTACCTGCGGCGGAAAGGCTATTCCGTCGTAGATTACGGAACACATGGAACCTCGAGTGTCGATTACCCCGACTTCGCCCATGCCCTGGCAGAGGGCATCGAAAAAGGCGAAGTAGATAAGGGAATCGCTCTCTGCGGAACGGGCAACGGCATGGCCATGACCCTCAACCACCACAAGGGTATCCGCGCCGGACTGGCCTGGAACCGCGACATCGGCGCCCTCATCTCACAGCACAACAACGCCAACGTGCTGGTGATGCCCGCCCGTTTCATCACCCTGACGATGGCCCGGCTCATCGTCAAGACCTGGCTCGAAACCCCGTTTGAAGGTGGAAGACACCAGCGCCGCATCGACAAGATACCTTGTGCTTGACGGCTGTCCCGTCGGAGAAGGCATGCCCGCCTTCTTCGAAGCGCACCTCTCGCACGACCTGGCGGATTATCCCGACGGGATCGTCCTCCCTTTGGACAAACCCTATCGCTGGACTTCCGCCGACCTCGTGCGCAAATGCAAATTTACCCTGCAGAAACACTTTGGCCTCCGCAAGCTGAAAGTCGGCCACGCCGGCACGCTCGACCCGCTCGCCACGGGCTTGCTACTTGTGTGCATCGGCAAGGCCACCAAGCTTGCGGAGGTACTGCAGGCCTCTGAGAAAGAGTATCTGGCCACCGTAGAATTCGGTGCCACGACAGCTTCTTACGACCTGGAGCAGCCCATCGACCAGTTCTTCCCCTACGACCACATCACCGAAGAAACCGTCCGCGACGCCCTGCCGGCCTTCATCGGCCCGCAGGACCAGGTCCCACCCGTCTTCTCCGCCAAAATCGTCGGCGGCCTGCGGGCCTACGAATATGCCCGCAGCGGAGAACCGCTGGAACTCAAGACGAACCGCATCGAAATCTTCGACATCCGTCTTGAAAACTTCACCTTGCACAATGAGATGGCAAGCGACGGCTACGTCGTCGACGAAGTGGTACGCCACGTCCACAACTATCACACGTCATCGACCAGCGACGGCACCCGTCCCGCCGCCACCCTCCGCATCCGCTGCTCCCGCGGCACCTACATCCGATCCCTCGCCCGCGACCTGGGCCTCGCCCTGGGCTCCGGCGCCTACCTGACCGCCCTGCGCCGCACCGCCAGCGGCGACTTCAGGCTGGTGTGAAGAGAAGCCATCTCTACATCAAGTGATTGTTATTGGCATATGCAATCGCTTCGGAAATTGATTTCACGCATGGTTTATTGTCTGAGTCCCATCTTTTGTTACCGTAAAAAAGAGACTTACAACGAATATAACTAAATAAATTAGTTGCATATCAAATCTTTTTCGTTATCTTTGCAGAAAAGCAAGGACCGCTATGCGAAGACTGACGAAAAAAGAAGAGATCATTATGGAGCGTTTCTGGGAGCGGGGACCGCTGTTCGTGCGCGAACTGCGGGAGACCTATCCCGATCCCAAACCGCATTTCAATACACTCTCCACACAGGTACGTACGCTCGAAGCCGCCGGCTTCCTCGCCCACAAGGCCTATGGACCCACCTACCAGTACCACGCCGCCGTCTCCAGGGAGGAATACCAGGAATCGTCTCTGTCGGGGCTGGTGGACAAACTCTTCAACAACTCCTATCTCCAAGTGGTCTCCGCCTTCGTCAAGGACGACAAAATCACGGTTGAGGAGTTGAAGGAACTCATCCAGGAAATCGAAAACCAGTAGAAGGAAACGGATGACTGCCTTTCTCATTTATCTCCTGAAAGCCGCACTGGCAACGACGCTGCTCTACTTCGTCTATCCCGCGACAATCAAGGGCAGCACCCTGCACGCTGCCGGGCGGGCCTACCTGCTCGGCACAGCGCTGGCCGGATGCCTGCTGCCGCTGCTGACCCTCACCTTCCACCGGACCCTGCCCCTGAACGAAGTGACGCAGATCTCCGACCTGGTCCCTGCAACTACGGCCGCCATTCCCGCCTTGGAACAGATCGGCCTGCCGGCCGGAGGCGGATGGGCCGCCCCGCTCCTTGCCGTCTATCTCGCTGGTGCCCTCTGGCGTGGCGCCCGACTGCTGGCTTCGCATTACCGCGTAAGGAAAGCCATCCGCTGCGGTGAGCGGAAAGGGGAAGAAGGCCGGATCACGACGGTACTGGTGGACGACCCGATGGCTCCCTGCAGCTGGATGCACTACATCCTCCTTCCCCGAAACGGACACGGGGCGGAAAACGCGCAAATGCTCGCACACGAACGCGCTCACGTCGCCCTCTGCCACAGCGCAGACCTGCTGCTGGTCGATCTGGTCGCCGTCCTGCAGTGGTTCAACCCCTGCCTCCGACGGTTGCGCGCCGACCTGTGCGCCTTGCACGAATTCCAGGCAGACGAGGCAGTGCTGCGCGGCGGAGGCAGTCCGAAAGAGTACCAGTACCTTCTTCTTCAGTACAGTGCAGCCGCCCGCGGACTGGCCGTGGCCAACAGCCTTGGCAGCGACGAACTCAAGGCACGGATCCGGATGATGTCCCAGCCACGGACGGCAGCCCGGAAACGCTGGCTGCTGCTCTGCGCCCTGCCTGTCCTCTGCCTGATACTTCTGGTCGGCGCGCGTGTACAAAGCGACGGCTACAATGCCCAGATGCCACCCCTGCTGCTTCTTGACCGGGAATCCATCTCCCTCGACAGGCTGTTGACCTTGCCGGAACTGGAGGGTGGAAACCTCACGGTCATTTCGCCGGAAGACGCTTCCCGTATCTGCGGACACCGCATACCCGGCGGAATCCTGAACATCACACCCAAAGCGGAGATACTGGCCGCCGACGGAAAGGTCTCCTTCCGGGCGGTCCCAGGATTCAACCTGGGCGAAAACGGCCAATGCCCGTTGCTGCTGGTCAACGGCGTGGAATTCCCCTACCAGCGCCGGAAAGAATTCCTGTCGAAGCAATGGAACTGGAAATGGTTCGCTTTCCTGCACGGCGACCAGGCCATTCCGATTTACGGAGAAAAGGCCCGCAACGGAGCCTTCCTCCTCAACATAGAACCGCATTAATCTTATGGAAACGCGCCTTATCCGCTGCCTGTGCCTGCTGCTTGCGCTCTTCTCGCTGGTTTCCTGCAAAAAGGACAAGGAGGACCCGTCACTGTACAAGTCCTCCGACGGGAATTACAGCACCACCTTGAAATTGCTCAACGCCAAGCAAAGTGACATCTATCAATTCAGTTCCAGTCCGGAGGAAGAGAACCGGGATATCCGGAACCTCAACGAGGAACGCCTGCGGCTGGCATGCATCTACGCATCCTCCCATCCGGAGGCCCTGAAGATGGTGAAAGACGAGGCCGGAAAGCTCAGCCGGGAAGAGATGCAGGAAGTCTATAACTCGCTGACACCCGCTCTCCAGAAGACGCAACTGGGCAAGGCAATCAAGGCCTATCCGCTGAAAAAGGGAGTGCTGGCCGGCGATCCGCTGCCGCATTTCGAAGGCTTCGGGCCTGATGGAAAGCCCTTCGACTGGTCAGTGACCGAAGGGAAACGCGTCCTGCTCATCTATGAGGGATGGGGCTACCTGAAGCGCAGCACGCACTTCTGGTTCAAGGACCTGCTCGCCGCCACCGACAGGGACAGCCTCGCCGTGGTAGCCTATGTCTATGCCGCTTCCCAGGCGGAACTGCAGAAACGGGTCAAGGCCTTCCAGCTGGAGCCTTATCTGGTGATCTCGGACCTTCAAGGAAAGGAAGGCCCGCTTGACAAGAGGATGGGCATCAAGGGCATTCCAACCTATTACTATACGGACCGGCAAGGTCGGGTGCGCCGCATCATCGCCGGTTTCGATCCCGACCGCTTCACCCTCGAAACCGGGCTCTCGCCCGCGTGGGGTGAAAGCTGGATTGACGAATAACCCTGCCAACGATGAAAAGAATCCCCTGCCTGCTACTGCTGCTGCTCTTGGGTCCTCCCGCCCCGGCCCAGATCGTCATCTATGGAAGCTACGGCTCCGAACAGGGCAACGTAAAAGTGAAAGTCCTGGAAGAAGGGACGGACGCACCCGTTCCCTATGCATCCGCCTACCTGACGGCCAAGGGCGACACGCTGATCACCAATTTCACGCTGACCGACTCGACCGGCGTGGCCAACCTCACCAAAGTGACGCGAGGCACCTACGACCTGACCATCGAGATGCTGGGATACAAGACCTGCCGGAAGGAACACTACATCTCGTTTTCCTGGGATAAACGGACGGTGGATCTGGGCACGGTCCACCTGGCGCAGGACGCCGAGATGCTGGAGGCCGCGCGTGTGACGGCCATCGGCAATCCCGTCGAGATCCGGCAGGACACAGTCATCTTCAATGCCTCTTCCTTCATCATCGGACAGAACCAGATGCTGGAAGACCTGCTCAAGCGGATGCCCGGAATGGACGTTTCCGGCGACGGAACGGTGAAATACAACGGCGAGACGATCCAGAAGATTACGGTCGGCGGAAAGACCTTCTTCTTCGACGACCCGAAGATGGCCCTCAAGAACCTGCCCGCCAAGATCGTGGACAAGGTGAAGGTCATCGACAAGGTGAGCGATTCCGAACAGTTTACGGGCGTGGCCACCGACCGCGAAAAAGTAATGGACCTGGAATTCAAGCAGGAATTCAAGGAAGGCTGGTTCGGCAATATCTCGGCCGGGCTCGGCACCACCCTGGCCGGCGACCGCAAGGAAGAAATGGTGGACGACCGCGGCCTTCTCTACAACACCAACGGGATGGTTTCGGGCTACAACGAGAAGGACCAGCTTACCGTGGTCGGCAGTGCATCGAACGCCCCGATCAGCAACGACGACGTGATTGTCTTTTATTCCCTGGAAGGTGACCAGACACCTTCCGTCGGCGGCATCCGGACAGAAAGACAAGTCGGCGCCAACCTAAACACGACGCGGATCAAGAAGATGGAGACCGCCGCAATGGCCAGTTACAACTACAGTTTCGGCGACAGCCGCTCCCGCTCACAGCGGCAGACCTTCGTCAAGGACGGCAACGACATCCTCTCGGATGCAGTATCGAAGCGTTTCGCTTCCAACGATGCCTTCAGACTGGGCATTGAGCTCAAGAATACCTCGCGCAAGAAATTCCTCTTCAATTTCGAACCCCGCTTCAACTATACACTGAGCCGGACGGAAAGCTACAACGACAACGACGCCCGACAATACGATGACGGCTTGCATCTCAACCGTTCTTCTTCGAGCACCTATCTCGAAGCGCGACAGTTCAGCCACAATGCTTCGCTCTCGGCCGGCATCCGGAACCTCGGGAATGTCCGCCGCAGCCTGACGCTCAACGGGATCTGGTCGGTGAGCGACTACAACGCCGACAGCCGGGAATTCTCCGAAACAGTCCTCCGCACAGCGGCCACCCCGCAAGTCAAAGATCTTTTCTACGCGACCGACAACCGGACCTTCTCGGGACGGGCCGGACTCTCCTACATCGAGCCGATCGCCAAGTTGTGGGTCCTCTCCGTCGATGTCAACGGCTATGCGTCGCTGCGCGACAACCGGAAGGATGCATTCAACCGGACCATCGGAACGGCCGGCTTTGATGCGTCCGTCCTGGACAAAGGGAACTACCGTGAGCGCAACGACTACTACTCGACCTCTATGCGCAACGACTACTATTACCTGCAGGAGATCGTGCAATTCCAGTACAAGAAGGACCGGACGAGCATCCAGCTGGGCTTCCAGTTGCAGGAATCCCTCAACGAGACCCGTTCCCGCTCGCTGGGGCGCGATACCAAGACCGGCATCGGCGAGTGGCTGCTCGACTGGAGCCCCTATGTCACTATCCGCTGGGGAAAGGCGCAGCACAACTACAGCTTCTTCTACAACGGCCGCTCCAGCCAGCCTTCCAACAGCAGTCTCCTCCCGGTGCTCGACATCTCAGTGCCCACTCGGCAGCGGCTCGGCAACATCTACCTCCAGCCCAGCTTCCGGCAGAATACGAGCCTGAACATCTTCGTCAGCAATCCCGAGAAGCAATGGAATTACAGTATTTGGGGAAACGTCAGCATCACTTCGCGCGCGACGGTCACCGCCAGTTGGTTCGACGGCGACGGCGTACAGTACAGCATCCCTGTCAACTCGGCCAAGCCTTCCGTTTCGCCCAACTTGACCGGGAACCTGGGCGGCCCCCTTTCGGCGGACAAGAAGTTCCGCGTGTCCTTTTTCCTGAGTTCCGGGGCATCCTGGTCCGTCAGTTACCAGAATACCCGCCGAATAGACGGACCGGATGCCGACAGCTTCGACTACACGGCATTTATGGAACAATTCTGGGGTGACCGCTCCGGCAGCCGGTTCTACTCCGGCCTGAGCGGATTCAGCGAAAGCATCACCCGGACATTCAGCGTGAATCCCTCCCTCTCCTTCTCCTACCGGGGAGAGAAGATGACGGCCTCAGTCAGCGGCGGGACCTCCTATCGCAGCTCGCACTATTCGCTCGACAGCAGCGCCGACACCCGGACCTGG
Organism: Bacteroidales bacterium UBA3290; assembly: GCA_002361615.1. Lineage (GTDB taxonomy): Bacteria > Bacteroidota > Bacteroidia > Bacteroidales > UBA932 > Cacconaster. The sequence continues at coordinate 34,611 of DETK01000021.1, forward strand.
TCGAACAACGTGGGCGGCAGTTTTGAATGGACGACGCCGCACCAGTGGGAAATCGCAACCGATGCCCGATATTATTTCTACAAAGGCTATATCAGCGGTTTCTATACGCCCTATCTTCGGTGGAACGCCAGCCTGACGAAGAACATCAAGGCCTGGGCCATCAGCGTCCACTTCAACGACATCCTGAACTCCGTGCGTTCGACCTCGCATACAGTCACTGCCAACTACGTGGAGGACGCGATGCAGAACCAACTCGGCCGCTACATCTACCTCAGCGTAAAATGGAATTTCGGAAAATTGAACGCCGCCAAGAGCCGCAACGCCACCAGCGCCGCCTACAAGATGCTGCGGTAAGACGCTGCGCAATCTACGCCTTCCTGCTCCTGCTGGCAGCGGAAAAAGGGTAAAAAAAGATGCCGATCAAGGCATTTGCCGGAAAGTCTGGATGACCGAGAGGAGGGCGCGGGCGTCGTCGAGCTTCGGGGCAGCTTCAGCGTCGGCTTTGCCGCGCGGGGCGGGCTTTTCGTCCTTGATAGTGTAATAACGGTCCAGGAAGTTGGCGTTGCCCGACCAGATGGTGTGGATGTAGCCCTGGAAGCGCTCGGCGGCTGCGGGGGCGGACTGACGCCGGAAGCGGCGTTGGTCGGCAATCTGCTGCAGGCAGACTTCCGGATTGCGATAGCCGCAGGTGGCGACCGGGAAACCCTTGAGCGCGAAGTAGGCGGCGGTCAGGTCGGCCCTTTCATAGTGCCAGTCGCAGATGAATACGTCTTTGGGAATCAGGTCGATGGCCGGCCATGTGTCGTTGTAGCTGGCTTCCCACTCCCCGATGCCGGTGGTCCGGCCGTCGATCAGCCGGTCGCCCCAGATCATCAGTTGACGGCCTTTCTCTGCAAGATGGTCGTGGATCAGCGTGACTTCTCCCGCGAATAGTTCCGCTTTGTCTTTGTCATGGCAACGCGGGCATTCTTCTTCGCCCAGATAGAAGACTTCGTCCATTCCGGCGTGGAAGGCATCGGCCCCGAAGGCGTCGCAAACCTCATCGACCACGGCGAAAACGACATCGTGCACTTCGGGATGCAACGGGCAGTAGCTCTTGCAGTAGAGCCGCTCAGGATTGGGCCAGGGCGTATAGTTTTCCGTCTTGACGGAAGGGTTCTCATCGAACTGGGGATATTCCCGCAGCAGCGCGTGGGTGGTCTTTGCCCAGGACTGATGGCCCAGCAGGTTGATCTGGGGCACCAGACGGATATCGTGTTTCCGGCAGAGCGCCACGATGCGCTGCACATCTTCCCGCGTCAGCGGATCCGGGTCGCGGAGTTCGGGATGCGATTCGTAGGCATAGTTCCAGTCAACCCTGAGGATGAGCAGGTTGAAATGGGCCGGAACAAGTTCTTCCTCCACAAAGGTCAGGAAACGGTCGATGCCAGCGGGCTTGGGCGCTTCGATGGCCAGTCCGCGCACCGGCAGCGGGTCACCCGCTTCCAGTGTCGATTCCGCCGGGGCGGATCCGGAAGGACGGCAGGATGGCAGGATCAGGAAAAAGGACAGTGTCAGAAGCAGGAAGGATAATCGTTTCATAGCGGTGTTCTTTTCTCGAAAGATAGCATTTTTTGGGCTACCCGGCAAGAAAAACCCTACCTTTGCTATCTGAAACAAATGCTGCTCCTGAGAGCACTGATAAATCCGTCCGCCTATGTCCATTAAAACGATGCCTGTCTGGAAATGGGTGCTGCTGCTGATCGCCAGCTTCATCCTCGCCCTGGTAATGTACGCCTTTTCGCAATTGGCGTCCGACGCCGTGAAGCCGGATTTCCTCAAGTGGTTTGTATCGATTATCGTGTCGGTCGTGATGATTGCCCTCTATGCAGTCTTTGTCCAATGGTTTGAGAAGCAACCCGCCAAAGACATCCCCTTGCGGAAAATCCCGGCCGACACCGGAAAGGGACTGGCCATCGGCGCAGCCTTCATGCTGGTGGTGACGCTGGTCATGATGCTGTGCGGCCTCTATCAGATTGACTCCGTCCGCGCCGACGATCCGATCCCGCTCGTCACGGCGTTCTTCCTGTTCCTGTATGTGGCTGTCGGAGAGGAAATCCTTTTCCGCGGCGTCCTTTTCCGCTGGATTGATGAAAAATGGGGGTTCATCGCAGCCATGGTCGTATCCGCCCTGCTCTTCGGCTTCATGCACTTGGGCCAGCCGGGCTCCAGCTGGTGGTCGTCGCTGGCCATCGCCATCGAGGCCGGACTCCTGCTGGGCGCGGCCTACAAATACAGCGGAACGCTCTGGCTGCCCATCGGCATCCATTGGGCCTGGAACTTCGTGCAGGGCAATATCTTCGGTTTCGAAGTATCCGGCGGCGATGCCGGGAACTCCCTGCTGAAAGCCACCGTCAAAGGCCCTGAAATCCTGACCGGCGGCAGTTTCGGTGCCGAAGCATCCGTCATCACCGTCGTACTGGGTCTGGCCTTGTCCGTCTGGTTCCTGCTCCGCATCCGCCGGACCACCCAACCTCGATAATCCATGATGAAAAGTACCTTGCGCACCGCACTGCTCTGCCTGCTGGTAACCCTGGCGGCAGGGAGCTCCTGCTCCCGGCCGGAGGCGGAAATCTACCACATCGTCACGACGGTCTGCGAAGACGCCGCTTCCGCCGTCACGGTCAATTACCATTGCAGCCTGCCCGACAGTTATGTGCTCGTCACGCAAGCGGATGATACGACCTTCAGGCACGCAGAAAAGATCAAGCCTGTAAGCCGTATTTGGAGCACTGTCGGCATCGACAATACCGCTACCGAATCTACATTCTACACGAAAGAACGGTACGTGTGCTATGCCACGATTTCCGGATTGGAAGCTGACACGCGTTACCGCTACAAGATCGTTGCCGGCAAGACCCGGACCGATGCCCGCCAATTCAAAACGGCCGGAAAGAAGGAACCGTGGAACTTCGTAGTTTTCACCGACTTCCAGCACCGGGAGAATCCTGTTACCCTGCCACTGGTCGAGATGATGAAAGAGATTGCTTCGCCCGACCTGGTCATCTGCAGCGGCGACCAGATCGATGTGGCGGGCAACGAGTATGAATGGTCTTTCCTGCTCGACAACGACATCTTCCGCGATTTCGTCTATGCCGCCTCGCCAGGCGACCATGCCTACTGGGCCTCTGACAAAACGCCGGACGGGCATTATCCCCAGTATGACAAGCCTTATACCTTCGTCAATCTTTTCCATTTACCCGACAACGGCGCTCCTGACAGCAAAGGCAGCTCCTACTATTTCTACTACAACGACATCCTGTTCGTGGCACTCGACATGAACAACTCCAACCTGTCGTCAGGCTCCCGATTCGACGCACAAGCTGCCTGGTTCTCAGAGACACTCGACCATCTTGCGGGCACCTACCGGTACCTGGTGGTCTTCATGCACAAGTCCGTGTTTGGCTCCGACCTTATCGATGCTGCCGTCGCACGGAACATCCGCCCGCAGTGGGCGTCCCTGTTCCGGCAATACGGGGTGGACCTGGTGCTGAGCGGCCACGACCACATCTATTCCCGGACCCTTGCGATGGACGGAGACCAGGTGACGGAAGACCCCGCGGCCGGCACATTCTATCTCGACATGGGCTCCAGCGGCGACAAGCGCCGCCCGCTCGACGAATCCCTGACCGGCAATCCCCGCTACGCCAAGGTCATGGACCTCAAGGAACTCGACCAAAGCTGCGCCTGCAACATCGAAGTCGACGAAACCTGCCTGAAAGTCACCGTCTACAACCAGCACCGCCAGGTAGTGGACGGCTTTACCATCCCGCGCAAGGAACGGCCGGCGGCATCCGAAAGCCGGGAGGGATTCCTCTTTGTCCACATGACCGATCCCCAGATCGGATTCCGGGATGTTTCGCCGGGATACGGCCAGACCGACACGTTGATGCAGAAGGCTGCGGCGGTTGCGGCGTCCCCCTGCTCGCGAGCCGGATGAAAGCGCCGTCTGGTCCGGCTCGCGAGCGCGAGATCCGGCGCCCAGCCGGTTTCCCGCTCGCGAAACGGACAAGACAGATGAATCATCCGTTTCGCGAACAATACTGACGGATTACGCCGGCGGTCCTTTCGTACCATTCTCCGTCTACACGCAGGTGCGTGCCATAATCGACGATCCTGCCCTGTCTGTCGACCAGGATAAAATACGGAATCGGCTGCGTCTTCATGAATTGGCGAACCATATCGCTGTTCTGTTCTTCGTTCAGGATGTACTCTTCACTGCGGAACTTGAAGCCCAGCCATTCTTCTGCGCGGCGCAGACGCTTGTCGGCATCCTTATCCATATAAATGGAAATTACCCGCAGGGGCTGGCCTTTGAATTCCTCGATGAGACGGTTCTGGCCTTGTTTCTGAAGGATGCACGGTTCACACCACGTAGCGCCAATGGAAATGTATAACACCTGATTCGGAGAAACTTCGATCCAACCATTGAGCAAGTCGAGGAAAGGATGCGGCTCCACATCCACGACCAGCTGGTCGGAATTGCGTTTTTCCGGATGGAGAATGATATCGGAGACCTTCGACGGATCTTGCTTGTAAGCGGCCTTCTGTGTATAATACTCCTGGATAGGAACAGTCAGGAAAGGAGCCGTCACATAGGCGTTGAAAGCTTCAAGATTATTCTCGAAGGACTCTGTATCGTTCATGGACAGGAATCGGTAGTATGTCCGGGCAATGATCATTTCGGACAGCAACGGATTGGAGATGGAATCACGGACGACCTGGCAGAATGTTTCACCCGTATCGGACACACCCTTCTCTCTAAAAACTTTATGCATGGACGGCGCGAGCCAAGTCCAATAGCGGTCGGCCAGTTCAAATTGCGAACTGTTGATGACTTCGTATGTGAAGAGGTCTTCCACTGCACTTCGCGAAAACAGCTTGTCCTGTGGTGTCTCCGAGTGCATCTCGTACCGGTAGACGAGCAGACGGTCTATGAGCTGGCTATAATAGCCAATCTCTATTTCCCGGCGGCACCACGACAACAGTTCTTCGCTGGGCTTTTGCTTTCTGGCGAAGTCATCCAGTCGGTCCATATAGTCCTGCCGCCCTGCTCTCATCGCTTCCACAAATTCACTCTCCGAGCGGATTCCGGCCCCGTTCATAATCTCTTCTTCCGTATATAGGAGGTCATCTTCCCCAGTTTTGAATTCGGACGGCCAGCGGTTACCATAATACTGAAGCATGAATACGGCGAGATTGTCATTGTCACGGGCGGCGGGACCTGAGAAATGTGTATAAGTCAGGTCCGCAAAATCAAGTTCTACATGCAGGGAGTCTCCCGGGGCGATGACGAAGCGGTCGACAAAAGTCTGGATGGAGCCATCGCGAAAGGTGTACGGAAACAGCACAAGACTGAAGGTCCCGTCTTCCCGAATGGGAGCCACGTATTTCTGCGGCTGCCGTTCGTCAATAAAAGGTAGAACGACCGTGATTTCACGGGTTTTGGGATAGAACTCGGGGTGCAGCACCTTGCCGGTGAGAATGGCTGGCTCGGCGTAATCGAAGGTGTCAGCTGGCTTGGGATGATGGCAGCCGGCGATTATCAGGAGCAGGAGTCCAATCAGGAAAAGAGGCAAGTGTCTCATAAGGTCCCCGTCTATTTTTCCCAATCGGAGTCTTCCAATTCGAATATCTGTTCGACAGTCAGGCCGAAGATGCAAGCGATCTTCAGGGCAAGGACAGTGGAGGGATTGAAGCGTCCCTGTTCGATGGCCGCGATGGTCTGGCGGATGACGCCGGCCTTTTCGGCCAGTTCCTGCTGGGACATTCTCACCCGCGCCCTTTCTACCCGGATGTTATTCTTCATCGCGCGACAGTTTTTTATTCTCCGACCACAAAGATAGTTTGAAAATCAGCTGATAGTACAGGATGAAGGCCGGGACGCAGAGGAAGGCGCGCTTGACCATCATTACCGGCCCCAATGAATCTTGGCTCAACATCCTTACCAGGACCAGATTGGCAATCAGGTTGAGTGCCATGACGATGATATAAAGGATGACCGTCCTGGCCAACGCCTGCTGGCGGATGTGAATAATACGTTCATCTTCCCTATACTCTTGGGAAAAAGCCAGCAGCACCACCCCGATTGAAAAGAAGATAACGACCAGCGAAGACGCCCAGCCGGCGCCGAAGGAATCATATCCCTGCGCAGAATTGACCAGGAACATGTCGTGCACGACAGCCCGGAAACAGGACACGAAAAGAAGCAAGCAGAGCGCCAGCAGCACCCGGCCGACAATCTTCCAGGAATGAGGAAGCATCTTGATGGTTTTCATAGCAGCAAAATAATCTCGTTGTTTTCTGCCACAAAGATATATATTTATTTACAAAATGCAAATAATAATATACATTTTGAATAGTATTGTCAACGCCCTCACCTCCCTCGCGCTGCCGCGCTCCGTCGATTCGATTTGGAATCGGGCCAATCGTACACTATCTTCGCAGCAAGCATTTCTACTGTGACGGGCAACGTGGCGGGAGAAACATGAAACGGAATCTGTGATTGGAAGAAAGAAATGCAATGAAGAAAATCTATCATCTTTGTCTGTCGTCCCACGACGAAGTCCTGTTCCGAAGCGAAGCCGACTTTAACCGCGGATTCAACGCCTTGGCGCTCGCTTCCTTGATGACCGATTCAAACTTGTTGGCTGACGGTCTGTTAACCACGCACCTGCACCAGCTCGTACAAACGGACAGCCCGATTGAGACCGTTTTCAGGATGCGGTACTCCTATGTACGGTATTTCAACACGAAATACAAACGGAAAGGGAAACTGGGTGAGCGAAAGCCCTACTGTCTGGAAGTCGAAGGCTATCACCATACGCTTGCGGCATTGAATTACGTAAACCGACAGGGCCTTCACCATGGGCTCTCCCCCTCTCCTTTCGGCTATCCATACTGCTCATCAAACGCTTTCTTCCGAAAATTGCTGGGCAAAGAATTTGACAAGCCGCTCCTGCCGACAAACCAAAGGTATAAAAACCTCCCGGAAGGAGTGTCCCTTCCGGAACGATACAGGATGGATACATCAGGCCTATTGCTTCGCGAAGATATCATCGACACCACCCTGGTGGAAACATACTATGTGTCATCTCGGAATTACCTTTTCCAGATGAACAAGATCGGTGATGAAATCTCCCGGAAAGAACAGCAGGAAGAACGGTCTTCCTCACCGGTCATCACGCTTGAACTGATTGAGAAAGGCGTCCCCGGCATGGACATCGAACAATTGCTCCGCAACGAATCCGGCAAGCACAATCCACAACTGATCAGTGATCTGGAATTATGCACCCTGATAGACGAAACGCTTCTTCCCAAGTACTATCCGGGACTGACCATCTACGAAACTTCCCTATCACAACGCGCAGATCTGTACAATAGAATCTGGAAAGGCCTATGGGCCTCCCGGCATAAACGCACGACCGACGCCCAACTCCGCCGCTGCCTGTGCCTAAACACGTAACTGCTGCCTTACACGGCCCGGACAAGGAGGTCCAGGACTGGACAAGGACGGCTGCGGCGCCCCCTTGCTCGCGAAACGGATGAAAGCGCTGCTTGGTCCGGCTCGCGAGCGCGAGATCCGGCACCCGGCCGGTTTCACGCTCGCGAAACGGACGAGACGGATGAATCATCCGTCTCGCGAACAGGGGGTTAGCACTGGAGGTGCGGATCATGATTGTCCGAATAGCTGATCGGCATACTCGTAGAATTCTTCGCTTTCACCCACCATAATCTTGTTGATTTTGCCTTCGGGATCGATGACGATCTTGGTGGGATATCCCGGAATTCCATAAATGCGAGCGATGTCATCCTCTTTGCTGTTGTAGACGTGAAGCCACGGTAGTGCGTATTTCTCAACGGCATCTTTCCATTCTTCCTCGGTATCACGACAATCAATGCCAACGATTTCAAACTTTCCGGCATATTTCTCATAGTAGGCTTTCATCTTGGGAAAGCCCTTGAGGCACCAGCCGCACCAGGAGCCCCAGAAGTCGAGTATGATCCACTTGCCACGGAGGGTTGACAACGTTAACGGCTTTCCTTTCAAGTCAGGCAGGGTAAAGTCCGGGGCCATGGCGCCTTCTACGGCCTCCTTGCCAATCAGATCCTTTTGTGCCTGTCGCAATAATGCATCCGCAATGGGCTTCAGTCGTCCGTTTCTGACTTTCGGATCGATGGCGTTGATGGCGGTTTCCATCTGTTCCGGTTCGAGACCGTAGAGCAGGGCCATGGACACTTCCGACTTCGGATGAGCAAGGATATAGTCAAGTGCGTTTTCCTCTTCATCTGCTACCAGGGCATACTCCCGATAAAAACGGCTGCCACTCATCTGATAATCGCCAAAACGCCCCCGCAGGACGACTTCTTCTCCTGCGATTGCCGGAAAACCGATATAGTCAGCGTAATCGGCACTTCTGATTGTCACGAAATAGGGATTGTCCACAGGGAGGAACAAATCTAGATGACCATCCACAGCAGGATAAAACTTAAGTACAGGCGGCCATGAGCCGTATTCGAGCGTCATAAAGGCTACGCTGTCTTTCAATCCATCGAGGATGGCGTCGATATGCACGGCTTCTTTCTTGACCTGGCTGGACTGGCAACTGGCCAAAGTGAAGCCTAACGAAAGAACCAATACAAAAAGAGTTATTCTTTTCATTGATTATAAAGGAATTATAACCGGGGCTTCCGAATAATACGAATAGCGAGGGAGAGCAGGTAGATGATCAGGCCGTAGCAGAGGGTAACAATGCAGCATTTGAGGCCAATCCAAAGCAATGCAGGAGAGATATTGCCATTGCAGGCTTCAACTGCAGAAGCGGCATTGTACCAACTGAAGGCAACGGCAAGAATGCTGAAGACAAGTGCGGCGGAGCCGATTTCCTTTACCCAGGCTGGCGCTTTCCACGCGGCAAACAAGAGACACACCAGCAGGATGGTGAGAATGGACATACTGATTGGACCGCCTTCGACAAACAATGTCGGAAAAGAGGTAAGGGACATCAGGGAAGAAAGGAAGATCATAATACTAGAGGGTTTGAATGGTTTATTATTCGTGCTATCTCGAATACAAAGGTACGGCGACTATTTGATAAATTGGTCTGTCAAATCCCCCGCAAAAGTGGTTAAAAGCCCCGGTTTCGATCCGTTGAGGGCCATATCTCGAGAAGATTCTCTATATTTGTAAGTAAGGAGAACTACGAGCGATTCATCCATGAAGAGGCCCCTGATTGTCATCATCGCCTGGTTGCTTGCCATCCTGCTCATTGCAGCAATGGTGGTCAGCATGGATTTCTCTTTCCCTGAAGCTTTGCTCATCAGCGTGACGTTTCTTCCCGGCGCTCTGGCGGCTCGCTTTTTTTTCTCTAAAATTTCTTTCGAAAACCGAAGGGAAGGCATCATCAATGCTTGTTTCGTTTTCCTCGCCATCCTGGTGGTGGAAACAGCTTTGGTCTTGGCTGCGGACTTGTATATCCTCTGGCTACGAGAACATACGCACGGGCTTTTCAACATCGTTGATGGCAAGCAGTTTCCTAATACCCTTTTTAACCCCATTTTTATCTCTCTCATCCTGACGCTGCTGCTGGTCGGCGACTGGGCCCTGGCTCGCCTGCTGGAAAAGCGGTTTCCGGCCGCGAAGGAGCCGGTCCGATTCATCTCGGAGAGGAAGCCCGTCAGCCTGCTGCCGGAAGAAATCCTTTTTATTGAGTCGAATGACAAGGAAGTGACTGTATTCGCGACTGGAGGACGCCGGTTCCGGAACAGGACTGGCATCGCCCAGTGGGAGTCGCTGCTGGGTCCTGACTTCGTGCGCATTCACCGCTCCTATCTCGTCCAACGCTCCGCCATCTCACAAATCGGTGCCGACTCGCTCATCGCGGCCGGCACTTCACTTCCCATCTCCCGCAAGTATCGGGAATCGGTTCAATCGCTGCGCTGATCCCTGTGCAGTGAATTAGCGCAAGTGTTGCTGAAGGTATTCGTCGAATTCGTCGAGATTGTGGTGGCCCTGAAGGACGATTTCGCCCTGGGGGTCGAGGAGGAAGAAATGCGGGACACCCTTAATCTGGAGGCGGTTACAGAGGACGCCCTCCAGGTCGAAAAGCTGGTCGTAATCAATCTTCAGTTCGGCAATGGCTGCCAGCGAGCTCTCCGGTTGGTCCTGGACCGTGATGCCTATCACCTTCAGACCTTTCCCGGCGTATTTGTCGTTCAGACGGATGACATTTGGAATCTCTTCCCGGCAAGGTGCGCACCAGCTTCCCCAGAAGTCGAGCATGACATACTGTCCCTGCCCCGTCACCTCCTCAAAACGAGCGACTGCTTGACATTCCTCCCGCGACACCACGCTGCCACCGGGACCGACGGTAACCCATTCCGCTTTACCGTCTTCCTGGTTTTCAGCGTCCCTGTAGGCCATTATCATGGCAATGGTCGGATCCTCCCGGATACAGTCGCCGCCAAGCGCAATCATCTCTTTCAGCTCTTCGTAAGGAGCCGAGAAGGCCCATAAGATCATGGTCTGGACACCCACAGCATCGTCGGGATGAGCAAGATAATATACGCGCAGCACGGAATCCAGCCTTTGGCGTGAACGGTTGGAGAGTTCTTCCATTTTTTGCGCATCCCCCGCTTCGGAGGCCGCTATCATTTCATCCATCTCCGGGCCTGGCCCTTCCATAATCTGGTACGTCTCCTTGATCAGGTTGTTCATCGCGGAAGTCAGCGGACTTCCGGAAGTCGTATGATTGTCGAAATCGACTGTCATTTTACGGGTATCGGCCACGATCTCCATCATGTCGAAAAGGCCGCCGTCGCCCACCTCGGCACCCGTCGCGTCGATAAAACGGATCCGCTGCTGGACGCGCGGATCCCGCCGCGTCCGGAGCGTATAGGCCCCGTCCACGACCTGACACGTATCGACATTGCTGTCGCCACATACCAATACCGCATAATATGTCTGGTCCGGATCCGGCACGGTGACTGTACCCTGGATGGTGCAGGGCTTCTCGGAAGCGCATGCCCCCACGAAAAGAAGCACGGACGAAAGGAGCAGGAAGCCTGCCACCCTATAAGCTTTATCTTTCATGATAATGGGTTTAATGGTTTTACCTTTGCAAAGTTACACACAGAAGTCCTATCCGCTAAAGTTAAAACCCTCTGTGGCCGTGTTGAATCCCGTTCCGGGAACGGAATCCTTGCCGAAGCGGGGACTTTTACGTATTTTTGTCATCCTAAAGACGGTCGCACGTATCGCGCAAACAACGATAATCCTATCCTATGAAATCTCTTACCCTAATCCTGGCCCTCACGATGGCCAGTCTGACGATTGCCGGCTGCGGATCGCCGGAGCAGCAGTATGTAAAAAAAGCCGTCAAGCTGATGGATCGCAAATGCCTGTTTGCCGAAGGGCCTGCCTGGGAAGAGGCGAAGGCCAAGGCGCTGGCGGCCAGGCCGGCCACAAAGGAGGAGGCCTATGAGGTCACCCGAGAGGCTTTGAAAGTAGCCGGCGGAAAGCACTCCTTCATCTTTACGGTAGAAAGGCAGGAAGAGAGTGCGGCCGAGGATAAGGTGACAGAGCCTTCCGTAAAGCCTTGTGGAGACGGCATCCTGCTGATTACACTGCCGGCATTCAGCGGCCAGACAAAAGACGAGAACCTGCGCTATGCCCACACGGTACTCGACGCCCTGCCGGAGGCCGGCACGCCGGAGGCTGAAAGCCTGAAAGGCGTCATCATCGACCTGCGTGGCAACACGGGCGGCAATATGTATCCGATGATCGCGGCTGTCCATCGCTTCCTGCCCAACGACAATATCCTGCGCTTCAAGAGCCGCAAGTTCACGATGCCCGTGACGAAAGATTTTGTCCTGCGGAACGTCGGCATCGAGTCCGGGACTGCCATCACTTGCCCTATTGCCCTGCTGACCGATGATTGGACAGGCAGTTCCGGCGAAGCCACCCTCCTCTGTTTCAGAGGATTGGAAAATGCTCGCACGTTCGGCGCACCCACAGCCGGCTATGCATCGGCCAATTCGCCTTTCCCGATGCCCGATGGCTCGCAACTCGTGTTGACAATCAGCTGCGACATGGCCCGCACGGGTGAAATCTTCTGCGACGATCCCATCGAACCCGACGTACCAACAGACCACCCCCTGGAAGAAGCCTTGACCTGGCTCCAACGATAGATAGTGGGCGAAAGCGAGCGGAGCGAAGCGATCGACGTTGTTAGAACATCATGTTCAGCGCTGCCCGGCTGGCCTTTTGGCTCTGGGTGGCGTTGAGCTTGCCGAAATTCCACTTGAAGGTGATGAAGAAGTGGCGACCCAACTGGTTGTACATCGAATCCTCGATATAGTTGTCGGTCGTGATATGCCGCGTGGTACGCGTACTGTTGAGAATATCGTTCACGTGGAAACCGATGGAGAACTGCTTGATGCTGCGGTTCACACCGAAATTCCACAACAGGTACGGTTCGTTGTAACCGGAGGGGAAACCCTTGAAGAAGTTGTACTCGACTTCCGTACTCAGTTCCCAGCCGTTCTTCGACGACCAATCGCCATCGAAATAAACGCTGCTGCTCCAGGTTTTCGTGTCCGCCGCACTGTCGAGGGAATAATGGGCCGAACGATAATTGGTACTTCCGTGCAGGCTTGCCGTAATCGTTTCTCCCCGATAACTCAAACCGACGTTCGGAGCGAGCGACAGGCTGTTGGTGACGCTTTCGCTGAACCCGCTCTGCCCCGAAAAGAAACGGCTGCCGCTGCTATCTCCCCAGAAGTCCTCCATGAACCGGTTGTAGTTGAATGTTTCCACGTCGAGGCCGTCCAGCCGCCTTGTGTTCTGGTAGCTGATGGACCTGCTGTCCGTTGCAGAGAAACCAGTCCGCAGACTCAGTTTCTTGTCTTGTGTCAAGGCAATACGACCATTGAGATATGCCGAGACCGATACAGCGGGCTTCGCGGAATTGACGGGGATGCTGTACTGGATGCCGTCGTCATCGAACCAGCTGGCCATCACCGTCTGCCGCTGGATCAAGGATGATGTCAGGTACAAGTTCAGATTATGCTGTTTCTGCGGATTGTTGAGATAGATGCTGCCCGTTGCGGAATGGCTGTAGGAAGGTTTCAGGTAGATGTTACCCATCTGGAGGCGCGTAGGGACGGCTATGTCAAGCACAGGCATCTGCCGCGCGGCTGAAGGCCGGGAAGAACGGCCATTGTAGGAAAAATCGAAGCTGTTCTGCTTATTCATCCAACGGAAGTTCAGATACGGGCTCCAGTCCAGCAGCCACTCGCCGATACCGGTTTCGGTATCGCGGCCCAGCGACCGGGCGCGCATCTCGTTGAGCGTCTCCTGCATCTGGGCGCCGAGCTGTACGGAAGTCTGGTCCTTCCTGTACTGGAATTGAACCGTCTCATTGAAATAGATGTACTTGTTCTTCGTGAAAGTAGAATAGTAGTCATTCTTCCGGGTATAGTTGTCCTTGTCGATGACCGAGGGATCGAAACCGGGCGTTCCGGCGGTCCGGTCGAAGGCATCCTTGCCGTTGTTGCGCCAGGAGCCAAAGCTGCTCAGATCGACCGACAGGATCCACCGTTCAGCGAGCGGCTCGTTATAGGACAGACGGAACTGACCGCTGTAATTGCGATTGTCCGTCCGGTAGAAAAGGTCGCGTGTAATGGGATCCGACGCTGCCTGCAGGTAGGTCTGCGAGAACTCGCGGCTGCCGGCATCGTAGTCCGTCAGGTTGTAGTAACCGTTCAGCGTGACGCTCCGGCGCTTGTTGCCGCCGAGTTCCTTGATACCGAAACTCAAATTCGCGTTGTGGGAGAACTGACGGGATTCGGCGTAATTGCTCGACGAAGCCTGATTGAGGCGCTGCCCGCCTGCCACCTGGACGGATTCGTTGTCATTGTAGCCTTCCGTCCTGCCGCCGGCATAGCGGACGGTCGGGGAAAAACTGAACAGGTATTTCTTGCGGTTCGTGTTCTTGAGTTCGAAGTTCAGCTTGACGTTGTCATTCGTCACAAAGTTCTTGCTCTCGGTCCCGGTGAAAATGTCGCTGCCGCCGCTGACGAAGGTCGTCCGCTCCGAGCGGCCGCGGGAGTCGCTGAAAGAATGGTTGTAGTTGGCCGCTGCCGTGCTCTCCAGACCCTTGATGCGCGTGGTGTTGTAGTTCGCGCCTGCCTGCCCGTAGGTCTGGATGCCGCCACCAAGGCCGCCGCCGATGATCCGGGTATCGTCCTCGTCGATGTTCCGGATGACGATGATGCCGTTTTCTTCGGAAATCGGCGCGTTGTAAGCGCCGCCCACCAGCGTGACCTGGTCCTTTTCGTTATAGCCGGAAGCCATCACGTTGCCCGTATAGAGGAAACCGCGGTTGTCGATCATCTCGTCCTTGCGGTCACCGGCCACCGTCGTTCCGGCACCTACGGTAGCGTTTCCGAACCAGCCCTTCTGGAATTCCTGCTTGAATTCCAGGTCCATCACTTTCTCCCGGTCGGTGGCCACGCCGGTGAACTGTTCGGAGTCGCTCACCTTGTCGATGACTTTCACCTTGTCAACGACCTTGGCGGGCAGGTTCTTGAGAGCCATCTTCGGATCATCGAAGAAGAAGGTCTTGCCGCCCACGGTAATCTTCTGGATTGTCTCGCCATTGTATTTCACGGTGCCGTCTTTCGACACCTCCATACCCGGCATCCGCTTGAGCAGGTCTTCCAGCATCTGGTTCTGCCCTACCTGGAAGGATGATGCATTGAAGATGATGGTATCCTGCCTGATCTCGATCGGATTGCCGATGGCCGACACATGCGCGGCATCGAGCATCTGTGCATCCTCGGCGAGCCGGATGACCCCCAGGTCCACCGAATCCCTGTCCCAGTCGAACGAGAAATAGTGTTCCTTGTTGTAGGTCTTGTAGCCCAACATCTCGACAGTGAGCACGTAGGTGCCGCGCGTCACTTTCGTGATGCGGGCGACACCAGACGTGTCGGTCAGTGCAAAGTTGGTGATCAGCGTATCGTTTTTGGCTGTCAGATAGGCAGAGGCATAAGGCACAGGAGCTTCCGTCTTCTCTTCCAGGACTTTGACGAGGACGGACCCCTGATTTCTTTCGAAAAGGCCGCCGGGAATGAACTGCGCCCGCGCCGATACCGCGGCAATCAAGCAGAACAGGATGGCAAAGAATCGTTTCATACAATAGATTAGACGCAGAATCCCCGCAATAGTTATACCGTATTTCTATTTCTCTTCCATAAAAAGCTCTCCTTTGATGTACTCGATGCTCTTTTTTGCGAATTCATAGCCACGGGAGCCGGGGCGGGCGACTCTGAGATACTTTTCGTAGTATTCGAGTGCCTGCTTGTACTTCTTCTGGCGTTCATAGCAATACGCGATGGTCGAGAGCGCCTGGATGAAAGAGGGATTGTGGCGGTAAGCTTCCTGATAGTGTTCGATAGCCTTGTCGAACTGTTCCCGGCCATAGTAGCCCGTTCCGTACTGCTGATGGATGCGGGAGACCAGCGCAGAATCGGGCTGGATCATGGTCTCTGCCTTTTCGAGCCAGGGCTTGACTGCTTTTTCGAAGGACCGGTACATCTCGGCCTCGACGGCGGCGATGGACCAGGCCAGATTGGCGTCGGACGAGTCGATGGCCCAGGCTTTCAGCAGCTCCTTTTCCGCCTCATAGGTGATATTCGTGTTCCAATAGCTTTGGCCTAGATAATAGTGCAGGGGATAATTGTCGGCGCCCAGGTCTTCCAGCCGCTTGAAAACAACAGTTGCGGAATCGTATTGCGCGCTCAGATAGTAAGCCAGCCCCCGGATGGGTGCCACGGTGAAATTGTCGGGATCCATCGCCAGATAATCGCCCGTCATCGACAAGACGCCGTCGTAATCCTTGGCGGTGAGAAGCAGGTTGGCCGCTTTGCTGACAACGGCTTCGTTGCGTGGCTTGAGCGCCAGCGCCTGGCGGTAGCAGAGGAGTGCAGAGTCGGCAAGGCCCGCCAGATTGTAGGCATCCCCTGCCAGCGCCGCCACGGCCGGAATGGAATCTTGCTGCAGGATCTCCCGCCCCTTCTGAGCCGCCGTGAGATAATCCTTCATCCGGTAGGCCAGCTGCATCTGCCTGACCTGGTAGGACAGATTCCCCGGTTCGTGGAGCGAAAGCAACTGGTAGGTGCCTGCCGCCGTCTCATAGTCGCCATTGGTGAAGTGGCAGTCCGCCAGTTCGGAAAGCACCTCTTCGTCGAAGACGCCGGGCATGATCAGCGCCGAGAGCCGCTCGATGGCAGCATCCGTCCTGTAGATGCTCTTCAGGTAACGCGCTTCCATGAGCGCCGCGCGGCGCGCCAGCGAGTCCGCCGGCTGTGCCGCCGCCGCGCCGGATAGCAGCGCGGCGGCCAGCACGGCCAGCGACAGGACAAACGATTTCATACTACTTCTTCTTCGTCAATTGGAAGACAACGGGGAAATTGAAAACCACGCGGACAGGTTCGCCATTGATGGAACCGGGAGTCCATTTAGGGGACTGGCTCACGACGCGGACGGCTTCTTCGTCCAGGATGGGGGCACATCCGCGGAGGACACGGACGCCGGTGACGCTGCCGTCTTTCTCAATGGTGAACTGCAAGGTCACACGGCCCTGGAGCGAGTCTTTGACCGCCTCTTGGGGATACTTGAGATTCTCGTTGACCCAGCGGGGGAACGACTGGCCGGCATCTCCATCCAGGAAACGGGGCTTGGCCTCCAGCAGGGAGTATTTGACAGGTTCCTCCGGCGGAGGCTCCGGCAGGACTTCGGAAGGCGCGACAACCGGTTCTTCGGCAAGAGGGATTACATCTGTGGCAGGCGTGACGCGCTCGGCAAGGAGCAGCGTTGTGCCGGCCAGCAGCGGGAGGAGGAGCAGCAGGAAGAGTTTTTTCCAGGCCGCTTTCGTAGGAGTCTGCATCATCGTAATACGGTTTTTGAGTTGGGCGTGATTGAAGCCGTTGGCCAGGAGGAAACGCTTTTCCCCCACGGCTTTTTTCACGAGTAATAATTGGTATTGCGTTGCATCGATGCCTTGGTTGAGGACGAAGTCGTCGGCTTCGTATTCGTGGAGCAGTTTCAGTTCGCTGCGGCAGATCCACACCAGCGGATTGAACCACTGCAAGACGGTCAGTGCCGAAGAGAGAAGCAGGTCCACGGAATGGCCGTAGCGGACGTGCGCCCGCTCGTGCGTAAGGATGGCGGGATAGCGCTCATAGTCATTCCGCCCGAGGACGATATGCCGCAGCCAGCTGAAAGAGGGGGCTTCCCGCGGCACAAGATGGAGGATATATCCGTCACGCCGTTCCCCGGGCGTGCGCCGGAGGAGGCGGAACATGCTGCCGTAAGAACGGATGTAAAGGCCAAGCGTCACAAGCACTCCGGCCAGATAGAGCAGGAGTACGACAGCCTGCCAGGAGGGCAGCAAGCCGCCGGCAGCCCCGGCAGCAGAAGGTTCAGCGCCTTGTCCGGCAGCCACCACCACCGGTTCCAGCCACTCCGAATACAAGGTCGGCCGGTTCATCCGGAAGCGGATCAGCGGCAACAGCAGGCAGACCGCGCTTCCGGCCAGCAGCGTGATGCGGTTGAAACGGAAATGCCCGTCCCGCCGCATCACCAGCAGGAAGAATGCGTCGAACACCGCCAGCAGCAGCGTCGCTTTCAACAGGTATGTCAGGAAAGCACTCATTTCCGGCCGTTTTCTATCTGGGAGATCAGGGCTTTGAGTTCGTCGAGGTCCATTTTCTCTTCCTCCACGAAGCGCGACACCACGCTCGCGTAGGAATTGTCGTAGAACTTTTCGACCGTATCGGAAATCACCAGGTCGGCGAATTCCCGTTCGCTCACGATGGCTTGGTAACGGTAGGCATTGGCGAACTTCTCGCGGGCCACGTAGCCCTTCTCTTCCAGAAAGCCCACCTGCGTGGCAACAGTGTTATAATGTGGTTTCGGATCCGGGAAATGCTTCAGCAGGTCCTGGATGAACATCGGTCCATAGGCCCAGAACATCCTGAGGATTTCATCTTCTTTGGCAGTCAGTTTTTCCATTTTTTGGGAGTTCACGGAGTTTTCTCACTGCAAAGATAATGCATTATTCTTTATTTCCTAATTTTTTTAGTAGAAAACCGAAAAATTTTCGTCCGTGGCCCATCTTTCCGCCGGGTTGAGCAGAAAGTTTCAGAAAACCACGTCCACGAAGAGCGGCAGGTGGTCAGAGGCCGTTTCCACGTCCCCGCGCGTGAACGAAGTGGGGACGCCGCTGCCGGAGACCGTTACCCTGGGGCCGCCGTGCAATACGAAGATATAGTCGATGCAGACATGCGGCTCCTTGGCAGAGTAACTGTATTCCAGCGGAGAAAGAAGGGTCCAGTCGCGGGAGAGCTGGCGCAGCAGTGCGCTGTCGGGCGTGTCGTTGAAATCGCCGGAAAGGAAGACCGGTTTACGACCTTTGCCGTAACGGCGCTGCAACTCCACGGTCAGGACGCGGGCCTGCTCCAGACGGGCAACCTCGTCGATATGGTCGAGATGGCACGCGGCATAGACATAACGCGGCGTTTCCACCACTACGCACACGCGGGGCTCACTTCCCTCCCCTTTGGGCAGGGCGATATTGAAATGGTCCCGGATCCGCACCCGCGACACGATTCCGCAGCCATAAGCGCCGCCGGCATAGGCCATAGCACGGCCGAAACGCCCCTGCCACGACGCTTTCCGCCCACCCGTTCCGGACAGGGCATTCAGTTCGTCACACAGGTGCTGCACCTGATTGATGCCGTGCCGGCGGTTGCAACTGTCCAACTCGTTGAGTCCGACCACTTCCGCGCCCAGCTCCGCAATCATGCGGGCTATCATGGGCGCACTGTCATCCATCTCTTTGCCGAAGGCTCCTACATTATAGGTCATAAGCCGCACGGAGTGTTTCTGCGCGAAGGCTGGTTGCTGCAGAAAAAAGCCCGCAACGAAGCATGCCGCCAGCAGCAGTCCCTTCCAGTTCCCGGGCAAAGTACCTTTGTATCCCAATGTTTTCATCCAGACAAAGATACAAACAAAAATGCGGGTTTTCTTGCGCATTTGCCGGAAATCACGTACTTTTGCCACTCACAAACAAGCGGGGTATTAGCTCAGCTGGTAGAGCGATAGGTTCGCAATCTATAGGTCAGGGGTTCGAATCCCCTATGCTCCACGAACGAAGAGGCATCGCAGCTTTGGCTGCGATGCTTTTATGTATGCAGTGTGGCGCAAGAAAGCCCGTTTTCTTGCACCACACTGCATACATAAAAGGCTTCGGGGGCTCCTCAGAGCCCCCGAAGCCCTCCCGTTCGTAAGGAAACCTCCGGAGGAAAGGGGAATGCGCAGGCCGCCCGCGGCCGAGCACAATCCCGCCAGGGGATGCCGAGCACAATCCCGCCAGGGGATGCCGAGCACAATCCCGCCAGGGAATGCGCAGGCGTCTTAACGCCGAGCACAATCCCTCTCTATTTTTGCTTTTTCACCGAAAATCGGTAATTTTAAGTCATGAAACGATTCCATCTTCCGGCAATCCCCGTTGTCCTCGCGCTGGGACTGTTAGTCTCTGCATGCCAAAGCGATCCCGTACGGGAGGCTATCTCAAAGCAGCTGGAATGCTATCCCGAATCCCGCGTCCAGGATATTTACAAGAGTTTCTGCCAGGACAATCTCGGTCCCGGGCATCTGATCCCCAATCCGGAGCAGGCGCGAGCCTACTTGTTATCTGAACTGAAAGAGTACCAGGAAGATCTCGAAAACGGTAAATACACGAAGCCGCAACTCCGATACGTGCCGGTCGGCGACCAGGGCCATTATGTCCGGATCGACCTGTCCGTCGTCCTGGACGGGCTGGTTGATGCCGATACGCTGCTGGACTCCTTTGTCCGGAGCGCCAACGAAGGCAAAGCGCTTTCGGAAGAGGCTTGGAAACAAAAGTGGAGCGGTGTGGCGGATGTCATCCGCCACCACTTCCCGGACATTCCGGGGGCGGCGGAAGACCTGGCCGCCATCGACTCCCTGATCAAGGCCGGACATCTGATCCTGCACCACAGCGAGGCGTTCAGCGAAGCCTACCATCCCCATTACCGGATCGTGGACCGGCAGATTTTTGACAATGAAATCAAAGAAAGGATATGAAAAGAATCTCTCTCCTGCTGTGCCTGGCCCTGATGGTGCCGGCCTTTTCCGCCCAAGCGGGCAAAGTAGTGACGGACAGCCTGAAAAGTAACATTCTCGGCGCTGTTGTCAAATACAATGTCTATCTTCCGAACGGCTTCGACAAGTCTGACAAATGCTACCCTGTGGTGTATCTGCTGCACGGTCTGACCGACACCTATACGGCCTGGGTCGAGCGGGGCAACATGCAGATTGTCGTGGACGAACTGATCGGAACGGGCGAAGCCTGCGAAATGGTCATCGTGATGCCCAATGCCGGCGGCCCCGACACGAAGAATACTTGGAACGGCTATTTCAACATGCCCGGCTGGCGCTATGAAGACTTCTTCTTCCAGGAGTTTATGCCTGCCGTTGAGAAGAAGTACCGTGTCATCAGCGACAAGGGCCACCGGGCCGTGATGGGTCTTTCGATGGGCGGCGGTGGCAGCACGGTCTATGCCCAGCGGCACCCCGACATGTTCTCCAGCTGCTATGCCATGAGCGCCTGGCTCGACAACAAATCGAACGAAGTCGCCGCCAAGAACGAACCGAAGGACTGCCGCTACTACGTGGCGGAATCCGTACGGGATCATTCCGCCCTGGACTTCATCGACAACGCCGACGATGCCACGCTGGAAGCCCTGCGCACCGTGGCCTGGTTCATTGACTGCGGCGACGACGACTTCCTGCTGGACCTGAACGTAGCCCTGCACCAGAAGATGCGGAACCGCCGCGTCAAGAGCGAACTCCGCGTACGCAACGGCGTCCACAACTGGGAATACTGGCACCTCGCCCTGCGCTGGTCCCTCCCCTTCGCCTCCCGCAACTTCGACTAAACGAATCTACCCTCTGCCCCATCACCTTTATGAAGGTCCGGTGTCCATGACTCCGGACCTTTGACGTATCTTCCCTTCCTTCATCCCATTCCCTGGCCGCGAGAGGGATGATTCATCTGTCTCGTCCCTTTCGCGTCCAGATATACGGCGATCCCTGGCAAAGGTGGCCGCGAAAGGCATCAAGCGGCGCCGCCATACCTTTCGCAAACGGGGCAGCAGCGCCAGAAGTTCCTATCGTGAAAGGAGAGGACGAAACACATCTTTCTTTTTGTATATTTGTAGTAAGCATTTCGGCTGTGGCGGAAGAACGCGGCGGACGAAACGTGCGAAAGATTTGTGTAACCCAAGAAAACGAAATGCTATGCGAAAGACTTTTCACATCTGCCTATCCTCTCCCGACGAAGTCCTTTTTCGATGCGAGGCCGACTTGATCCGAGGGTTCAATGGCTTGGCCCTTGCCTCTCTTGAAACCGATTCCCGATTATTGGCGGATGGTTTTCCAACCACCCATTTCCACAGTCTGCTGCAATCCGATTGCCCCGCCGAGGTCATCACCCAAACCCGCTACTCCTACAGCAGATACTTCAATGCGAGATACAAACGAAAGGGGCGTCTAGCCGAAAAAAGAGGCTTCATCCTGGAAGTCGACGGCTATTATCATACGCTGGCAGCCCTGAATTATGTAAACCGGCAAGGGTTGCACCACGGCATATCCCCTACTCCTTTCGGATATCGCCACTGCTCGGCCAACGCCTTCTTCTCCAAGCAACTGGGGAAGGCGGCACCCAGCGAATTGATGCCCGCACCCCAACGCTACAAATACCTTCCGAAAGGGATTCACCTCCCTGCCAGCTATCGAATGGACACATCGGGTCTGCTGCTGCGTGAAGACATCCTTGACATAGCGCAAGTGGAAGCCATCTACGTCACGCCCCGGAATTATATTTACCAAATGAACAAGATCGGTGACGAGCTTTCCATGAAAAGCCAGCAGGAGGAATCCTCGTCTTCCCCACTCATCACATTGGAACTGATTGAGAAAGGCACTCCGGGCATGAATCTCGAGCAACTTCTTCGGAATGAGAACGGAAAGCACGACCCGGCCTGGATCTCTGACTTGGAACTTTGCCAAATCATCGACAAGACCTGTCTTCCCAAATACTGCAACGTCGAAAGTATCTATGAAACCCGGCTCTCTCAGCGATCCTTTCTGTATGACCTCCTCTGGAAGAACCTCTGGAGGACACATCGGAAAAGGACGACAGATGCACAACTCCGGCGATGCCTTTGCTTGAAATGAAGCCTCCCACATCATGAAGCCTCCCACATCCAAGCTCACCCTAGCCGTTTTTTTCTTTCCTTCATCCCATTCCCTGGCTGCGAGAGGGATGATTCATCTGTCTCGTCCCTTTCGCGTCTTGATATACGGCGATCCCTGGCAAAGGTGGCCGCGAAAGGCATCAAGCGGTGCCGCCATACCTTTCGCAAACGGGGCCGCAGAGCCAGGGACGAAAGACCGCAGCGCCAGGGACAAAAGACAGCCGCGCCAAAGACGAAA
>DETK01000042.1 GCA_002361615.1 Bacteroidales bacterium UBA3290
ATGGAAGGACCCTGGGGAGCGAGTTCTTCGATCTCGCCGGTGAACGTCGCCCAGTTGGGATACGTCTCTTCGGAGCCCCAGGTAATGATGAACTTGGAGCCCTTCTTCTCGACGGTAATCGGTTCCTTGCTGATATGCGTGCAGTTGCCGCCGTTCCACCAGCAGGTTCCCCAGTGCATGATGCCCATGCCCCATTCGCTGAGGTCATATTCGTAGCCGGGTGCATACTGGCCAGGGCCCACGTTGTCGCTGTTGGGAGCGGCGGTATAGACACCCTCGTGCAGAATGCCGTCGGCGCTGTACACATCGGCCGTCAGGGCGAAACCTTCGCCGACAGGTGTACCCATCATGTCGACAGACATATCGTCCGTACCCAATTTGAAGGTAACCGTGCCATTCGTATTGGCCTGGGCGACCAGAACCTGTGTCAGGACGACAGGTTCCGGATCGGGTTCGAAATGCAGGCGGCCTGTCCAGGTCACCTTATACGGTTTTCCGTCCGAAAGGAAGAGAACGGCCTTGATCCGGTAGTCCTCGCCCTCTTGCGTGACCGTGATGGTACCCGACTCAACCTGCGTGCCGTTGACGCTGGTCTTGCCGAGAACGTAGTTGCCCTTCTTCGCATTGGCTTCGACCGCCTCGGTATAGGCATTGGAAGTCAGATAATAGGAATCGCCGATGAGCAGGGCCTTCAGCGTGTTGGAACCGTCGCTCAGATTCAGGTCGAAAAACCGCTTGCCGTCCGCCTTGGAGGCATCGCAGGCACCGCTGGTGCAGTTGACCACGGTCGGAGCCGGGAAAATACCTTCGAGCGGGTCGAGTACTGAGGTCTGGCAAGCTGCCAGGCCCAGGAGCATCATAGCAAAAAGGAGGATATTCTTTTTCATGATCTTTCTCATTTTTAGACGATTAATAACCCGGGTTCTGCTCGATGGCGTTGTTCAGACGAATCTCGGTGGCAGGATACGGGAGCTTCTCGTGCTTACCGCTCTTGAAACCGTAGGTCGGGTTGCCGCAGCTGACCCAGCTTACCTGGCCGTTGACCTGGAGCAGAGGATACTCCTTGCCGTTGTCGGCCATCTTGCTGCCTTCACCCCAGCGGAGGAGGTCCTGGAAACGGGTGCCTTCACCGAAGAGCTCGACGCGCTTCTCCAGTTTGATGTCATTGAGCGTGACACCGTTCAAGGCAGGAAGCTTTGCACGGGCGCGGACCATATTGACGTATTCCGCGGCCTTGCCGGCGTTACCGGCGGCCAGGTGGGCTTCAGCACCGCAGAGCAGCACTTCGGCATAGCGCATCCAGATGGTATTGGCAGCATACACGAAGTCATTGCCCATACCCCGCTCGGAAGCCAGGATGCGGAGTTTCCACATAAAGTAGCCTTCGCCGATCACCGGGCTCTTGAGGGTGATGCCCAGTTCGGAGTTCAGCTGGTCGAGGGTCTTGAGCGAAGCGTTCAGACGGTAGCCGTCAGGGCCCTCCAGTTTCACGAAGTCATCATAGAGGCTCTTGGTCGGGACGCGGAAGCCCCATCCGGTGTTCATGATCGGCGTGTCGGCAGGCCAGTTCATCTTGTCCATACGCCAGTTGGTCATCAGGGCGTACATCGAGAAGTTCTGGAAGGAGTCATTGTCGTCGTGGACACGGTTGCTTTCGAACAACGTCTCGCAATTGTGCTTGTTCTCGATGCGGAACAGGCCTTCATAGTCGGAGAACAGCTGATATTTGCCCGAGTTGACGACGGCATCGAACTGGGCGGCGGCTTCGGCGTTCTTGCCTTGCCACAGATAGACCTTGCCCAGAAGCGCCTGCGCGAACTGCTTGGTCACACGCCAGGTATCGTCGTTCACACCGCTCTTCTCGGCAAGGGCGCCGGAAGAGATGGCCTCGGTCAGGTCCTGTTCCATCAGGCCCCAGAGTTCAGCGTCGCTGCCGTTGGGCACGTTGTACTCGGAAGGAGCCAGTTCGTGGTCCACCACCGGCGGATTACCCCACATCGTCTTGAGATCGAAGTAAGCGAAGGCACGGAAGACCTTGGCTTCGGCGCGGGCCTGACGGGCCACGGCGCCCTTCTCCTCATCCACATGGCCCAGGATGACGTTGGCCTTGTAGATCAGCGTGTAATAGGTAGTGAACATGCTCTTGATATAATCCTGTTCGGCATCGAAAGTAAACTCGTTCAGATGCTCCAGGTCGGTGTTGTCGCCACGCATCGAGCCGCCGGCCCAGAAGTCGTCGGTGAACATGGCCTTACAAAGTTTCACGTTGTATTCCCAGCCGCGGACTTCCAGATACAACGCCACGTTGGCGGAAAGGATCTGGTCGTCTGTCTGATAATAGGTGTTATAGTCCAGCACGCCGTGCTGCGGGATGTCCAGCAGATCGGAGCAGGAGGCCAGGAAGAGGGTGCAGATCGCTGCGACAGCAGTCAAAAGGATATTTCTTGTTTTCATAAGGCTGTCAGATTTAGAAGGTGATGTTTACACCGCAGACGATCTTCTTGGCGGTCGGATAGCTGCCCTTGTCAACACCCAGGCCGCTGCCCGTTCCCGTGATCTCGGGATCGAAGCCCGGATACTTGGAGAAAGTGAAGAAATCGTCGAGGGAGCCGTAGATGCGGAGATGGTCCACGAAGAACTTGCGCGTGAACTGCTGCGGGAGCGTGTAACCGAGCTGGATCTGCTTGATCTTGGCATAGGAGCCGTCGAACACCACGCCGTCGGAGGTCAGGAACTGCTGCCAGTTCGAAGCGTTGGCGGCCGGCATCGTACCGTTGGTATGGCTCGGGGTCCAGCGGTCCTCGGTCAGGAAGCTCAGGCGGTTGGACGGGTAGTCGACCACGGTGAGGCAGTTGTAGATCTTGCTGCCCACGGCGCCGGTCATGAAGACCACGGCGTCAAGGCCCTTCCAGGCGGCTGTGAGCGTAAGACCGAAGTTGGCCTTCGGAATGCCGCTGCCCAGGTCGATCTTGTCGGCTTGCGTCACATCGCCGCTGCCATCGATGTCCTCGAACATCGCATCGCCCGTCTTCGGGTCGATGCCGGTGAAGTGATAGCCGTAGAAGTGCCAGGCGGGATA
>DETK01000043.1 GCA_002361615.1 Bacteroidales bacterium UBA3290
GCCTGGAAGCCGAAATGGTGGTCGACGTGATGGAGAACTCGCTGCGCGCCGCCAAAGCCTTCTTCAACAACGCCCCCGACCTGGCCGGTGCCATCCGCAAGATGGTCGAGGAAAACAGCGACTACAAGAAGCAGATGGAAGAAGTGTTCCGCGAGCGTACCGCTCTGCTGAAGAACGACCTGCTGAGCCAGGCCCGCGAAATCGGCGGAAAGCGCATCATCGTCATCGAACGTTACATCGATCCGCAGATGTTGCGCAACGCCGCCCTGATGCTCCAGAGCGTGGAGAACCTTGTCGTTGCCGCCGCCTACGAGGCAAGCGGCAAGCCGCAGCTGCTGCTCATGTACTCGAACGACCTGGTCAAGGCCGGGAAGAACGCCCAGGCCGACGTCAAGGAGGCCGCCAAGGCCATCCAGGGCGGTGGCGGCGGACAAAGCGGCCTGGCTACCGCCGGTGGCAAGAATCTTGCTGGCCTGAAGGACGCACTCGAACAGCTCGTCGCCCTGGCGACCCGTTAATCCCGGATGAAGAAACTCGACCTCTACCTGATCAAGAAGTTTGCAGGCCCCTTCGTGGCGGTCTTCCTCGTCGTGGACTTCGCGCTCTCGCTGCAGTTCATCTACACGTTCGTCAACGACTTGATGGGTAAAGGCCTGGGTATGGGCATCATCCTGGAGTTCCTGGGATGGGGCGCCTGCACCCTGTTCACCTACGCCATTCCGCTGGCCACGCTGCTGGCCTCGATCATGACGCTCGGCGGCCTGGGCGAGCGCAACGAGCTGCTGGCCATGAAGGCCGCGGGCATCTCGCTGATGCGCATCCTGACCCCGCTGATGGTCCTTTCGATCCTGATTTCCATCGGCGCCTTCTTCGCCGCCGACCGGCTGGTCCCCCACGCCTTCAACAAGATCTACGCCCTCAAGAGCGACATTCTCAACACCAAGGACGAGATCAAGATCCCCACGGGCATCTTCTACGACGGCATCCAGGGCTACATCCTCCGCGTGGAGGACAGCAACGACGATACCGGTATGATGTACAACCTGCTCGTTTACGACCATACCGGCAATTCGGGCAACACCAACATGACGGCCGCCGACAGCGGCCACATCGAAATCACGCCCGACAAGCGCAACCTGATCTTCGACCTCTACGACGGCTGCTCCTACTCCGAAACCAACAACATGACGTTCCGCGACACGAGCCTTGAACTCAACCGGCTCCGCTTCCGCGAGCAGCAGCTGATCATCCCGCTCGACAACTACCGCTTCGAGCGCTCGAACTCCGACGTCTATGCCGATGAAATCAAATCCCTGGGCCTGAAGCGGCTCCGCAACGACCGCGACTCGATCTCCCACAAGGTCGATACCCTGGTGTTCCGGCAGGTCCCCCGCTTCGCAAGCACGATGGGCTTCAACTATCTCTACCAGCTGGACACCATCCGCGCCGAATCGACCTACAAGGGAAACCTCGACCTGGACAGCCTCAGCCGGGATCTCACGCCCCAGCAGAAGCTGCGCATCAACCGCATGGCCGCCGAGAAGGCGGAGAACGGACAGGAGCAGTTGAAGAACCTGGCGCGCGAGTCGTCCTACGACCTGGGCACCATCCGCAGGATCGACATCGAGTCCATCTGGAAGTTCACGCTCTCGATCTCCTGCCTGCTCTTCTTCTTCGTGGGTGCGCCGCTGGGCGCTATCATCCGCAAGGGCGGACTCGGCACGCCGGTCATCATCTCGATCTTCTTCTACCTGATCTACTACATCATCGACATGATCGGGCGGAAGCTCTCCGGAAAGGGAACGCTGGAGCCCTGGATCGGCACCCTGATCTCCACGGTCATCCTGCTGCCGATCAGTATCCTGCTCACACGCAAATCCACGCAGGACTCGTCGCTGTTCAACCTCGATTCCTACAAAGAGTTCTTCCGGCGCATCGGCCGGTGGATCTCCAAGCGCTTCCACCGCTTCATCAACCTCTTCCGCAAGGGTGGCGGCAAGATCCGCATCGTGTATATGGGTACGCCTGAATTCGCCGTGGCGCCGCTCGAGAAGATCCTCCAGGCCGGCTACGAGGTGGCCGCAGTGGTCACGGCGGTCGACAAGCCGTCCGGCCGTGGGCTGACCCTCAACCAGAGCGCCGTCAAGCAGTATGCCGTGGCGCACGATATTCCCGTCCTTCAGCCCGAAAAACTCAAGGATCCTGCCTTCCTGGAACAACTGGCCGCATTGAAGGCCAATCTCTTCGTCGTGGTGGCGTTCCGCATGCTGCCCAAGGAGGTCTGGCAGATGCCGGCCCTGGGCACCTTCAACCTCCACGCCTCCCTGCTGCCGCAGTACCGCGGCGCGGCGCCGATCAACTGGGCCATCATCCGCGGCGAGAAATTCACCGGCGTGACCACCTTCCTGCTCGACGAGCAGATCGACACGGGCAAGATCCTGTTCCAGGAGTCCTGCGCCATCGAGGATTACGAAGATGCCGGCGCCCTGCACGACAAGTTGATGGGTATGGGTGCCAACCTGGTGCTCAAGACGGTCGATGCCATCGAGAACCACCGCACCAAGCCGGTCGAGCAGACGCTGGGCTTCAGCAAGACCCTCTATCCGGCTCCTAAGCTCAATCGCGACAACTGCCACATCGACTGGAGCCGGAGCGCCCGGACGGCCAGCCTGCTCATCCGCGGCCTGAGCCCGTACCCGGCCGCCTGGACCAGCCTGGTCAAGGAAGACGGCACGCAACTGGGCGTGAAGGTATTCGACAGCTACGTGGTGCCCTGCCCCGAAGACGACCCGCGCCAGAGCGGCCAGATTACCACTGACGGCAAGTCCTGGATCGAGGTCCGCTGCGGCAAGGACGCCCTGCGCATCCTCAACCTCCAGCTCTCCGGAAAGAAACGGATGGACACGGCCGATTTCCTCCGCGGCTTCCGCGAACTGGAAACCTGCCGCTTCGAATAAGATGAAAGAACATCCGCACATCGTGATCCTGGCGGCCGGAGATTTCCCGAGGGCCGAAGCGCCGCTGACGGCGTTGCGGGAGGCGGACGTGCGCATCTGCTGCGACTCTGCAGCTGAAACCCTCGTGGCACACGGCATGGAACCCGATCTGATTGTCGGCGACATGGATTCGCTGTCGGCAGCATACCGCGCCCGCTACGCCGGGATTATCACGCATATTGCGGAACAGGACGACAACGACCTGACCAAGGCTTTCCATCTGGCGCTGACGATGGATCCGGGCCGCATCACGATCGTGGGCGCGACAGGGAAGCGCGAAGACCATACGCTGGGCAATGTCTCGCTGCTGCTGGACTATGCGCGTGAAGCCCCCTGCCCGGTAGGGATGATGACGGATTACGGGCGTTTCGAAGCCATCTTCGACACGGCGACCCTGCCTGCCTTTCCCGGCCGGCAGGTCTCCATCTTCGCTTTCGACAACAGCCTGAAAATAACATCGGCCGGGTTGAAATACCCGACCGATGAAGTCCGTTTCGATACGCTCTGGAAGGCCACGCTCAACGAAGCGCTTTCAGACACGTTCACGCTGACACTCTCACACCCGAGCGGCGTTCTTCTGTTTTTCGCCGATTACCTTTAACATATCGTCGACCATCATGTCGATGTCCCATTCGGGTTTCCAGCCCCATTCCTCGCGGGCGCAGGTATCGTCCATCTTGTTGGGCCAGGAGTCGGCGATGGCGGCTTTCACCGGATCGACGTTGTAGTCGAACGTTGCGTCGGGGATCCGTTTCTTGATGACTTCGAAGAGCTCCCTCGGACAGAAGCTCATGCTGGCGATGTTGAAGCTGTTGCGGTGGACGAGTTTCGCGGGGTCGGCTTCCATGACTTCCACGGCGGCGCGCAGGGCGTCGGGCATGTACATCATGTCCATGTAGCTGTCTTCGGGGACTTCGCAGGTGTAGTGATGTCCGGGTTTGAAGATTTCGTAGAACACTTCCACGGCGTAGTCAGTGGTGCCACCGCCCGGAAGGGCGCCGTTGGAGATGATGCCCGGGAAGCGGACGCTGCGTGCGTCCACGCCGAAACGCTGCCAGTGATAGTCGCCCAGCAATTCGCCGGTGACCTTGCAGATGCCGTAGATGGTATTCGGGCGCATGATGGTATCCTGCGGTGTGTTGTCGTGCGGCGTGTTCGGGCCGAAGGCGCCGATGGAACTCGGAGTGAAGATCGAGCAATGGTGCGCCTGGGCGATGTTGAGGGCGTTGATCAGGGCCGTGATGTTGAGATGCCAGGCCACGCCGGGCATGTGTTCTCCCTTGGCGCTGAGCAAGGCGACCAGGTTGTAGATGGCATCGACCTTGTACTTGACCACAAGTTCATCGAAATGTTTGGCGTCGAGGACATCGAGCTTTTCGGCGATGGCGCCGCGTCCCAACTTTTCGACCAGTTCGTCTTTCAAATCTGCGGCAATTACATTATCTTCGCCATAGATATGCTGGAGATAAGGAACCAACTCGGTACCGATTTGTCCGCCCGCTCCTACTACAAGAATACGTTTCATACGCTATTGTTTAATATTTTTGAATCGATTTGTCCACAAATTTAATAAATATTGACGAAAAAGCACACGGTTTCTTAGATTTTGGCGCCGCACGGGTCGATTCGGTCGACGAGGCCCGGCGACAAGCCTTCGAGAACTATCTGGCTGAAGGACGGCAGGGAGAAATGAGCTACCTGGCGCGCAATCTCGAGAAACGTTTCGACCCCCGGCAACTGGTTCCGGGCGCCGAAAGCGTCCTCTGCTTCCTGGCGCCCTACGGAGCGGCTGGCGGCGGCGTGGCCGGTTTTGCGCAAGGCATAGACTATCACAAAGTCATCAAGGACAGGCTGTTTTCCGTTATGGAAGACCTTCGCCGGCAGTTCCCGGCTTTTGAGGGCCGCCCGTTTGTGGACAGCGCACCTGTCCTGGAACGGTACTGGGCCGTGAAGGCCGGACTGGGATTCATCGGACAGAACAATTTCTTCATATCGCCGGAATACGGCCTGCGGACCATCATCGGCGTGATCATCTGCAATATCCCGGCCGACAATTTCGCGCCGCACGCGCCGCTGGCGGCCACGGAGTGCGGCGCCTGCGGCGCCTGCCTCCGCGCCTGCCCCACCGGCGCGCTCCGCGCCCCCTTCGACCTGGACCCCCGCCGCTGCATCGCCTACCTGACCGTCGAATCGCACGAACCCCTCGCCCTGTCGCTCGAAGAGCGCCAGGGCTGGCGCTTCGGCTGCGAAGCCTGTATGCAGGCCTGCCCCTGGGACAAGCCGCTCACGCCCCTGCCGGAATTCGAAACCCACCGGGCCGAGATCGCCGCGATGGACGACCAGGCATGGCATGATTTTTCGCAAGCGGAGTTCGAACGACGCTTCGCCGACTCAGGGCTGCGCCGGGCCGGCCTTGACCATTTGAAACATTAATCGTATCTTTACCAGAACAATACATCCTGCCATGAAGAAGATCATCCTGTTTTCCCTCCTGCTTTCCATCGCCTTCGGTGCGACCGCGCAGGACAGTTTCAAGAAATACGGCATGAAGTCGTGCATCGCCAAGAAAATAACGACCACCGGCGGACACGTGACGGAAGGAACTGTCTATATCGACAACTACGGTGCTTTCGAATGCGACATCCAGACGATCGACGTACCCGGATTCATCACGTACGATATGGGCGTCCTCACCCGGAAAGACCGGATCTGGACGTTCAACATCAATGAGGGCAAGGTCCAGTCCAAGGAATCCCCCAACCCGCTCTCTGACTTCAATCTCCTGGAGATAACCGACGAAATGGCCCAGAAATATGAGATGAAGGACCTTGGGGAAGAAGAGATTCTGGGCAAGAAATGCCGCAAGATCTCCTATGTCGTCATGCAGAACCGCAAACGCGTGGACTGGACGGTCTGGGCCTACAAGGGCTTCCCGCTCAAGACCATCGTCAAGCAGCGCCGCCAGGAATCCGTGATCGAAGTCACCGAATTCAAGGAAAACGTTCCGATTCCCAAAGACATCCTCAACCTGATTCCGGAATAGAAGGATACCGGCACAAAAAAAACCGGCCTCATTCAAGAGGCCGGTTTTTTATGGCAGGTTCACGAAATAATTCCGCAAGTCTTTCCAGCGATAATAGGGACCCTTGTACGGCTTGAGGGCCGGGATGGTGGTCTCGCGCTCATTGCGCAGGATCTTCACCAGCACCTCGCCTTTCCTGTCGCGGTAGAAGATCAGCTGGAGATTGGAGCCCATGGGCATCTGCTCGAAACTGTACCAACCGCTTTCGGCTGCCTGTGCCATGGGAACCGTCTCCTCGTATCCTTCCAGACGCAGATAGCTCAGCAGCGGCAGCAGACCGGAATCGTGGCCGAAACGCAGGTCGGCGGCGACATCGTTTCCCGCGACGGCTGCATCCGCCTTGCTGACGAAGTCGGCGAGGATCTTCCGGCCGGTCTCATTGAAGCGGCAGCCGTTGTCCAGCGTGTTGGACATCGAGTCGAAATGGGACAGGTTCTCGCAGTACCACAAGTTATACAGCTCATCTTCCGTAAAGAAGGCATGGATTTCGGGCAGGTCGTAATCGTCGGCCAGGCACTGGTTGATGCCGCCCGCATAGAAGACATAATAGATGAACTGCCGCACACTGTATTTCCCCAGATGCTGGGCGGCGACCCAGGGATCCGAGAACCAGGCGTTCATCACGCGCGCGGGGTCGAAACGGGCGTTGAGCACCGAATCGAAGACAGCGCTGTGGGAACGGTTGCGCGGCACCGAGGTCCCGGGCGAAATGTGTTTCATGAAACGTTCCCCGGCATAGATGTCAAAGCGGAGCTGCGGTGCGTCAGCCTTGAGCGCCAGCGAAAAGTTGGCCAGGCTCTGGATGCAGCGCTGCACATAGCTCGACTCGGCGACCACCCGGTCGCGGTCTGTCTGGGCGAAGACGCCCGGCACGCGTTGATACAATCGGTGCGCAATGCCCTGGTGCTCGCGACCGCCTCGGAGGGTAAGGTAGCCTGCCTGGTCTTCGTGGCTCTGCTCCAATGCTTTGAGCGCCTTATGCAAGGCTTCTCCCTCTTTCGAGAGAACGCCCAGCGAGTCGAGTCTGTCGAACAGGTGCGACACGCGCGTAACGGAATTCATCGACGTCATATAGCGACTGCCGTGTCGGCCATAGTGGCTCACATAGAAAGGTTCATAGCCTTTCGGCGCCGGTGTGTCAACGGTGGTTTCAGGCGCTTCGTAACTGTGATGGACGCCGCCGTAGCGTTCGGGGTTCTGTTTCAGGAGGGTACGGGCGTCCTGGCTCCAGGCCGGCGCGCAGAGCAGCAGGACTGCCGTAAGGAGGAAGAATAGTTTTTTCATAGGCTTGTTGCAGATTCCCGGTCAAGCCGGGAAGGACGGTTCCGTATTATTTCGTAGTGAGGGTCACGGCGTCGGTGTGGCCGCGGTATTCTTTGGCGTAGAGACATTCGATTTCCACCAGACCGCTGCTGAAACGGCCTTCCTGCTGCACGTAGAAGCGCTCCTGGACCGTGGTATGCTCCTCGGGGAGGAGTTCCCAGTAGTAGTTGGTTTCAGAGGGCTTGACTTCGCGGTAGAAGCCGTACCAGGAGAAATACGAGCGCTCGTCGCGCGGATAGAAGCAGGCCGGACGCATGGCGCGCATCTGCACGAAGCTGCGGTTCTCGGTGTTATGGATGGCGTAGGTGGCGATGATCTCGTCGCCCACGTTCAGGATCTCACCTTCCTGCAGCGGCGCACCGGTGGCAGCCCGGACGAAGGTCCGCGTCACGGACAGCTCGTTGGCCGAAGCTTTCACGCGGTCAAGCCGTGT
The DNA here is from genome assembly GCA_002361615.1 of Bacteroidales bacterium UBA3290. Classification (GTDB taxonomy): domain Bacteria; phylum Bacteroidota; class Bacteroidia; order Bacteroidales; family UBA932; genus Cacconaster. The sequence goes on from DETK01000043.1 coordinate 7,835, forward strand.
GGTATAGGTGTAATACACGGCCCCCAGCTTCAGGTCACTGGCCTTGCTCGAAATCAGGGCGTGCACGGCGTCGGTCGTGGCCACGGTGTTCTCCCAGGCCTGGTTGTGCTTCTGCAGCAGGAGCCACTGGGCGATGCCGTCCACCACCTTCTTCTCGCCCAGTGCGCTGAAGGTCTCGATGAGCTGGGCGTGGGCGTAGATCTCGCTGTTCATCAGCCCGCGGAAAGGCATCACGGCATTCGGGAAGTAGCAGCCCACGGTAGGATTCTCCACTGCGTAGTCCTTGAGCGATTCGCGCAGGAGCTTCACGCGGGCGGCGAGGCGTTTGTCATCGTACTGGGTACCGGCGGCACGGAGCAGCGTGTTGGCCAGCTGCGATTTCTCGAGAATCGAGATCTTCTGCCAGCCTTCGCCCGTACCGTCGAGGAACTTCCGGTACACGGCCTGGGCGCCGGCGCTCATCGGAATGTCGAACCACAGGCTCCGGACCGCAAAGTCGCGGATGAGGCTGAAGGGATGGAACTCCTTGTAGCTGTCCTGCAGGTCGATCCGCTTGTCCACATAGGAGAGGGCCGAGCGGATGAGTTTCAGCTCGTCGGCATCGGGCGTGAGGGCGCCCACGCGGCGCAGCTGTCCCAGCTTCTCGAGGACATAGAGCGTCAGGATGGTGCTGGACTGCATCCCCTGGAACCAGCGGATGCCGCCGTC
>DETK01000030.1 GCA_002361615.1 Bacteroidales bacterium UBA3290
GTCCAACTTTTGGGGGGCACATCATTTCGGCCCCTGGTGCAAACAAATCGGCCTCTCATCATCTGAGGGGCCGATTTTCTTGCGGCTGTTTGGCAGAAAATGCTATTGATACAGATAGTATTTCTTCGACAGCTCCTTGAAGGCCTCGACGTCTTTCATCCAGTAGTCGACGATGTCGGAGACCAGGAAGTTCTGGCTGAAGGTTTTGCGGATCCAGTCGGTGCCGCAGACGATGTCGTTGGTGCGGTTCACGCCGACATCGAAGGGGTTGTGCTCCGGATAGAGCTTGTGGGCCGCCTGCATCACGTAGAAATTGATCAGCGTCAGCGGCGCCGCTTCATAGTCGGTGAAGAAATACTGCACGCCGTGGAGGAGTTTGCCCTGGGCGACGCCGAAGAACGGCTTGTAGTGGATGGTGCGCCAGGCTACGCCCGGAATCTTGTAGCTGTCGAGCTCGGCCTTGAAGGCTTCCGCATCGACCCACTCTGCCGCGAAGACCAGGAACGGAAGCGTATAGCCCACGCCGATGTTCAGGAAGCCGCCCGAAAAGTCACCCACGATGCCGGCGCAGGGATAACCCACGGCATTCTGGGCCTGCGGCACCTGCGGTGACGGTAGGATCCACGGCAGGCCGGTCTGCTCATAGGTCATCGTACGCTTCCATCCCTCCATCGGGATGACGGTCAGCTTGCACTTGAGGGCAGGTTCGTCGCCTTTCTCGCCGCAATTGAGCCCTTCCTCGTTGATCAGCTCCGCCAGCTCGCCCACGGTCAGACCATAGACATACGGAATGGCGAACTCGCCGATGTAGGAGAAGAAGCCCGGCTCCACGTAGTTGCCCTCGACTTTGAGGCCGCCCAGCGGGTTGGGCCGGTCGAGCACCATCACCTCGACATTGTTCTCGGCACAGGCGCGCATCATCAGGCCCAGGGCGCTGATGAAGGTATAGGAGCGCGTACCCACGTCCTGGATGTCATAGACCACCACGTCGAGGTCCTTGAGCATCTCGGGGGTCGGTTTGCGGTATTTGCCGTAGATGGAATAGACCGGCAGGCCGGTTGCATCGTCCACGGTATCGTCGGCATGTCCGCCGGCATAGATGTCGCCGCGAACGCCGTGCTCGGGCGCGAAGAGGCGCACAAGTTCCACGTTTTCAGCCTTGTAAAGAATGTCGATCGTCGAATGGAGATTGCGGTCGACGCCGCTCGGGTTGGTGAGCAGGCCCACCTTCTTGCCTTCCAGGCCGGCGAAGCCGCGGTCACGGAGGACTTCGACGCCGGGTTTGACGGTTGCGGGAGCGCAGCAGGTCTGCGCCTGGGAGCGGCAGCAGGCGCAGAGCGCCAGCACGGAGGCCGCCAGTATCAGGATCTTTTTCATCGTATCAGGGATTTATTTGCGTCCATAGTTGGGGTCGACCTTGCGGCGGGCCAGGATCGTGACTACGACCGTGGCGATGCAGCAGACCATCACCATCCAGAAGAAGTTCACATAGCCGATGGCCTCCTGGATGTAACCGGCGATGAAGCCCGGCAACATCATGCTCAGGGCCATGAAGGCCGTGCAGATAGCGTAGTGCGAGGTCTTGAATTCTCCTTCGGAGAAGAACATCATATAGAGCATATAGGCGGTGAAGCCGAAACCGTAGCCGAACTGCTCGATAGCCACGGCAGTGCTGATGGCAACCAGGTTGGTCGGCTGGACGATGCTCAGGTACACGAAGGTCAGGCAAGGCAGCGTCATACAGGCCGCCATGGGCCATAGCGCTTTGCGAAGGCCCATGCGGGAGGCGACGATACCGCCCACGATGCCGCCGGCCAGCAGCGCGATCACGCCGATGGTGCCGTAAACCACACCCACCACGTCGGTCCCGAGGCCGAGGCCGCCGCCCACGTGGATCATGCGGTCGCCGACTGCCTGCAGACTCTCATCGACGGGAGCCACCAGGAACGGCTGGCAGAGCTTGATCAGAAAGCCTTCCGGAAGACGGTACAGGAGCATGAATACGATGGCCAGCCCGACGCCCGGTTTGGTGAAGAAAGTCTTGAAGGAATTGCCCAGTTCCCGGAACGTATCCTTGCTGCTGCCGCTCTCGATGCGGGGCTTGTCATCCGCCGGCTTGGGAAGCAGGAAGGTATGATAGAGCGTGATGAGCAGGAAAACGACGGCGGCTACGCCGATGGTGATCTGCCAGGAGAGCGGGATGTTGCCGCTGCTCCGCTCGATGCGGCCGGCGATAAACACCAGCACGCCCTGTCCGAAGACCGAAGCGATGCGGTAGAACGTGCTGCGGATGCCGATGAAGGCCGCCTGGCTGCTCGGCTCATGCGCCAGCATATAGTAGCCATCGGCGGCGATGTCGTGCGTGGCCGAAGCGAAGGCGGCGATGATGAAGAGCACCAGCGTGAACCAGAACATCGAGATCGGCACCTGTCCGCCGGCGATGGCCGCGGCGTCGGGCCGGGGCAGCGTCAGCGTGAGGAGGATCATCATGGCCGTCATCAGGGCCTGCATCGTGATGATCCACCAGCGTTTGGTCTTGACCACGTCCACAATCGGGCTCCAGATTCCCTTGAGGAACCACGGGAAATAGAGCAGCGTCGTGAAGAACGCCATCTGGCCGTTCGGCACACCCATCTTGGTGAACATCATCACGGAGATGTTGTTGACCAGGAAGTAGGGCACACCTTCCGCGAAATAGAGCGTGGGCACCCACCACCAGGGAGATTTTTTCGTCTTTTCCATATCGAATGTCTTTAATATTTCTTTTCAACCGTGCTGCCGGGGAAATAGTGCGCGAGGATCTCGTCGTACTTGTAGCCCTTGGCACCCATCACGGCTGCACCGATCTGGCACAGGCCTACGCCGTGGCCCCAGCCCGCGCCGCGCAGGATGAACTTGCCACCGGTCTTCTCCACCACGAAGGCGGAGCTATAGAGATGGCTGGGCGACAGGGTCTTGCGGATCTCAAGCTCCTTGCCGATGATCTTGGTTTTCTTCGTACCCACGATCTTGAGTTTCCAAAGGCGGCCGGAAGTACCCCGGGCCACGGGAATCAGGTCAAGGATCTCGCCATAATCTTCCCCGCTGCGGCGCTTCACCAGTTCGGAGAGTTCTGCCACCGTGTACTCGACCTTCCAGCGATAGAAGTTCTTGGTCTCCTGGTCGAAATTGGTGAGCACCTGCGAGAGGATCTTTTCGTCCTGGGTGTTGCAGAAGGCTTCCGGTTCGGAGAGGATCCATTTGCGGGCGTTCTCCTCGACCGTCAGGTCGGGGAAGTCGTTCTCGGCAGCTGCGTCGCGACGCTTCACCAAATACGGGAACTGCTTCGGCTCCCAGCAGAACTTGAATTCTTCGAACACGCCGCCGCAGCATTTGGAAAAGCGGGCGTCGCAGATCTTGCCGTCATAGGTAAGCACGCGGCCCCAGGTCTGCTCCACGGCATCGCGCACGGCCTGGGTAGAGGCGCGGCTCAAGCCATAGTAGCGCTGGCAGTGGTCGTCGGCACAGACGTCAAAGTTCACATGGTCTTCCCGGTCATACCACTTGATCCGCTCCTGCGGCGTATCGGTGCAAGCCGAATAGTCCGTTCCCGCGGCCTTGAGTTCCTTGTTCTTCTGAATCTGGGCCAGGATCCAGGAGCGGGAGATGATGCAGTGGGCCTTGAGCAACTCTTCCGAATTCGTGGCCGACATCTCGCTCGAGATGACGCTTACCAGATAGTTTTCGATGCCCACGCAGTTGACCGCCGTGACCTTCCCGTTTTCGACGATGAGTTTCAGGTCGTCGGGGAAAACCTGGGTCTCCTGGCGGTTCCAGTGGAAATCGACGCCGATGGTGACGTTGCTCAACTCGAAGGAGCCTTCCTCGCCGGTATGTTCAAAATAAATCTCGTTATAAAGTTTGCCTTCGAAAAGAATCTTCCCTTCCCGGAAGCAGGCGGTATGGGCGCCGGTATACGTCTCCCCTTCAAAGGTGTATGGGGTATTGAATTGAAATGCCAGTTCGGGCAGGGACACTACGCCGACCGTGAGGATTTCCTGCTTGCGGAGGAGTTTTTCTTCCATAATCTGTGTTTTTGCTGCGTCAAATGAGACTTCGCGGATGATTTCGCCCAACCGCGGGGCGTCGAGCCGCTCGAAACTCGGGCGCGAGGCGACGATGGCCACGCCGGCCATTTCCACCGCGCCCGGACTGATGAGGATCTGCCGGGCGGGATCTTCGTCAAAGAAACAGTCCGGGCGCGATTCGGCCCGGAAGAAGACGACCGTGGTCCATCCGCCCACGCCGTACCATGTGAGCAGGTTCATCCGCGGCTCCCACTCGCGCTCCGTCTGCACTTCGCCCAGCGACACCAGCCGATAGAACAAGTGCTCCAGTGCCGCCAGATCGGTCGAGCTTAATACGAAGGCACTGCCGGCAAACCTGTCCAGCCGGCTGACGACCACCCCGTCGAGCTTGCCCAGCAGACGGAGTCCTTCTCCGCGCCGGACCAGCCTCTCCACCGGAAGATTGCCCGTGGGAATGGCCTGGAAATGCATGTGGTCCGGCGCGGAAGCCCCGCACATCGGACCGTTGTAGAAGAAAGTGTATTCCGGTGCCTGCTGAGAAAGGGCCAGCAGGTCGGCATAACGGCCGTCGATCTGCTGACGGGCGTGCCGGTCGATCGAGATGGTGAAATGACGGTCGAAGATCGGGAAAGGATTGACGCGGATCCACCAACCGTTGCCATAAGGCGACACCCAGTCGAGCGTCAGCTGTTCCGGCCCGATCCCGTCGGGACAGAGGAAGCACGGACGATGCCGCAGCGTCTCCTCATCGACCTGCGCCATCACCGAGGCCACACGCCCCGGATTGAAAAAGAGCACCGCGTCCAGCCCGTCGACGGGCATGGCGCGGTGCTCCACTTTCTCGAGCGCGGCATAATTGACCGCCGCCCTCCCCCCGAGCGCCAGCTCGCGGGAGAACATCGCGGTCATCCGGTCGCTCAATTCCGACATCCTACTTCTTGTTCAATGCAATGCGCGCCTTGAGTTCCCAGGTGCGGATGCGGTCTTTGTAGGTGTTGTTGGCGTTGACCTTGTCGATGTCGAGGGAGGCGTCGGAGTTGTCGTCCCAGCGACGGCAGTTGTACACGGGCTCGTAGATGCGGCCGATCTGGTATTCGCGGCTGACGCGCAGGCCCACGGCGTAGTCTTCCCCGTATTTCGTGGTCGGGAAGTTGATGGTGCGCAGCATCGGGGTGTAGAAGCCGCGCGGTGCGCCGAGACCGTTGATACGCAGGGCATTGTTACGGCCGTTCTCGGGCGTCCACTCGCGGTGGTCGATGATTCCCGGAGGGATGGTCTCCATATGGAAGTTGGTCATCCGGTAGGTACCCACCACCATGGCGCAGTTCTGGGCGTAGAACGCATCGACGAACTTCTGGACGGTCGTCTCGTCGGCATATACGTCGTCGGAGTCGAGCTGGATGGCGAACTTGCCGCACTTGGGATGGTGCAGGGCGGAATTCCAGTTGCCGCCGATGGCGTGCCAGCTCTTGTCCTGGGCGATATAGATGAGCTTTTCGTCGCCAAGGAAACTCTTGATCACATCGACCGTGCCGTCGGTGGAGTTGTCGTCCACTACGATGACGTTGTATTTGAAGCTGGTCTTCTGGCTGAGGGCCGACTTGATGGCGTCGCCGATCGTCCGCACGCGGTTCTTGCACGGGATGACGACCGAAGCCTCATACTCGAAGCTGTCGTCGTTGAATTCGATGTGTTTGAACTTGGGCGCCAGATAGCCGCCGATGGCCTTCAGATGTGCGGTGCAGGCCTGTTCCATCTCGATCTGGACGGCGCGGTTCTTCGGATCCACGTAGTCGAAGAGTTTTTCGCCGCTCTTGCGGGTGTCGGTCTCCACGTCGTAGTAGAGGAACTCGTTGATGTGCTCCAGCGCACCTTTCTGCGACACTTTCAGGCGCAGGTCGTACATACCGGCGAACTTGTAGTCCACGTCCATACGGCCGACGGCCTCAGTAAGGGCGCTTGTGCGGTAGAAGAGCAGGCTGCCGAAGTCGAAATCGTCGCGCAGGGCACCGAACTGGCAGTCGATGACCGGCGCGTTGATCCGCTCGTCGCCCTTCTGGTTGAAGTGGTCGGCATAGACCATCGCAGCGCCGGCGTCCTCCATCAGGTTTTCCATCCTTTCAAGCGAGAACCAGACCAGGCTCAGCGTCGTGTACTTGGTCGAAATCAGCGTGTACGGCGTTTTGGCGTTGGCAGCGATGGCCTTGACGGCCGCCGTGCTGTTGAGCCCGGGCACTTCCAATACCTTGCAGCCCAGCACCTCTTTCGGTGCCCCTTCCCCTACGTGGAGAAGGAAAATCTCATTGACAAGTTCCTGCGCTTTCAGATTGGCCACGGTCTGTGCCACCTGCGCCTCGTCCTGAAAAGGAATGAAACAGTTGATGTTCTTCATGGATAAAATATTTTGTATGTATTGTATTCGAACCGAACTACAATATTACGAAAAAAACGTGAAGAATCGCTATATTTGTTGTTAGAACAGACCCTGTCGATGCATCCGCTACTTACTGTCATCGCCCTGTTGATCTACCTGCTGGTTCCGGCAGGTGTCGTGTTGCTTTGCCGCCGCTTCCGCACCGTCGGAAAGGTCGGCGCGATCCTCATTCTCTATTTCCTCGGCGTCATCGCGGCCAATCTCTTCGTATTCCCGTTTGAAGGAGCGGCTGCCAAATTGTATCCGCTGCAGGATGCACTCACCTCCGTTACCATCCCGCTGGCTCTGCCGCTGATCCTCTTTGCCTGCGATTTCCGCCAATGGCCTGTGAAAAAGGCCTTGGTCGCACTGCTGATCGGCCTGGTCTCGGTCGTGGGCGTGGTCGTCGCCGGCTACTTCCTGTTCGGCGACAAGCTCGGCCCGCAGGCGGCGGGCATCGCGGGCATGACGGTCGGCGTCTACACCGGCGGCACACCCAACCTGGCCTCCATCAAGATGATGCTCGGCGTTGACGAAGGCACCTACGTGCTGATGAACTCGTTCGACATGTTGGTCAGCTTCCTCTTCCTGGTTTTTCTCATGGCCGTCGGCATCCGGCTCTTCCGGAAGTTCCTGCCGGTCGAAAAAGCGCCTGAAACCGGCAAAGGCCCGCTGAAAGTCGGACAGAAACTCGCCCAGAGCGAATCCGACATGTACCGCGACATCTTCACCCGGCAGCATTTCCTACCCACGCTCAAGGCGCTGGGCCTTTCCATCCTGATCACTGGTATCGGGCTGGGCCTCTCGATGCTCATCACCGGCGGCGTCAACATGATTGTCCTGATCCTCACGCTGACAACGCTCGCCATCGCCGCCTCCTTCCTCCCCGCCGTCAAGAAATGGGAGAAAAGCTATGACGCCGGCATGTATCTGGTGCTGATTTTCAGCCTGGTCGTCGCCTCGATGGTCGACATCCGCAGCCTCGACTTCCACGAAGGCCTCTGGCTGCTGCTCTACATCGCCTTCGCCATCTTCGGCTCCCTTACCCTGCAGGTCCTGCTGGGCAAACTCTTCAAGGTCGATGCCGACACGACGGTCATCACCTCGGTGGCCATGATCAACTCTCCCCTCTTCGTCCCGATGATCGCCGACGCCATGAAAAACCGCCGCGTCATCCTGACCGGCATCTCCATCGGCATCATCGGCTACGCCGTCGGCAACTACCTCGGCGTCCTGGTCGCCCACCTGCTCGGCTGAGAACGAAACAAGCCAGCAGCCTTACGCCACCCCCAAAATGATGCCCGCATCAATATGGAGTACATTATGGATACGGCGGGCAATGGGAAGAGTGGGCTCAGTTTTTCCGTTCAGATATTCACTGATACGCGAGGGGCTGACACCGATCTGATCTGCCAGTTCTTTCTGGGTGAGACCCTGTTCAGACATCCTCTCCCGGATGACTGATGCAAGATCCGGATCACCGATGGCGAAATGCTGATCCGAGTAGTCTGCCACAAGATTCGAAAGGATTTCAAGTTCGATGCTTGACGGATCTGTAGTAGGTGTTTCATCTCCTACCAACGGCAGAAGTTCCTCGATACGTGCAACCGCCCAATCGTACTGTTCCTTGGTTAGCATTCTGGACATCGTTAAATATTATTTGCTCCTTTGTTCCTGTTCATCCGTTCATATTCGGGGTGGGTCCCGATAAAACGAATATAGACGAAGTAGATCGTAAACTTGATGACGACAACAATCCGGTGGTTGTTTCCCATAATAATGAAGACATAACGCTGATTGCCGACAGCATCGACCGAATTGAAAGTCCTCTTGATATCTGCGAAATTATGCCACTCGCTATGTCTGACGATGTAACTCCACTCCTGAAGCGCAGTCTTTGTCTCAGGATGGATTTCAATATATTCCTTCAGTGCCTTTTCGGTAAGTATCCGCATATGCAAATATAACGCAAATATTCCAATTATCAAAATAGAATTCCAATAATCGGAATACCCCCCCTAATCCCAAAGCCTGCACGGCTCTGATGTCCGTTATTCCTTCCTGCGGCGTCGCTCTGGCTGTGACACAAACGAGAGCGCCGCGTCATCTGTGTTGCCGATGAGAATGAGCGTATTTGAGCCTGGATCCCCCAGGCATTGGCATGACCGACAGTCTCCGCCGATGGACATACCTGCCATCTCCAGCAGGAATCCCGCTCCTGTTTTGCAACCATCGCGCGGCAGATATTTAGGTAAGAACTTGATTCTCAGTGCATTGGTTTTGCGCGAGACGCGCGGTCCGACGTCCAGGTAGCTAACCGCGCGGATGATCGAGAAGGTAACCATTGATTATCAGCGACTTATCAATTAACCTGCCGCGCGATGGTTGCAAAACAAGGGAATCATGGGAATTCTGTCCGACCCGCCTGTTAGCGCGAAGCGCTCCGCGGCTTCTGCCGCGGCCCCAACCAACGGAATGACGCAGCTACGCTGCGAGGGGTCTGGGGATGTGCCCCAGTATAAAAGGCAGCGGCAAAGCCGCTGCTGACTCCGACTATCTCCAGCGCGAAGCGCTCCGCGGCTTCTGCCGCGGCCCCAACCAACGGAATGACGCAGCTACGCTGCGAGGGGTCTGGGGATGTGCCCCAGTATAAAAGGCAGCGGCAAAGCCGCTGCTGACTCCGACTATCTCCCAACAAAAAAACCAGGCGTGAAGCCTGGTTTTTTGTGGAGATAGTCGGAGTCGAACCGACGACCCCCTGCTTGCAGGGCAGGTGCTCTAGCCAACTGAGCTATACCCCCTTACGAGTTTACATAAAAAAAGTAGTCCCTACTGGAGTTGAACCAGTGACCTCTACATTATCAGTGTAGCGCTCTAACCAACTGAGCTAAGAGACTATATAAAGAAGGAAGAAGATGTACAAGCAAGGAGCAAAGCTCGATGCAAAATCCAACTCCAAAAAGGAGGTGTTCCAGCCACACCTTCCGGTACGGCTACCTTGTTACGACTTAGCCCCAATTACTGGTTTCACCCTAGGCCGACCCTCGCGGTCACGGACTTCAGGCGCCCCCGGCTTTCATGGCTTGACGGGCGGTG
>DETK01000041.1:0-18511 GCA_002361615.1 Bacteroidales bacterium UBA3290
GTAAAGAAAAATCAGGACGGGTCAGACTCTATCAGTCGGTTTTTTTCGTGCCCGGGGGCACCGTTCTTTTCTTGGTTAGCGTTTGGGTGTGTAGTTCATGTGGACGGGGGTCCAGGAGAGGGAGCCGTCTGCGCCTACGTGGATGCGGACCAGGTAGTCGCCGGGGTCGGGGTTGTTGCGCTCGCTCATCGCTTCGAGCGTGAGGTAGTGGACGCCGTTGTAGTTGCGCTCGTCCCACATGTGCACGTGACCGCAGAATACGCAGGAGACATTCCATTCTTCGAACTTGTCGAGCAGATAGAAGGTCTCTTCCCGCGTGAAGGTCGATGCGAATTCGTTGAACTGCGGGCGGAAGATGTTGGTATGCGAGAAGACGAAGGTATTGCGGTAGCCTCCCGTCAGGTATTTGCCGTTCAGGACGCCCTCTTCGATGAGTTTGATCTGGGTCTGGCCGAGCGTACCGCTGGCCGAATCCAGGAAGATGAGATGGTCGAAGGCGATGTCCCCATCCTTGAGGAAGACGACTACGTCGATTTCGTAGAACGATGAATGGAAGATGGACGACCACAGCGCCCAGCCGTTGCGGGTAATGTCGTGATTACCCACCACGGGGAAGAACGGGAAGACGATTTCGTCGTAGGTTAAGGTCAACGGATTCTCGTCCGGATTTCTGTCCGATACGTAATGAAACGGATCGATTTCTCTGTAATGGGCGGCTACATAGCGCTTTTTCCCTTCTTGAAGCAGCGAGTCGAGGGTGATGTAGTAGCGCGCCTTCGTGTCTGCGATATCGCCCAGATGGGCATAGAAAAGGTCGTCGTCCCTCAGGCCGATGGCCAGCATTTCGTCCATGCGGCCGGGGTCTGTAGTGACATGGCTGTCTGCGCCGACAAGGAAGGTATAATCATCTTCGGCAGCGAGATAGACGACATCGTCGTAATGGTTGAGGAAGAAGTTGTAGGACATGTCGATGCGGTCTTCGACGGCGGTGCCGGCAATCAGGATACCTGCAGGACTGATCTTTTCCTCCAGCGTATGGCAGGATGACAGGGTGAAAGTTGCGAGCAGCAGGCCCGCCAGGAGGTATGTCGTTTTCATGTTACCAGACGTATTTGATGCCCATTTTCAAGGAGGTTTCGTAGCGGGTGGCGAGCTGGCTCAGACTGCCGGCAGGCCGGATGTTGAATTCGCCGAAGAGTTTCATCTCGTTCCAGGGGAGCGTGGCGTGGAAGCGTACGCCCCAGTTGATGTTCCAGTTCTCGTAGTAGAACTGGTCATAATTGCGCAGGAACAGGCCGAGGTTCCAGGAGCTGGTCCGCGGCAGCACGTTGAGGCCGACGCCGAAAGTGATGGTCGGCGGCTCGGTGTAGCCCGCATCGGTGAACCATTGATACTCCTCCTTGATCTTGTACTTATAGTAATGGATGTAACTCATGCCGAGTCGCAGGTCGAAATGGGAAGTCTCCCAAAAGGCGGAAGCATTGATCAGGATTTCATACTGGTCCCATTGGGTATAGAAATTATTGACGAGCCGTCCGTCGAAGTACAGGTTGGTAAGGCCCAGCGGGAGACGGTAGGTTCCCATCACGTCGGCGGAACAGAGCCATTTGAGGAACTGGACCTGCTGCCCGGCACTCAGGCTCCAGCGGTCGGTGAAATGGTGGGTATATGTGGCGGCTTCGCCGAAAAACGCGCCGGAGACAACATTGATTCCGCCGGCCAGATTGCCGCTTACTTCGTTCCGGTGGATGCCGTCGAATTTCCGCTCTCCGCTGTAAACCTGCGCATGGGCGCAAGGACGGCTTGGCAGAAAGAGGAGAAGCAGAAGGAGGGTTGAAAGGTATCTTCTCATACGATAACAAGCATGCAGGGCGCAAAATTACCGGTTTTTCGACGATTCCGGCTTTTTGTGGGCAAAAAAGCGTACATTTGTCCCCAAAATCAAATCATTCTGGCCTGGATGGCTTCAAGTTGGAGCGGGTGGCACCGTAACAGGTTTTTATGGAGATTACGCTTTTTTCGAAATGCATCAAGGACCTGATCGTGGAAAACGACCGGGTGGACGTTCCGTATCTGGGCACGTTCACGGCCGAGATGATGCCTGCCGCGTATTCGGACCGGCAGACCACGATCCATCCGCCGTACCGGAAGATGTCTTTCCATAAAGGCGAAGTCTCGCTCTCCGAGGGCCGTCCCTTGCTGAACAAGGTGATGCGGGAGGCCGGCGTGTCGCTCGAACAGGCCGGCGTGGAACTGGGCTGGTGCCTGAGCCGCCTGAGCTCCGAACTGGAAGGCAGCAAGATCTGCCGCCTCCCCGGCCTCGGCGTGATGCGGGCCAACGCGCGCAACGAATTCTTCTTCGTCCCCGCCGACGACCTCGACATCTGGCCCGACGGCATCGGCTTCGAACCGATTTCGATCAAACTTCCGAAGGAAGAGATTCCCGGTCAAGCCGGGAATGACGAAGTTGTTCAAGCCGGGAATGACGTTCAGGCGAGCGGAGTCGTGGATGGTTTTTCGGATCGCGAGCATTTTTCTTGCGAGCGAGACGAAAAACCGGAACAGCGGAGCGAGGCTCCCGATCAAGCCGGAAATGATGGGACCGCTGAGGTTCGTCACAAGAAGAAGTTGCAGCCGTGGGTGATCGTTCTGATTGTGCTGGCGGCGTTGCTGGCATTGTTTATCGCCGCTTCCTATCTGTTTACGGATTTCATGTCGCCGGTTCTTGACAGATTGCTTTATAACAAGGAAGAGCTGGAGCTCTTGAGGGGGAGGTAAGCCGATGATCGATCGCGCCACTGTCGACAAGATCATGGACGCCGTCCGGATCGAAGAGGTCATCGGTGACTTCGTATCGCTGCGTAAGCGCGGTGCGAACTATCTGGGCCTATGTCCTTTCCATCAGGACAAAAACCCGTCGATGAGCGTCTCTTCCACCAAGGGCATCTTCAAATGCTTCGCCTGCGGCAAAGCCGGTAATGCCGTGACCTTCCTGATGGAGCACGAGCACCTGACCTATGTCGAGGCGCTGCGCTATCTGGCGAAAAAATACCATATTGAAATCGTCGAAAAAGAAGAGACGGCCGAAGAGATCGCCCACCGCATGCGCTACGAGAGCCTGCTGGTGGTGACCGACTATGCCCAGAAGTTTTATTCCGACATCCTCTGGAACACGGAGATAGGGAAAGCTATCGGCCTGAGCTACTTCCATGAACGCAAGTTCAGCGACGAGACGATCCGCCAATTCGGCTTGGGCTATGCCGCTTCCCGTCCGCTGACCCTTTGCGCGAAAGCCCTGAAAGACGGTTACAAGAAAGAATACTTGGTCGATGCGGGCTTGTGTCTGGAACGCGAAGGGACCGGGGAACTTTACGACCGTTTCTTCGACCGGGTCATCTTCCCGATCCACTCCATCAGCGGACGTGTCATCGCCTTCGGCGGCCGTACGCTGAAGACCGACAAGAGCGTTGCCAAATATGTGAACAGCCCCCAGAGCGAGATCTACGACAAGAGCCGTTCGCTCTACGGTATCTTCCAGGCCAAGAACAGCATTGCCCGGGAGGACAAGTGCATCCTGGTGGAAGGCTATGCCGACGTAATCTCGATGCACCAGGCCGGCGTCACCAATGTGGTGGCCTCGTCCGGCACCTCGCTCACGGTGGAGCAGATCCGCCTGATCAAGCGCTTTACCGACAAGGTTACGATCATTTACGACGGTGATGCGGCCGGTATCAAAGCGGCGCTGCGCGGTATCGATCTCGTGTTGGAAGAGGGACTCAGCGTGAAGGTGGTCCAGCTGCCGCCCGAAGATGATCCCGACACCTTTGCCAAGAGCCACTCCCTGATCGAGATCCGGGAATATATTGAGGAGAACGAAAAGGATTTCATCTCTTTCAAGAGCGACCTGCTGCTCGAGGAGAGTGAGCGCGACCCGGTACGCCGGGCCCAGGTTATCCGTGACATCGTGCAGAGCGTCGCTATGGTACCCGATCCGATCCTGCGCAACATCTATGTGGAACTGGTGGCCGAAAAATTCGACCAGAAGACGGACTCCGTGCTTGCCACGATCGCATCGGTCCGGCGCCAGAAAAAGGCGCTGGAGCGCTCGCGCCGCCGCTTCGAGGACCAGACTCAGTCCTGGCAGGGTGGGGCACAGCAGCCTCCGGAGCCTGAAGAACTGAACCCGGCCGACCTTCCTGAGGAGGGCGAAGATGCCGGGGCGGTATCCGTGCAGCCTTCGGGCTATGTGGTCCGCGACAAATACCTGGCTGTCCCGGAGCGCGAACTGACTTACTATCTGGTGAAATTCGGGGAATACCCGATGCACTTTGAAGAGGATATGTACTATGGCAGCGAGTCCCACGGGGAAATCACGGTTTCCCAGTATATCCGCGACGCGCTGGCGGACGACGAGATCGTGTTCGTGAACGACTTGTACCGGACTATCTTTGACCGGTACTATTCCTTTGCGGCCACCTTGCCGCAGGAGGACTATGAGCCGCGCCAGCAACGGATGATACGGTATTTCACTACGGGCGAGGACCAGGCTGTCAACAAGGCGGTCTTCGACCTGATCCTGGAAGAACATCCGTTGACGGTCAAGTCCTACGAGGAATCCATCCCTCCTGAGGAACAGGCTTTGGGACGGACGGTCCCCAAATCGGTGCTGCTCTACAAGCTCCGCATCACGGAGGAACAGTGTGCAGCTACCGCGAAAGAAATCACACAGGCGCAGAAGGGAGGCCAGCAGGACACGCTCCGGGAACTGGTCGGCCGGCTTCAGCTACTCAATACAGTAAAGAACAGACTATCTAAAGAATTGAACAGATTATGAAAAAAAGGAATCTCATCACTTGCGCGTTGCCGTATGCGAACGGCCCGGTCCATATCGGACATCTGGCCGGTGTCTATGTCCCTGCCGATATCTATGTCCGCTATCTGCGGATGCGCGGGCGCGAGACGCTCTTTGTCTGCGGCTCCGACGAGCACGGCGTGCCCATCACCATGGCGGCCCGCAAGGAAGGATGTTCCCCGCAAGATATTGTCGACAAGTATCATTCGCTCATCAAAAAGTCGTTTGCCGATTTCGGCATCACCTTCGACATCTACTCCCGCACCTCTTCGGCCACGCACCACAAGTATGCGGCTGAGTTCTTCCGCAAGCTCTATGAGGAAGGTAAGTTCATCGAGAAGGAAAGCGAGCAGTTCTACGATCCGGAAGCCAAGGTGTTCCTGGCTGACCGTTACATCGTGGGCACCTGCCCCAAGTGCGGCAATGAAGGCGCTTACGGCGACCAGTGCGAGAAATGCGGTTCCACGCTGAGTCCTGAGGAACTCATCAACCCGCATTCCAAGGTGAGTGGCGCAGAGCCGGTCAAAAAGATGACGAAGCACTGGTACCTGCCGCTGAACGAGTACGAACCGTGGCTTCGCGAATGGATCCTCGAAGGCCACAAGGAATGGAAGTCCAACGTCTATGGCCAGTGCAAGAGCTGGCTGGACGGTGGTCTGCAGCCGCGTGCCGTCTCGCGCGACCTCGACTGGGGCGTGCCCGTGCCGGTGGAAGGGGCGGAAGGGAAGGTGCTCTACGTGTGGTTCGACGCGCCGATCGGTTATATCTCCAACACCATCGAACTGCTGCCTGACTCTTGGGAGCAGTGGTGGAAGAGCCCGGACACGCGGATGATCCATTTCATCGGCAAGGACAACATCGTGTTCCACTGCATCGTCTTCCCGTCGATGCTCAAAGCTTACGGTGACGGCTTCATCCTGCCCGATAACGTTCCGGCCAACGAGTTCCTGAACCTCGAGGGCGACAAGATCTCGACTTCCCGCAACTGGGCGGTCTGGCTCCACGAATACCTGCAGGACTTCCCCGGCAAGCAGGATACGCTCCGCTACGTGCTGACGGCCAATGCGCCGGAGACCAAAGACAACGACTTTACCTGGAAGGATTTCCAGGCACGTCACAACAGCGAGTTGCTGGCCATCTTCGGCAACTTCGTGAACCGGGCCGTGGTACTGACGCACAAGTATTTCGGTGGCTGCATCCCCGAACCGGGCGCGTTCCAGGATATCGATAAGGAAGCCCTTGCCCAGATACCGGTCCTCAAGCAGGCCATCGAGGAGAACCTGGAGACCTTCAAGTTCCGTGAGGCGCTCCGCGAGGCGATGAACCTCGCCCGCGTCGGCAACAAGTATATCTCCGACACCGAGCCTTGGGCTGTGGCCAAGACCGATATGGCACGTACGGCGACAATCCTTTATACCTCGATCCAGCTCTGTGCTTCGCTTTCCGTGGCGTTCGCCCCGTTCCTGCCGTTCTCGGTGGAGAAGCTCAACCGGATCCTGAACGTACAGCCGCTTTCCTGGGACGATTTCGGACGCAGCGATCTGTTGCCCGTCGGACATAAGCTCAATCAGGCCGAACTGCTCTTCTCGAAGATCGAGGATGCCGAGATCGAGAAACAGGTTGCACGGCTGGCTGAAATCAAGGCGGCCCGCGAGGCGGCCGAGGCGGCTGCTGCTGCAGCAGCAGCGCCGAAGTTCGAGCCGGCCAAGGAGCCGTGCACCTTCGAAGAATTCGCGAAGATGGACATCCGCACGGCGACCGTCCTTGCGGCCGAGCGCGTCCCCAAGACCGACAAACTGCTGAAGCTCACCATCGACACCGGCCTCGACCAGCGTGTCATCGTGAGCGGCATCGCTCAATACTACACGCCGGAAGAGATGGTCGGCAAGCAGATCTGCATCCTGGCCAACCTCCAGCCGCGCACCATCCGCGGCATCGAGAGCAAAGGCATGATCCTGATGGCCAAGCAGATTGACGGGAAGATGCGCATCGTCACCCCCGAAGAGCGCCTTACCAACGGCGCAACGATCGGTTGATGCTTATTCAGAAAGGCCAGGTGGTGTAGTTTCCGGGAATGAAGAAGTAGTTACCCATTCCCATCGCATCCAGATATTTATTTACCCGCTCCATGGTTGCAGCATGATTGGGCGAAAGGTCGCTGTTAATGACAACGGGTACATAGAGGCAGACCGTTTTCTGCGTGACATTCATAAACGCATCCTTTTCAACCGTTGCTGGCGGGTCTCCCCCCTTGAAATAGAGACGAAACTTATTATTATCGTCAGAGACATTTTGCAGGTATTGAAAAGCGCCCTTGCAGATGTGCGTGAGCGTGGAAGGTAGCCCCAGTTTACGCAACAGGAAAGAGCCGCTATTGGCCCCTTCCGCATCGAAGACGCTTTCGGGCAGCTTCTGGATGCCCAAATTATCGGGAATGGACCAGGCCGTTATGGGCGATTCGTTTGACTTCAAAGTCGAACCCCAGGCGAATGCAAGCAGGGTCGTACCCTGATACAAGCCCAGATTGTCAGGGGTCACCCGGACGGTTCCGTTAGTCGGCCCTTCGAATTTTTGCAAATAGAGACAATGGACAAAACTGTTCTCGGCGATGGAATCGACATAAGCTGTTCCGTTATCGGGATCGGTCGGGAAGTTTACTGCATAGATCTTTGAATACTCGAAAGCATGGTCGCGGATCGTCTTCAAGGAGGTTGGGAAGGAAACGTTGGTGATCATTGATTTGTAGAAGGCCTTGCTGCCGACGACCTGTACGCTTTCAGGAATACTATAAGTGGCAATATCCTCCCGGACTTTGAGAAGGATTCCGTTATAAATCAAGGCTTTTCCATCATTTGTCGCAAACTTTCCGGAAATGTTTTCCAGTCTTTCGCATTCCACGAAGGGACCATCTTCATCACCATACCCGCCCTGGATCGTCGTGATGCTTTCGGGAAGCGTAATGGATTTGAGGTTCCACCAGCCCTTGAAACTCCCCGCAGGAATCGTTTCGATGCCGGTGAAATACTGGAATTCATTGAAAAACTTGTAGGAAGCCCCTTGGGTCAGTTCATCTCCAAATAGCTCATTCAGCGATTTGACCATCTTGGCTTCGGCGTTACAGATTTTGAAGTCGTCGTTGATATCCACGGCTTCACGTATCTTATTGAATAAGTCCCTGTCTTCGAAATCGATAATCTTATCGTCATACCCTTGTTGTATTCTGAACTCGAGGGCAGCTTCATGGAACCTCGTGTCCTTGACAGTCACGCTCGTCTCGCGGATGCTGAGTCCCATATTGGGCTGGAGTTTGACCTGGATTGTCGTGGTTTCGTCCGTCTTGTCGTAGGAAAGTACCTCGAGCCAGGGTACAGCTTCATTGCTCAGCGAATCGGGAAGCTCCGGCTTGGAGGTTTCCATATTGGACTTGTACTTAAGCTCCAGGGTGGTGCAATCAAAGGCGACATGGATCGTTTCGGTGATCTGAGTGATCGGTTCAAGGGGTTTGAGATACGCCTCTTTAATGGACAGTGTACGCTTCACGGAAGCGCCCTTGTTGGATGCCGTGATTTCGACCTTGGTTTTCCCATCCGTGATGCTCTTTCCGGATACGATCTGTATGAAACCTTTCAGCGGATCCTTCGTGTTTGGGACGACGGTGGCGGAAATGTCGTCGGAAGGTGTAACGGTTACTGTGGCATCGAAGTTCGAAGTCACGGTGTAGGCGATGGGGGGGAGGGATTGCTCCGTCAGCATCATCACCTCGTCATTTTCCATATATTCCTCGTCGATTTCGATGGAGATGGTCGGGATGAGTTGATCGATGGCGTCCTTGATCTCCTCGAGGAGTTTGCTGTAGTCCGGCTGATTCACAATCGCGTCAAGCATTTTCGTCAGGGTAGCCGCCACGTTGTCCGAAATCGTCTTGTCTATATCCTGGATGGCCTTGATCAAATCGGTGAGCGCAGTTTTCAGGTTTTCGGCTGATGTGCCTACGCTCTTCTGAACCGCATCGATCGCAGCCTTGATCAGCCCCAGCGCCTCGTTTGCGCCGACGAAGCCCTTCGTCACGGCTTCCTTGATCGCGTCCAGCTTCGAGTCCAGTTTCGACAACTGTCCCGACATCGCTTTCTGCAGTTTATCCAGTACTTCATCCGCTGTGCCGCCGAGGCCGTTGACGGCTTTCGCAATCAGGTCCAGCTTTCCCTTCGTATCGGTGAAGCCTTTCTCTACCGCCGTCTCAATGGCTTTCAGATAGGTGTCCAGACTCGAGGTCTGGCTTGTTATGGCTTTTTCGATTTCGTCTAGCTTGTCCGTTTCCGTCCCCGTCAGCGAGGTCAGCGCCTGCTGGATCAGGCCCTGGGCCTCTGTCACGTCGCCAATGCCGTTCTTCAAGGCAGTCTCGATGGCAGCGAGCTTTGTCTCCAGGTCCGTCGTCTGGCCGCTGATGGCTCTCTCGATGGTTGCCATCTTTGCTGCCAATGAACCATTCAGCGACTCAATGGCTTTCTTGATGAGTTCCTGCGCCGACTTGTCGTCGGTAACGTTTTCCGCGAGCGCGGCCTCAATCAGGTCGAGTTTCGTTTCGAGACTGACCGTCTGGCTGGTCACTGCCTTCTCGATGGCCGCCAGTTTCTCTTCCAGGGTGCCGTCCAGGGAATCAAGGGCCGTCTGGATCATTTCCTGCTGCGCCTTCGCTTCGGTGAATCCTTCCTTGACCGCGGCTTCGATCAGGCCCAGCTTTGTGGACAGATCCGCCGTCTGGCTGCTGATGGCCGAGACCACTGCCGCCATCTTATCTTCGAGCGTACCGCCCAACGATTCGAGGGCAGTCCGGATGAGATCCTGCGCCGCCGCACTGTCGGCCAGGCCTTCCTTTACGGCCGCTTCGACCAGACCGATCTTTGTCTCCAAGCTGTTTGTCTGCGCCTTCACCGCCTCTTCGATGGCCGCCAACTTTTCTTCCACTGAGCCCTCCAGCGACTCGACGGCCTGCAGCAGCAGTTCCTGCTGTGCCTGCCCGTCGGCGAAGCCATCCTGGACGGCGGCTTCGATCAGCGCCAGTTTCATCTCCAAACTCGCCGTTTGCGCCTTCACCGCCTCTTCTATGGCCGCCAGCTTCTGCTCCGTCGTGCCGGAAAGGGAAGCGAGGGCAGAACGGACTAACTCCTGCGCTGCCTGGTTGTCGGCGAAGCCATCCTTCATGGCTGACTCGATCAGCGCCAGTTTCTCCTCCAAGGTCGTACTCATTTGCATTATGGCGTCGACAATCCCGTCGAATTTCATCCGGATGGTCAGGTCGACTTCAGGCTGTTCATTCTGGCAGGACGTCAAAGCTGTCGGCGCGACAAAGGCCAGCAGCATCAAGCCGCCCAACAAGCTCAACAGGCTCCGTTTGGTGGTCTTCGAACGTTTCATGGCTTGGAAGATAATCTGGTGAAGTTCACAAATATAATTAAAAAACTATAAAGATTGTTGCATATGGTTCGGAGATGGCGGCAGATTTCAAAGGTGCGCATCGTCACCCACGAGGAGCGCCGCACCAGCTGCAAGCCTTCGGCGGGTTCGGAGCTGCGGCTGGTGCGCGCTACCGCTATTCCCAGCCGTCGTCCCCAGCCGTCGTCCCCAGCCGTCGTCCCCAGCCGTCGTCCCCAGCTGTCGTCCCCAGCCGTCGTCCCCAGCCGATGTGTCCTCAGCCGCTCCCTCGTTCTTTTGCCGCGACGACAACCTGAAGCATCCCAGCGTGTCGTCGCGGCTGCTTTTTCCCCGAAACCGGTCCTTTTCGTTCCGCGACGACAACGTAGCGCCCTTCACAACGTCGTCGCGGCAAAACTAGCGAAGGACAAGACATCGCCTGAGTTGGTTATCCGTTGCCGTCTTGCCACACAGTTCCGCACGACCTAACAGGGTTCGTCTGTCCTGGGTCGGGGCATTCCGGTACCGATTGAGATCGAAACGGATAACATCGAATAGTTCGGTTTTTTCCTGCAAAGAACAGGTATATACGGATACACCTTCGTCCTTTCCCTTCAGCCAGGGAAGATAGAAACTGTCGATCAGCCGGCAGAGTTCAAGATCGGTCATCATGCTTCTGTTGACGCGCCCCTGCTCATTGAGTAGCAATTGCCGGGTATCGAAATCCGCTGTGCCCTTTTCGATAACATCGATGGTGATCAGCGGCGTAGGGGATTTTTCGCGTTTCTGTTCCTCCAGCGACCGTTCGTCTGACAACCGGTTCATCTGGAAAATAAAATTGCGCGGTGTCAGATAGATTTGCTCCACATAAGACGTATCAATGATGTCTTCGCGCAGCAATTGCCCGTTGAGGCCCATACGGCATTCTTCCGGTACCGTTGTTTTTCGCGTAAGATATCGATGCCGCTGTTCAGGCAGGATCAGTGGAGGCGTGTCGTAGACAAGTCGACCCAGGTCTCGACGGAAATAAGAACCAGCCGAGCAAAAGGGATATCCGAACGGCGTTGCTGCCACACCGTGATGAAGCCCTTGGCGGTTTACATAATTCAATGCGGTGGTCAACCGGTGTATCCCTTCGATTTCCGTGACGGAGGCTTCTTTTTCGGCCAGTCGGCCGATACGCCCATAAGCGGCATTGAAATAACGAGTATAGGCATACCTTTCCTTTTGGATGAAGCCAGCAGGGTCTTCTGTTTGCACAATTGTGTGCCAATGGGTTGACATGAATCCGTCGGCCAGTAGCTTGCTTCCGGTATAAAATGCCGCTTCCGCCAGACAGTTGAAGCCGATGGCATAATCTCTTTCACAACGGAATAATACTTCATCGTGGGAGGATAAGCAGATGTGATAAATCTTTCTCATTCCTGAAGGTCATTCCTGAAGGTCAGGGCATTCCGGAGTCTCTCGGGTGCAGAGGCCGTCTTTTGTGGCGCGGGCCAGGATGGAGCCGAGGGATCGGCCGTGCCGGGCGGCGATGTCCGTCAGGGCTGCCAATGTTTGCCGGTGTGCCTCAAGTTCGGATCTCAGCTGGTTGATTTCGTCTTCTGACCAGGGGGCATAAGCTTTGGGAAAAGCCGATGATTGCCGAACGGTTTGCAGGTCGGATACCGTCAGCAGCCCTATTTCAATCAGCCTTTCTTCCGCCTCGCTGCGGATGCGCCCCAACATTTTTGCGCATGAGGCAATGGGATAGCCTTGGGAGTGGAAGCGGCCGAGCCGCTCCGTCTCTTCTTCCGTCCAGGGCTGGTTCCGCCTTGACATATAAGGTGCAAGCTCGCCTGCTTCTGTCAGTTTGATTTTGATGGCATTACGGGTCCTTCCCTGGGCGAGTGCGATTTCTTCTATGCGTTTGCCGTCCCGAAACAATTCAATTACTGCATTCTTCTCTTCCCGGGTCCAAGGTTCGTTGAAGCGCGCTGCCGTCTCCCGGATTCTCTCTGTTTGCGCTGCTGTCAGATTGTAATGGTCACTCATGGGATCTTGTGTTTTTGGTAGCAAAGATAGCACGCACCCAACGGATTCGGCCTGCAAAACAGCAAAACCGAATGTGAATCGAAAACTAGTGAAAACCATCCTGTTACAATATAATTCTCGGATTATTTCGACCAAATAAAGCGTTTTTTCGAAATAGACAAGAATTATGAAACGGGTAAAAACGGATAGCAGACTTGATTCGCAGCACTTCTGTTGGACGCTGCCAGGGCCCGGGCTACGGCAGAGACTGGGGCAGTAGCATTTTTCATTTTTTTCGGTGCCGGTAGAGGGCAGCCTCGATCTGTCGGCAGCGTTGGCGCACTATGCGCCGTTTGCTTCGGCGACGGAACCACAGACTGTACCTGCGGCAGCCACGATGACAGCCCCGGCACCTGTGTTAAACTGACCATCGATACGGGTCTCGACCAGCGGACCATCGTCAGCGTCATCGCCCAGTACTACACGCCCGAGGAGATGGGAGGCAAGCAGATCTGCATCCTGGCCAACCTCCAGCCCCTCACCATCCGCGGCATCGAAAGCAAAGGTATGATCCTCATGGCCAAGCAAGACGAAGGCAAGATGCGCATCGTCACCCTCGAAGAGCGCCTCTCCAACGGCGCCACGGGGCGATCTATTTTCGCTGCGACGACACGCTGAGGTCTCCCAGAATGTCGTCGCGGCCGTTTTTGCCAAAAAACGGCCGTTTTTGCTCCGCGACGACAACGTGAGCCATCCCACAGCGTCATCGCGGCGAAAGTAGGTGGGCAGCAGGGGTGGGGTGGGAGGCTCAGCCGAGGCGGATGGTTTCGTCGCAGAGGGCGGCGACGGCGGGGCGGTGGGTGATGAAAATCATCGTGCGTTCGGGGTAGGCCTGGAAAAGCCGGGAGAAAAGTTCGCGTTCGGTGGCTTTGTCGAGCGCGGCGCTGATTTCGTCAAGAAGCAGGATGCTGCCGGGACGGAGCAGGCCGCGGGCTATGGCGATGCGCTGAGCCTGGCCTTCGCTCAGACCGATGCCCCGTTCGCCCAGTTCCGTATCCAGCCCATCCGGCAGGTCGAAAACAAAGTCGGCCACGGCCGTGTGAAGGACTTCCCGGAGTACCGCGTCCGTCGCGTCGGGGCAGGCCAGTTGCAGGTTGAACCGAACGGTGCCGCTCATCAGCGTATTGCCTTGAGGAACAAAGACGAAGTCGCCCCGGGTGGCGGGAGAAACCGGCTGCTCTTTCTTGCCATCGTAGAGCAGGATCCGGCCGCTGCCGGGCTCGACCAAGGCAAGCATGAGCCGGAAGAGCGTCGTCTTTCCGACACCCGTCATTCCGGAGAGCGCAGTCTTGCTGCCGGGCCGGAAATCGTGTGTAAAACCGTGGAAGATATCGCGGTCGCCCGAAACATAACGGAACTGCAACTGCTCGATCCGTACGCCGGCGACGCCCTCGGAGACCGGCAGGACAACTTCGGGGGTGGATTCCGGCCCCTGTGTCTGCAACAGCTCTTCCAGCCGGTCGATGCTGGCCGTGGTGTGGATCAGCTGTGGCACCATATTGAGCAGGGTCAATATTGGATTCTGGATCTGGCCCACCAGCTGCAGGAAGGCGGTCATCACGCCGAAGGTAATGGCGCCGGCACGCAGTTGCAGACCGCCCCAGACGAAAGCCAGCAGATAACCAAGGGTAAAGCAGGATGCCAGGATAATCCGGGTCACGACGGTGAAACGAGTACGCCGTTTCACGCGGCCCATCAGGCCTTTCTGCATCGTGTCAAGCCGGTCGGTCACCCATTGTTCGCTACCCAGCGAGCGCAGGGTGGCATTGTGTTCCATGCCTTCCTGCACCTGCATTTGGATCTGGCTTTCGTCGCGCCGGATGTCGAGCGTCATCTGTCGGAGCGGGCGGGCGATGAACTTCCCGAAAACCAGCACCAGCGGCGTGAGGATCAGCAGCGCCCAGGCGAGCGCGCGGTCCATCGAATGCATCAACAGAAAGGCGCCGATCAGCTGGATGAGCGTGATCACGGCGCGGGGCAGCAGCGACGTGGTAGCTTCCGCTACCACGTCGATATCTTTGGCAAGCCGGGAAGAGACGTCTCCGGAATGGAGTTCCTTCCCGGTATAGAGCTGTTGGTCGAACAGGCGGCTGAAAGCTTTGATCCGGATCAGATTGGACTGTCGGGTCTGCGCCATGGTCGACATATAGTAGTACAGCTGGCGGAGCGCCACGCCGCCCAGCATCACGACGGCCAGCAGGGCCACCATGAGCCAGACTTCCCGGTCAGTACCAGTACGGATGGTCTCGTCGATGAAGCGGCGGCTGAGCGCGACCATCCACAAGCCGAGCGCAACCTGTGCGATACCCACGAGGATCCGCACCAGGGTATTCCAGCGGATACCCTGCATCTGGCGCCATATCCAGCGGACGTATCTCACGCCACGATGCCCAGCTCTTCCCACTGGGCCAGCAGAGATTTCACATCGGCGAGCGCCGTTTCGGACGACACCTCATAGACTTCGCAAAGCGCGTCTGCGAGCGTCTCTGCCGTAAATTCACCCAGTTCTCCAGCCTTGTTCCAAAGCCAGGCCGCCGTGTCGTTGAGCGAGAGCAGCTTTCCGAAGTCGATGGCGCCCAGGCCCTCGCCCACGATTACCTTTTCGCCGCACACTTCGCGCAGCACAAATCCGTCTTTTCTTTTCATTGTAGGGGGATATTCCTAATGATAGTTCGTTTATAAATAGCTAACAGCCAGCGGCGAACCGGCAGCAGGCGGCGCCAAAGGCGGGCGCGGCGCCGCTGACGCGGCGTGTCGAGCCGCCGGTGCTTCCCATCGGCGCCCACGACTTCATCAGCGCGGGCCAGCACGTCTTCAGGCCGGCAAACTTCCTGGCCGCGGATGTTTCCGTCGCCCATCAGCACAACGCGATCGTCGGATACTTCCATCACGCGATGCAGCACGTAACGCCGGCCATCGATCCGGGCCAGCACCACATCGCCTGTTTTTATCTCACCCGGCTGGGTCAGCACTGCGCTTTCTCTGCCACCCAGGATAAAGGGAAGCATACTACGTCCTTTCACCAGCATCGTGACTGCCATCCCTTCGCTTACGAGACGGATGGCGTCGCCGATAATCTGTTCGTCGCTCACTTTGTTCATCGTCAGACCTTTGAGATGGTTTCGTGGCAGAGGCGCGCCGCTTCTTCGTCGGGCAGGCATTGCAACTGCCAGACCGGGATGCGGGATGCCAGGGCGTTTTCCGTTTCGTGCAGCCCGTCCGCAATGGCACGGTCCCAACGCTTTCCGGAAATGGATGGCACCAGCGCCGCATAGGCCCGGATACCATTCAGCCGGCAGATGACGTTGCGGGGAGCCTGTTCCAGCAGGACAAAACCACCCGCCGGCAGGCTGACGTTCTTGTAACACGGTGTTTTTCCGCTCCAAGGGGAGCCGTACACGCGAACCGTTCCGTCCTCCAGCACCCGTACGACGGGGTTGTCGTCGTTCACCAGTTCCGATCCGTCTATATACTTGAGCCACAGGCGTGCATGCGTGCTCTTGCCCGTGCCGCTCTTGCCCAAGAAGAGATAGCCCCGCCCGCCCTGGCCAATGACAGCTGCATGGAAGAGCGCCGTGCCGAGCCTGGCGGTGCGCATGGCATACATCACCATCAGGGCATTGTTCAGCGCGAAGGAACCATGGTCATGGACGGCCAACGTGGCTTGCGTGAAGGCCGCATCGACTAACATGACACCGGACAACTTCCCCCACAGGCTGAATTCGAACCAGCCGGCGCCTTCAGGCGTCCGGCATAGCCGGATCTGCGACCCGTCATCATCCTGACTGAACTCTTCTGTCAGCCCCTGCGGCACATCGAGTCCGGAAGCAGGCACAACCCGCAACCGAAACACGCTGTCCTTTTCCGCGGCAGGAACCTCCGCGAAAGGAACATACTGCGAGAGAGCCTCCGACAAATCAATCCCTTCCTCCGCCCTCACCGAAAAAGTATGCCCCGCAACCGTATAGACAAAAACCTTCATACCGGATGCAAATATACCGAAAAAAAAGGATTCTGCTACTGCATCAATCGGAGCAGGCTTGTAGACACAATTTCCGTAATCTTGGAAATCAAGTCCTGGTCCAGGACCCAGACATTCTGCGACGTGTCTAATTTGAGCGGTAATCCTGGCGCATCGAGATAAGGATTGAACGAGTAGTCAATGAAAGACCGGAGGTCATAACGCTCCTTCTCCCTGAGGGCTGCATCATACCGATAGGCCACGAATGCGCCGAGAACATAAGGGATACGTACGTTTCCGATCCAAGAGTACAATTCATTGTTGTTGGCGGCATTGGCGGCAGCGATTTCTCCCATTTTATTCGCGATGGCATTGGCCAGCGTACGGATTTCCTGAGGTTGAAAGCGTCCGTAGTCGACGGCCGTTATGAGCAGGAAGGAAAGATACGGCAGTTTGACGAATGCCAGACTTTCGTTCAGGTATTCCGTATAGTCGAGCGGTATATAAGTGCCAGGGGCCTTCTGGGGATAGTGCACTTCCTGATACAAGTGCAGCAGTTCTGCTGCACCGCTGCTGCGCCGCATCAGTTCCTGTGTACCGTTGAAACGTCCCATCTCTAGGAAAATGCCATTGTATGAATCTGGAAAAGCGTCAAATTCAAAACCATAGGGATAGAGGTAGACCGTCCGGGCAAGGTTGCGGGTAGACATCGTGGCAAGTTGCTCGTCCTTCAGACGGCACAGCCCCCACAAGGCTTCTGCACCACTGACTTCCGTCCTGTGCTCCCACCAATAGGAAAAGTTGCCGCCCGGACCCGTCAGGTTCGCATCCGGCTTGGTCTCCGCCGGCCAGGGCGTGTAGTCGACAAGCGCTTCATACCGGGAAAGCAGTTGCACATATCCGTCATTCGGCTCCGGCTCCGGCTCCGGCTCCGGCTCCGGCTCGATGGAAGGACACGCCGTTGTCAGGACCATCGTCAGCAAAAGCAGTGCAAGCAAACGTAGAATCTTCATGACCTTAAAGGAAGTCGCTATATAATAAGATGCAAACATCCCGAAAATGTTGCGTACCGCCTTCGACAGGTACAGCAGAGGCGATAGGTTTTCCTCGGCAGGCGCTGCGGGCGACGACATTGTGAAGGGCGCTACGTTGTCGTCGCGGAACGAAAACGGCCGTTTTCGGGGAAAAAGCTGCCGCGACGACACGCTGAGATGTCTCAGGTTGTCGTCGCGGCAAAAGTAGGGGGGCTGCGGAGCCTCCGGTGTGTGAGCCCCAGGCCGTTTATTTGAACTGTGCGAAGAAATCGTTGCCCTTGTCATCCACGAGGATGAAGGCGGGGAAGTTCTCCACGCGGATCTTCCAGATGGCCTCCATACCGAGTTCGGGATATTCGACGCACTCGATACTCTTGATGTTGTTCTGGGCCAGGATGGCGGCCGGGCCGCCGATCGAGCCGAGGTAGAAGCCTCCGTGCTTCTTGCAGGCGTCGGTCACGGCCTGGCTGCGGTTGCCCTTGGCGAGCATGACCATCGATCCGCCGTGGTCCTGGAACAGGTCGACGTACGGGTCCATGCGGCCTGCAGTGGTCGGGCCCATGGAGCCGCAGGCCATGCCTGCCGGCGTCTTGGCCGGGCCGGCGTAATAGATGGGGTGCTCTTTCAGGTACTGTGGCATCTCCTCGCCGCGGTCCAGGCGCTCCTTGATCTTCGCGTGGGCGATGTCGCGGCCCACGATGATGGTGCCGTTCAGGCTCAGGCGCGTGCCGATGGGGTATTTCGTCAGGATCTTGCAGACCTCGGACATCGGCTGGTCGAGGTCGATTTTCACGGCGTTGCCCTCGCCGGCCTTGCGGAGTTCCTCCGGAATCCAGCGGCCCGGATTGTCGTCGAGCTTCTCGATCCAGACACCTTCCCTGTCGATCTTGCACTTGATATTGCGGTCAGCCGAGCAGCTCACGCCCAGGCCCACCGGGCAGCTCGCGCCGTGGCGCGGCAGGCGGATGATGCGCACGTCGTGCGCCATATACTTGCCGCCGAACTGGGCGCCAAGGCCGATCTTGCAGGCTTCTTCCCACACCTTCTTCTCGAGTTCCACGTCGCGGAAGGCGCGGCCGGTCTCGTCGCCGGTCGTAGGCAGCGAGTCGTAGTATTTGCATGAGGCGAGCTTGACGGTAAGCAGGTTGCGCTCAGCCGAGGTGCCGCCGATGACGAAGG
>DETK01000041.1:18552-26977 GCA_002361615.1 Bacteroidales bacterium UBA3290
CGCCGATGACGAAGGCGATGTGGTACGGCGGGCAGGCCGCAGTGCCGAGGGTCTTCATCTTTCCTACGAGGAAAGGTACCAGCGTGCCGGGATTGAGGATGGCTTTGGTCTCCTGGTAGAGATAGCTCTTGTTGGCGCTGCCGCCGCCTTTGGTCACGCAGAGGAAACGGTACTCCATGCCTTCCGTCGCCTCGATGTCGATCTGGGCGGGCAGGTTGCACTTCGTGTTGACTTCATCGTACATGGTCAGCGGAGCATTCTGGCTGTAGCGGAGATTCTCTTCGGTGTACGTCTTGAAGACGCCTTTCGAGAGGGCCTCCTCGTCGCAGAAGCCGGTCCAGACCTGCTGGCCTTTCTCTCCGTGGATGATGGCCGTGCCCGTATCCTGGCAGAACGGGAGCTTGCCCTTGCAGGCTACTTCAGCATTGCGCAGCATGGTGAGAGCCACGTATTTGTCGTTTTCGGAAGCTTCCGGGTCGGAAAGGATCTTCGCCACCTGGGCGTTGTGTGCCGGACGGAGCATGAACGAGACATCGCGGAAAGCGGTGTTCGCCATCACGGTGAGCGCCTCGGGCTTGACTTTCAGCATGGGTTTGCCTTCGAAGTCGCCGACCGAGACCCAGGCTTCGGAACCGGGGATTCTGTAGTACTCGGTGGTGTCTTCACCGAGCTGGAACATGGGTGCGTATTTGAATTCCATAGTGTATTTGATTTAAAGATCGTTTCGCATAAGGTATTCTTTCATGAAGGCGTTCAGGTCGCCGTCGAGGACGCCCTGGGTGTCGGAGGTCTCGTAGCCGGTGCGCAGGTCCTTGACCATCTTGTAGGGATGGAGTACATAGGAGCGGATCTGCGAGCCCCATTCGATGCGCTTCTTCTGTCCTTCGAGCTCGGCCTGCTTCTCCTGGCGCTTCTTGAGCTCCAGGTCGTAGAGATGCGACTTGAGGATGCGCAGGGCGTTCTGGCGATTGTCAAGCTGCGAGCGGGTTTCGGTGTTTTCGACGGTGATGCCGGTAGGGATGTGCCGCACTCGTACGCCGGTTTCGACCTTGTTGACGTTTTGGCCGCCTGCCCCGGAGGAGCGGAAGGTATCCCATTCCAGGTCGGCGGGGTTGATCTCGATCTGGATGGTATCGTCCACGAGCGGGTACACGAAAACCGACGAGAAGGTAGTCTGGCGCTTGCCCTGGGCGTTGTAGGGCGAGATGCGGACGAGACGGTGGACGCCGTTCTCGGCTTTCAGGTAGCCGTAGGCGTAGTCGCCTTCGAACTGGATGGTGCACGATTTGATGCCGGCCTCGTCGCCTTCCAGCAATTCGGTGACGGTCATCTTGTAGCCGTTGCGTTCGCCCCAGCGGGTGTACATACGCATGAGCATCGACGACCAGTCGTTGGATTCGGTACCGCCGGCGCCGGAGTTGATGGTCAGCACGGCGCCCAGGTTATCGCCTTCGGCGCCGAGCATGTTGCGCATCTCCAGGGCTTCCAATTTATCGACAAGGTCCTTGTAGGCGGCGTCGATGTCGTCGGCCGCGTCTTCCCCGAAGTCCAGCAGGGTCTCCAGGTCGGCGTAGCCGGCTTCGAGGGCATCGTAGCCGTCGACCCAGTATTTGACGGCGGAGACACCTTTCATGAAAGCTTCCGCGGCCTTCGGGTCGTCCCAAAAGTCGGGTGCTGTGGTTTTGGCTTGTTTTTCAGCTAGTTCAGAACGTTTCCCGGGGATGTCAAAGAAACCTCCCCAACGTCTCTATCCGCTGTTTAATCGTTTTAATCTCTTCTGAGGTAATCATAAATCCGTTTTGTTTCTTCGTAACCGTAGCCGCGGCTCATCGCATAGCGGAAGAATTTGGCCTGACGCCGCGCCGGGTCTTCCTCCCGGTCGAGTGCGTTCCATTTGGCCCGCAGCACCTGCTCTTTCCTGGCTTCGGCGGCTGGAGCGTCGATCGCCTCCAGCGCCGATGCGATCGCGGCCGCATCGATGGCTTTTCTCTGCAAAGCTAACTTAATTTTGAGACTTCCCCAACCCTGCAGTGCACTTTTGTCGCGGGCGAAAGCCCGGGCGTAGCGCGCATCGTCCACGTAACCTTCGCGGCAGAGCCGGGCAAGGATCTCGTCCGCATCCGCCTCCGGCAGTCCGGCAAGTTTGCGGCGGATCTCCTGCCGGCAGTGTTCACGCAGGGCGCATTGCCGCATCATCCTGTTGAGCATCAAGTCTTTGTCCATGGATCAGAAATTGTAACCGATGCTGATATAGGCGCCGATACGCTGGGTGTAGTTCGACCAGAACAGGTTGAAGGCCAGGGGGCCGATGAAGGAGTTGTAGGCATAGCCGAGCCGGGCGCCGATGGTGGGACTGCCGGAAAATACCTCCGACAGTTTGTGGAAATCCCGGGCATAGGCACCGGAGAGGAACACATAGTGGTTGTCGAGGAAATGGTAGCGGGCGTCGAGCGTGGCAATGCCCAGGGCCGTATCGAAGAGATGGACGCGGCCGAATCCGATGAACGGAATCTGCTGGTCCGTGTAGCGGCCGGCCAGACTGCCACCCACCATGTTTGCGTAGTAGAGCGGGATGTCGTTGCCGAAGACCACGCGACCGTCGAGCGAAAGGAGAAAGGCCAGGTGCCGACCGGCCGGGATGACGGTCGTGTAGTGGGCGCTGGCTATGCTGAAACTGGGGTGGTCGTCAAACAGCCGGCCAAGATAGTATTCGAACATTCCGTCGAAGTTGTGGCCTTGGGTCGGAAAGTCCTCCTGGTCGCGCCGGTCGAGCTGGAAGCGGGCGAAAGCGTTGGCAAACAGCTTGCGGCTGTCGTCGATGTCATAACGTATCATCTCATCGGTGGCGCCTCCGGTACGGTCCATGTAGCGGACCAGGTTGAAACGGGCGCCCAGGTCGATGGCAAGGTCGCGGGTTTTGGTGGTGGAGAACATGGCGGTGACGGAGTGGCGGTGGACCGTCATGTTGCTTTTCATGAAGAAAGTGTCAAAGTTGAGGTTCGACGAACGGTATGAGTAGCCCATGTTGAACTGGGCCAGCGACTTGAAGGCGTAGGTATATTGCAGGTTCGCCTGCATGTTGTATGCCAGGCGGGCTGTCGCCGAGAACTTCGAGCCGTAGAGTGCATTTTCATTGATGCCGATGCCCACCAGCACGGCGGCGATGTCCTCGCTGTCGAAACGGAAACCCGCACCGATACCGGATTTGCGCCCGTTGACGAAATTCAGCTGCAGGTCGTAGGGGGCTTCGTGCCCCTTGAGCTGGTAGGTGACAGAGGCGAAGGCAGCCGTGTTGTAGAAACGTGTGACTTCTTCGTCTAGCGTCGTTCCGCTGATCCTTGCCCCGGGTTTGAGCGGGCTTTTCTGCAGCAGCCACTGGGCGTCCTTTGCGGTCAGGCCGTTGAACGATACGGTTCGCAGGGTCAGGGAGTCGCGGTCCAGGCGGATGGCCTTCCGATAGGGTTCGGCCTTTTTCATCGGGCCGATGAACTGCTCCTGGGAGCGGTCGAGCCGGTCTTTCATCCTGGTAAGTTCTTCCTGCTTCTCCCGTGCACCTTCCTCGCCTTTGTCTATCAGGATGCGAAGGCTCCTGTTGTCGAAGTTCATCATGTTGAAGCCCTTGGTGTCGGGCGTGATGAGGATGTCGGTGGAGGCGATGGCCGCCGACATCTTCGTATCGGTGTACAGGTCGACGATTTCACTGAACAGGTCGCCGATGCTCTCGATTTCGGGTTCATCCTCCGGTACCCCGCCGGGTTTTACGCCGATGATGATGTCGGCACCCATTTCCCGGGCCACATCGACCGGAAAATTGTTCAGGGCACCTCCGTCGATGAGCACCATGTCGTCGATCCGTACGGGGGAGAAATAACCGGGGATGGCCATCGATGCGCGGATGGCATCGACGAAGTTGCCGCTCTTGAAGACCACTTCCTTTTTTCCGATCAGGTCGACGGCCACGCAGGCGAAAGGAATCGGCATGCGGGAGAAGTCGAGCGAGTCCTGATAGCCCACGGACAGCCGGGTGAACAGGTTATAGACGTTCTGCCCCGTGACGTAGGCCAGCGGAATGTTGGACAGCAGTGATCCTGTCTCGTTGCGGCGGGGTTGGGGCCGGGCACCGAGCCGGCTGTAGTCGCCGCGGCCGAAGGGAATCCGGATCAGGTAGTTGTCCTTGTATTTGCGCTGGTCGAAGTAAGTGTCGCGACGGGGAATCCGGTCGCTCATGACCACGTTCCAGTCCTGCGCCATGATCAGCGAGTCGAGTTCGGCGGCGGAATAGCCGATCGCGTAGAGGCCGCCGACGATGGCCCCCATGCTTGTGCCTACGATGTAGTCGATCGGGATATGGTTTTCTTCCAGAACCTTGAGGACGCCCACGTGCGCCGCACCCTTGGCCCCGCCTCCACACAGGACCACGCCGACCTTCGGCCGTTGCGCGAAGGCAGGAAAGCTGAGCAGGACCAGCATTGCAAGGGTGAGCGTGCGTTTCATCGGACAGGACGGCTTTAGAACTCGTAACCGAGGGAGAAATAGAAGCCCACTTTCTTCGACAGGGTGGACCAGTGCGTGCTGAACTGGATCGGTCCGATGATCGTGTTGACCGAATAGCCGACCCCGGCGCCGAAGTTGCTGACAAGGGATTTGTCTCCAAATTCCCATTCAGCCAGGTAGTTGCCGATCATCGTCAAGTAGTGTTCACCGAATAGGTTGATGCGGAGGTCGATTCTGGCGATGTCGGTGTTGGCCTTGGTCCAATGTGTGTTGTTGATTCCCACGAAGGGGAAATGCCAAGGAGCATAGCGCCCGGCCATATACCCGCCGACCATGTTGTGGTAGTAACGCAAGGGTTGTCCGAACAACCAGCGGTTCCATGTCTGGGGAATGAGGGTGACCCTCCTGCCCAGGGGAAGCGCTACCTTGTAGTCGAGCCTTGCATCGAATACGAAACTTCCGTATTGGTCCATTACGGATCCAAGCAAGTTGAACTGATGCCCGTCCCGGGGATAGTAACTGTCGTCGAGATTGTCGAAATGCCAGTTTACAAAGGCCTGCCAGTCCTGGCTGTCGAAACTTTCTCCGAGGTTGAAGCCTTCGGGTGTCGCATCGATGACCCGGCATCTGTAGTTGTCGTAGAGGATGCCGATCTTGATGTCCGCGTTCCGCCATCCGGTAATCTGGTAGTCGGCTTTTGCGCGGAACAGGCTGTAGCGTTCTTCCGCGCTCAGGTTGTATTCGAGTTCCTCCTTGGTGTTCAAGAAATTGTCGTAGAAATTAGCCGAAAAATGCTGCGCAGTCGCAGAAATGTTGAGCCGCGTCAGGTTGCGGAACGTGTATCCGTAGTTTACGGTCAGGTTGGAATTCTGGCCGAGTTCCAGTTTCGTGTCGAGTTTCGAGCCAAACAGCTTGTATTTGTTGAGCGACACGCCGAGCAGGATCGAGGCCATCTCCTCGCTGTCGAAGCGGAATCCGAGTCCTGCCTGGTGCAGGCGCTGCGGAACGAAGTGGACCTTGAGGTTGTAACCACCCTCCTTTCCTGCGATGGAATAGTTGATCTTCCGGAAACACTTCGTGTTGTAGAAGAATGACATCGCGTTGTCCATGTCTTGTCCCGACACGAACTTGCCGGGCCCGATATCGGTCTTTGACATGAGCCACGTCATGTCGTCGCTGTCTGTACCGTCGATTTCCATTTGGGAGATCAGTACGGAGTCACGGCTCAGATTGATGGCCTTGGGGGGACGTTTCGTGTCGGTCCGGGGATATTCCTTCAGGTGGGCGGCCAGCGACCGGAGCTGCGGAAGAACGCGGTTGGCCGCCACACGGCCGCTGTCAATCAGGGCGTCCACGCTGATCTCGTCAAACGCCAGGACTCCGTAGGCGCTGGTGTTGGGCTCGATGATGATGTCGGACGCCGCCCGGCCGGACTGGTATTTCTCGCCGTTCATCATACTGAGCATCGTCGCGACCATCTCGGGGATGGTCTGGTCTGTGTCCACGCGTGTTTTCTTGAAATGATGAAGGTCGACCGTGATGACATAGTCCGCTCCCATTTCCTTGACCACATCGACCGGCAGGTTGTTGAGCATACCCCCGTCTATGAGGAATTTCTCGCCGACCTCGACCGGGGCGAAATAGCCCGGGATCGACATGCTTGCACGGATTGCCGTCACGATATTGCCGCTGTGGAACACGACCTCCTCCTTCGTGTTGAGGTCCACGGCCACGCAGGCGAAGGGGATGGGCAGGGTGTTGAAGTCGATGTCGTCCTGGTAGCCCACCGAAAGTTTGGTGAAAAGCTGGTCGAGGTTGTGGCCGGAGACTAACGCCGATGGCATGTTCCTCAGGAGGCCCTTGTTGCGGTTCGCTGCGTTCGCAGTGGTCTCGTCGGTGAGCGACCTGTGGTTCATGAACGGGAAAGTGAAGAGGAAGCGGTCGTCATCCTTCTTGTTGTCGTAAGAGATATTGCGCCTTTCCTTCTTGTCTTTCATGAGGAGGTCCCAGTCCTGGGAACGCACCAGCGAGTCGAGCTCATCGGCGGAATAGCCCAACGAATAAAAGCCGGCCATGATGGATCCGATACTGGTGCCGACTACATAGTCGACAGGGATGTCCAGTTGTTCGAGCATCTTCAGGACACCGATGTGCGCCATACCTTTGGCGCCGCCGCCGGAGAGCACGAGGCCGACGGTGGGGCGTTTCTTCTGCGGTTCGGGAGTGCTTTCTTCTTCCGCCCTGAGGACAGGGAGGCAGAGTGTTATCAACAGGAGTGTCGTCAGGATCTTTTTCATGGTTTATCGTCAGTCGTTCTTTTTCAGTCCTTTGCCTGCGAGCAGGCCGCAGGCGGCCATGATGTCTTCGCCGCGCGAGGCGCGAAGCGTAGTCGTGATACCCGCTTTCTGGAGGCGTGCCTGGAAAGCGGCGATCGCTTCCGGACCCGAGGTCCTCAGCGGTGCGTCCGGAATGGCGTGGAAGCGGATCAGGTTGACCCGGCACTCCAGCCCCCGCAGCAGGCGGGCAAGGGCGTCGGCATGGCGGCGGCTGTCGTTGACGCCGGCGAACATCGTGTATTCGAAACTCACGCGGCGCTGCCCCGTGAAATCGTATTGCCGGATCAGGTCGACGACCTGGCGGATGTCCCAGGTCTTCTGGACCGGCATCAGGGAAGCACGCTCCTCGGGGAAGGGGTCATGCAGGCTCACGGCCAGATGGCAGCGGCTCTCGTCGAGGAACAGTTTCAGTCTGGGCAGC
This sequence comes from Bacteroidales bacterium UBA3290, assembly GCA_002361615.1. Taxonomy (GTDB): domain Bacteria; phylum Bacteroidota; class Bacteroidia; order Bacteroidales; family UBA932; genus Cacconaster. The sequence goes on from DETK01000041.1 coordinate 25,804, forward strand.
ACGCCGATCGTCGAGAGGGTCACACGCTTGGGGCTCCAGCCCAGCCCCCAGTCGGCGGTGATGATTTCCAGGGCGGCGGACACTTGCGGCCAGTTGTCGAGCGGCTCGCCCATGCCCATGAAGACGGCGTTGGTCAGATTGTCCGCCTCATCGATGCTCAGCAGCTGGGAGACGATCTCCCCGGCGGAAAGCTGGCCGTGGAAGCCGCCGCGCCCCGTCATGCAGAAGCTGCAGTTCATCTTGCATCCGATCTGGGAAGAGACACAGGCCGTCGCGCGGGCAAGGCCTCCTTCCGAGCCGTCTTCGTACTGGGGAATCATCACGGTCTCGATGTACTTTTCGGGCAGGGAGGTGGGGAAGAGATACTTGCGGGTGCCGTCTTTCGAGGTGTACACGGCGGCGGGCTCCAGGCGCCCGACTTCATATTCTTCAGCGAGGGCGGCGCGCGCTGCTTTGGAAAGATTGGTCATCTGGTCGATGTCCTTCACGCGCTTGCCGTAGAGCCACTGGGCGATCTGTTTCGCGGCAAAGGCGGGAAGTCCCAGCCGCGAAGCCACCTCCTGTAAACCGGAGAGCGTCTTGCCCAAGAGTCGTTCTTTCATCTCTCCTGCAAATTTAAGATAAAAGGATGCATTTTCCCACAAAAAAAAGTATCTTTGCGACGATAGATGGAACGTGTCAGCGATGTAAAACCCTTAAATTATCCCAGTATGGCAAAAGAAAATGAAGAAATGACGAATGCGGGCGCCGCGAAGAATGCCGAGAAGCTGAAAGCCTTGCAGGCGACGATCGCCAAGATCGAGAAGGACTACGGCAAAGGCACCATTATGAAGATGGGAGACCAGCCTTCCCAGGAAGTTTCCATCATTCCGACCGGCTCCATCGCCCTGGATCACGCCCTGGGTATCGGCGGCTATCCGAGAGGAAGGGTCATCGAGATCTACGGCCCCGAGTCCAGCGGCAAGACCACGCTGGCCATCCACGCCATCGCCCAGGCCCAGAAGCAAGGCGGCATCGCCGCGATCATCGACGCCGAGCACGCCTTCGACCGCACCTACGCCGTCAACTTGGGCGTGAACATCGACACGCTGCTCATCTCCCAGCCTGACAATGGCGAACAGGCACTCGAAATCGCCGACAACCTGATCCGCAGCGGCGCCATCGACATCATCGT
>DETK01000041.1:27172-39530 GCA_002361615.1 Bacteroidales bacterium UBA3290
CTGCTGCATCTTCATCAACCAGCTCCGCGAGAAGATCGGTATCCTCTTCGGAAATCCTGAAACCACCACGGGCGGCAACGCGCTCAAGTTCTACGCCTCGGTGCGCATCGACGTGCGCCGCGTCACCCAGCTCAAGGACGGGGACGAGGCCACGGGCAACCGCACCCGCGCCAAGATCGTCAAGAACAAGATGGCGCCGCCTTTCAAGAAAGCGGAATTCGACATCGTCTTCGGCGAAGGCATCTCGCACATCGGCGAGATCGTCGACCTGGGCGTGGACCTCGACGTGATCAAGAAGAGCGGATCGTGGTTCAGCTACGGCGAGACGCGCCTGGCCCAGGGCCGCGATGCAGTCAAGAAACTGCTCTCCGACAACCCGCAGCTGGCCGACGAGATCGAAGCCAGGATCCGCGAGCAGCTCAAAACCGTAAAAGATTGACAATTACCAGATGGGAAAGATAATCCTGACCGGTGACAGACCCACCGGACGACTCCATATAGGCCATTATGTCGGTTCCCTGCGCCGCCGCGTCGAGCTGCAGAACTCCGGCGAGTACGAGAAGATCTTCATCATGATCGCCGATGCACAGGCCCTGACCGACAACGCCGACAACCCCGAAAAGGTGCGGCAGAACATCATCGAGGTAGCGCTGGACTACCTGTCCTGCGGCCTCGACCCGGCCAAATCCGTCCTCTTCATCCAGTCGCAGGTAAGCGAGCTGACCGAACTGACCTTCTTCTACATGAATCTGGTCACGGTGCAGCGCGTGCAGCGCAACCCGACCGTCAAGGCCGAGATCCAGATGCGCGGCTTCAACGACGCGGAAGGCGCGGACAACAAGGCCGGCACGCCTGTCGGCTTCTTCTGCTATCCCATCAGTCAGGCGGCCGACATCACCGCCTTCCAGGCGACCACCGTCCCGGTGGGCGAAGACCAGGAGCCGATGATCGAGCAGACCCGGGAAATCGTGCGCAAGTTCAACGCCACCTACGGCGAGACGCTCGTCGAGCCGGAAATCCTTCTGCCCGACAACGCCGCCTGCCTGCGCCTGCCCGGTACCGACGGAAAGGCCAAGATGAGCAAATCGCTGGGCAACTGCATCTACCTGTCCGACTCTGCGGAAGAAGTGGCAGCCAAAGTACGGGGTATGTACACCGATCCGGGCCACCTGCAGGTGAGCGATCCAGGCAAGGTGGAGGGCAATACGGTGTTTACCTATCTCGACGCCTTCTGCCGTCCGGAGCATTTCGACCGCTACGGCGACTGCTTCCACGGACGCAAGGTCTCCTTCGATTTCCACTCGCTCGACGAGGTCAAGGCCCAGTACCGGGCCGGCGGCCTGGGCGACGTGATGTGCAAGAATTTCCTGACCGCCGTCCTGAACGAAACCCTCGAACCCATCCGCCGGCGCCGCAAGGAACTGGAGCAGGACATCCCGTATGTTTACGAGGTGCTCCGCAAAGGATCGGAGACGGCGCGCGCCGCTGCCGCGGAAACGCTCGCCGCCGTCAAGCGCGCCATGAAGATCAATTATTTCGACCCCGGTGTCCTTGGCAAGCTTATTGAAGAACAAACGGAGAAATACAAACAATCCCTATCATAACCCGAAAGAAAAATGAAGAAAATCATTCTGGCTCTCGTGGCCGTTTTCTGCCTGACGGCTGTCCAGCAGGCCCAGGCGCAAGCCTACCCGCAGTACTACAAACTGTCCCACCCCAATGAGATTTCGGCCAGCTATGGCGTTTCTCTGCTGGGTTCCATGATCGGAAGCGTGGTCAGCAAGGCAGACTTGATCGGCAGGATGGCCGGCGACGACGATTACACCAGCATCAAGAGCGGCGGTACCAAGGGCGTTCTCAACCTCGGTTATACCTATCAGATCAACAAATGGTTCTCCGTCGGTGCGACGGCGGGCATCAACCGGATGAGTGTCAATCTTGAAGACAAAACAGGTACGTTGACGGCCGCTGCCGCCAACATCTATACCCTGATGGGTACCACCAAGTTTGACTGGTTCCGTACCCGCTCAGACATCTTCGGCATGTACTCGAAAGTGGGTCTGGGCGTGATGGCCATGCACGGTGAACTGGTCGAGGACGATCAGGCCAAGGGCACGCTCTGGCTGCCTACGGGCCATCTCTCGCTGGTCGGCCTGGAAGTGGGCCGCGCCTTCAGCGGTTTCATGGAACTCGGTGTCGGCATGCAGGGCATCGTCCAGGTCGGTATCCGCGGCCGCTTTTAACGACTCAGTTGATCGTTACCCAGAACGACTCCCGCCAGGGCTCCTGTGTGGGAGCCGTTTTTTATGGTATGGATACCATTGACGAACACGTGTTCGATGCCGGCGGGGAAGGTGTGCGGCTTGGCGTAGGTCGAAAGGTCGGCGATGGTCTCCGGGTTGAAGACCGTGATGTCCGCGGCGTAGCCGGGAATGAGCAGGCCTCTCTCCTTGAACTTGGCACGGGAAGCGGGCAGTCCGGTGCATTTCCAGATGGCGGTGGCCATGTCCAGGACCTTGTCTTCCCGGACGAATTTCTCGAAGAAACGCGGGAACGTGCCGTAGGAACGCGGGTGGGGGAGCTCCTTGCCCAGCGGACCTTCCGGTGAATAGACACTTCCGTCGGAGGCAGGCATCGACAGGCGGTGGGCGTAGATCTTCTTGAGGTTCTCCTCCTTCATGGCGAAGGTCGCCTGGTTGACTTCCAGCTTTTCCGAGATGAGCAGATAGCGGATCATCTCCCATTCATCCATGCCGGAGATCTTGCAGCATTCCGCCAGGTTCTTGCCGGCATAGACGGCATTGGCCGGATCGTTGCAGCCGGCCACCACTACCTGTTGCGGGCCGCCGAAGCGTTCGAGGCGGCTGTAGGCGTAGTCGCGGATCTTCCTGCAGGTTTCCGGGTTGTCCAGACGGGCATAGATGTCTTCGCTGGTACCGTCGCGCAGTTCGATGGGGATGAACGAGGTGAAACCGGTCGAGAAAGCCGTGTAGGGATAGCGGTCGAAAGCGATGTCGATGCCCTCGGCCCAGGCGTCGTCGATCTTGCGGAGCATCCGGTCGATCTTGTCGAAGTTGGCCGGGTTCTGCGCCTTGAGGTGGGAGATTTCCAGCCGTGCGCCGGAGAAGCGGGCTGCCTCGATGGCTTCGTCCATGGCTTCGAGCACGTGATCGTCCTCATTGCGCATATGGATGGTATAGAGGGCGTTGTGCTTGGCGACAACTTTGTTGAGCTGCACCATCTCCCGCGTATCGCAGTAGCAGCCGGGAGCGTATTCCAGGCCGTAGGAAAGGCCGATGGCACCCAGGCTGAGCTGTTGATCGAGGATTTCGCACATTTTCTTCAAGTCGTCGTCGGTAGCCTTCACGTTGTAGGGGCCGACGACGGCTTCGCGCACGTCGCCGTGCCCGACCAGGCTCGAATAATTGATGCCGATCTTGTTCTCGGTCAGGCGCTGATAGAATCCGTCGATGTTGCGCCAGGCGGGACCTCCGTGCCGCGGCCGGTCCTTGTAGCCTTCCCAGGCCTCGTCGGAATAGACGAACGGGCAGTAACCGCAGTTGCCGCCTACTTCGCTGGTGATGCCCTGGAAAATACGGCTGTCGCCCTTGGGCGCGTCGAAAAGATTGGTATCCGTGTGGACGTGGATGTCGATGAATCCCGGCGAGACGACCAGTCCCTGCGCATCAAGGATGTTCGCGGCGTCGGATCCCAGATTCTTGCCGATAGCGGCGATTTTGCCGCCACGGATGGCGATGTCGCCCTCGATGGGCGCCTTGCCGTCGCCGGCATGGATGACGCCGTTCTTGATGAGGGTGTCGAAAGCAGGGCGCTTCGGGGTGACCTTGCAGCCGGTCAGGCCCGTGAAGCCGAGTGCGGCTGCGCCCAATGCCGATGTCTTGAGGAAATCTCTTCGGTTCATATCATTCGTTGTTTTGCATTTTCCAGTAATTCTCCATCTTCCCGTCCTGTTCGTAGACGAGCAGGGCTTCGAGTTCCGGGCGGTCGTCCAGGAACTGCCGGGCGCGGTCCAGTCCGATGACCATCAGCCAGGTGGCATAGGCGTCGGCGGTGGTGGCGTCCGCGGCGATGACGGTCGCACTCAGGAGATTGTGCGATACGGGCCGACCCGAAACCGGGTCGATGGTGTGGGCGTATTTCCTGCCGTCCTCCACGTAGAATTTGCGGTAGTTGCCCGAGGTGACGATGCCACAGTCGCTCACGTGCAGGATGGCCTGCAGGTCCTTGCCTTCCTCCATATTCCCGTCGGAAGGCCGGTCCAGCCCGATGCGCCATTTCTCCCCGGCGGCATTGCGGCCTTTGCAACGGATTTCCCGGCCGATGTCGACCAGGTAGTCGCTGCAGCCGAGCGAATCGAGGATGCGGGCCACTACGTCGCACGAATATCCTTGGGCTATTGCGTTGAAATTGAGCTGGCAGCGGGGATCGGCCTTGACCAGGTGCGTGCCGTCGGTGCGCTCCTCGAGCGTCAGCAGGTCCATCCCGACGAAGGCCAGGATCGAGTCGATGGCCGCGTCGCTGACCTGCCCCTTGTTGGAGAAGCCGAAGCCCCAGAGATCGAACAGCGGGGCGGCCGAAGGGTCGAAGGCCCCGCCACTCTCCGCCCAGATTTCCTTCGAGCGCTCGAAACACTCGATGAACAGGCCGTCCAGGGGAAGGTCTTCTCCCGCGTTGAGACGGGAGAGGAGGGAGCCTTTGTTGTAGCCGCTCAGAGACTGGTCGATCTCCTGGAGGCGGGCATCGAAGCAGGCCTGCAGCCGGGCGGCGTTCATCCCCTTGACGGGGTGGCAGATCACGTGATAGGTGGAACCCTGTGCGAATCCTTCGATACGGACATAGTCGCCCTGCCTTGCACAAGCGCCGGAAAGCAGCAGCAAGGCGGTCAGCAGCAGGATGGCGGAACGGTACATTTCTTGCAAATTTACGATTATTTATGCATCTTTGCAAGTTGTAAAACCGACAAGACTGATGGATCCGATCAAAAAATTCTGCCCGCTGGCCCTCCTGGCGCTCGTGCTTTTCGCCCTGACCGCCGTGACAGCCTGCAAGCAGGAAGAGGAGGAAGAAGAGACGCCCGGCTCGATGTCCGGCACCATTGTCTATGACATCCCTTATTATGTCCTCAAGGGCGAAACGGTGACGATGACCGCTTCGGGCATCATCTATCCGAAGGAAGTCTTCTACAAATGGTTCGTCTCCGGTGTCTATTCCGATACCCTGACGGCCTCCACGATCACCGTCAAGTTCCCCGACAGTCTCGGGGTCTTCACCGTCTCCGCCCATTCCTACGCCCCCGGTTTCTACTCCAGCAGCACCTCCCAGCAGGTGACGACCATCGACACAACCTGGAACACCTCGCTCTCCGGCCTGAGCCGTGAGGATCAGTACATCATCGATGAGCGGGACGACCAGGCCTATTACTACGTAACCATCGGCGACCTGGACTGGTTCTCGCAGAACCTGGCCTGGGATGGCGTCGGCACTCCGTTCCAGGCGTCGGACGCGGCAGCGCCCCTGTTCGGCAGTTTCTATACCTGGAATGAAGCCGTGGAGATGGAGGTCTGCCCGGAAGGCTGGCGTGTCCCCACGCAGGAAGACTGGGAGTCGTTCGCAGAGGCCCTTGCCGGCAAGCCCCTGCCTTTCATCGACAACTGGAAAGGGCTAGGCGTACTGGCCTCGGTCGATGCCAAGATGAACGGCAACCGGATCTGGCCCTATTCTCCCGACAACGCCCATACCAACGATTTCGGCTGGAACGCCCTCCCGCTGGGCTTCACCTTCGTCGGCAGCGAGAAACTCGTGACGGGTTACAGCGAATACGGCTGCTGGTGGTCGGCTACCGAGAAAAACGACACCCAGGCCTATTACCGTTATATCTGGTACGACCTGGGCGATTTTCCGATGTCCTATACGGACAAGGACGATATGCGGGCAAGCGTCAGATGCGTTCGAACGCATCCACAATTTTAGTCACCAGCGGGTGACGGACGATATCTTCCTTCCCGAATTCCACGATACTGATTCCCTTGATGTCCTTGACCAGGCCGACGCCCCGCATCAGGCCTGAGTCGCTCTTGTTGGGCAAGTCGATCTGCGTAGCATCTCCTGTGACGATGAACTTGGCGTCGCACCCCATACGCGTGAGGAACATTTTGAGCTGGCCCAGCGAGGTGTTCTGAGCCTCGTCGAGGATGACGAACGCCCGGTCGAGCGTCCGGCCGCGCATATAGGCCAGCGGCGCGATCTGGATGATGCCCTCTTCCATGAACGACTGGAGCCGCTTGGCGGGAATCATATCGCCCAGCGCGTCGTAGAGCGGCTGGAGATAGGGATCGAGTTTTTCCTTCAGGTCGCCGGGCAGGAAGCCGAGCCGCTCGCCCGCTTCCACGGCGGGGCGGGTAAGGATGATGCGCTTGACTTCACGGTTCTTGAGCGCCCGCACGGCCAGGGCGATGGCCGTGTAGGTCTTGCCGCTGCCGGCAGGGCCGATGGCGAAGACCAGATCGTTGCGGTAGCACTCGGCCACCATCCGTTTCTGGTTGGGCGTCCGGGCCTTGATGGGCCGTCCCTCGTTGCTGTAGAGGATGATGCTTTCCACGTTCGGCCCGACAGGGATCTCGCCCGATTCGGCGCTGCGGTCGGTGCCTTCGAAGAGCGCTTCCACGTCGTATTCGGTCAGGACGCTCTTGGTCATCCGTTTGCGCCGGAGCAGATTGATTTTCTCTTCGAAGTCTTCGAGCTCGCTCTGGGGGCCGATCAGGTAGATTTCCGCGCCGCGGGCGACGGCTTTGATCTTGGGATAGTGACTGGTGAGCAGGTCGAACAAGCGGTTGTTGATGCCGTAGATGTCGATGGGGTCGATTTCTTCGAGGAGGATGGTTTTTTCCATATAGGGTTGTTTCGGTTACAAGTTGAAATGCCGCTTGAGCGCTTCCCATTCGCGGACCATCTTGTCGTAGTCACTCCGGTTGAGCCACTCGTCGCGGCGGCCGATCCATTCGAGGATGGGAATGACGGTATAGTTCTTTTCCAGTCCGCCGTGCCGGGAGCACCACAGATAGGTGGGGAAGGCATCGGCGATGGTGGCCCGGTAGCCGTCGCTGACCACGACCAGTTCGTAGAGCATCTCGATCTGTGTGTTGACGTCGCTCTGGTTGGACACGTAGTTGCCCAGCGAATAAGCGACAGCGTGCGGCGGCTCGAAGAGGGTCGGCTGTACGACGTGGGGATGGCCGCCGATGACGGCGTCCACGCCCAGTTCGAACAGACGCTTCACCCATTCGCGCTGCTGGAGGCTGGGCTCGAGATGGTATTCCAGACCCCAGTGCGGCAGGGCCACGATCAGGTCGGCCTGCCGGTCCTGTGCGCGCCGGACGACGGCTTCCACGTGCTCCGGGTCGAGCAGGTTGACGCGCCAGGGCGGCGGGACGGGGAGGCCGTTGGTGCCATAGGTGAAGTTGATGAAGGCGACCCGGATGCCCTTGATGTCCACGATCAGCGGGTTGTTTTCGTATTCCTCGCCTTCCGAGCGATAGACGCCCGTGAAGGGGATGCCCATCCGCGAATAGACGACATAGGTGCTGTCGATGCCGGCGCGGCCCTTGTCGCAGATATGGTTGTTGGCCGTCAGGAACAGGTCGATGCCGCTGCGCTGCGCTTCGTAGGCAAGGCTTTGCGGCGCGGAGAACTGGGGATAACCGGAGTAAGGCGTGATGCCGATGGGGAATTCCATGTTGGCCACGGCGAAATCGGCTGCTTCGATCCGGGGGAGGATGTGCTTGAAATAGGAGCTGTAGTCGAAATCGGCGGGGTCGTTGCGGTTGCCGCCGCTGCGCAGGGCGGCGGTCACTTGCGGGCCGTGCGACATCACGTCGCCGATGAAGACGATCCGGATGGTGTCGGGCGTGCCTGCATGGGCCTTCAGGCAACAGGCCAGCAGCAACGGGAGGAGAAAGATTTTCCGGATGGTTTTTAACATCAAGTCCACTTTAGGATGTAAAGTTAAACTTTTTATGACTTTTTTGTGCTATCTTTGTTCGAATATGAGAAATCAACTCTTCGCTTTGGCCCTGCTGGCCGCCTTGTTGCTCTTCGCACCGGGTTGCGACCGGGTGCGCGCCTCGCTCGGGAAGCCGACTTCGGCCGACCTGGCGGTTCTGCGGCAGGCGAAAGAAGCCCGCGAGCAGGCCGTCCGCGATTCCATCGCCGCCGTGGAGGCGGAGCGCGAGCGCATCGCCGCGGAAGAAGCCGCCGCTGCGGCTGCCGCCGAGTCGGCGGTCCTGCGCCGCTACTACGCCGTAGCCGGCGCCTTCAAGGATTCCACCGGCGTGCAGATTTACAGCAAAAAGTTGCAGGAGAACGGTTTCCGCGTCCGCTGCTTCGATTTCAAGAGCGGGCTGAAGGTCGTCTGTGTGGAAGGCAGCGACTCGCTCGACGTCGTCCGGCGCGATATGGCCGCCATCAAGAAGCTCGGCCTTGCCCCGACCGATCCCTGGATCTACAACACCACTCAGAAACTACACAAGGAAATATGAAAAATACCGTATTCACTGAGAAGCACATCGCGCTGGGTGCGAAGATGGCTCCGTTTGCCGGCTACAACATGCCGATCCAATACAAGGGTATCAACGAGGAACATGCTACCGTACGCGAAGGTGTCGGCGTGTTCGACGTTTCCCACATGGGCGAAATCTGGGTCTGCGGCCCGAAGGCGCTCCCCTTCATGCAGTACGTCTCTTCCAACGACGCCTCGGTCCTCTTCCCGGGCAAGGCACAGTACACCTGCTTCCCCAACGGAAAGGGCGGCATCGTCGACGACTTCATCCTCTACTGCTTCAGCACGGAGAAATACCTGCTCGCCGTCAATGCGGCCAACATCGAGAAAGACTGGAACCACCTGTGCGCCATCGCGCCGAAGTTCGGTCTGGAAGTGGGCAAGGAACTGGTGAACGCCTCCGACGCCACCTGCCAGCTCGCCATCCAGGGCCCGAAGGCCATGGAGGTCATGCAGAAACTCTGCAAGGAAGACATCCTTTCGATGGAATACTACACTTTCAAGCAACTTGAAGTGGCCGGCATTCCCGACGCCATCCTCTCGACCACCGGCTATACCGGCAGCGGCGGATGCGAGGTCTATGTCCCCAACGAGTATGGCGACCAGCTCTGGAAAGCTGTCTTCGAGGCCGGCGAACCTTTCGGCATCCAGCCGATCGGCCTGGGCGCCCGCGACACGCTCCGTCTGGAGATGGGCTTCTGCCTCTATGGCAACGATATCGACGACACGACTTCCCCGCTGGAGGCCGGTCTGGGCTGGATCACCAAGTTCAACGATGTCAAAGGTGACTTCATCGACAAGCAGTACCTGCTCGACCAGAAGGCGGCCGGTCTGAAGCGCAAGCTTGTCGGTTTCGAACTTGTGGACCGCGGCATCGCCCGTCACGAGATGCCCATCTGCGACGCCGAAGGCAAACAGATCGGCCACGTCACTTCCGGCACCATGGGCCCGAGCGTCAAGAAGGCGATTGGCATGGGATATGTAGATGTTCCCTACAACAAAGTCGGCAGTGAGATCTTCATCGAAGTCCGCGGCAAGCTCCTCAAGGCGGAAGTGGTGAAGATGCCGTTTTACAAGAAATAATTGAAAGGAAAACTGATCATACTCCTGATGCTTGAATTCTGTGCGGCAGGCCTTGCCGCACAGAATTTTGCTGTTGCCCCGTCCCTCAGGCGCCACGTCGAGGCGCTCAGCTCCGAAGAGATGGAAGGCCGTCGTGCCGGCACGGCCGGAGAGCGGATGGCCGCCCGTTACCTCTACGATGCGCTGCGCGATGCCGGCGTGCTGATGCTCACCGACTCGCTGGGCCAGGATTTCCGGATTACAGACGATGCAGGCGACATCCGCTCGCAGAATATCGTGGGCATCGTGGAAGGAAGCGATCCGCAGCTGCGGGAGGAGTATATCGTCGTGGGGGCGCACTACGACCATCTGGGCACCCACACCCTGACGGTCGATGGCGAGCCGGTCGTCCAGCTCTATCCCGGTGCGGATGCCAACGCCTCGGGCGTAGCGATGCTCATCGAACTGGCCCGGATGACGGCCCAGTACAAGGGCCTGCTGCGCCGCTCTGTCCTGTTCGTGGGCTTCGGTGCCGGCGAGCAGGGGATGGCCGGTTCCTGGTATTTCGCCAACCGGGCATTTGAACAGATCCGCCAGGTCAAGGCCATGGTCGACCTGGACTGCCTGGGCCGCAGCGGAGAAGACCATCCGCTGAGCTGTTTCTCGCAGCTTTCCCGCAGGGACCTCGATTATATCCTCGACCAGACCGCCCGGGAGTCGGTCGTCACGCTGCCCGTCGTAATCCCCGCGCCGGGCCTGTCTTCGGACTATCTGCCGTTCTACGAGCGGCAGATTCCGGTATTCCTCTTTACGACCGGCCCGACGCGGGAGCACCGCACCATCAAGGATACGCCGCGCCTGGTGGATGCACTCGCCATGGAAGCGGCTTGCAACTACCTGTACCATTTCCTGATGACGGTCTCGGGCATCGACGAGATCTCTTCCGCCGATGCCGATCCCGCCGCCCGGAGCAACCGTGCGGACAAAGTCTATACTGTCGCCGAGTGCGACGTCCGGCCACAGTTCTTCCATTCCAATGAGCGGCACTTCCTGCAGAGCTGGGTGTACAAGTATCTGAAGTACCCCCGCGAGGCTATCGAGCGGAATCTCCAGGGGCAGGTGCTGGTAAGTTTCATTATCGAAAAAGACGGCAGCGTCACCGACGTGACCGTGGAGCACGGCATCGACGAGCTGCTCGACGACGAAGCGGTCCGCGTGGTGGAAGTTTCCCCGAAATGGATCCCCGGCCAGATCAAAGGCGTGAAAGTCCGCACAAGAATCGTCATTCCGGTGGAATTTCGCCTGAAATAACTATCTTTGCGCCTGAATTTCAAACAGGCGCTTCATGGAATACAACTTTGTAGAGATTGAAAAGAAGTGGCAGGCCTACTGGGCTGCGCACCATACCTTCCGGGCTGAAACCGACCCGTCCCGTCCCAAGTATTATGTGCTCGACATGTTCCCTTATCCTTCGGGAGCGGGCTTGCACGTGGGTCATCCGCTGGGCTACATCGCCAGCGACATCTACAGCCGCTACAAGCGCCTGAAAGGCTTCAACGTACTGCACCCCATGGGCTACGACGCCTTCGGTCTTCCCGCCGAGCAGTATGCCATCCAGACGGGTCAGCATCCCGCCCGCACTACCGAACAGAACATCGCCCGCTACCGCCAGCAGATGGACCGCATCGGTTTCTCCTACGACTGGTCGCGCGAAGTCCGTACCTGCGACCCCGCTTACTACAAGTGGACGCAGTGGGCTTTCCTTGAAATGTTCAACCACTGGTACAATCCCGAAACCGACAAGGCCGAACCGATCGATACGCTGATTGCGAAATTCCGGGCCGAAGGCCGCTGGGACGGCCTTTCCGAGAAGGAACAGTCCGACCTGCTGATGCAGTACCGGATCGCCTATCTGGGCGAGACCTCGGTCAACTGGTGCCCGAAACTGGGAACCGTGCTGGCCAACGACGAGGTGAAGGAAGGCTATTCCGTGCGTGGCGGTTTCCCGGTGGAACAGAAGAAGATGAAGCAGTGGCAGCTGCGCGTGAGCGCCTATGCGGAGCGCCTGCTCAGCGGCTTGGACCAGCTCGACTGGACCGACTCCCTCAAGGAGATGCAGCGCAACTGGATCGGCAAGAGCCAGGGCGCAGAGATGGTGTTCCACGTCTTCAACGGCGACAAGGAATACGAAATGACGATCTTCACCACGCGTGCCGATACAATCTTCGGCGTCACCTTCATGGTGCTCGCACCGGAAAGCGACTGGGTGGAGAAACTCACCACACCGGAACAGAAAGAGGCCGTCGAGGCCTATCTGCTCCAGGCCAAGAAGAAGACCGAGCGCGAACGCATCGCCGAGACCCGCAAGGCGACGGGCGTCTTCTCGGGCTCCTATGCCCTCAATCCCCTGACGGGCGAAAAGGTCCCCGTCTGGATCTCCGAATACGTACTCTCGGGCTACGGTACCGGCGCCATCATGGCCGTGCCGGCACATGACAGCCGCGACTACGTTTTTGCCAAGACCTTCAACCTGCCCATCGTGCCTGTCATCGAGGGAAGCGACATCTCCGAGAGCAGTTTCGACGCCAAGTCGGGTGTCATGTGCAACTCCGGTTTCCTCAATGGAATGGATGTCAAGCAAGCCATCCCGGCTGCCATCGACTACATCGAAGCGCACGGCCTGGGCCGTCGCAAGATCAACTACCGTCTGCGCGACGCCAT
>DETK01000041.1:39570-47392 GCA_002361615.1 Bacteroidales bacterium UBA3290
GCGCTACTGGGGCGAGCCGTTCCCGATTTACTACAAGGAAGGGATTCCGCAGGCGATGCCGATGGATTGCCTGCCGCTCCAACTGCCTGCCGTAGACAAGTTCCTTCCTACGGAGAGCGGCGAACCGCCGTTGGCCCGCGCCAAGGACTGGACGTACAAAGGCTATCCCATCGAGACCAGCACAATGCCCGGATTCGCCGGCAGCAGCGCCTATTACCTGCGCTATATGGATCCGCACAACGACCAGGCGCTGGTCAGCCGCGAGGATGACGCGTACTGGCGCGACGTCGACCTGTATATCGGCGGTACGGAACACGCCACCGGTCACCTCATCTATTCCCGTTTCTGGAACAAGTTCCTCTACGACTGCGGTTACGTCTGCGAGCAGGAACCCTTCAAGAAGCTCATCAACCAGGGTATGATCCAGGGACAGAGCAAGTTCGTGTACCGTATCAAGAACACCAATACCTTCGTCTCCTATGGCCTGAAAGACCAGTACGACACGACCGAAATCCACGTCGACGTGAACATCGTCAGCGGCGACCGGCTCGATACCGAAGCCTTCCGCCACTGGATGCCGGATTTCGCCACGGCCGAATTCATCCTCGAAGACGGCGAGTACATCTGCGGCACTGCGGTCGAGAAGATGAGCAAGTCGATGTTCAACGTGGTCAACCCCGACCACGTATGCGAGCGCTACGGCGCCGACACCCTGCGTATGTACGAGATGTTCCTCGGCCCGCTCGAGCAGAGCAAGCCCTGGGACACCAAGGGTATCGACGGTGTGCACCGCTTCCTCCGCCGCTTCTGGAAACTGTTCTTCGACCGTGACACCTTCTCGGTGAGTGACGGGAAAGCCACGCCTGCCGAACTCAAGGTGCTCCACAAGTTGATCGCCAAGGCGCAGGATGACATCGAGCACTTCTCGTTCAACACTACAGTGAGTGCCTTTATGATTGCCGTGGGTGATCTCACCGACCTGGGCTGCAACAAGCGTGAGATCCTCGAGCCGCTCCTGATCGTGCTCAGTCCCTTCGCCCCGCATATCTGCGAGGAGCTCTGGCAGCTGCTCGGTCACGAAGAAAGCATCAGCTTCGCTTCGTTCCCTGTTTACAATCCCGCCTATACGGTCGAAGATACGGTCAAGTATCCCGTGCAGTTCAACGGCAAGATGCGTTTCCTGATCGAACTTCCCAAGAGCCTGAGCCGGGAGGAAGTGGAAGCTGCCGTGCGTGCCGACGCATCAACGGAGAAATATCTGCAGGGAGCGGCGATCCGCAAGGTCATCGTCGTCCCGGGCAAAATCATCAATATCGTCTGTTAAATGGAAAAGAACAAAGCCCTTTCGACGCTCAAGTCGTACGCGATTATCACGATCGGCCTGCTTTTCTACGTCTTGGCGTGGACGATCTTCATCATTCCGCACCATCTGGTGGGCGGTGGCGTGACCGGTATCTCGGCCGTGATCCAGTACTGCACCGGATTCCACGTGAGCTACTCGTTCTTCATCATCAATGCGATACTGCTGCTGATTGCTCTTAAAGTGCTGGGACCCGCCTTCGGCGTGAAGACCGTCTATGCGATGGTGGTGACCACGATCCTGCTGCGTGTCGCTCCGATGGTCATTCCAGAAGATTTCATCCAGATCATCGCCATCGAGAACGGCAAGCTCCTGAGCGTCATCCTGGGCGGCGCACTTTCCGCACTGGGTATCTCGCTCACCTTCTCGCAGGGCGGCAGTTCCGGTGGAACAGACATCATCGCCCTGATGATCAACAAGTACCGGGCTATCTCCCCGGGCCGTATCCTGCTGATTCTCGATATTTTCATCATCGGTTCCTCCCTGATCGTCCCGACGGAAGGCAGCTGGGGTGAGCGCATCGCCAATCTGGTTTACGGCTATGTGATGGCCGGCGTGTTCAGCTATGCGCTCGACCTGTTCGTCTCGGGCAGCAAGCAGTCCGTGCAGATCCTGATTTTCTCCAAGCAATATGAGAAAATCGCCGACCGGATTACCAAAGACCTTCATCGCGGCGTGACGTCCCTCGAAGGAAAGGGCTGGTACACAAAGAACAGTGCAACGGTTCTGGTGGTCGTAGCCCGCAAGCACGAATTGAAATTCCTGCTCAACCTGATCAAGGAAGAGGATCCACAGGCTTTCCTCTCCGTCGGCAGCGTGACCGGTGTCTACGGAACAGGCTTTGATGTGATCAAGAAATAGCTTTTACGCTCCGTCAAGCAGGATGAAGGCGGCCCAGTAGTAGGGAGACGAGAAGTCTTTGTCCTTGCATTCCCTGACCGCTCTCTGCGCGGCTTTCAAGGCGTCGGCCTTTGACCGTCCCTTTGCCAATTCCTTATAGAACGCTGTCATCAGCAGGCTGGTGGCCTGGTCGTCGACTTCCCAGAGGCTCATCAGGATGGTATTGACGCCGGCCTTCTTGAAGCCTCGCTGGAGGCCGAAGACGCCTTCGCCGCTCACTTCGCCCAAGCCCGTCTGGCAAGCCGAGAGGACCAGCAGGTCCGTTCCGCGCAGGTCCATCTGCGCGATTTCCTTGGCAGTCAGGATGCCGTCTTCCACGCCTTCTATTTTTTGGTAATTGCCGCGCAGGGTGTTATTGGCACCGGAGAACAGCAGGCCTGACCGCGTCATCGAAACATCTTCCTGGATCCGGCCGGCGTTATCCTCCAAACTGCGTCCGAGGCGTTCGCCGATGCGGCGGGCCTGACGACCGTTCCAATAGAAGCCGTGGGTTGCGATGTGGATGATATTTTCCTGTCGTCCTGAGAGATCTTTGAAAGCGGCTTCGGTGCCGTCTTCTCCCATACGGAGCGTATTGTCCAGCCCTTCCTTTCGGAGCAAGGCATCGATTTCCAGGGCTTCCGTCTCCGTTCCCGGCAGGTCGGCGACCATCAGGCCGCCTCCCGCGCCGCGGATGTCCAGGGAATCGACGTGGAAGAAAGCGTCCTCCGGCAGGCTGCGCTGCGTGTATTTCCGGCTGTCAGCCAGCAGCACCTCTTCCGAAGCGCCGTATTTCAGGCCGCCGAAGACGGCGGAGCGTCTGCGCTGCGTTTGACCCCGTTCCACGGCAAGTTGTCGCGTCGAAGACAGGCGGAAGATGTTCTTCTGGTCGGCGAGGGGCCCCTTGCCATTGTCGGCATATTCGATGGCGGTCTGGTAGAGTTCGCCGGTCGGGCCGAAGTAGATGTTTTTCACGCCCTTAAGTTCGCTTTCAAGGGGTTTCCAGACCAGATCGTACAAGGCTTTGTCGCCGTAAACCATGCCTTCGGCATTGCGCCTTCCGGCATATTTCGCCTTCAGGGCCTCCAGGTCCCTGGCATCGAAGAGCTCGACGAAGTGAGGCGCATCGTAGCCCGGTTTGAGCGTCAGTGCGCAGTAGCGCGTCGTGTCTTCGGAGACAGAGGCTTCCAGGAACTCGATGGCGATATCCCGCTTTCCCAATGTCGCCTGGACATCTTTCCAGTTGATGGAGAGGTTTTTCTTGTAGTCCCCGAAAGCCCGGCTCTTCTGTTGGAGTTCCCGCTCCAGCGATTCGCAGAGGGTCTCGAGGGAATCCGTGGGCATGGGACGCTCCTCCACGGGCAGTTCGTACAGTTCGTCCAGGAGTTGACGCTCCTCAAGGTATTGGTCGTAGAGCGAGAGCGCGTCTTCATCGCCGCTCTCGAGGATCAGCCGGCGCATCTCCGTTTCGGCATTCAGCAGCAGGCCCTTGGAGAACAAGGCACCGTTGTAGGCGGTCTGCATGAATTGCTTGTCATCCGAGAAGAGGTATGTATAGATGGGAAGGTTGAATGAGAAATGGTCGTTATAGGCATTCCAAAATGTACTTCTCTGGTTCTGAGGAAGATACGTGAAAGCATCCAACACGATGTCGGAAGCGAGGGCGTAGAAATGCCGGAGATGGACGGACGCGGAATCCCGGTCGCCCAGATCCGAATAGGTATGCCCGAGGCGTGAAAGGCCGCTTGCGTAATTCTCGCTCCGCTCTCCGAAAACATCGCGAAAGATGCGCAAAGCTTCCTCGATGTAGGAAACGGCCTTTTCATAATCTTCCACGAGTCTGTAGTATTCCCCTAAATTATAGAGGCTCATCGCATAGTTGGGATGGCGCTCGCCCAGGACTTCCTTTCGGATTTCCAGCGCTTTTTGCTGATACGCCAAGGCCTTGTCATAATCGTCCAGACATCCGTAGCAGAGACCGATATTCTGGAGGACTGACGCATAATCCGGATGATCGCTGCCAAAGAGCGACTCATAGATTCCCATCGCTTTTTCATAACACTCGATGGCCTCGCTGAAACGATCGAGTTGAGAAAGGCAGTTGCCGATACCCAGATAGTCTAAGGCCGAGAATTGATTCAAATCGCCGTAACAGTCGTGATGAATACGCAAAGCCTCCGTATAATAGGCGATAGCCCTGTCATAATCACACAGATCATAGAAAGAACGGCCGAGGTTGTTCAGGCTGGCCGCGTAATCCGGATGCTCTTCTCCCAGTACTTCCCGGCGGATCTGCATCGCCTGGATAAGGTAGTCGGTACCTTTGCCGAAATCGCCCGTATCCCAATAGCAAAGCCCCAGGTTGTTGAGCGTCATCGCATAATCCGGATGATTTTCTCCCAATACCTCCCGACGGATTTCCAGCGCCCGGGTCATATAGGCCAGGGCATCGTCGTACAGTCCGAGATCCCAATAGCAGGCACCGAGGTTGTTGAGGCTGGCCGCATAATCCGCGTGATGTTCTCCCAGGACTTCCTTTCGGATATCCATCGCCTGGGAATAAAAAGCGATGGCCTCATCGTAGTCCCCAAGGAGATAGTAACAGGCTCCGATGTTGTTCAGGCAGTTTGCATAACTGGGATGTTGCGCTCCCGGAAACAGCTCCAGTATCGGGGCGATTTCCAGAAACCCTTCCAATGCGGATTCAGGGTCGCCGCTCTGATAGTATTCGAGCGCTGTCCGGCTCAGCGAATCCGTCTTTGCCCGGAGTGCGAGCGTATCGACAGGTTGTGCGGAGAGAGACAATGTCAGCAACAAGGAAAGCCCGAAGAGGCAGGTGCGGGTGGAACGGAGTGAGACCATAACGGACAATTCAAGGGATTCTTTAGCAAATTTAGCGGAAATTTTTCTATTTTTGACCACTGATATGGCTTCCAAAAGGACATCCGGACGATTCTTTTTCCATCGCGATCATCTGCTGATCGTGATCGGAGCGTTCATCCTGCTGGGCGTACTGTCGGTTGTGACCTACAATATTTCCTTTCTCAATCCTGTCGCCAAGGCGCTGAAAGCTTTCAGCGTCACCGACCTGTTTTTCGACATCCAGCATTACGGCAGGTCGGAGGAGAGCGGTACGGTCGCGATTGTGGATATCAGTGACGTCGAAGACAGAGGGGACATCGCTGTCCTGCTGGAACGTGTCGTCCTGTGCGATCCCGCCTGCATCGGGGTGGATGCCATCTTCGAAGGGGTCAGATCGGATACTGAGGGCAATGCCCGGCTTCTGGACGTGGTCCGTACATACGGAGACAATATGGTCTTCACTTGTAAACTGACGGATTACGACAGTCAGCAGGCGTGCTTTACTTCCGCGGTCCATTCCTTCTTCGTCGACAGTGTCGCCGTGAAAGAAGGATATGCCAATTTGAAGAACAATCTGGACAACCTGCCTGTCCGGAAACTCAGTGTCAGGAACCGGCTCGGTCAGGAAGTGGTCAAGTCTTTTCCAGCTGCCGTCGTGGAGCAGTATTCCGGCCGTTTCCTGGATAATCATGGGGAAGACTGGCTGATCAACTACCGGAATGTCAGTTTCCGTGTGATTTCGCCCAATGACATCGAGGATGCGGCCGATTTCCTGGAAGGGAAGATCGTCCTGCTCGGTGGTTTCCGGGAAGAACGGGATGCCCATGTCTCTCCGCTGGGGAAGATGCCGGGCGTCGAGATTCAGGCTTATTCCATCGATACGCTGATGGGGAAAAGTGTCCGTTACCTTCCTTCCTGGATCAACTGGATCCTGGCCTTTGTCCTGTGTTTCCTGTTCCAGGTCACGGTGGAAGCGCTCGTGAAAGCGACCGGGCAGGGGAAACGGGTCGTTCCGGCAACCTTCCTGCGGGAATCGAGGATCGTGCCCGGCAACACCTTGTTCCTGTGTTCCGCCCTCCTGACCTATCTTACTTTCGTCATCTTTACGAAATGGGGCTATTGCATCGACATCGCCATCGTCCTGACGCTTTTCGCCCTGACGCTGGAAAGCAGGAAACTGTACCGTTCTTCCATCATAGCGCTTTCCAAACGGTATCCGTGCCGTTTCATCCAGCATTCATTGTTTACCTAATTCTACGCATATGAAAAAGTTGTTAGTCTTTTCAATCAGTATCATCCTTTCTCTTCCGTGCGTGGCGCAATCCTATCTCGTCTACACGGTGAAGGGAGATATCGTGTCCAAGGACAAGGCAAAGACCGCACAGATAAAACCGGGCGACCAGCTGACGGATAAAACTGTCCTGACAGTCTCTGCCGATGGCCGGCTGACGGTTATCGACGAAAAGAGCGAAAGCCTCTATACGGTCAAGGAGGGAATCGGTACGCTGTCGGCATTGATCGCTGCCCAGCAGAGCAAATCCCGGCCGGTGACCCCCAGTTTCCTGGCGTTCGTCAAAGAAAAGGTTTCAACGAAGAACAATCCCAAGGATGTCAACTATATGCAGGCTGCGGGAGTAACCTATCGCGGCCTGGGTAAGGATCTGATTCCGTTGCATGCCGGCAAGCCCGGATCTCTCCTGAACCCGCTCCGTGAATCGTTCGCCGTTGCCGGGGAGGCCCTGGCGGAAAGCGATGCTGACGGCTTGCTGCGCGTTTCAGACAGATTGGACAGCCTGGGACTGGTCCGTTACGATTTCCAGACCGTCACCGGGTACGAACCGCGTTCGTTCAACGGATACTTCATCTTCGATCCGCTATGCCTGATGGATCTGGCCGCCAATCTGGACGGCTCCCGCCCTTTTGCCGACCAGATGGCCGACTTCCCTGTCCCGATGGCTCCTTCGACGGACAACAAAGTGTCCGGCGGCAATATCCTGTGCAATTACTATGTCCTTCAGCCCGGCCAGACCCTTGAACTGGCTGTCGTCTGCTCGGGCTATTGTGAAATCGCCGCCCTTTCTCTCTCCGGAAATGTCACGGCCTCTTTTGATGGCAGCGACGCGTATTACTGCACATTCCCGGAAGAAACGACCGCCCGTATCATCCTGACGAACCATTCCGAGAAAACCGAAGCCGTGCTGTTCGCCGTCAATGCGGAGTAGAAAAATTCCGGACGCTTTCTTGAACCAGCAGGGAAACAGTCTTTTATAAATCCGATTTTGGGCTGGTTATAAGGTGGTTATATCGTTCTGCGATCAAACCGCCTTTTTTGTTCGTAGTTTCGCGCCACGAAATTATGCAGTGAAACTATGAACGGACTCATTTTATTAGTCGCCTATGTACCGCTGGCCGGCCTGCTGGTTTTCCTCTTCATCCGCGAACGGAAGCGTGCGAAGGCGTCACCGCCGAAAGAGCCTGCCGCCGAAAAGGAATATCCCCGCCAGGACCGGGCGATTCCCCACGCCGACCGGATGCTGGAAGACGCCGGGCCCAGCCTGAAGGATTCGGATATGGAGGAACTCAAGGACAGGCTCTGCAACGTCCTTGAACGCGAGAAACTCTATCTGAATCCCGACATCCGGGTAGGCGACCTGGCCGAACGGCTCTACACCAACAAAAGTTACTTGGCCCAGACCATCAAGATCAAACTCAACAAGAACT
>DETK01000020.1:0-15896 GCA_002361615.1 Bacteroidales bacterium UBA3290
ATGTCCAGCTTCACAATGCCGGCTATGACGCCGCCAAGGCCGTCTTCCCTTCGGCCCAGGTGATGGTCCACGTGGACAACGGCTGGAAGTGGGAGACGCTCAAGTGGTTTTTCAATTCTTTCGACCTGAAGGGTGCGCGCTACGACCTGATCGGCCTGTCGCTCTATCCGGATAAGTCGAATTGGCAGAGTTACAACCAGCAGATCTGCAATAATATACAGACGCTCTATTCGCAGTATCAGAAAGAGACGATCATCTGCGAGGTGGGGATGGACTGGAGCGATGCAACGACCTGCAGACAGTTCCTTTCCGACCTGATCGCCCGTACAAAGGATATGGCTGCAAGCCATTGCACCGGCGTCCTGTACTGGGAGCCCGAAGGCTACCAGGCATGGAGCGGCTACGGCAAGGCCGCTTTCGACAACTCCGGTAAACCCACTGCCGCATTGGATGCCTTCAAAGAATGAAACACATCTCCATACTTTCTCTTCTAGCCCTGCTGCTGCTTCCTGCGTGTGGCGGCAAGGCAGATTCGCCGCGGCAGGAAACCCTGCTGACGCAATGGGAATTCAGCCGCGACAGCATCGCCTGGGAAGCGGTGACCGTGCCGCACGACTGGGCCATCACCGGTCCTTTTGACCGCAGCAACGACCTGCAGGAAGTGCAGGTGACGCAGAACTTCGAGACCAGCGTAACCGCGCATACCGGACGTACGGGCGGCCTGCCGTACATGGGCAAGGGCTGGTACCGTACCCGTTTTGACGTAGCGGATTATCGTGAGGGCCGCGATGCCGTGACCCTGCTGTTCGACGGCGCGATGAGCCAGGCCAAGGTCCGTGTCAACGGACATTTCGTGATCGAGTGGCCGCTGGGCTACAACTCCTTCCACGCAGATGTGACAGGGTTCCTGCATCCGGACGGTAAGGATAATCTCCTGGAAGTCAGCCTGGAAAACCTGCCAAACAGCTCGCGCTGGTACCCTGGTGCCGGTCTTTACCGCAATGTGCACCTGATCCATACCCACGCCGTGCATGTGCCGGTCTGGGGCACGTATGTCACGACGCCCGAAGTCTCCGACAAGGAGGCGACGGTGTCGCTGCGGATAGAGATCGAGGAAGCGGAAGAAGACTTGGTCCGTGTCCGTACAAAGATCTTCGACCCGCAGGGCAATGTGGTGGCTGTCGCTGACACGCCGTCCTCCGAACGCGTGCAGCAGCAGTTCAAGGTCGTCAATCCGCAGCGCTGGTCGCCCGAGTCGCCGTCGCTGTACAGGGCTGTGACCCAGCTTTATGACGACGAGGTCGTGCTGGATGAATACGAGACACGCTTCGGCATCCGTACGCTGGAGCTTGTGCCGGAAAAAGGCTTCTATCTCAACGGGGAACTGCGCAAGATCCAGGGTGTGTGCAACCACCACGACCTGGGCCCGCTGGGCGCTGCGGTCAACAAAGCCGCACTGCGCCACCAGCTCGCGCTGCTCAAGGAAATGGGCTGCGACGCCATCCGCACCTCGCACAATATGCCCGCACCGGAACTGGTGGAGCTCTGCGACGAGATGGGCTTCATGATGATGGTCGAGGCCTTTGACGAATGGGACATCGCCAAGTGCGACAACGGCTATCACCTGTACTTCAACGAGTGGGCCGAGAAAGACATGGTCAACATGATCCGGCACTTCCGCAACAATCCTTCCGTCATTATGTGGGGTATCGGCAACGAGGTGCCGACCCAGTGTGCGGATGAAGGCTACAAGGTGGCTGCCTTCCTGCAGGATATCTGCCACCGGGAGGATCCTACGCGTCTGGTTACGGCGGGTATGGACCGCGCTGACTGTGTGGTACGAAACGGCTTCGCCCAGCTGTTGGATGTGGTTGGATTCAATTATAGAACTTACAGATATACTGAAGCGTACGATATTTTACCTCAAAAATTGCTTCTGGGTTCGGAAACCGCTTCTACCGTGAGTTCCCGCGGGGTCTATAAGCTCCCGGCGGAGCCGAAATCCGGGGCTGTTTACCCGGACAACCAGAGCTCTGCCTACGATGTGGAATCCTGCTGGTGGTCGAACGTACCGGACATCGACTTTGCGATGATGGACGACTATCCGTGGACCATCGGCCAGTTTGTCTGGACGGGTTTCGACTATCTGGGCGAGCCCACGCCGTACGATGTGGACGCCTGGCCGAGCCACAGTTCCTACTTCGGTATCTTCGACCTGGCCTCGCTGCCCAAGGACCGCTACTGGCTATATCGTTCGCAGTGGCGGAAAGATGTGCCGACGCTGCACCTGCTGCCGCACTGGACCTGGCCGGGCCGGAAAGGGGAGCGGATCCCCGTGTTCTGCTACACGAGCTATCCGATGGCGGAACTCTTCGTGAACGGCGTTTCCTATGGCATTAAACGTTTCGAATCGGGTAAAACGGCTAATTCCGGTGTCAATGATGCCGCCAATACGATTGAGACGATGCCGCGTTACCGGCTGATTTGGCCCGACGTGGAGTACGAACCCGGTCGCATCGAAGTGGTGGCTTATGATGAGCATGGACGTGAGCAGGCGCGCGAGGCGGTCTGTACGGCCGGCGAGCCGGCCCGGATCGAGCTCAGCGCCGACCGCGACGTCCTTGACGCCGACGGCCTCGATCTGGCCTACGTGACCGTCCGCATCGTCGACAAGGATGGCAATCTCTGCCCCGTGGCCGACAACCGCGTCCGCTTCGAAGTGAGCGGCGCGGGTGTTTTCCGCGCCTGCGCCAACGGCGACGCCGCCTGTCTGGAGCCTTTCCAGCATCCAGAAATGCCAGCCTTCAGCGGGCAGCTCACAGCCATTGTCCAGGCCTCTGATAAGCCTGGGACTGTGCGCCTTACAGCTCTTTCTGACGGTCTTGAGAGTGCCGTCATCTCCCTCCGTGTGAAAAAGTAATTATCTAATCCATATCCATTATGATCGACAACAATATCCTGAAAGAGAAATTCCAATCGTACTTCGGCGAGGGTGAGCCGCGCCTTTTCACCGCGCCCGGCCGCATCAACATCATCGGTGAGCATACCGACTACAATGGTGGTTTCGTGCTCCCCGGCGCCGTGGACAAAGCCATCACGATGGCCATCTTGCCCAACCATACCGACATCGTCAATCTGATCTCCATCGACCACGACTGCGCCGCCGTCTTCTTCCGCATCGGCGGTCCGCAGCCCAAGGAGCAGTGGGCTTCGTATTTCTACGGTGTAATCGAAGAAATGCGCAAGCGCGGCGCTACGGTCGGCGGTTTCAACGCCGTATTCGGCGGAGATGTGCCGCTTGGCGCAGGTATGTCGTCTTCGGCAGCGCTCGAGTCCTGCATCGGTACGGCGCTCAACGCAATCTATTCTCTCAAGTTCACCCGTGAGGAACTGGCGAAGATCGGCCAGATGACGGAGCACAACTACATCGGCGTGCGTTGCGGCATCATGGACCAGTTCGCCTCGATCTTCGGCCAGAAGGGCCACGTGGTTCGTCTGGACTGCCGGAGCCTTGAGTATCAACTTGTTCCCTTCAAGCCCAAAGGTATCGAGATCGTGCTGATCGACACGATGGTCAAGCATCTGCTGGCCTCTTCGGAATACAATGTGCGTCGCGCGCAGTGCGAGGAAGGCGTATCCGTCATCAAGAAGTATCTCCCGAACGTGGAGTTGCTGCGCGACGTGACGATGGAAGAACTTGAGGCACACCGTGCCGAGATCGATCCGGTCTCGTTCCGGCGCTGCGCCTTCGTGGTTAGCGAGAACCAGCGCCTGATGGACGCTTGCGCCGCGATGGAAAAGGGTGATTTCGAGGAAGTCGGCCGGCTGATCTATGCTACGCACGACGGTCTGAGCAAGGAATACGGCGTCAGCTGCGCGGAACTCGACTTCATCGTCGACATCGCCCGTGAGCACAAAGAGGTGCTAGGTGCCCGCATGATGGGTGGCGGCTTCGGTGGCTGCGTGATTGCGCTCGTGAAGAAAGAAGGTGTGGCTGCCTACATCGAAGACGTGAAGAAGCGTTATCAGGTGAAGTTCGACAAGGATCCGCGCGTGATTGAAGTTGAAATCTCCGACGGAGCCCGCGAAATCTGACAGCCATGATCAATCCCGATGACATCAAGCTGTTCAGCCTCGTCAATGCTGATGGCTCGGAGGTGATCCTCTCCAACCTGGGCGCCGGCATCGTATCGATCGTCGTCCCGGACCGCAACGGGAAGATGGCCGACGTGGTGCTGGGCTATCGCAATCCCGAAGATTATTATGCCGACGGGCCGTGCATGGGCAAGGTGCCCGGCCGCTATGCGAACCGCATTGCGGCGGGCCGTTTCTCCCTGGGCGGCAAGACGTATGAGCTGGCCGTCAACAACGGTCCGAACCACCTGCACGGCGGTCCGCTCGATCAGTGTTTCGCCAATCGGATCTGGGATGCGGAAGAGATACCCGACGGCGTGAAATTCTCGCTTGTCAGCCCGATAGGAGACGCCGGGTATCCCGGCTCGCTGCACGTGGAAGCCAGCTACACCTGGTCGGAAGACCATCAGTTGACGCTCGGTCTGTCGGCGTACACCGATTCCGAGACCATCGTCAATCTCACGAACCACGCCTATTTCAACCTGAAAGGGGAGGAAGTGGGTGACGTGACCGACCATATCCTCCAGCTCTATGCCTCCCGTTATCTCCCGACCGATCCGACGTTGATCCCTGTGGGTGATCCTGCTCCGGTGGCAGGTACGCCGATGGACTTCACGAAGCCGAAGGCTATCGGGAAAGACCTCAAGGCAGACTTCCCGGCGCTGAACTATGGAAAGGGCTACGACAACTGCTTCGTGGTCGATAACTGGGAGAAGGGAGAGCTTCGTCCTGTGGCGGTGCTTTCTGAACCCACGTCCGGCCGCAAACTGACGGTCTATACCAATGCGCCGGGTATCCAAGTCTATA
The DNA here is from genome assembly GCA_002361615.1 of Bacteroidales bacterium UBA3290. Taxonomy (GTDB): domain Bacteria; phylum Bacteroidota; class Bacteroidia; order Bacteroidales; family UBA932; genus Cacconaster. The sequence goes on from DETK01000020.1 coordinate 4,942, forward strand.
CGGGCAACTGGCTCTCCGGCTGTCCGGAGTCCAAGAGCGGAAAGGCCTACCAGGACTACGACGGTGTGGCATTGGAGTGCCAGTCTTTTCCCGATTCGCCGAACCGGCCGGACTTCCCGTCGGTCGTGCTCAAGAAGCGGGATATCTACGTGAATTATATCATCTACGCTTTTGAATGAGCGCCAGTCGCTTCATAGCGTCGAAACTCTCCGACGGCGACGACCGTCAGAGCCGCACCAGCAACACGATTGCCTGGGTGTCGGTCTGTCTGAGCGTCGCCATCATGATCATCGCCCTCGCCGTGGTCGCGGGTTTCAAACGGGAAATCCGCGACCGGGCGACGGGCTTCATGGGCTCGGTGATGCTGGTCCAGCCCGGCCAGTCGCCGCTCAATGAGCTCTATCCTTTTTCTGAGAATCTGTCGTATCGCGAAAAGATCCTCGCGGAAAGCGGCGTCACCGGCTTCTCCGGCGTAGCCTGGCGCTCGGGTCTGATCAAGACCGACGACAACATCGACGGGCTGTATTTCAAGGGCGTGGATTCGCTCTACGATTTCTCGTTCTTCCGCCACTGTCTGGTGGAAGGCGAGCTGCCGGACTATCACGGCCGCATTTCCAACGACATCCTGCTCTCGCGCACCACGACCGCCAAGCTCGGTTTCTCCGTGGGCGACGATGTGGTCGTCTATTTCATCGGCGACGAGGTGAAGGTACGCAAGTTCAAGCTCTGCGGCATCTACGACGCCCAGCTTGAGGAGATTGACTCCCAGATGGCCGTGGCCGACCGCCGGCACGTACAGCGGCTCAACGGATGGGCAGGGGACGAGGTCTCTGCCATCGAAATCCGCACAACCCCGGGCACTTCCGTCGAGAGGATGAGCGCCCGCGTCGAAGAACTGGTTTTCCTGAACGCGCAGGAAGACGACCACGCGCTCTTCGTGACGAATGTCAAAGCGCTGTACGGCCATCTCTTCGACTGGCTGGCGCTGCTCGACTCCAATGTATTGATGATCCTGGCGCTGATGATTGTCGTAGCCGGCTTCAACATGATCTCCGCGATCCTGATCATCCTCTTCGAGAAAATCTCGACGATCGGCCTCCTCAAAGCGCTGGGCATGACCTCGCGCGAAGTGAGCAAGGTCTTTTTGCTCCGCGCCGGCGCCCTGGCCGGCAAAGGTATGCTCTGGGGCAACGTCGTCGGCATCGGACTCTGTCTGATCCAGCAGTTTACGCACATCATCAAACTCGATCCAGCGAGCTATTTCGTCGATTCCGTCCCGATCCGGCTCTCCCTTCCGCAACTCCTCCTGCTCAACCTGATCGCCGCCATCCTGATCATGGCCATCGTCACCCTCTCCACCCGATTCATCTCCCGCGTCTCCCCCGACCGCACCATGCGGGTCGAGTAACTGTTTTTCTGGGACTTTCGCTCCACTCCGCTCCGTTCTGGTAATCGTTTTTTTCTATTTGCTGGAAGTCGAGTCAGCTATCGAGTCAAAAACCCATGGCCATCAGTGTTTACTGGGCTCCGCCCAGACCTGCCGCTGCGGCCTGCTATCTCACCAGGCTTACCCTCACGGCCTCCACTAGCGCCTGAAGGCGCTTGGTTTCTAGGGGTTTTCAGGCCATAGCTTCTCACTGAAAAACCAGTCTATTAGTCAGCAATGTCGCAGTAGCTGAAGTAGGTTTGCTCGACGGAGTCGACGTAGGCGGGGGTGAGGGGGGAGTAGCGTTCGAAGATGGTAGCGACGGAGGACCAGTCGGCGGGGTCGAGGCCGGCTTCGGCGGCTTCGGCGCGGCGCTTGGCCAGTGTGCCGCCGCCGCAGTTGTACGATGCCAGCGCGAAGCGGACGGCGTTGGTGGAATCCATGCCTTCTTCGTGGAACTGGTCGATCAATTCGTCGATCAACCGTGCCCCGATGGCGATGTTCACCTGGGGATCGAACAGGTCGACCTCGTCGGGCGATATGCCGAAATGCAGGGCCGTGACATCGCGGACCTGCATCAAGCCTTTGGCTTCCATCGGAGAAAGCGCCGCTTCATTGAACTGCGATTCGTGCCAGATGATGGCCGAAAGCAGCCGCCAGTCCATACCGATCTTCTCCGCCTGCAGACGGACCAGCTGTTCGTAGCGGAACAGCCCCTGCAGTTGACCGTAAGACCTGCCTTTGAATCTGGACTTGTCGAAACGGTTGGCGGATGACAGATGACGGAGCGCACCCGCCGGGCAGTCCGTAGCGGACGAACGGAAGTGCGTCGCCGGGATTCCCGACGACAGGCCCGCCTCCAGCAGAAGCAATGCAAGCAGGCAGAGAAGGACCCTGACTGCCTTACCAAACATAGAAGGGCCAGTGAATGCCGAACTTGAAGCCCGGCGTGGGTTTGATGTAGTGATAGGCCGAGAAGTATTCCGGATGGTCCCAGACTTTGTAGAACGCATTGAGATACTTCACATAGATGCTGGCGCGTTTCCACTGGACGTTGATGAAGACGTCGCAGTAGGGGATCATGCCGTATTGTTCGTCGACCTGATTGTAGAACTGTCCCATATCGGGGCTGTAGGCCGGCGCATACCAGCGTGTGTTGACAATCGCGTTGACGCCCGCCTGCAGGTTCATCACGTCCTTGACCACATCGATGTCGAAATACCAGCGGAGATTGAGCGTCAGCTTGGGCAGCGGCAGCACTTCCGGCGCGGAGCTCAGCTGGAAGAGCGCCTTCGTGTCGAAATGCAGGCGCCACAGCTTGAGTTCCTTGCCCAGATAGGCGCTCATTACGCTGACCGGGCTTCCCGTATGTTGGCGGATGACGGCCAGCGTGTCGTAGTAAAGCATGTTGGCCACCAGCGCATAACCGAACGAAGCGTCGAGCTTCCACTTCGGAATCGAGAGTTCCGCTTCGATCGTGCTCTTCGAGACCTTCGAGAAATCGTTGTCCCACTTATGGTGGTTCAGGTAGATCTTCTGCTCGAAAGGATGCGGCGACTTGAGTCCCGTATGGAACTTGCCGGTCAGATGGATGCCCTGTTCGATCGGATAGACCGAGAAGCGCAGGTTCGCGTTGATGTCGAAATCGAACATCTTGTAGCCGGCCAGATAGTAGTCGGCGTCGGCGTTCCAGGCGATGAACTTGCGCAACTGTCCCGAAGCGCCGCCATAGACATAGAGATTGTGCTGCGTGTCAAAATTCCGGCCCCGCAGGTAATCCTTGGGATCGAAGGCGTAGGTCGAAAGGATCTGGTAGCCGACACCCGCATTGATCTTCGCCAGCAGGGCGTCGGGTGCGTAGGGCTGCAGCTTGAGGAAGACCCGGTTTTCGAGATTGCGCACGGCCAGTTCGTCCTGGCTTTCCGTATCGTCGATATAGAACTGGTTGCGATAGAAAGCACGTCCCGCTGCATCCGTGATGATGTCGCTGTAGATCTTCTTGTAGGTGGTGAATTCCGCACTGTGTCCGATGTGCGCCATCGTGCCTTCGCCCAGCGCGAGCGAATCCCTGTCCTTGCGGAAGAAGTTCATCGGGACGGCCAGCGTCTGGTGGATGAACCAGCTGCGGCGCTTGTACTCGTTGGTGGCGCTCGACAGATTGACCGCGATGGATTTGGGCTCGACCAATGTGTCCTGGATCCAGAAAGGATCCTGGATACCACCGTTTTCCTTGCGTTCGACCCGCTGGCGGATGTGTCCGAAATTGGCGAAGTAGCGCTTGCCCATGTAGTTTCCCGAGATCACCGTGGTGCGGTGGTCGGTGTCTTCATTGGTGAGCATGCCGTGCGAACCGAGGCGCCAGTAGGCGAGGGTGAAGTTGAGTTGCGGCGTGATGTTCTGCGTGGTGAGCAGCTTGAGGTTCGATTCCTCGGCCTTCTTGTTGGCGAAGAGCGTGCCCCAGTGCGCCAACTCGGTGTACGGGGTCTTGGTGTTGTACTGCCGGAGCGTCTCGTCGGTGAAGGAATCGCCGATGTACGGGGTGAACATCGGGGCGTCGGGCACTTCTTCGCGCCGGAAGTAGTTGTAGTACTGCGTGGCGGATCCCGAAGTACCCAGGTACGTGGCCGAGATGTCCTTCTTGTACATCGGGGACTCGTAGAAGTTGCTGTTCGCGGTCGTGTCGAGGCCCTGCTCCGTGAACTCGTTGAATTTCTTGTCAGAAGTCCAGACGAGGATCCGGCGGAAATACATCGAGTCGGGCACCACGTAGGTCTCCATCACGCGTGGGATCGAGGCCTTGATGCTGTCGCGCTCCTCCTTGCGGATGCGGCGGATCGCCCGCTTGATGTCGTGCGTGTCGGGGAGGTAGCGGTAGAGCGAATCGAAGTAGGCCCGCGATGCGGAATCGAGGTAGGGCAGCGAGGTCGTATCGATCTCCTTCCAGAAAATGTGGTCGAGCGAGTCGTACAGGTTCTGCAGCCGGATCGAGTCGGCGATCGCGGCGAGCGTGGCCGAGTCGAGCGGAGGCACCGTGTCGTTCGCTGCGAGCGAATCGGCCGCAGGCCGCGCGAGAGAATCCTGCACCCGCACGATGGAATCTTGCCACATCCGGAAATAGCGGCTGCGCCCCGGGCGTCCGGCGGCGGAAGCGCCGTCGGGAAGCAGGAGCAGGACGGCCGTAAGGACCGTCAGCAGCAGGGCCGGATGTCGCAGATACTTCATGCGGGTCGAATCTTATACAATCTTCACGCCAATCCTGGCAAGTTCGTTCAATGTCTTTTCGTGTCCTTCCGGCGTGATGTATGCCAGGCCCTTCTCGAGCAGGAACACGTTGTGGCCCGATTTGATCAGGTCGTAGCAAGTCTCGCGGATGCAGTATTCCGTGGCGATGCCACTGACCAATACGTTCTTGGTCAGGTAGTTGTTGAGCTCGATGCCTTCGCTGTCGTGGCTCTCGAAACCCGAGTACTGTTCGCGCTTGGGGTTGGTGCCCTTGTAGAAGGTGTTCTTCGCGGTGGGACGGTGGTCGGGTTTGGTGACCTGCGTCGTGAAGGCCTCGTGAATCTGGGCACCGTGAGTCTGCATCACGCAGTGGGCGGGCCAGGGACCGCCTGATTCCTTGAAGGAGCAGTGGCCGGCCGGATGATGGTCGCACACGTATAGCACCTGGTCGTTGGGGTAACGGTTGATCCAGCGGATGCTCTCCTGGACCGCCGCATCCGCGCCGGCGCAGGCCATGCTGCCGTCGATGAAATCGTAGAGCATGTCGACCACCACGTGGGTGTACTGCTTCGTGCTGCCTTCCTCCTCGGCCTGCATCAGGTTGATCTGGTGGATGAGCCGGTTGATCAGGCGCATCTTCAGGTCGTAGAGGTCGTCGGAGATATCGACCTTGTAGTAGTGCGGGTTGATGATACGCCGCTGCGTCTCGTTGAGCGAGGCCAGGTTTGAACGGTAGTAGTCGCGCTTCTCGAAGATCGAGCGCTTGTCTTCAACAATCTGCCCGTTGTCGTAGGCCAGTTCCTGTAGGATCTTGTAGGTGTAGGAGCCAGCGGGGAAGATGGTGTACTTGGTCTCGTCGGCCTCGTCGGTGATGTAGAGTTCTTCGCCGGCCTCGATGATCTTGGTGAAGGAGTCGCCGCGGAGGCAGGTCACGTCGGCCTCGAACTTGCCGTCCTGGATGATGCGGTAGGTGACCTGGAAGCCCGGGTTGATGAGTTTGGCCTTGTCTTCCGAACGTTTTAGGATCGGCTCATCGTCCACTTGCACAAGCTTGTAGACGTTGCCGAAGCAGGGGTTGTGCTTGCTGGTGGCGATGGCGTCGCCCACGCCGAAACTGTCGATGCAGGCACCCTGTTTCTCGAGGTCGGAGATGATGTATTCGTCGAGCGAGTTGGTCGCGAAGATCTTGCAGTTCTTCAGGCCGGCGGCGTCGAGCATCTCGCGGGCTTTGCTCGAGAGATAGGCGAGGTCGCCGCTGTCGAGGCGGATGCCGTAGCCCTGCGGGTAGCTGTCGTCGATGCCGTTGGCCTTGAAGGCGCGGATGGCGTTGCGGACGCCGCATTTGAGCGTGTCGAAGGTATCGACCAGCAGGATCAGCCCTTCGCCCATGTGGGTCTTGATATAGGTGTCGAAAGCTTTGTATTCGCCATCGATGCTGCAGCCGAACGAGGTGGTGTAGCTGTGGGCCATCGTGCCGCTTGCATCGAAGCCGAACTCAATGCCGGTAAGGATGTTGGAAGTGCTGGCGCAGCCGCCGATGAAGGCGGCTTTGGCGCCGTACTCGGCGGCCCAGGGACCGTGGGCGCGGCGGGAGCCGAATTCGCTCACGGGACGACTGCCGGCCGCGCGGGTTACGCGCGATGCCTTCGTGGCGATGGCCATCTGGTGGTTCATGATGCAGAGCAGGGGCGTCTCCAGGACCTGGGCTTCGATGATCGGGCCTACGATGGTGAGGATGGGCTCCTTGGGGAAGGCGATCTCGCCTTCCTTCATGGCGTACACCTTGCCGGTGAACTTCATGTGGGCGAGATACTCCCGGAATTCGCGGTAATCCTCGCCCGGGAGGAACTGCTCGAAGAAACCGATATCCTCGCTTCCCAGGTCGGCGATCATCTGCAGGGCTTCGCGGATGCCGCTGACCACCGCCCAGTTGTTGTTGTCGGGCGCCTTGCGGAAGAAGAGGTTGAATACGGCGATGCGGTCTTTCATTCCGTTCTCGAAGAAAGACTTGCCCATCGTGTACTGGTATTTGTCAGAACAGTATGAGATGTTGAGCATGGCGATTATGAGGGGATGGTAAGATTCAGTTCCGAGAGTTTGCCTACGTCGTGGATTTCAAGCCCTGGCATGACGGCGGCGCGCACGGCGTGGGTACGGCAGACGTCGAGGTAAAAGTCCACGATTGAGAATTTTTCGGGCCAGGGATGCATCAGCGGGAAGATGGCGGGGCTGATGCAGTGGATGCCCGCAAAGGCGAGGCGGGTGCAGCGGTCCGGGTCGATGCCGGGCCAGGGGCTGCGCACCTCGCCGGTCGCGATATTGGTCCAGCCCACGAGGAGCCCGTCTTCGTCGAAGAGGAAGTAACGGGAGGTCTCGCGGTCGCTCACCAGGATGGTGGCCAGGTCTCCGGCGTGATGCTGCGCCCGGAACCAGGCCAGGTCGAGGTTCGAGAGGATGTCCACGTTGTGGACGAGGAAAGGCTCCGTACCGTCGGCAAGCAGGGGCTCGGCATGTCGGATGCCGCCGCCTGTTTCGCGCAGCAGGTCGGTTTCATCGGAGAAAGAGACCCGGGCACCGAAGCCTTCGTTCGCGGCTACGAAGTCGCGGATCATATCTGCAAAATGGTGCACGTTGATGACGATCTCATCGTAACCGGCTGTCACCAGCTTCTCCATTACGTGTTGCAGGAGCGGCTTGCCGCTCACAGGCACGAGGGCTTTGGGCATCGTGTCGGTGAGGGGTTTGAGCCGGGTACCGAGACCGGCGGCGAAAATGAGCGCTTTCATCTTGCTGCTAGAGTTCCTTTTCGATTTCCAGCTCCCGGTGCGTGATGCGCACCTTGATGCTGAATTTCTGCGAAAGATGTTCCGCCAGATGTTCGGCGCAATAGACCGAGCGGTGTTGTCCGCCCGTACAGCCGAAGCTGACCATCAGATGCGTGAACTTGCGTTCGATGAAACGCTGCACGTGGGCGTCGACGAGTTCGTAGGCGTGGTCGAGGAATTTGAGCACGCCGCCGTCGTCTTCCATGAACTTGATGACTTCGGCGTCCATGCCGGTAAAGTGCTTGTAATGCTCGTATTTGCCCGGATTTTCAAGGCCACGGCAGTCGAACACATAGCCGCCGCCGTTGCCGCTGGCATCGTTGGGGATGCCTTTCTTGTAGGCAAAGCTGAAGATGTCCACTTCCAGGCCGCGTTCCTGGTTCAGGTCGGAGAACTGCTTCATCGAGGTCAGTTCGCCCAGCAGCTTGTTCAGGTAGGGATACTCCTCGAAGGGTTTCTTCAGCAACCGGCGCAGGTTCTCCATGGCGTAGGGAACGCTCTGCAGGAAGTGCGGCTTTTTCTCGAAGTAGCCGCGGAAACCGTAGGCACCGAGCACCTGCAGCGTGCGGAAAAGCACAAAGTGGCGCAGGGTTTCCAGGAAAGCGTCGCGCGAGATGGGCATATATTTCTTGAGCGCGTCGAGATAGGCGTCGATGAGCTCCATCTTGAACGATTCCGGGTAGGCGGCCTTGGCCTGCCAGATGAAGGAGGCTACGTCGTAGTAGATCGGGCCCTTGCGTCCGCCCTGGAAATCGATGAAATAAGGCTCGCCGTACCGGATCATCACGTTGCGGGCCTGGAAATCGCGGTAGAGGAAGGTGTCGGACATGCTCTGCATGAGGATGTCCGACATGGTGTGGAAATCCTTGTCAAGTTCGATTTCGCTGAACTCCAGTCCCGTGGCCTTGAGGAAGCAGTACTTGAAATAGTTCTGGTCGAACGAGATCATGCGCTGGTCGAACTCGGGCTGCGGGAAGCAGACCGAGAAGTCGAGTCCGTCGGCTCCTTCGAACTGGATTTGCGGCAATGCGCGGACAGCTTTGAAGATGAGCGCTTTCTCGGCAGGGGAATACTGTCCTTTCTCGCGTCCTTCGGCCACCAGGTTGAAGAGGGTGTCGTCGCCCAGGTCTTCCTGCAGGTAGCAGGTGAAGTCGCTGTTGTGGGCCAGCACTTCGGGGACGTTGAGTCCCTTCTCCTTGAAGTGGCAGGCCATCTTCCAGAAGGCGATGTTCTCGGGGACGGACGTGCCGCGCGCGCCGATCAGGGTGACGTCGTTGCCCGTGATGCGGAAATAGCGGCGGTTGCTGCCGGAGGAGGGGAGCTCCTCGAAAGTACGGATTTGTTGTCCGGTATATTGTTCGAATAACGATTTGACAGGATCCATGTTGTGCGGTTTATCCTTCAAAAGTACGAAATAATTTCGTCTTTAGGGCACAATTATGAGGCATTTTGTGCCCGGACCGACGTTTTTGCCCCTTCGGGGCACACAGGACGGGGTTATTGTGCCCAGCCGACCGTCTGAACCAACGTGATTTCCTGGGTCGGGTCCAGACTCAGGCGGGCCGAAAGTTCCTCTTTCGGGATCATGGCGCGGATCACCGTGGCCATACCTTCGGACGCGCAGAACAGATAGACGTTTTCGGCGATGAAGCCCGTATCGGCGTAGATGGCCTGGGCCAATCCCCGTCCGGTCTTGCCGACAACTTTCTCAAGACGGGCTACATAGGCAATCTCCGCAGCGGCGGTTCCCACATACTCCTGCAGTCCGGAAGCGGCGCGAAGGTCTTCTTCCGACACAGGCTCAAGTTTGTTTTCAGCCGGTTCGTAGCGGAAAGCGCCTTCGGGCAGCAGCACGTAGAGTTCGATCTCCTGCCAGTTGTGGGAAGACGGCGCGCTGCGACGTTTCGGGGAAATAGGGCCGAAGGCGGCCCAGAGCAGGTCGGACAGCAACTGAAGGTCGCTTTCAAGCGCCAGATCGAAACGGCGGGCTGAGAATTTGCGGATGGAACGGCGCGCCATCAGTACGTCGCGCAGCGGCTTGCCGCCGGAGCACACAGGTGCGGGAAGTAAGATTTCGGCTTTCATTTTATACGGGCAGGTTGTGGAACCAGGAATGGCAGGTAATGAAAAAAGAAACGATAAACGGAACGGATACGGTGAGGACAAAGCCGTGGTAGATGGATACCGGAGCATAGCGGCTGCCGCCATATCGGACAGCAGCCGGTAGCGTCGTGTCCATCGATGTGGCGCCGCCGGAGGAGATGATGGCGTAGGGTCCGAACCACTTGCGGAGCATGGGAGCGGTCAGCAGGGTCAGCAGTTCTCGCAGCAGGTTGGCCGCCAGGGCTATGGTGGCCACCATCGGACCGCGCTGCTCGTCGAGCAGGACGCTCGAGAGCGAATAGTAACCAAAACCCGAAGTGACCGCGAGCGTGTCGGTAAGATCAGGTACTGATGTACGGAACCAGGTAAGCAGCCCCCACGCCAGCAGACCGCCCGTCAGGGAACCTACGACCGTTACCAGGGGCAGCAGCAGGCTTCGGAGCGGCAGCGTCTTGAGACTTGCGAAGAATCCTTCCTCCATCCCAAGCCCGAAGCCGACGCAGACCAGGAGGAGATAGAGGCCCCACTCGGTAATCTGGTCCATCGGCAATCCCTCAGGGACCCATCCGGCGAGGGCGACAAGCACCCCGGCGACAAAGCATCCTACGATGATCAGGCTGTCGCGCATCCCGCCGCTCGGTTTTTGGGCAGCGCCGGTCTCGGCCGGAGAGGGGCTGGATGCCAGTTCTTCTTTTTTCGTAAAGAGTCGTGCAAAGAAGACGCTGCCCAGGATGGCCAGCACCGACACGACAAGGGCTGTCAGGCCCATTGTCGGAAGGTCTGCCAGCAGTTCCCGGTTTCCGCCGATTTCCAGGCCCAGGATGAAGAGCAGCAGGCAGATGGAAGCCAGTGTGATAGCCGACGTCGGCAGCTTCACGCGCCCTTTCAGCAAAAGGCCCAAAAGAAAACCGGCCAGAAGAAATCCAATGGTTATGATCATTTTTCTTCCAGCCGGTTTTTAGAATGATACTACAGTTGGTTTCAAGCTGTTACAGCTTCGGACCAGCGGCCACCAGGGCCTTGCCGGCCTTGTTGTACTCGTACTTCTTGAAGTTCTTGATGAAGCGGCCTGCGAGATCCTTGGCCTTCTCTTCCCACTGCTTGGGATCGGCGTAGGTGTCGCGAGGGTCGAGGATGTGCGGATCCACGCCTTCGAGCTGCGTCGGGACTTCGAAGTCGAAGAACGGAATCTTCTTGGTCGGAGCCTTGTCGATGCTGTGGTCGAGGATAGCGTCGATAATGCCGCGGGTATCCTTGATGGAGATGCGTTTGCCCGTACCGTTCCAGCCGGTGTTCACCAGGTAGGCCTTGGCGCCGGATTTCTTCATCTTCTTGACGAGTTCCTCGGCGTATTTGGTCGGGTGCAGTTCGAGGAAGGC
>DETK01000020.1:15992-16197 GCA_002361615.1 Bacteroidales bacterium UBA3290
TGATGCCGCGCTCGGTGCCGGCCAGTTTGGCGGTGAAGCCGGAGAGGAAGTAGTACTTCGTCTGCTCAGGGGTCAGGATGCTCACCGGAGGCAGCACGCCGAAAGCGTCGGCGCTCAGGAAGATCACCTGCTGTGCGGCGGGGCCGTGGCTGTCGGGACGGACGATCTTCTCGATGTGGTAGATCGGGTAGCTGACGCGGGTGTT
>DETK01000008.1:0-19044 GCA_002361615.1 Bacteroidales bacterium UBA3290
GTCTGATTCAACGAATCTGTCCGCGCCATTTCACAGGAATACTCTGCGATTTCATCAGCAGAGAGAGACGCCATGCCAACAGACCACTCACGGACTGACTGATCTTTATCGTAAATGTTCTCAAGGATATGGTTATAACTTTTGCATCCATTGAGAAGTGTTGCTATTGCTATTAGTGCCAAAATGCTTCTTTGTCTCATTGAGCAGTTAAATTCCGATTTATCTTTATCCCAAAAAACTCGAATTTGACAGACCTTTTAAAAAGGTCATTTATCCTTCTCAGGATGCTTCTTAACGTCAAATAAGGAGATTAGCATGCTGGCCATCAATAAGACATTTGCAAGAATGGCGAATAACTTAACCCAGAGATGACCATAATGGCAGAAAATGGCCATCAGAAGTAGTACGAAAAACAATGCTGCCAGAACCAGCCTGAATATTTGTTTCTTCGAGAGTCTCACATTACTTATACTTAAAGTGCTTAATTCCGATTTATCGACACGAAGATACAAATATGCCGCCGCTTCCGCAAGCCCGAGAAAGATTGAAGATGGAACTGTTCCTTCCCGACAGGATTTCCCTTAATCTGATCCGTTGGACGCTCAGTCCATCATTCATTCATCTCATGGATTGTGCGTCCGGAAAAGGGCTCTTCGATGGCAATCTTGGACGCTCGATCTACGAGACGGCGCATCCATGGACCGAGCGCCCAGAAAGGCAGCGCACAGCGTCAGCCGCCGATCGCTGCCCCCCTTGTCCGATAAAGCCGAATTCGAACGAGTCAATGATGATTCAGCAGGCTGTCCAACTGCCGGGCATAGTCAAGGTTGGAGTCGATGGATTCCTTGTCCGGGTGAGGTTTCATAAATGCGGAATAATCCGGCGTGGGATCTTCCTCGATGGCGACATCCGCGCGTGCATCTGTAAATGCCAGAACCTCTTCCTCGGGAATTCCTATCAGTTTCATATTCTTGCGGTTCATACGCCGCAGATTATCTGAACAGTAGGCGAGCCAGGCCTTGAACGAGTTAGGCATCTGCAACTGTTTCCGTGCCTGTTCATCCCTTAGCAGTTTCTCCGTGAAGGTTTTGCCAGGATAATCCGAAAAGTTTTTGAATATCCGCGTCTGATTTTCAGTGTACTCAACAGATTCTTCGTTAATCTTCCCCTCAATCCAGTTCATCTGTGAAAAGCACGCCCCGACATTGTCCACAAACTGGAAATTGCCCATATTCTTCCAGGTGTCTATGTTGCTGCTGAAGATGGTTTCTGCAGTTTGGTCGTGACGTATGATAGGGGCTTGGAACACCTCATTGACAGCATCTTTAAAAGGCTCTTCGCCCAGTCTTTGAACCTCTTCTATCGGCATGCGCAGCAGCCATACGGCAACGCTGTCCAACCTGTCCCATACTTCTGCCGACTCATCAATGCTGCGGGCAAAGGATTCGATGCTGCTCATGACCATCAAGGCAGTGAGTCTGCGCTCTTTCTTCTGATTGTTACGTTCAACCCATTTGCTCGTACCGAAGGTCAGGACAATGGAAACGGTGGTGGCAAGGATAGCAACGACAAAGTCCTTCCACCAGTTTCTGTCAAAGAATTTGTTTGGTATAGTTAAACATCGATTTATCGACACGAAGATACAAACAATCCGCCGCTTCAGCAAGTTCGATCCATCATTCATTCATCTCATGGACCGTGCGTCCGGAAAAAGGGTTCTTCGATGGCAATCTTGGACGCTCGATCTACGAGACGGCGCATCTATGGACCGAGAGTCCAGAAAGGCAGCGCACAGCGTCAGCCGCGGGTCCCTTCATTGTTGAGGACGTGGATGACAAACGGTCTGCCGGAATCCGAGGTCTCGGAAGCCTGCTATTCTTCTTCACACCTCGCGAGGGTTACCACTATTGCCAGTAGAACAACTGGAAGGAATCGGTTTTTCTGTACCATAACTAGCTGCTAATCATTCAATAAAAGCATTGCAATGTAAATATTATTTTCTGTAAATCAAAATACAGAAAACATGTAAACGAGCACACAATACAACCTGAAATATCCGGAAAACCCTGGAGAAACGCCTTTACCCTATATCAGGCACCCCTGGAACGCTTAAAAAAAATGAAAAACAATAGAAAGAGCCGATGATTCTGTACATTTGTGATTTGAAAGAAAGAGGCCTTTTCTATGAATCCGGTTTCGCAACGGTTGTTGGGACAGCAGCTGATCTGTCCGGAGTTCACTTCACCGCATGATGTGGTGGAGTGGATGGGGGCGATGCAGGCGCAGGAATACCGCATGATGCGCTGGGCGGTGGGGATGCGGACCCGGAAACCTTCAGCCCAAGCGTTTGAAAAAGAATACAATGAAGGAAAGATCGTGAGGGGCCATCTGCTGCGGACCACCTGGCAGCTGGTTGCCGGCGAGGATTGGTGCTGGATGCTGGATCTGTGCCGGAAGAATGCCCTGCGGGGCCTGGCAGGCTGGATGAATTCGAACGGCGTCAGCATTCCGCTGGCCGAGCAGGATACCGTCCAACAGATCTTCTGCGATTGCCTCTCCCATCGCCGCATCGCCCGGAAGGCCGATTTCGCCGCCGCCCTCGCCGAAAAGGGGATCACGATGGATGACCATCGGCTGTCCTATCACATCCGCCTGTCCGAATACGCCGGACTCCTCTGCAGCGGCGACCTCTTCCCTATGAAGCATAGCTACGCCCTGGTGAAAGACAAGCTGCCCGGAGCAAGGCTCCTTCCAAAGGATGAAGCCCTGGCGCTCCTGGCCCGCAAATACTTCCGCAGCCACGGACCCGCCACCCTGGACGACTTTGTCTGGTGGAGCGGGCTGGGCGTCGGCGATTGCCGGAAAGGAATGGACGGCATCCAAGCCGAACTCGCGCAGGAAAGATGGAAAGGCCTCACCTTCTTCTACCATCAGGATAGCCGCACACGCGGATTCCGCAGTGGTACAGTAACCCTGCTGCCCTCCTACGACGAATACCTGATCGGATACAAGAGCCGCCATGTCGCCCTCCACCCCGACCATTCCCACCGCGCCCACAATAAGCGGGGCATCTTCTGGCCCGTCGTCCTGCTGGACGGCGAAGTCATCGGCAACTGGTCCGCCGCCGACGGCCGGGTCTCCGTGGATATCTTCCATCGGGAGACCACCCCGGACGAAGAAACCCTGCAGAAGCAGATCGCCCGCTATGACAAGTTCTGTCTTCGCTGATTACGCAAGATTTCTTATCTTTGTCTCATTATGAGACGTTTCTTTTCCTTATTGCTCTGTCTGGGCTTCGTCTGGGGGGCGATGGCGCAGAATCCGACGGTGGTCGATCTTTCCGTAACCCGGCATGGACCGGAGAAAGGCTCGCTGGTGATTATCGGCGGCGGAAAAGTGACCGACGAAATCTGGGATCGTTTTCTCGACCTGGCCGGCGGAGCGGATGCCCGGATCGTCGTCATCACCAATGCTTCAGGGCCGGGTGAGACAGGTCATCAAGGGACCCTCAACTATTTGTCCGGCCGCCTCGGAGAGGACCGGGTGACGCAGATGCATCTGACGACGATCGACGAAGCGAACGATGACAGGAATCTGGAAGTGCTGCGTCAGGCTACCGGCGTCTATTTCACCGGAGGACGGCAATGGCGCATCGCCGAGGTGTACCTCAACACCAAGGTTCACAGAGAGTTGTTTGCCCTGCTGAACCGGGGCGGCGTCATCGGCGGATCCTCGGCCGGAGCCAGTATCCAGGGTTCGCTGTTGTGGCGGGGCGATACCCGGGGCGCACAGCATCTGATCGGCGACCATACGCAGGGGCTGGGCTTCCTGAAACTCTCGGCCATCGACCAGCACATCCTTACCCGCAACCGGCAGCACGACCTGGACGCCTTCATCAAGGCCGCGCCGGAATTCATCGGCATCGGCATCGACGAATCGACGGCCATCGTTGTAACCGGAGATATCTTCGAGGTGGTTGGGAAATCGTATGTAGCTGTTCACCAGGCGGGAAGAGAACGTTTCTTCTTCCTCCGCGCCGGACAGCGCTACGACCTGAAAGAGCACAAGATGGTGCGCTGACGAGGCCTTCCTATTTCAGTTTTGCCAGAAACTTTCCGGTATTGACCCGGAAACGGGTGTGCGTGCCTTCGCCGATGAGCGTATCACCCTGGCGGGCCTCCAGCCGGAAAACGAATTTACGGCCTTCCGTGCGCTCCAGGACAGCGGTCGCCGAGACTTCGGCACCGACAGGCGAAGGAGCCAGGTGCCGCAGGGACAGTTCACCGCCGACGGTCGTCTCGCCATCATCCAGGATGGGCGAGACGGCCTTGTAGGCGGCGTTTTCCATCAGCGCGGCAAGCCGCGGCGTCGCAAGGACCGGGAGACTTCCGGAACCCATCGCCTTCGCGGTATCGCTTTCCGTGACAACCAGCGTGCTTATGTGCGACAATCCCGATTCGAAAGCCTCATTCACGAGTTCCTCGGGAATCCAGGATTTATACATTCCTTCGGGCTGCTCCTGCTCCAGCTGATCCATCATCGGAACAGCGGCATCGTCCAGTTTGTGATAGAGTTCGGGATGGCAAGTCTCCAGCGACGAATTGTAGATGTCGGGCTCCTGCTCTTCCTCTCGAAGGAAGCGCACAAGAGTAGCAGCCTCCTCGTCGGAGAGGAGGACCGTACCTTCACGGAAACGTCCGGAATAATACTCTTCGACCCGAAGGGTATAGGGCTTTCCTTGCATAGAAAACTAACCCAGGTCCTTGACCAGCTTGTGGATCATGCGCATCTGCTCGGGGATGCGGATCCGCTGCGGGCATTTCGGGAGACAGGCATTGCACATCACGCAGGCCGAGGCGTCGGAATCCGAAGCCAGCTTCGCGTAACGCTTGAGGAACTCCTTTTTCTTCTCCTTGTACTGCTTGTCCTTCTTGTTCGAAGGATCGGGCAGCATCAGCGCGTCGCTCATACCGTTGTAAACCGCAAAGACGCCGGGAATATCGACGCCGCGCGGGCAAGGCATACAATAGCGGCAGGCCGTGCACGGGATGTGCGGATTGCCGTTGTAGAGCCGGGCCATTTCAAGCATATAGTCGTTGTCTTCGGCCGTCATCGGCTTGAAGTGGCTGAAGGTATAGACGTTCTCCATCAGCTGCTGCATGTTGCTCATGCCGCTGAGGGTGCACATCACGGCCTTGGGCGTGGAAGCGAAAGTCAGGGCGGCGGCGGCCGGCGAGTACTGCGGGAAACGCTCCTGGATGCGGCTCCTGAGGCCGTCGGACACATTGGCCAGGGCCCCGCCGCGGATAGGCTCCATGATGACGACGGGGATATTCTTCTCCTCGAGCATCTTGTAGAGCGTCTCGGAGTCGCAGGGCTCGCTGCTGTCTTCAAGCGGCATGTTCTTCCAGTCCACATAGTTGAGCTGGATCTGGACGAATTCCCATTGGTACGGGAGGGCGATCAGCTGACGGAGCGCCTCGTTCGAACCGTGGAACGAGAAACCCAGGTGACGGATCACGCCTTTCTTTTTCTGCTCGAGCAGCCAGTCCAGCAGGCCGTTGTCCCTGAATCGGCGGTTGAAGTCGGCCATATCGGAGATCGAATGCAGCAGGAAGTAGTCGAAATAAGTGGTCCTGAGGTTCTTCAGCGAATTGGCAAACATCGTCTTGCAGGCGTCCAGATCGGCGTTGGAGAAGTTCGACATCTTGGTCGCGATCAGGTAGTCCTTGCGATTGTGGCGGCTGAGCGCTTCGCCCGTGGCGCGTTCGGAGTCGCCATAGGCCGGGGCGGTATCGAAATAGTTGATGCCATGCTCCAGGGCGTAGTCGATCATCTGGTTGACGACATCCTGGTCGAGCGGGGCGCGGCGGCCGGCACCGGGCTTGCGCGGGAAACGCATGCAGCCCATGCCGAGCAGGCTGACACTCTCGCCGCCCAGCGTCTGCCAGGTGCGGTGAATGACCTGGTCACCCTTGGCGGGTTCGATGAATTTCCAGTTTTGGGGAAGGGCCCCGGCGGCGCGCAGCGGCGCGGCAGCCAGGGATGAACTCGCGGCCAGGCCCGCTCCCGCGAGCATCATGGCACGGATCGCCTCGCGGCGCGTCATGTTTTTCTTATCCATAGTGATGACAAAATTACAAAATTTCAAAACGATAGATGGTGTTCTGCACATAATACTCGCCCGGCCCGAGCACTGCGTCGGGGAAATTGGGGTGGTTCGGGGCATCGGGGAAGTTCTGTGTCTCGAGCACGACACCGCAGTCGGGCCGGCCGCTGTAGAGCTGCAGGCCGGGCTGGTCGGTATAGACGCGCAGCAGGATGCCCGTGCCGGGCTCGTAGAGCTCGAGCGCCGGTTCGCCCGGGGCGCCACGCAGGACGAAATTGTGGTCGAACTCCGGCGTGACGGGCTTCCCCTCACGGAAATCGAACGCCGTGCTGTCGACCGGCGCAATCTCGCCCGTCGGAATCAGTTCCTCATTGACAGGCGTGTACCAGTCGGCGTTGATCTTGAGGATATGGGTCGTCGTCAACCCTTCCCCGTCACCGTGGAGATTGAACCAGGCGTGGAGCGTGGGATTGAGAATCGTGGGCGCGTCGGTCACGGCTGCGTATTGCAGCACCAGTTCATTCTTGTCGGTCAGGGTGCAGATCACCGATATGTCGAGATTGCCGGGATAGCCTTCCTCTCCGTCGGGCGAAAGATACGTCATCAGCAGCGAGCAATCCGAGAGCGGCTGGAGAATCCACTCGCGCTGGCCGAAGCCCGTCTTGCCCCCGTGCAGATGGTTGTTCCCTTCATTTTGCGAGAGCTGGTAGGTGAAACCGCCCAGTTCGAAACGGCCGCCGGCGATCCGGTTGCCGTAACGGCCCACGATGCACTGACGATAATCTTTGTCCACGGCACAGGCATCCGCATCGGCGCAGCCCCACACCACGTTTTTCATCGAACCGTCGCGCGCGGGCACTTCCAGCCGCAGCAGCCGGCCGCCCGTCGTGCAGAAAGTGGCCTTCATCCCGTTTTCATTCTGGATGGTGAAGATCCTCTCATCGGTTTTGCCGCCGCGGCATGCGGAGAGCAGCGCCAGGGCGGCCGCAGCGACGCAAATTATTTTGAATATCCTCATAGTTTTTCGTATTTTTGATAGATAAATCCAAAGATATGAAAAAATCGGCATACCTGCTCCTCTCGCTCCTGCTGGTTTCCGCCTTTTCCGCCACGGCACAGTCCTGGCAGCCCGCCGGAGACCACATCCGTACCCCCTGGGCCGACCAGGTCGACCCGTCCGCACCCCTGCCGGAATATCCCCGGCCCCTGATGCAGCGCACCGACTGGATAAACCTCAACGGCCTGTGGGACTACGCCGTCCGCAAAGCCGGCGAACCTTTCGGGAAGGCCGACGGAAGGATCCTTGTCCCCTACTGCATCGAATCGAGCCTTTCGGGCGTCGGCCGGACCGTTGCCGTCGATGAATATCTGTGGTACCACCGGACCTTCTCCCTGCCCAAATCCTGGAAGGGGAACCGGGTCCTGCTGCATTTCGGCGCAGTGGACTGGAAGGCGGATATCTGGGTCAACGACGTGAAAGCTGGCAGCCACACCGGCGGCTACACCCCTTTCAGCATCGACATCACCGATGCCCTGAAGTCCGGTGAGAACAGCCTGACCGTCCGGGTGTGGGACGGCACCGACACGGGCTTCCAGCCCCGCGGCAAACAGGTCCGCAAGCCCAGCGGGATCTGGTATACTTCCGTCACCGGCATCTGGCAAACCGTCTGGCTGGAGCCGGTACCCGAACAGCACATCAGGAACCTCCGCACCACGCCTGACCTTGATGCCGGATGCATCCGCGTCCTGGCCGAAGGAGTGGACCGCGGCGTCGTGGAAGTCTCTTTGTCCGCTGATGGCCGACGGGTCGCTTCGGCGCGTGCACTGGCCGGAAGTGAAGTCGAGATACCCGTACCGGGCGCCCGGTTGTGGACGCCGGACGACCCGTACCTCTACGACTTGGAAGTCAGCCTGATCCGCGACGGAAAGACCCTGGACCGCGTGAAGAGTTACTGCGCCATGCGCAAAGTCGGCGTAACCCCCGGCAAGGACGGCATCCTGCGTCTGACCCTCAACGACAAGCCTATCTTCATGTACGGCCCGCTCGACCAGGGCTGGTGGCCCGACGGTCTCTACACCGCCCCCACCGACGAGGCGCTTGCCTTCGACGTGCAGAAGACGAAAGACTGGGGCTTCAACCTGATCCGCAAGCACGTGAAAGTGGAGCCCGCCCGCTGGTACTACCACTGCGACCGGCTCGGCATCCTCGTGTGGCAGGACATGCCCAGCGGCGACCTTCACGGAAGCTGGCAGAACACCCGCTGGTACCAGGGCACGGAATTCGTCCGAAGCGCCGACTCGGAAGCCTGCTACCGCAAGGAATGGCGGGAGATCATGGACTACCTCTACTCCCAGCCCTGCATCGTGGCGTGGGTTCCCTTCAACGAAGGCTGGGGCCAGTTCAAGACGCTCGAGATCACGGCCTGGACCAAGCAGCACGACCCGTCCCGTCTGGTCAACTCCGCCAGCGGCGGCAATCATTTCCTCGGAGCCGGCGACATCCTTGACCTGCATAACTACCCGCAGCCCGATATGTATCTTTACGATGCGAACCGCGTGAACGTGCTGGGCGAATACGGCGGCATCGGCCTGCCCGTGGAAGGACATCTCTGGACGCCCGACCGCAACTGGGGATACGTCAAGTTCGCCAGCCCGAAAGAAGTGACCGACGAATATGTGAAATATGCCCGGCAGCTGAAGGAGATGGTCGCCCGCGGCTTCTCGGCCGCCATCTACACCCAGACCACAGACGTGGAGATCGAGGTCAACGGCCTGATGACCTACGACCGCCGCGTAGACAAGGTGGAAATCCCCCGCATCCGCGAGATCAACCAACAAGTAATCAATACCTTGAAATAATGAAACGCACCCTCATCTTCCTGCTTGCGGCCGCCTTCCTCCTGCCGGCTTGCAACCAGGGTTTCCGTACCGAGACGCTTTTCCTCGAGGAAGATATCCCCTTCCGGGAAGGCAGCCAGAACTCCCTCGACATCAAGCTCAATATCGATTTCCCCGTTGCCGGATACGACAGGGAGGTCCTCCAGGCCATGTGCCGCAACATCCGTTCCCACACCCTCGGCGAGAATTATACCGAATTCAAAGGGTCGCTCAAGGAACTGGCTGCCAATTACCGGAACACCCTGGTCAACGACTATATGCTCACCAACCAGTCCATGCTCGAAGAGATGGAAATGCAGGAAGACGAGGCGCCCTTCCTGAACTGGGGCTGCGATATCCAGGGCTCCTTCGGTGAAAAATGGGAAGACTGGCTTATGTATCAAGTGGAAGAATACTCCTACTATGGCGGCGCCCATGGCCTGAACGCCACCGTTCCCCTGGTCTTCGACACGAAGACCGGAGAGCCCGTCACCTGGGACCGGATCGCCCGCAACGTATCGGACGAGAAAATCATGCGCCTGATCGACAAGCACAAATACGACGCGATGGAAGATATGATCCGGGAAGACATGATCGACCGCGACAACATCTTCTTTGTCGACCGGATCGAGCCGAGCGACAGCTTCACCGTCGGCGAGAACGGCATCACCTTCTACTACCAGCCCTACGACGTAGCGCCTTATGTCTTCGGTGTGATTGAAATCACGGTTCCCTGGGAAGAACTCCGCTGAGAATTGTATATCTTTGTAAGATTAGCGACTGATCGTTGTTATGGAAAAGAAAACCCTGACCATCCCTTACGAGGAATACGCCTCCATCGAGGAACTCGGTGAAGCGGACCGCACGCTGCTCGAGGCTGCGGTGGATGCGATGAAAGGGTCGTACGCCCCCTACTCGCATTTCAACGTTGGGGCGGCCGTGCGCCTGGCCGACGGCACGGTCGTCAAAGGTGCCAATCAGGAAAACGCCGCTTACCCGTCCGGACTCTGCGCCGAACGGACGGCGATGTTCGCCGCCAGCGCCCAGAACCCCGGCGTCCCGTTCGAAGCGATTGCCGTGGTCTGTGCGCGGAACGGCTCGCTGATGCTCAACCCCGGATCGCCCTGCGGCGCGTGCCGGCAGGTGATGGCCCAGTACGAGCGCCTGGCCATGAAACCGCTGCGCATCATCCTGGGCAGCGGCGGACCCATCCTCGCCTTTACGGGCGTTGAATCCCTTATGCCATTGATATTTAACGATTTATAAAATGAAGAATCCCCTAGCGTACGGGCACGAAAAAAGGGTAAGCTTGATATATCGCACCGCTACAACCACCTACCCTTGCTGCCTTCCGACCCTGGGGGAGTTCAGTGGGAGCTGGTCGTATACGACTTACCCCGGCACAAAGGTAAGGATTTTTTTGAATAAATGAACAAGAAACCCAAGATCTGCATCGGACTCTCCGGCGGCGTGGACTCCAGCGTGGCGGCGCTCCTGCTCAAGGAGCAGGGCTGCGACGTGTTCGCGCTCTTCATGCAGAATTGGCACGACACCACCGGAACCCTGCACGGAGAATGCGAGTGGGAGGAAGACCGGGCCGTGGCCGAGATGGTTGCGCGCAAGGTCGGCATCCCCTTCCACTTTGTCGACCTCAGCGAGGTGTACCGGCAGCGGGTCGTGGACTATATGTTCAGCGAATATGAAAAGGGCCGGACGCCCAACCCTGACGTGCTGTGCAACCGCGAGATCAAGTTCGACGCCTTCTGGGAAGCCGCCCGGACGCTGGGTGCGGATTTCGTGGCCACGGGGCATTACTGCCGCAAGGACAGTTTCACAGCCCCGGACGGCAGCACGATCTACCGGATCCTTGCGGGAAGCGACCCGAACAAGGACCAGAGCTATTTCCTCTGCCAGCTCTCGCAGGAACAGCTCTCGCACGCCCTCTTCCCCATCGGTGACCTGACCAAGCCCGAAGTGCGGCGCATCGCCCGGGAGGCGGACCTGCCCAGCGCTGAAAAGAAAGACAGCCAGGGCATCTGCTTCGTCGGGAAAGTGGACCTTCCGGTCTTCCTGCAGCAGAAGATCAAGCCTTGCGAAGGGGATATCGTCGAGATTCCCCGCAGCTTCTACGAAGGCCGTCCCGCGCCGCAAACCCTGGAAGAAATGGCCGAGCCCATCCGCTACCGCCGTGAAGACGGCAAGGTGATCGGACGGCACATCGGCGCACAATACTATACGATCGGACAGCGGAAAGGGCTGGGCATCGGTGGTCACGCCGAGTCCTGTTTCCTGATCGCCAACGATATGGACAACAACCTGATATTCGTGGGGGAAGGACAGGACCACCCCGGCCTCTACCGCAAGGCACTGTACATCCGCCCCGAAGAGATCCACTGGATCCGCCCCGACCTGGCGCTCCCCGTGTCCGGGGAGCTGCACTGCCAGGTCCGGATCCGTTACCGCCAGCCCTTGCAGGAAGCGACGCTTGTCCATCGCCCCGACGGGCTGTATATCCGCTTTAACGAGCCGCAGCGCGGCATCACGCCCGGTCAGTTCGCCGTCTGGTACGCGACTGACGGGGAGATGCTGGGCAGCGGCGTCATCGACCGATAACACATCCATTGCCATGAAAACCCTCTGTAAACTGATTCCTGTCCTGCTCACGATGCTGGCTCTTGTGGCCTGCAACCCCATCCAACCCGGCAATCTGGGAGATACTCCGAAGAGCGACGCCGCCAACATGACGCGTTTCTCGTTCCCAGCCGGCAGCAACAGCGGTTTTGATTCCACCCCCGCAACAACCTTTGCCAACGGATTCCATTTCATCACGGTTCCGGAAAGTGCCGACCTGACGAAGCTGGTGCCCGAAATCATCGCCTCCGAGGGAGCGTCCGTCTATCTCGACGGAGCCCCGTATGTTCCCGGAACGCCCCATGATTTCTCCGGCAACACGCAAAGCGTGAAAGTGGTGTCGGAAGACGGTTCGCGGACGAACAATTACCGCATCTGCGTGAAGAAGGGCAACCGCAACATCGATGACAAGGTCTATGCTTTTATGAGGGACTTCGCGGTACCCGGCGTCTCCGTCTCCATCATGAAGGGGACGGAAGTGGTGTATTCCTCCGGTTATGGCTTTGCCGTGGTTGAAACCGATACCCGCTGCACGCCCGACCATCTCTTCCGCATGGCCAGTATCTCGAAACAGTTCTGTACGATGTGCATCATGACGCTCAAGGAACAGGGCCGCCTCCAGCTCGATGACCAGGTCTTCGGCGAAAAGGGCATCCTCAAGGGCCTCTACCACAACATCACGCCATACCACGAAGCCATTACGGTCCGGCATCTGCTCAGCCACAGCAGCGGCATCTGCAAAGGCCTGAGCGACCCGGCCTTCACTAATTCCTACCGCTTCTACGAAGGCAGCAGCCAGCCGGTTCCTACCGACACGCTGATCCAGCGCACCCTCAATGCCCGCCAGAATCCTTCTGACGACGGCACCATGGTCTGGAGCCCGGGCATGGGCTACAACTACAGCAACGTGGGCTTCTGCATCCTCCACCGCATCGTGGAGGTAGTCAGCGGCAAAGACTATGAATCGTTCCTCAAGGAGGACGTTATGGAACAAATGGGCATCACCGACACCCATATCGGCGGCTACCGCAACGAACGCCGGGAGAACGAATGTGTGTTCTATTCCCAGGGCGATGCCGACGGCTATGCGAATCCGCTCCGCGAACTGGCCGGTGCGGCGGGCATCATCACCTCTACCAACCAGATGATGAAAATCCTCACCTATATGGATGGGGACGACTCGGTTCCCGACATTTTCAGCTACGAGACACTGATGGAAATGTACGAGCCCTACCGATACTCCGGGACCGGCACCTATGGCGAAAACTACAATCGTTATGGTCTTGGCTGGCGTTTGAACCATCCGAGACTCTTTCAGGGCGCGCACTACCACGGAGGCAACATCGCCGGAACGGCTACGATCTGGGCAGCCAACACGTACAGTAAGATGAGCGGCGCCTTCGTGTGCAACTCCCGCGCCTACAACAGCAACAGCAACGGCGACATCGACGACAACATGTACGTCCTGCTCAACGACTTCATGCGTTATTTCGAGTGATGCAGCCACGCCTGGCCATCGTCGGTGGCGGACCGGCGGGAATGATGGCAGCCATCCGGGCCGCCGTGACGCTCGGCGAAGGGTCGCGCGTGGTGCTGTTCGACAAGAACGAACGGCTCGGCCGGAAGATCTATCTCACCGGCAAGGGGCGCTGCAACCTGACCAATACGCGTCCCTGGGAAGAATTTGCACCGCACATCCATCCCAACCAGCGTTTCCTCCAGCAGGCTTTCCGGGCCTTTTCCAATGAAGATGTGATCCGCTTCTTCGAGGAGCTCGGCGTGCCGACCGTCACGTTGCAGGGGCAGCGGGTCTACCCCGCCTCGCTGATAGCAGGCGACGTGGCCCGCGCGCTCGAGCGGCGCGTTCAAGAGCTGGGCATCGAGGTACGCTACACCACGACCGTAGGCAGTCTCGCCGAGCTCGATGCCTATGCCGCCGTCATCATCGCCACCGGCGGCAAAACCTATCCCGTAACCGGCTCCACCGGCGACGGCTACCGCTTCGCGCAAGAGGCCGGTCACACCGTTACGGCTGTCTTCCCGAGCGAAACCGCACTGCTGCCGCGCGGCTATGACCCCGGCCTGCCCGGTCTGGAGATGAAGAACGTAGGCTTGCAATTGTACATCGACCGCACCCTGGTCGAAAGCGAACTGGGCGATTTCAACTTCACGGACGACGGCCTCGAGAGCGGCATCGCCTATCACCTGAGCCGCCGCGCCGTCTGGGCCCTCTGCAACGGCCAGAAAGTCGACATCATCCTGGACCTCAAACCGGCGCTGACCCTTGAAAAACTGGAAGCCCGCATCGCCCGCGAATCGGCATCGGGGCCCCGTCCATCCAGGCTTGACCCGGATTCTCTCCGAAGTTTCCTGCCCAAACCCCTGGTCGCCCCCTTCCGCCGCGCCAACCCCGACCTTTCCCTCGACAATCTTGCGAAGCGCCTCAAATCCTGGTCCTTCCCCATCGTCGACTACAAAGGTTTCGAGCGCGCCGTGGTGACGGCCGGCGGCGTCAGCCTCAAGGAAGTCGTCCCCAAGACCATGGCTTCGCGCCTCCGCCCCGGCCTTTTCTTCTGCGGCGAAGTTCTCGACCTCGACGGCGACACCGGCGGCTACAACCTCCAGATCGCCTTCTCCACCGGTTCCCTGGCCGGCACCAGCGCCGCGAATTATTTGCTATCTTTGCAAGGATGAAACGGTTCCTGACAGTGCTGGGGATGCTGCTGCTGGCCACCGCGATGGTGTGGGGACAGAAGCTGACGCGTACAGAGTACATCGAAAAGTACGCGGAAACGGCCGTGCGCGAAATGAAGGCCACGGGCATTCCGGCCAGCATCACGCTGGCCCAGGGCTGCCTGGAATCGGGCAACGGCAACAGCACGCTGGCCACCAAAGCCAACAACCACTTCGGCATCAAGTGCCACAAGAACTGGAAAGGCAAGACCATCCGCCACGACGACGATGAGAAAAACGAGTGCTTCCGTTCCTACCGGAACGCAGACGAATCGTTCCGCGACCACAGCGACTTCCTGCGCTACAGCGACCGCTACGCCGCCCTGTTCAACCTCGAGCTGACCGATTACAAAGGCTGGGCCTATGGACTCCAGAAAGCCGGTTACGCCACGGCCAAAACCTATGCCGAGAGCCTGATCCGCATCATCGAGGAGAATGAACTCTACCGCTATGACAAGCTGGACCGTAAGGCACGCGAGGAATTGCCGCCCACACCGATGGAAGCCGAGTTCAGCACGGCATTCAAGCCTTATCCGGGCCATAAGCTCTACACCGCCTCCCTCGGACGGGAGATCCGCACCACCAACGGCGTTGCGTGGATCATCGCCCAGGACGGTGACACCTATGCCGGCCTGGCGAAGGAATTCAATCTCTTCCGCAGCGAAATCCTGCGCTTCAACGACCGCTCCCGCAACACGGCCCTGCAGCCGGGCGAGGTGGTCTATGTGGAAGCCAAGAAGCGCGAGAGTGCCAAGAACCTCGACAAGCACGTGGTGGAAGAAGGCGAGACGATGCGCGGCCTGGCCCAGCGCTACGCCGTCAAGATGAAGAAACTCTATCAGTACAACGCGATGCGCCCCGGTACCGAACCGGAACCCGGAACCATCCTCAACCTCCGCAAACCCCGATGAAAAAGAAATCCCGGGCCCTGGTCTGGGTCCTGCTCCTCTGCCTGGCCGGCGGCATCCTCGCCGCGCTGAATTTCTATGGCACCTTCTATCACGGAAATGTCAAGGATACCGGCAAGGTACAGGATGTACGCATCTACAGGAACTTCTCCTACGAACAGCTGGTCGATGCCGTGCTGCAGACCGGTGCCATCGACAACCGGACCACCTTCCTGCGTGCCGCCAAATTCCTGAAACTGAAAGACAATTTCCGCCCCGGCCTCTACCGACTCAAACCCGGGACCGGCAACAAGGCGCTGGTGCGGATGCTGTCCAAGGGCTGGCAGCAGCCTGTGCGGCTGGTCATCCCGGGCTACTACCGCAGCCTCGACCGCTTTGCGGAATTCCTGGGCGAGCAGCTGGAAGCCGGGTCACAGGATTTCCTCGCTGTCTTCAACGATGCCGGCAATGCTGAAAACTACGGTTTCCGGCCCGAAACCTTCATCGGCATGTTCATCCCCAATACCTATGAAGTGTGGTGGACGGTTACGCCCGATGAATTCCTGGAGCGGATGCACAAGGAATACGAGAACTTCTGGAAGGGCGACCGCGACGCCAAGGCCCTTGCCATCGGCCTGACGCGGCAGGAAGTCAGCACCCTGGCTTCCATCGTCATCGAAGAGAGCAAATACGAGCCTGAACTGCCCCGCATCGCCGGCGTCTATATGAACCGGCTCCACCGGGACATGCCCCTGCAGGCCGACCCGACCGTGCTCTTCGTCGTCGGCGACCCGAGCATCAAGCGCGTTCTCAACCGCCACCTGGAAGTCGATTCGCCCTACAATACCTACAAATACGCCGGTCTGCCGCCCGGCCCGATCACCATGCCGCCCGTGGTGGCCATCGATGCCGTGCTGAACTACGAGCGCCACGATTACCTGTATTTCTGCGCCAAGGATACCTTCGACGGACAGCATGTCTTTGCCAAGACCCTGTCGGCGCACAATGAAAATGCCCGCCGTTACCAGCGGGCACTTGTCAGAATACCTCGGGCCAGTTCTTAATGACTTCCAAGGCTTTCTGGAAGGCGGGATCCTCTTCCCGGTTTATCACCTCCCAGTAACCGTCGTTACCCAGGGCGCCGCGGGCCAGCAAGGCTTTGAGCCGTGTGGTCAACAGGGCCTCGCAGGCCTCCAGTTCCCCTTCTTCCGGCTCCACGCCTTTCTCGCGACAATACGCAAGCAGGCCTTCCATGGCCTCCGTACCCATCTTGTCCCACTTCTTGAGGAAAGCCGCCATATCTTTCACTTCCAGCTCCTTGCGGTGCTTGTCGATGTAGTCGTAGGAATACTCGGAGAGCAGGCCGCCGCTGACGACACGGATCATGAACGGATTGATGCCCGTCGTGTCATAAGGAACGAACACGTCGGGAAGGATTCCGCCACCGCCATAGACCGTACGGCCGAGGCGGAGGGTCTTGTATTTCAGGGAATCGGGCAGCGCGATGCTGTCGAGGCTGAAAGACTCGCCGTGCGCATAGCGCTGCCGGGCCTGCTGGTAATAGGCGTCGCGGTGGCCTTTCTGATAAGGTGACTGAACGACGCGGCCCGAAGGCGTGTGGTAGCGGGCAACCGTCAGGCGCATCTCGGAGCCGTCCGGCAGTTTGTACTGGCGCTGCACCAGGCCTTTGCCGAAGGTGCGGCGGCCGACGATCACGGCGCGGTCCCAGTCCTGCAGGGCGCCGGCGAGGATCTCGCTGGCGCTGGCGCTGTTTTCATCGACGATCAGAACGAGCGGACCTTCCTTATAAAGACCCAGGCCGGTAGCGACGTCTTCCTGTCCGATCTCGCCACCTTCAGTCCGGACGATGGTCTGTCCCTTTTCCAGGAACATGTCAGCCAGGATCGTGGCTACGTGCATGAAGCCGCCGCCGTTGCCGCGCAGGTCGATGATGATGCCGTCGGGACGGGTGGGCGCCGTACGGGCAAGCGCCTCAAGGAATTCTTCGGCCGAGCGCTGGGCGAAACGGCCCAGGCGGATATACACGATGCCCGGCTCGGGATTGTAAGCCGCGTCGATGCTCTCGACGGGAATCTTGTCGCGCCGGATCACAAAGTCCTGCAGCAGCTCGCCCCGGGAGACGGTCACCGTAACCGTCGTTCCCTTGGGGCCGCGCAGCCGGTTCCGGATGTCGTTGGTCTTCATTCCGACACCGGCAATCGGCTCTCCGTCCACCGCCAGGATGCGGTCGCCGGCGTGGATGCCGACCGCTTCAGCGGGCCCGCCGGCGATGACCGACTGGATGATGAGCGTATCGGTCAGCATCGTATATTCGATGCCCACGCCTTCGAAGGAACCTTCCAGCTGCTCGTTGGTCGCCTCCACTTCCGAACGGGGAATATAGGCGGAGTGCGGGTCAAGCTGATCCATCAAGCCTTCGATCATCTTGTCGATCATCCGGTCCATGTCGAGCGTATCGACATAGTAGTTGTCGACATAGTAGAGCACGCGGGCGAGTTTCTCGGCGTTGCGGCGCATCGTCGAGAAGCCCTGGGCGTGCAGGGACAGGCCGCAAAGGGCCAGTGTCAGAATCAGGAGCAAACGTTTCATACCTCGAATATCTTTCCTTCCTCGGCCAGATAGCTTTCCGGGAAGACCTCGCGCGCCTGCTGCAGCAGCACGCCCAGGTCCGGGTAACGCGAAGAAAAGTGGCCGAGGACCAGTTTCTTCGCACCGGCAGCCGCTGCTACCGTGGCGGCCTCCCGAGCCGTGGAATGAAACATTTTATGTGCCAAATCCACGTGTTCGTCGGCAAAAGTCGCTTCGTGGTAGATCAGGTCGGTCCCCTGCAGCCACTGCGCTTCTTCAGGGAAGACGGCCGTGTCGCTGCAGTAAGCGGCCGACTGGCCGGTCTTGAGCCAGCAGATCCGGTAGCCGTAGCAGTCGATGCGGTGCTGCAACGGAAAGGCATAGACCTCACAGTTGCGCAACGCGATGATCCGCTCGGGGCCCTTCATCGTCAAGGGGATGTGATGGATCTCGTACTTGACGCCCTCGCCGAAATGGGCGAGGAAGAAGTGGAGGATGGAGCCGAAGTCACGCGGCGCGTAAATATATAGCGGAGCCGTACGGCCGTCGAGCGCCATGGTCGAGAGCATTCCGAAAATCCCGAAGACGTGGTCACCGTGCAGGTGCGAGATCAGGATGTTGTCGAGTCTTGCCTTCGATATCTTGTAGCGCTTGAGCTGCACCTGCGTATTCTCGCCGC
This sequence comes from Bacteroidales bacterium UBA3290, assembly GCA_002361615.1. Classification (GTDB taxonomy): domain Bacteria; phylum Bacteroidota; class Bacteroidia; order Bacteroidales; family UBA932; genus Cacconaster. Next base: position 18,506 of record DETK01000008.1, read on the forward strand.
AGTCGACCAAAAACAAGCGCCCATGCAAGTTGAATACGTGGGCGCTTTGGTGTTGGTCAACCATCGGTCGGGCAGACGCCGTTCCAAGGGTTGTCAGGGTGAAGTTCACTACTTCCCGGCTTTTTCTTCCGCTTCGAGACGGCTCTTCAGGTCGGCCAGGTCGGAGATGTCACCGAGGGTGGTCTTCTCGAGGTTGTCCTTCAGTTTGCGGACGGCCTTCTGGGTCGAGTTGGCCTCGGTCTCTTTCTCACGGGCTTCTTTGCGAGCCTCGTCACGCTTGACTTCTTCGAAAGTACGGGTGTGCGAGAGCGTGATCTTCTTGCTGCCCTTGTTGAACTCGGTCACCTTGAAGGGGAGTTTCTCACCTTCCTTGGCGGTGGTACCGTCTTCCTTCACCAGGTTGCGGTTCGAGCAGAAGCCCGTCACGCCTTCGGCGAGGGTCACGGTCGCACCCTTGTCGACGATCGCGGTGACCGTACCTTCGTGGACGGAACCCACGCTGTAGGTGTTCTCGTATTCGTTCCAGGGATTCTCCTCGA
>DETK01000008.1:19094-53566 GCA_002361615.1 Bacteroidales bacterium UBA3290
GCTGCTTGTGGCCAAGGCTCAGACGGCGGTTCTCCTGGTCGACTTCGAGGACCACGACCTCGAGCGGCTCACCGATGGAGGTGAACTCGGACGGGTGCTTGATCTTCTTGGTCCAGCTCAGGTCGCTGATGTGGACAAGACCGTCGACACCTTCCTCAAGCTCCACGAAGACACCGAAGTTGGTGAAATTGCGGACCGTAGCGGTATGTTTCGAGTTGATGGGATATTTTTCGTTGATGGAAGCCCACGGATCCGGTTTGAGCTGCTTGATACCGAGGCTCATCTTGCGCTCCTCGCGGTCGAGGGTGAGGATGACGGCCTCCACCTCCTGGCCCACTTTGAGGAAATCCTGTGCGCTGCGCAGGTGCAGGCTCCAGCTCATTTCGGAGACGTGGATCAGACCTTCGACACCCGGCTGCACTTCGACAAAGGCACCGTAGTCGGCGATGACCACGACCTTGCCTTTCACCTTGTCGCCCACCTTGAGGTTCGGGTCGAGAGCGTCCCACGGATGCGGGCTCAGCTGCTTCAGACCGAGGGCGATGCGCTTCTTCGTATCGTCGAAGTCGAGGATCACGACATTGATCTTCTGGTCGAGCTTGACCACCTCTTCCGGATGGCTGATGCGGCCCCAGCTCAGGTCGGTGATGTGGATCAGACCGTCCACGCCGCCCAGGTCGACGAACACACCGTAGGAGGTGATGTTCTTGACCGTTCCTTCCAGGACCTGGCCCTTCTCGAGCTTGCCGATGATGTCGGCCTTCTGGGCCTCGATCTCAGCCTCGATGAGCGCCTTGTGGGAAACGACTACGTTGCGGAATTCCTGGTTGATCTTGACGATCTTGAATTCCATGGTCTTGTTGACGTACACATCGTAGTCGCGGATGGGCTTGACATCGATCTGGCTGCCCGGCAGGAAGGCCTCGATGCCGAACACGTCGACGATCATGCCACCCTTCGTACGGCACTTGATGTAACCCTTGACGATTTCGTCTTTCTCGAAGGCCTCGTTGACACGGTCCCAGGACTTGACGGCGCGGGCGCGCTTGTGGGAGAGGATGAGCTGGCCTTTCTTGTCTTCCGCGTTCTCCACGTACACTTCCACGGTGTCGCCGACGGCGAGATCCGGGTTGTAGCGGAATTCATTGATGCTGATGACACCTTCGCTCTTGTAACCGATGTTCACGATCACTTCGCGTTTGTTGATGGAGGTCACGGTGCCTTCTACGACCTCATTTTCGTTGATGCGGCTCAGACTCTTGCTGTAGCTTTCTTCGTTGGAAGCTTTCTCCTGGGCGTCAAAGCCGTCGTTTTCGAACGCATCCCAGTCGAACTTGTCGTTGTCGACCGAGGCGTTGCTCTTTTTGCTGGCAGGTTTCACGATCACCTGCTCTTCGATCTCTTCTGCATTCTCGACTGCAGGGTTGATGATCTCTTCAGACATGATTAGTTAATAAGTTGTTAAACAATAAGTAGTTAGACAATATTTATAATCCCGTGTCCACTGGCGGGGTTGCAAATGTACGATAATTTTCGGAAAAACAGCAAAAAATCAGAAAAACAATCACTTGAGCTGTCCGCGGGCAGTCAGGATGCTTTTCTTCAGGGCGAGGATCCGGTCGACCCGGTCGTTGAGCTGGTCCATCGAAATGCGGCCCGATTCGACGGCATCGACCACCGCCTCGAAGGCGCTCGGGTAATCAGCCGGATCGAGGATGATGTCGCAGCCTGCCTCGATGGCCACGATGGCCGCTTCTTCCGGAGAATACTGCTGGGTAATGGCCCCCATCGCCATGCTGTCGGTGATAATCAAGCCCTTGAAGCCCAGTTCCCCGCGAAGCTTGTCCTGCAGGATCAGTGGAGACAGGGTGGCGGGAATGCTTTCCCCGGTCACGGAAGGCAGGCAGATATGCGCCGTCATGATAAGCTGGGCACCGGATTCGATCCCCTTGCGGAAGGGGATCATCTCGCAGCCCAGCAGTTCATCCCAGGTCTTGAGCGATTCCGCATAGCCGTAATGGGTGTCGGCTTTCGTATCGCCATGGCCGGGGAAATGCTTCAGGCAGCCCTCTACCTTGTTGTGCTGCAGGCCGGCCAGGAACTGACTGGCGAAATCGGCCACCAGCTGCGGCGAAGAGCCGAAGGCACGGTTGCCGATGACCACATTCTCCGGGTTGGTGTTCACGTCGCTCACCGGCGCCAGGTCCACGTCGAAGCCGTAGATGGACAGGTAGCTGCCGATGTTGTCACCTGCCTCATAGGCTTTCTTCGGGTCACCGCTGGCACCGACAGCTTCCATGCTGCTGTATTTGACCACACTGAAATTGCTGTTGTTGGCGATGCGCGCCACCCGTCCGCCTTCCTCGTCGATGCAGAGCAGGGGGTAATTCCCCAGATTGTGCAAAAAAGCGGTGAAAGCACGGATCTGGTCCGGGTTCTTGATGTTGGCTGCAAACAGGGTGATGCCTCCCACGGGATAGCGGCTGAAACCGTCGGTCAGGACCTGTGAGGCAGCCGTCTGCGTAAGGGAGGATGTCAAGTCCAGCGCCTCGGGGCGCACGTTGAATAGTTGTCCGACCTTCTCGCGCAAAGTCATCTCGTCGAGCGACTTGAGCGAATAAACGGGCTTCTCGGGAACCGGTGCGGGGCCTGGTTCAGGCTCCGGATCCTCGTGGCAGGCGCTGACAAGCAGCAAAAGGAAGAGGAGGCAGGTCAGGCCTCCTCTTCTCCATTTCCAATCGGTCATTCTTTCTTATCGGATTTGTCGGAAGCTTTGCCTTCCGCATCTTTTTCCTTGCGGGGTTTGGCATTCTTCACGTAGGTATCCAGCCAGTAGCCCGTTTCATAGAGCATATCGAGCGTCGTCTCGATACCCTGGTAGCTGTGGCTCTCGTAAGGCAGCTGCACGTATCTGGCCGTGGCTCCGAAATAGACAAGAGCCTGGTAGAGACGCTCCGACTGCACCGGGAAGGTACCCGTATTGTTGTCGATCTGGCCGTGGATGAGCATCAGCGCATCCTTGACCTTGTCGGCATAATTGAACGGTGACATCTCGTCGTAGACATTCTTCGCCTTCCAGTAATTGCGACGCTCGCTCTGGAAGCCGAAGGGGGTAAGGCTGCGGTTGTAGGCGCCGCTGCGGGCGACACCGGCCCGGAACAGGCGGGTGTGGGCCAGCAGGTTGGCCGTCATGAATCCGCCATAGGAATGGCCGCCCACGCCGATGCGGTCGCGGTCGCCGATACCCAGGCTGTCGCAGACGAAGTCGACAGCCGCCTCTGCGCTCATTACCAGCTGCTCGAGGAAACGGTCGTTGGGCTCGGCCGACTTGTCGGCGGCGATGATCGCCATCGTGAACTCGTCGAGTACGGCGTATCCCTGGGTCGCCCAGATCATCGCAGAACCATAGGAAGGTTTGGTATACTTGTGTCTTTCGGCACGAGCCTTCTCGCTTTCAGCCGGGCACTTGTACTCATAGGGATAGGTCCACATGAAGACCGGCAGCCGGCCGTCGCGTTCCTTGTCGTAACCGGCCGGCAGATAGAGATGGGCGAAGCACTTGAGGCCGTCCTTGCGGGTATAGGTCACATACTGGTCGGTCACCATCTTGGAGAAATCGGCCACAGGGTCTTCGATGTGCGTGAGCTGACGGGCCGTATGGCGGCGAAGGTCGAACTCATAGTAATCGGGCACCACGCCGAAAGCTTCGCGGCGGCCGAGCAGCTTCATCTTCTTCGGCGTGAAATCCGTGACCGCCGTCAGGGTCTCGCGGCAGTCGCCCGAAGAAGTCCAGAGGTTTTCCGTCTTGTTGCCCTTGAGGGTGAGACGGTCGAGGAAGGAGTGACGGAAGCCCTCCGCATCGAGGCGGTCGTTGCCTTCGAGGAGGATCTGGCTGTGTTTTGCGTCTGTCCAGAGGACGGAACGGCCATAGGCGTTGCGGACCGTATAAGGGCGTCCGTAGGCCGGGAAATTGCCCAGCGTATCCACCTCCGTGCTCTGGGTGAAAAGCACCTGTCCCTTGGCGAGGGTATCGCAAGGGACAAACGTGACCATCCTCCTGAACTTCTGTTTCGAGGAACTCTCTTCATATAGTGCCAGCGCATTGTCGCCCCAGGTGATACGGCCCAGCCGGTATTCGGGCGCGAGCACCAGCTGCTTGTCGTTTTCGAAATCGAAAGGTGCCGTGCACTGGAACACCTTGTCGGTAAAGGTCTTTTCAGGACGTTCCTTCTCTTTCACCGTATCCTTTGCGGCAGGATCGTCGTCGGGACGGGGACCCATCGGGCCGAACGCTCCGGCGCCGCTCTCCGATTCACTCCAGTACAGGGTGGCCGGGAGGTCGGGGCGCCAGGAGAAACCGGCCGGACGGGGTTTCTTCGGCTCAGCAGGTTTCTTGTCCTTTGCGGGTTCTTCTTTCGGCTCCTTGACCGTACCGTCGCGCAGCATCCGGACGACGCTTCCGTCCGCAAGGTCCATGATGAACTGCTTGCTCGGGAAAGAGCGGTGGCTCTCGACATACGAATAAGGATGATGTTCCGTCACGGTGATGGCATACTTGCCGTCGGGGGAAAGGTCAAGCGAACGATAGACGGCCGGACCGCCCACCTTGCGGACGCCTTCGGGACTCCAGACCATCAGCTGGCTCGTGCAGCAGTAGTCGAAGAGTTCTTCATCGGCAGGACCGGTCAGCAGGTCCTGATACGTGCGGATCGACTTCTTCTCTCCCAGCACTTCCTGGACGATGGAGGACTGCGCCACAGCGTGGTGCGGGGCTTCTTTCCGGTCGTCGGGAACCGACTTGAAGAGGATGTGGCTGTCGTCGAGGAAGAAGAACGGCGTGCCGAAGATGGAGTTCACCCGCTTGTCGGTGAGCCGCTGGGCGACGGGCTGAGCCGCCGTCGCATCGACGCACCACAGTTCGACGCGGTCGGGGAAATTCAGCGTAAAGCCAACATAGCGGCCGCTCGGCGACCAGGTGATGAACTTCACGCGGTAGCCCTCGGGAAGGCCCTGGACAGGACGCATCGAAGTGGTGGCCACGTCAAAGATTTTCAGCTGGTCGAAATAGTTCTCACGGGTCTCGCTGAAATTGCGCGGGTCCAGGCGGACGCCGCCGATACGTGCTTCGCTGGCAGCAAGTTCGGCGATCGGGACGTGGCGGTTCTGGCGATAGCCTACCGCGGCCCTCTGATAGTTGGCGGCGTAGTAGAACGTCGGAAGCGGACTTGCCATCGTAATGGCCTCAATCTCCGGGGCTGGATGGCGGAACCCATCGGCAAGGAGCACCGGGCATCCGGCCAGGAGCAGGACGGATGTAAGGATCAGGAGTCGTTTCATGTATGTAGCGGGTTTATTTGGACAGGTTTTGGTAATATTTCCGCTCCGCAGCCAGGTCGGGAATCACGATCTCGTAGGTCTTCCCCTTCCCCGTCACGAGCTTGGTGTCGCGCAGCCAGGGGTTGGCCCGGCGGAGCTGGGCGTACGAAACGCCGTAACGTCCGGCGAATTCGGCCAGGTCGTCGATGTCGCTGCTGACCACGACCACCTCGCGGGGCGGGATATACGGATAATAGTCGTGCTCATCCAACTGGAAGCCGAAGAGCGCGGGATCCTCGAACATCATCTTGGCCACCAGGATACGGAACATATAGCGTGAAGTCTCCTCCACCAGCTGGAGGTCGAGCGCCTTGCGCTGCTGCTGGACTTCCCTTCTCTTCGCAACACCGTTGATGCCGCCGTTGTAGCTGGCGGCCACTGTCATCCAGTCGCCGAAACGGGCGTAGGCACGCTTCAGATACGAGCAGGCGGCGACAGTTTCCTTTTTCAGATGATAGCGTTCATCGACTGTCGAAGCCACTTCCAGGCCGAACTCCCGGCCCACTTCGCGCATGAATTGCCACAGGCCGGCGGCTCCGGCCACGGAGACGGCGGTCTCGCTGACGTTGCTTTCGATGGCCATCAGGTATTTCAGGTCGTCGGGAACACCCTGGGCAGCCAGGATCGGCTCGATCTGGGGGAAGATACGCCCGGCGCGCTTGAGCATCAGCAGGGAATTGGTGTGTCCATAGGTGAAAGCGATCAGTTCGCGGTCCATCCTTTCATACAGGTCCACCCGGTCGAAGCGGATGGTATCGCCGGCGAAGACGATGAAGGGCGGCACCTTCGGCGCATGGACGGGGACCTGCTCGATCGTCCTTTCGATGACCAGCAGGGAATCTTCCCCACCGGAAGCAGACACCGCGGCGCCGGCTTTCGCCAGCTGCACGGCAGGGCGCGTATCCCAATAGAGATAGCCCAATCCTGCGGCCAGCAGGATGAACAGGATAATGACAAGCGCTTTTTTCATCTATTGTTTGTCGAAAACTTCAAACTTCGAGTTGTTCGACTTGAATTCCGGCACGATCTCTTTCATCCGCTTGACCATCTCGGGGATGCGGACCTCGCGCGAGAGGACTTCCAGTTCATCGACAAAGCGGCAGGCATCCTGGTAGTCATACTTGCGGACGTGGGCGATGCGGATGCGGTCGTGGGCGGTCGGGTCGGTGTTCTCCTTGTCGGAGAGGACCTCTTCGTAGAGTTTCTCGCCGGGACGGAGACCGGAATACACGATCTGGATGTCCTTGCCGGGCACGAAGCCGGCCAGTTCGATCATCCTCCGGGCCAGGGTATCGATCTTCACGGGTTCGCCCATATCGAAGACGAAGATGTCCTTGCCTTCCGACATGGTAGCCGCTTCCATTACCAGGCGGCAGGCTTCAGGGATGGTCATGAAGTAGCGGGTAATCTCGGGATGGGTCACCGTGACAGGGCCGCCGCTTTCAATCTGCTCGCGGAAGCGAGGAATCACGGAGCCATTGGATCCCAGCACATTGCCGAAGCGTGTGGTGACGAACTTGGTCTTGTCGTTGTTGATCGACTGGACATAGATCTCGGCCAGGCGCTTGGTGCAGCCCATGATGTTGGTCGGATTGACGGCCTTGTCGGTAGAGATCATCACCATCATCTCGACGCCATATTCGATGCACTTGTCGGCTACCTGCCGGGAGCCGATCAGGTTGACGAGCACGGCTTCGCAAGGGTTCTCTTCCATCAGGGGGACGTGCTTGTAGGCAGCGGCATGGAAGACCACTTCCGGCCGCCAGGTCCGGAAGACGTAGTCGAGACGCTGGCGCTGACGCACGTCACCGATGACCGGCACGAAATTCAGGTCTTTGAACTTCTCTTCCAGTTCAAGCCGAAGGTTGTGCATGGGGGTCTCGGCATTGTCGTAGAGCACCAGTTTCTTGACGCCCAGACGGGCCAGCTGGCGGCAAAGTTCCGAACCGATGGAGCCCGAGGCACCCGTGACCAGAACCACCTTGCCGGAGAAGCGTTCTTTGATCTTGTCCATCGAGATGGCGATCTCGTCGCGGCCCAGGAGGTCTTCGACCTTGATGTTACGCACGTTCTGGGCATTGACATTGGCGAAATCGTCGATGGAAGGCGCCACCAGGAGGCGGATCTTGTTCTCCGTAGCGAAAGGGATCAGGCGCTGGGATTCCAGACGGATGTCGGAATCGCGGGCAAAGATGATGCCTTTGACGGCCTGTTTCTCGAGGATCTGCCGGACATCGTCGATCGATTCGAACATGAAGACAGGTGTGTTGTGCGTCGTCATGCGGTCTTCCGACTGGACGTCGGTCAGGAAGCCTACCACGTCATAGTGCTTCGAACTGCGGAGACGGGTTTCCAAGGCGATGCATTTCTCGCCGGTGCCATAGATCAGCACACGCATCAAACTACCTCCGCGCAGGCGGAAGCGCCGCTGAAGTTCCTCATAGACACGGATCATCAGCACCCGGAACGTAACGAGCAGGAAGATGCAGAGCACAAAGTAGACCACCAGGATCAGCCAGGTCGTCCTGTGCCACATTCCGGTCAGGGCAAGGACAGCACCATCAATCGCCGTGGCGCAGAAGACAGCCATGCCGAAGCGGAACACGTCTACCATCGTCGAATGGCGGATAATGACGCGAAAGCTTTTGAAGATCCAGAACATCAGGGCTGCCGACACGGTCGTCGTCACCAGCCAGATCCAGTTGAACCGGTTCCAGTAATCGAGTGAACCTAAAGAGGAGGCCGAATTCGTCACAACCGAATGGACGAAGAAAATGACCAGGAGTGCTGACACGAACGACAGGAGGACGTCCAGCACAAAGATGAGACCCGTACTTACATATCTGGAGAAGGCCTTGTCAAAGAGCTTCTTAAGGTGATTTCTCATATAGAGTATATTTCTGTTCAATCAATAAATGCCGGCAACCTTAAAGGATTGCGGCAGTAAGCCATGCAAATTTAATAATTATTTACGAATCTACCGCTACTCTGCGGATAATTTAAAAAATGATTAAATTTGCAGCCCAAACTCTCAAATCATGGCAGAAAACAATTTGCTCGAAAAACTGGACGGACTCAAGGCGAAATACGACAGCATCGGTGCCCAGCTCGGTGATCCCGAGGTCATCGCCGACATGAAGCGCTACGTGCAGCTCAACAAGGATTACAAGGAACTCGAACCCATCATCGTGGCCGGCAACCGCTACCGCAAGATGGTCGGCGACCTGGCCGACGCCAAGAACATCCTCCTGAACGAGAAAGACGAAGACCTCCGCGAGATGGCTAAGGAAGAAGCCACCGCCCTGGAAGAGGAACTGCCGAAGATGGAAGAGGAGATCCGCATCCTGCTCATCCCGGCCGACCCGCAGGACAGCAAGAACGCCATCCTCGAAATCCGCGGCGGCACGGGCGGCGATGAAGCCGCCATTTTCGCCGGCGACCTGTTCCGCATGTACACCAAGTACTTCGAACGCAAAGGCTGGAAATGCGAGGTGACCAATGTCAGCGAAGGCGCCGCGGGCGGTTACAAGGAAATCGTCTGCAAGGTCTCGGGCGAAAAAGTCTATGGCACATTGAAATACGAGAGCGGCGTCCACCGCGTCCAGCGCGTCCCCCAGACGGAGACGCAGGGCCGCGTCCACACCTCGGCCGCCTCGGTGGCGGTGCTCCCCGAGGCCGACGAATTCGACGTCGAAATCGACATGAAAGACGTCCGCAAGGACCTCTTCTGCTCTTCCGGTCCGGGCGGCCAGGGTGTCAACACCACCTACTCCGCCGTCCGCCTGACCCACATCCCCTCCGGCATCGTGGTCCAGTGCCAGGACGAGCGCTCCCAGCTGAAGAACCTCGACAAGGCGATGGCCGAACTCCGCACCCGTCTCTACAATCTCGAATACGAGAAATATCTGAACGACATCACGGCCAAACGCAAGACGATGGTCTCGACCGGCGACCGCTCCGCGAAGATCCGCACCTACAACTATCCGCAGTCGCGCGTCACCGACCACCGTATCGGCTATACGATGTACAACCTCCCCGTCTTCATGGACGGCGATATCCAGGAAGTCATCGACCAGCTCCAGATCGCCGAAAACGCCGAACGCCTCAAAGCCGCCGGCGAGTAACAACCAACGCCCCCCGCCCTACCCGGCCCCTTCCGGCCACGTACGGCCACGCCAGGTCGCGCCCGGTCACGCCCGGTCACGCCCGGTCGCGTACGGCCGCGTACGGCCGCGTACGGCCACTTTTTCGCTGCAATGTACGCGCTTGACTGACAGTTAATTATGCAAGTTGATCCCCCTCGATTTGAGGGGGATCAACTTCTGTAAAGCGCTGTATGTCAAGTGCGTACATTGCAGCGAAAAAAAATGCAGCGCAGCGTGTTGCGGCGACAGCAGAAGCTGGGACGGGGGTTACTTCGCGGCGTTGGTTTTCCTGATGGTGATCACCTTCAGGGAATCACCGTCTGCGGCCTCGACCGAGGGGTCTCCCTCTTTTTTGGTCGTAACCAGAATGACGCCGTTCTCCCAGCCTGCGTAGTTTTTCACGTCTTCCCGGCTGCCGCTTTTGACAACCATGACGCTATGGATGCGCGAAGGTTTCAGCCGCTCGAACTCTTCTTTTGAAACCTGTTTGCCGTCAATGACATAAGCCGGATCTACAGCTTGGACGGAAACGACACGCATAGACGCGTCTGGGGCATCTTCAGTCTGGATGTCGTGGATCCGGATGACATTTCCATCCGATACCAATGTGGTAATCCGATAACGGTCAACTTTCTTTCCGACAAGCTGGGAGCCGTCGAACTGTGCAACCTGCTGGTTGTCGATGATATAATGGTCGAGGGTATCCGGGGCGGCCGGAACGGGGGCTGCCTTCAGGAGCCCGTTGCTGCCTGCGAAGGCGAGCAGTGCGATGAGAATCAGGGAAAAATGTTTCATGGTTTTCATTCTTTGCTATTGGAACACGCAAGGAGTGACGTGGTACCTTCGTCCTCATTGCACGTAAGGATAAACGAACAGGAATTCCCGTCTTTCAGCTGAGCCGTCAGGATGGCATAGGAACCGGCGGGCGTCGCCACGATGGATTCGATGTCGCCGATGTCGAGCAGCATCATCTGCTGGATGCCTTCGGCAATCTGGATGGGCGTCAACGGATCGGCAGCGCCCCGACGGGTCGGGACAAGCCAAAGCAGCAGGGCGACAGCCGCAGCGGCGGCCGCGGTCCAAAGCGGCCAGCGGGCCATCTTGCGGCGGCGCCCGCTTTCTGCGGCTGCCACAATCCGGTCAAATTTCGCTTCTCCATCGCCCGTTTCAGGCAGACAATGCCCGCAAGGAGCGGAAAGGCCGATGAGCAGGGCGATCTCCCGTTCATCCCCCTCAGCTGGATGAGAAGCGAACCACTCCCGGAGCCGCTGTTCTTCACTGGGCGTAGTCTCTGCCTCGAGATACTTTTCAATCAGAGCTTTGCGTGTTTCCCTATCCATAGTCATCCCATTGTTTTCAACTTATCCAGCATTTTTTTGCGCGCCGTGGAGATAGCTACCTTGATGCTGGCTTTCGGCCGGCCGGTAACCTTTGCCATTTCGTCGAGCGTCAGGCCGCATTCATTGCGAAGATACAACAAGTGCCGCTGACTTTCAGACAATTCCCGATGCAGGATCGCGCGGATCGTTTCGATATCCTTCTGCTCCGTACCGGCTGTAGCGCGCAAATCGCCGACAATGGGCATATCGGTGACCGGCTCGAACCGGATGTGCCGTTTCCGATACCGGTCGACGCAATTGTTCTTCGTAATCCTCACCGCGAGCGCCTCCGCATCCCGGATCGGATAGCCTTTCTGCGATAGTTGCCAAAGAGCTATCAGCGCCTCTTGTACGATATCCTCCGCCCCGGCCTCCATACCGGAAGCCCGGTTGAAACGCTGCGCCAAAGCCGTCAGCTTTCCCCGGATTCTCTCGGAAAGACTTGCGAATTCCTGCTCCGTCATGGTGCTCATACACTATATAGTCGCAAGAATCCGCAAATAGTTAATCAGAATCGGCCGGCAAAAGGATCAGCCGGCCAAGGAGCCGCTTCAGAGCAAGGATGAAAGGCATTCCCGCAAGGCATCGCCGCGAATGTCCCGGGCGATGATGCGGCCGGTGGAGGCATCGATCAGGATAGTCAGCGGAATCCCCTCATGGGCGCCATAATCCTGCCAGGCCTGCGTGTTGTTGGCGTTTCCGTCGCATACGTGATGCCAGGGCATTTCGGAATCCCGGACATAATTGCGCCAACGGTTCATATTGCTGTCGATCGACACGCTGTAGATATCAAATCCTTTGGGGTGAAACTCCTTGTACACCGAAATCAGATTCGGAATCTCCTCCACGCAGTAGCCGCACCAGGTCGCCCAGAAATCGAGCAGGACATACCGGGTCCCGGGCGTTTCAACCACGGATTTCAAGGTAAGGGAAGTTCCGTTCGGATCCGGCAGATTGATATCGATGTACGGAGGATTCTCGCCGGAGGCATCTTTTGCCGGAGAAATCTTCACATATTGTTCAATATCCTGACGTAATCGCCGTGCCTGATCCATCTGCTGCAGAGGGGCGGACAGCGCATCCAGCCCCTTCAGCAGTTGTCGTTCCGGAAGAAAATTGAGGCCATCATGCTCTATCTCATACAACGCCAGGGCATCTCCCCGCATGACCGCTTCGGTCAACAAATCCACCTTCCTGTCCGGGAACTCTTTCAATTGCTTTTTCAGAACGGCCCTGGCGTCATTCAAGGGTGTCCCGGAAGCGCCTTCCATATCGTCTTCGGCATCTCCCGTGACGGTAATCGTTCCCGGCTCCAGGAAAAAGTCGCGGATCTGCAGCGTCCCCACATGCAGCCCTTTGATATAGGTGTAATACAAGTAGACGTAGGTGGGTTCCTGAATCTTCCCCTCAATCCGGAAGTGTCCGCGCTTTACCTTGGCCTTATTGAGAATCTGCCAACGGTTGAGGCCGGACTCCAGCCGCGTCCAGCCATCCCAGGCGTTATGGACCTCCATGATCCCGATGCCGGGCAATCCCGTCAACTGCCCTTCGATGACATACGGCTGACCCTCCTGCACCATCTCGGGCGCCTGCTCCTGCCTCGTACAGCAAAGCATGACAAAGGCAGCAAAAAGAAGAACGATGCGTTTCATTGTCTTGGCTTTACGTTTTCCCAGCAAATGTAAACATTTTATAGAAATGTCCGCAACAAAAAAGGCCTCCTGTCCAAGCAGAAGGCCTTCATCATGCAGAGCCCCGGTATTAAATCATATGGTAGTGCGGGCCGAAGCGCTCGAACGCGGCGCGGTCGAGGGACTCGCGGGCATCGGGGTGCGCGATGCTGATGATCAGTTTAGCGCGTTCCTGGAGGCTCTTGCCGTAGAGATCGACGGCACCGTATTCGGTGACCAGCCAGTGGATGTGGTTGCGGGTCGTAACGACGCCGGCACCCTCGGTCAGGACCGGAGCGATCTTGCTGATGCCCTTGTTGGTGGCGGAAGGCATGGCGATGATGGCTTTACCGCCCTCGGAGAGAGAGGCACCGTAGGTGAAGTCGATCTGGCCGCCGACGCCGCTGTAGAACTTCGTGCCGAGGGAGTCGGCGCAGACCTGGCCGGTGAGGTCCACCTGGAGGGCGGAGTTGATGGCGCAGACCTTCGGGTTCTTGGCGATGATGTACGGGTCGTTGGTGTAGCCGACATCCATCATGGCCACCATCGGGTTGTCGTCGATGAAGTCATAGACTTCCTGCGAACCCATCAGGAACGTGGAGACCATCTTGCCCTTGTCAATTTTCTTGTTCATACCGTTGATGACGCCTTTCTTGACGAGCGGCAGCACGCCGTCGGCGAACATCTCGGTATGGATACCGAGGTTCTTGTGGTCACCCAGCTGGGCGAGCACGGCGTTCGGGATGGCGCCGATGCCCATCTGCAGGCAGGCTCCGTCTTCCACGAGGTTGGCGCAGTTGATACCGATCTTGGTCTCGATCTCGGACGGTTCGGAGAAATGGGCCGGCATCAGCGGGGTGTTGTCTTCCACGAAAAGGTCGATCATGCTGGCGGGAATCACGGCGTCGCCCCACGCGCGGGGGACATACTTGTTGACCACGGCGATGACTGTCTTGGCGCATTCGATGGCGGCGAGGGTGGCATCGACCGAAGTACCCAGCGACACATAGCCGTGCTTGTCCACGGGCGAGACCTGGATCATGGCCACGTCGCAGGGCAGTACGCCGCTGCGATAGAGTTTCTGCGTCTCGCTCAGGAAGATCGGAATGTAGTCGGCCCAGCCGGCCTGCACGTTCTTGCGGACGTTGCCGCCCACGAAGAAGGCCTGGTGGAAGAAGGTGCCCTGGAAGCGCTCTTCCGTGTAAGGAGCCACGCCTTCGGTGTGGAGGTGATGGATGCGGACATCTTTCAGTTCGCCGGCCTCGCCGCGGCGGCAGAGGGCCTGGATGAGAACTTGCGGGGCGCTGGCCACGCTGCTCAGGTGGATGTGGTCACCGCTCTTGACGACCTTGACGGCTTCGTCAGCGGAGATGAATTTGATATTCTGCATATCTGTGATGATTGGATTTGGTTCTTTTATCCCACAAAGTTAAGAATTTTCGTAATTTTGCGTCCATGAAAAGAGAAAAAGAACTGGAAGCTTTCGAGCGCCTTCTCAACATCATGGACGACCTGCGGGAAAAATGCCCCTGGGACCGCAAACAGACCATCGATTCCCTCCGCCCCAACACCATCGAAGAAACCTACGAACTGGCCGACGCCATCCTGGCGCATGACATGCATAACATCGCCAAGGAGCTGGGCGACCTGCTCCTGCACATCGTCTTCTATGCGAAGATCGGCTCCGAAACCGGTGACTTCGATATAGCAGACGTCTGCAACATGCTCTGCGACAAGCTTATCTACCGGCATCCCCACGTCTATGGCGACGTGCAGGCCGAGACGGCGGGCCAGGTGGTCCAGAACTGGGAGCAGCTCAAGCGCAAGGAAAAGGACGGCAACAAGACCGTGCTTTCCGGCGTTCCGAACAGCCTCCCTTCCCTCATCAAGGCGTACCGGATGCAGGACAAGGCCCGCGCCGTAGGTTTCGACTGGGAAAAGAAAGAGGATGTATGGGATAAGGTGCAGGAAGAACTCGGCGAACTCCGTTCCGAACTGTCCGGCGGTACGAAAGAGCGCCAGGAAGCCGAACTGGGCGATTTCATCTTCTCCGTGGTCAACGCCGCCCGTCTCTATCACCTGAATCCCGACACGGCCCTCGAGAACACGAACCTCAAGTTCAAACGCCGCTTCACCTATCTCGAACTCCGCGCCCGCGAACTGGGCCGCGACCTGAGCGACATGACCCTCGCCGAAATGGACGCTCTCTGGGACGAAGCCAAGACGAAAGAGTCCGAAAACCGCTAGCGGCCGGGGTATGCGCTACACCGTCCGCGAAGTCAGCAACAGGCTCGAATTCAAGCAGTTCTATCAGTTCCAGAACCGCCTCTACCGCCACTGCCCGACCTACGTGCCGTCGCTCGACTTCGACCAGAAGCATACCCTCTCACACAGCCCCTGCCTCGACTATTGCGAGCAGAAACTCTTCCTGTGCTTCGATGAAGAGGGGCGGGTTGCGGGCCGCTGCTGCGCCATCATCAACCCACGCTATAACGAGCTCTATGGCACGCGGCGGATGCGCTTCGGCTGGACCGACTTCATCGAAGATTTCGAAGCTGCCCGCGCCTTGCTGGCAGCCGCGGAAGACTGGGGACGGAGCCGCGGTATGACGGAGGTCCACGGACCCCTCGGCTACAACACGATGTACAAACAGGGACTGGTCGTGGAAGGATTCGACAGCGTCCCGCAATCGAACAATCTGTACAATTTTCCCTACTACAAAGAATATCTCGAGCGGCTCGGCTTCGCCAAAGAAGCCGACTGGCTCCAATACAGGTTCCCCGTCGGCCAGCCCCTGCCCGGGAAACTGCACAGCCTGGCGGGCCTCCAGCTGCAACGCTACAGGCTCCAGATCGCCGACATCGGGCAGTTGAAGAAACGCAAGGACCTTGTGGCCAAGTTTTTCAAGGAGTATAACGATGCCTTCCTGTCGGTCCGCAATTTTATCCCCTTCACGGAAAAGGAGATTGCCGAAGAGGGCGGCAACTACATCGACAGGATTTCCAACGATTGTTCCTGCATCGTCCTGGATGGAGACGAAGACATCGCCGCCTTTGCCATCTGCATCCCCAGCCTGTCACGCGCCCTCCAGCAGGCGCGCGGGCACCTGTTGCCCCTGGGCTGGTGGCACCTGCTCCGGGCGCAGCGGCATTACGACACGGTCGATATGATGCTGGTGGGCGTCAGCCCGAAATGGCACGACAAAGGATTCTCCGCCATCCTGCACGACCACCTGGGCCGCCTCTGGCAGGAACGCGGTGTAAAATGGGCAGTCTCCAATCCGCAGTTCGAAGACAACGACGCACTCAAGGTGTGGGACGCCTATGGGGAGAAGGAACTGTATATCCGCCGGCGGGTGTACTGCAAGCAGCTGTAAGATTCCCGGTCAGTCCGGGAATGACGGGCCTATTTGAACCAGTCGGTGATGTGGTTCTTGGCGTAGAGGTAGTACACGAGCAGGCCGATCCAGCTCGTGGCCAGGACTACGATGGCGCAGATGATCTTTCCGACCAGCGAGATAGGTTTCTTGAAAATGTCGATGACGGCGAGGATCGCGAGGATCAGACCGATGAGATAGATGACGGTTCCCATTGTAATAATAGCTATTAAGTTGTTGAATATTCGTTATTTGGTATAGCGGAACGTGCCCAGGACCGGCCAGTGGTCGGAGATGAAAGGTACGCCGTAGTCGCCGTCCAGCAGCTCATATTTCTCAGCCTGGGCGCCGCGGTAGAAGATATGGTCGATGATGTCCTCTCCGGCCGGAACGTTCTTCTCGCCCCAGCCGTTGTAGGTATTGCCGTCGGTCGTGACCGGCGAGGTTTCCCGGCATTCCTGGAGCATGGCACGGATGGGGTCGAGGATCGGATTGTCCCAGTTCGCGTTGAAATCGCCCGTCAGGAAGATGGGATCGCCTTCCGGTACGAGGGCCTTCATCCGCTCGACGATCAGCTTGCCGGCCTCTTCGCGGGCCACCTTGCCCACGTGGTCGAAATGCGTGTTGAAGTACCAGATGTCGCGCTTGAGCTGCTTGTCGTACAACTGTGCCCAGGTGACGATGCGCCGGCAGGCTCCGTCCCAGCCCAGCGACACCGTGTCGGGCGTCTCGCTCAGCCAGTACGTATCGCACTGCTTCATGTCGAAACGGTCCAGGCGCCAGAAGATGGCATTGGCTTCGCCGCGCTCCAGACCGTCGTCGCGGCACACGCCGTAACGGCCGTAGCCGGGAAGGTTCTCATCCATATAATCGACCTGGACGATATATCCCTCCTGGATACCGATCAGGTCGGGCTTGGTCTCCTCGAGCATGCGGATGACCGCTTCGCGGCGGTTGTTCCAGCAATTGTCGCCGTCGAAATCCTCCCGGGGCGAGAGACGGATGTTGAAAGTCATCACGCTGACCTGGGGAGAACGGGTTGATTTGCAGGCTGTCAGCAGAGCGCCGCCCAAAGTCGTCAGGGCCAAAAGCGCAAGCAACAGGGATTTCTTCATAGTTACGATCGTGTTTTTGCAAATATACGAATTAATTGCTAAATTTGGTCAACTATGAAAACCTTCCGGCAATCGGTGAGCGCGGTCTGGCATTTCTACCGCGACAGTTTCAGGAACATGACCTGGGGCCGCCCGCTCGTGTGGCTCATCCTGCTCAAGGTCTTCATCCTTTTCGCCATCCTGCGCGTCTTCTTCTTCAAGCCCGCCATGGCCGGCCTGAGCGACGAAGAGCGCAGCCGCATCGTCGGCGAACGCATCGCGGGCAGACAGCCTGAAGCTGGTGAGCCCGTCCCTGGTCCGGAAACCTATCTACCTTAAACATACGGATACTATGGATGTAATCGCATGGTCCAGAATACAATTCGCGATGACGGCAGCCTACCACTGGCTCTTTGTCCCGCTTACCCTCGGGCTGGCGCTGGTGATGGCCGTCATGGAAACGATCTATGTCATCAAGAAGGATGACTTCTGGAAGAAAACCGCACAGTATTGGATGAAGCTCTTCGCCATCAACTTCGCCGTGGGCATTGCAACGGGCATCATCCTCGAATTCGAGTTCGGCACGAACTGGAGCAACTACTCCTGGTTCGTGGGCGACATGTTCGGCGCTCCGCTCGCCATCGAGGGAATCCTCGCCTTCTTCATGGAAGCCACCTTCTTCGCTGTGATGTTCTTCGGCTGGGACAGGGTGAGCAAGCGTTTCCACCTGGTCTCCACCTGGCTGACCGGCATCGGCGCCACCATTTCAGCCTTCTGGATCCTGGTGGCCAACGGCTGGATGCAGAACCCGGTGGGAACGACCTTCAATCCCGAAACGGTCCGCAGCGAGATGGCCTCCGCCCAAGCTTTCTGGGAAGTCGTTTCCAATCCAGTGGCCATCAGTAAGTTCTTTCATGCCATCACGAGCGGCTGGGTAACCGGCGGCGTCTTTGTGGTGGGCATCAGCTGCTGGTATCTGCTGAAGAAACGCCAGCGGAAATTCGCCCGGGCAAGCATCCTGATCGGCAGCATCGTCGGCATCGTCGGATCGTTTGCCGTGATGCTCTCGGGTGACGCTTCCGGCGTCCACGCCGCCGAGTTCCAGCCGATGAAGCTGGCCGCGGCCGAAGGACTGCAGGACGGCGGCCGCCGTGCATCTTTCACCATCGTCCCCGGCATCAAGATTCCCGGGATGCTCTCCATCCTGGCCACGCACAACATCAACGGCTATGTTCCGGGTATCAACGACATCCTGAACGGTTATACCGACAACGAGGGAAACGAGATTCCGTCCGTCGCCGAGAAAATGGCCATGGGACGGGAAGCGCTGATCGCCCTGTCCATCTATCGGAGCACCGATGATCCGTCGGAGAAGGCCGAGGCCCGCTACGCGCTGGAAGAAAACGTCCAGTACATGGGTTACGGCCATCTCGAGAAACCCGAAGATGTAATCCCGCCCGTCGGCGTGGTTTTCTGGGCCTTCCGCTTCATGATCGGCCTGGGCATGCTCCTGCTGCTGGAACTCCTGGTCATCGGATGGCTTGCCTGGAAAGACAAACTCGCCGGCAAGCGTTGGCTCATGATCGCCGCCATCGTCTGCATTCCGCTCGTCTACATCTGCGGCCAGGCCGGCTGGATCGTGGCCGAGGTCGGACGGCAACCCTGGACCATCCAGGGACTTCTCCCCGTCAACGTAGCCATCTCCAGCCTGAGCGCAGGAGCGGTCAAGACCACCTTCTTCGTGTTCCTGGCCATCTTCACGCTCTTCCTGGTCATCGAAATCCGCATCCTGATCGGTGCCATCAAGAAAGGTCCTGAAACACCAAAAGAATAAAGCCATGTCCGATATTTTCCTACAGAATTACTGGTGGTTCCTGATCGCCCTGCTGGGCGGTCTGCTCGTCTTCCTGATGTTCGTCCAGGGAGCCAATCTCCACCTGGGCAACCGTACGCTGAGCGATCTCCAGAAGCGGATGATCCTCAATTCCACCGGCCGAAAATGGGAGCTGACCTTCACGACACTCGTCACCTTCGGCGGCGCCTTTTTCGCCTCCTTCCCGCTGTTCTACAGCACCAGCTTCGGCGGCGCCTACTGGGTGTGGGTCCTGATCCTGCTCTCCTTCGTCTTCCAGGCCGTTTCCTATGAGTTCCAGAACAAGAAGGAAAACCTGATCGGCAGCAAGGCCTTCCGCGTCTTCCTGATGATCAACGGTATCCTCGCTCCCCTGCTCATCGGTACCGCCGTCGGCACCTTCTTCACCGGCAGCGATTTCACCGTCAACAAGGTAGCGATCACCGACCCCACCGCCCCGGTCATCAGCACCTGG
Organism: Bacteroidales bacterium UBA3290; assembly: GCA_002361615.1. Taxonomy (GTDB): domain Bacteria; phylum Bacteroidota; class Bacteroidia; order Bacteroidales; family UBA932; genus Cacconaster. The sequence continues at coordinate 38,462 of DETK01000008.1, forward strand.
GGCAACGGCTGGCACGGGCTCGAGGCCCTGGTCAACTACCACGCGTTGCTGCTCGGCTGCTCGCTGATGTTCCTGACCTCCATCCTCGGTGCACTCTACATCCTCAACAACGTGGATGACAACGCAATCCAGGCCCAGATGCGCCGCACGGTCAAAATGAGCCTCGTACCGTTCCTGGCCTTCTTCCTGAGCTGGCTGCTCATCCTGCTGGTACGCCCCGGCTTTGCCGCGGACGAGGACGGGATCATCTCGATGGAGAAATTCAAGTACCTGCATAACTTCCTGCAGATGCCCGCCGTCCTGGTGATGTTCCTCCTCGGCGTGCTGCTGGTACTCTGGGGCATTTTCAAGGGCGCCTTCCAGCAATCCCGGAGCGGTATCTGGCCCGCCGGCATCGGCACGGTCCTGGTCGTGATGGCCGTCTTCTTCATCGCCGGCTACAACGGTACGGCCTACTACCCGTCCTGCACCGACCTGCAGAGTTCCCTCACGATCCGCAACAGCTCCTCGAGCCAGTTTACGCTCCAGGTCATGTTCTGGGTATCCCTCCTGATTCCCTTCGTCGTGGCCTACATCGCCTATGCCTGGCATCAGATGGACCGCAAGAAGATCACCCCCGAAGAAATCGCCGACACGAAACACAAGTATTGACAAGCGTCATTCGGACGGGATGAAAAAAGTTTTGATTTTTTTTGCACACTTAAAAAAAGTCTCTATCTTTGCAATCCCAATCGAAAAAAGCACCATCAGGTGCTAGCGAAGGCCGAGCAGGGTTAGCCCTGCGCAATAACAAGGCCGAAGCGAGGGGTCCGGGGCATGCCCCGGTAAAATAAGGTGCGGTAGTTCAGCTGGTTAGAATGCCGGCCTGTCACGCCGGAGGTCGCGAGTTCGAGTCTCGTCCGCACCGCTGAAATGCCTTGCAGAGCAATCTGCAGGGCATTTTTGTTTCATCGGCCATAAAAACCCTATGATTTCATGGCCGGGGAACTGTTTTCATCGGGGTCGGCCATAAAAAAGGCAGGTTTTCATGGCTCGCCCTTCAAATAACCAGCTTTTGGCGTTTCACGCATAATTTCCGTTGCTAGTGTGCAGGTCTTTTTGTACATTTGTCATTGACCGTTGTACTATCTGGTAAAACCCTCACGCCCACAACCCTATCGTTATGCAAAGACGCAAATTCCTGAAGACGGCCCTGGCGGCATCGGCTGCCGTGGGTCTTTCGCCTGTCCTGAAAGGCTGGGTGCCGGTCCACAACTGGACGGATTATGATTTCGGTCCGGGGCCCGCGGTTCACGACCGCTTGTACCAGGGGCCGTTCGGCTGCTACGAGCCGGAAAACTTCTACGGCGGCTGGTGCTACCAGTCCACCCAACCCGGAAAGCAGCAGATCAACTGCATGGGTATGGGCCTGATCACGTATATTTCCGGCGATTTCGGCGCGCCTGTGGTGCCCGGAAAAACCCTGGAAGAAACCATCGACGGCTTGTTCCGCTTCCCGCTGGGAACCAAAGTGTACATCCGTCCGAACTGGCGGCACATCCAGAAACAGGAAGGGAAACTGGAATTCGACGATTACTGGAAGATCACGATGGAAAAGTCGCTCCAGTATGGCAAGCGCGTGGGCATCCGGGTGATGCTCAACAATCCGGACATCCTGGAAAACGCGCTGCCCGACTTTGTCCTGAAAAAAGTGCCGCTGCACAAGCTGAAAGGTTCCTGGACCGGGAATCCTTCGCAGGTCCGCTACCAGCACGAGCATCTCCAGCCGGAATACAACGACTACCTGATCGGCTACTTCGAGGAAATGCAGAACCTGCTGGCCGAGAAGTACAACGGGGGTCCGGAGATCGAAATGGTGGACACCCATCATTTCGGCCTGTGGGGCGAGGGCCACGCCTGGCCGTACGACGGACATAATTTCCCCTCCCGGAAGGATGCGGAGGAAGCGCTCCTGAAGATGTATGAAATCCAGCAGAAAGCCTGGACCAAGGTGCCGCTGGTGACCAATGTCCAGCCGGACTACAACCGGGTCGGCCATTCTTCGGTCATCGACCGGTCCGTCCGGGACGGGAACTGGCTGCGCCGGGATTCCATCCTCGTGCAGAACGAGTGCATCGACGCGCTGAGCAACCGTCCGGCCTGGGTGGCGAATTTCTGCGAAGGCGCCATGAGTTCCGGTAACGGGACCGACTACCCGGTCGATGCGAACGGCTTCTCCCGGGGCGAGGTCATCATCTCCCATGTGAAGGATCTGAAAGCGAACTACTATTCCCTCTGGACCTTCCACGCCATCAACCCCGACAATCTCTGGGCTTATTACCGGAAATTACCCGATGCGCTGGACGATCTGAACCGTTGCATCGGCTTCCGGGTACGCCCGTCGTGGATCTGGCGCTCCTCCGACGGAGAGGGCCACGAGAACCTGATTTTCGGCATGGTCAACGACGGCATCGCCGGCGTGCCCGGCGTCCTTCGCCTGACCGTGTTCACTGACGACGGCAGCGTGGAGACAGGCGGCTGCCTGGATGCCGGCTTCCCGCATCCGAAGGGCATCCGGGAAGCGATGATCACCCTTCCCAAGGGTGTTTCCGCCGACAGCGGCCGGTTGAAACTCAAGGCCGAAATTGAAGTCAAGGGCGTCCGTTATCCGGTGCCCATCGCCGCGGCTCACGGGGTCAACCCCGACGGGTCCCTCAACATCATCAGAAACGTGAACGGATAATGAAACGCAGGGATTTCATCAAGACCGGCCTGGTGGCGGGAGCCGCCGTCGGTCTCGCGCCCGGCCTGAAGGCCTGGGTGCCGCAGCATAACTGGCACAAGTACGATTTCGGCCCGGGGCCGGCGGTCCGAGACCGTCTCTACCAGGGTCCTTTCCCTTCCTACGCGCCGGAAGACTTTTTCGGAGAGGAACCGGAAGTAGTCCAGTACACGATGCCGGGCAAGCAGCGGCTCAATGCCTTCGGTATGGGCATGACAACTTATATTTCAGGAGATTACGGTGCGCCCCACGTGCCCGGCGAATCGCTGGAGACGACCATCGACAAACTGTTCCGTTTCCCGCTGGGAACCAAGGTCCATATCCGCCCGAACTGGCGCCATATCCAGAAGAAGGCGGGTAAACTGGATTTCGACGACTACTGGAAGATTACGATGGACAAAGCGGCCCAATATGGGAAGCGGGTCTGCTTCCGGGTGATGCTCAGCAATCCGGACACGCTCGAGAACGCGCTGCCCGACTTCGTCCTGAAGAAAGTCCCGCTCGACCACTTGAGGGGAGAATGGAAGGGCGACCCTTCCCAGCCCCGGTTCCAGCACGACCACTTTCAGCCGCGCTACAACGAGTACCTGATCGGGTATTTCGAGGAGATGCAGCACCTGATGGCCGACCGCTACAACGGCAGCCCGCTCATCGAGTTCGTGGACACGCACATGTTCGGCTTCTGGGGCGAAGGGCACGCCTGGCCGTATGAGGGGCACAACTTCCCGAACCGCAAGGCGGCGGAAGATACTTTCCTGCGGCTTTACGAGATCCAGCAGGCCGCGTGGACCAAGGTTCCGCTGGTGACCAATGTCCAGCCCGACCACAGCGGCGTGGGCAATTCCGCCCTCGTGGACCGTTCGGTCCGCGACCACAACTGGCTGCGCCGCGACACGATCCTCGTGGACAGCGAAAGCATCGAGCAGTTGTGCAACCGTCCCGCCTGGACGGCGGCCTTTGTGGAGTGCGCCATGACCCGCGGCGATGCCTCCACCATCCGTCTGGATCCGTACGGCCGCCCCACGGGAGACGATGTAATCCTCCACGCCAAGGATGCCGGTGCCAACTACTATTCCCTCTGGAGTTTCCACAGCATCTGCGCGGAGAACCTGGAAGACTATTACCGCAGGTATCCCGAAGCGCTGGATGACCTGGCCAGCTGCATCGGCTATCGCGTACGCCCGTCCTTCATCTGGCACGGCAAGGACAAGGAAGACCTGGATTTCCTGATCATCGGCATGACCAACGACGGCATCGCCGGCGTACCCGGCGTGCTGCGGCTGACCCTCTTCACCGAAGATGGTCAGGTCCACGTGAGCGGCTGTCTCGACGCAGGTTACCCTGATGTAGAAGGCGTCCGTTCCGGCATGATGTACCTGCCGAAAGGATTCGACTGGAACAGCGGCCGGCTCCGTCTCAAAGCGGAGTTGGAAGTCAAGGGTGTCCTCTACCCGGTTCCTTTTGCCGTGGCCGATCCGCTCAATCCGGACGGCTCGCTGACCATCAAGAAAAATAATCGCTAAGCCATACGAACATGAACACCTCCATCCGCAAATTGTTCCTCTGCCTGCTTCTCGCGCTGATGCCGGAGATGTTGCTCTTCGCCCAGGAAGACCATCAGTGGGCCAAACAAGATGTTCTTTCCGAGCCTTCCCGCTGGGGCGGAACCTTCGGCGTCTATCCCGAGGGACAGCCTCTTCCGCCCCGTCCTCCGAAGGGATACAAGCCTTTCTACATCAGCCATATGGGTCGACACGGCTCTCGCTTTGTCGACGGATCGCAGTTCTATCCGAAGATGTATTCGATTTGGAAGACGGCCGATGAGAAGGGGCTGCTGACCCCGGAAGGAAAGAAGTTTTTCGAGGCTTATGCCGAGGTCTATCCCAAAATGCTCTATCACGAAGGGATCCTGACCCTCAAGGGCCAGCGGCAGCACCGGCAGATCGCCAGCCAGATCTACCGGAACTACCCGGAGATCTTCAAGGGAAAGACCAACCTGGTGGCCCTCTCCACAGAGTCTTCGCGCGTAATCGTGAGCATGCTCTGCTGCCTGGACGAACTCTCCGACCTGGACCGCGACCTCACCATCCAGGTGGATTATGGCCGCCCCTACTATGCCATGCTCATTCCGGAGAGCCATTCCAACCCGAACTACAAGGCCATGGAACCCTTTACCGAAGAAGCCCGGGCCCGGTACGAGCAATTTGCCAAGGCTGTCTTTGACGAAGAAGGCGTGATCGGGCGCTGGTTTACTTCGACCGAGGGCATCGGGATCGACGATTCCTTCATGTACGACATGATGCAGCTGGTGTCTGACAGCGAGAACCTCGATTTCCCTGTCCCTGCTGCCCTCACGGAAGTATTTACGCCTGAAGAACGCTATGCGATCTGGCGGGTCCAGAACTACAGCGACTATATGTATACGGGCGTGGCGCCCGGCGTGGACCGCCGCCGCTTCCTGGAGATGTCCGTCGCGGCGAAGGATATCATCGACCGCTTCGAAGAGGACCTCTCGAACGGAGTCTCCATCCGGATGCGTTTCTCACACGACACAGCCCTGGCGCCCCTGATCTCCTACCTCGGCGTAAACGGGATGGACGCAATGATCTCCGACCCCTACGACGTGGAAAAGGTCTGGCGGAGCTACGACATCCCGATGGCCTGCAACTTCCAGCTGGTATTCTTCCGCAGCAAGAAGGCGCCGGACGAGATTCTGGTCCAGGCGCTTCTCAACGGTTTCTGCGCTTCGCTGCCGCTTCCCGAAGTAGCCCCCGGCTTCTACCGCTGGAGCGATTTCAAGGCAAAATTCGACAAACTGGCTATTTAGCAGAGCTATGAAAAGATTGCTGACAACCCTCCTGACCGTCTTGCTTGCCGGAACGCTTTCCGCCCGGGATGCGAAAGTGGCCGTAGTGATGAGCAAGACTTCGTATGGTATTGACGAGAGTGAGACCGGCTCGGCCGGCAAGGCCTGGACAGCCGTGTCGAACCTGGCCGGCCTTCCGTATGAAAGCTGTTTGTCGATGATCTCAAGTCAGAAGCACTGGACGCCTATTCCCTCCTGGTCCTCTCCCAATGCCTTCCGGCTGGCCAATGCGGACGTACCTTTCACGAAAGAGGGCTATAACGACCTGGGCTGGACCCTCCACGTCACGGACGACGAAGCCCCTGCGCATCACTCATTCCTCAGATTCTCGAAATTCTAGCTTATGAAAAAGACTTGTATCCTGGCCCTCTGCCTGCTGTTCCTGGGTGTCGAAATCCAAGCCCAGGAGCAAGTGTTCAGTATGCTGCCCGGAGAGAAGTGGTGGGGTGCCGCTACGGACCTGGGCGTCCGGATGCCCTTCGATGCCTCCACCGAGTTCAGTTTCGACCTGGCCCGGCAGAACTTCAACAACCAGACGACCCCGCTGCTGCTCTCCGACAAAGGCAGGTACATCTGGTGCGATGCTTCTTTCTCCGCCACCATTTCCGGCGGGGAGATCCGGATCGCGCCGCATCACGGCGGCTCCGTAACTTGCGTTCAGGCAGGGGCAACGCTCCGGGAGGCTTTCCTGGCCGCTTCCAAGGCTCACTTCCCGCCCAGCGGGAAGATTCCGCCTGAGATGTTCCTCAACAAGCCCCAGTACAACACCTGGATCGAACTGGTTTACGACCAGAACCAGGCAGACGTGCTCAAGTATGCGCACGGGATCGTGGACAACGGTTTCCCTCCGGGCATCCTGATGATCGACGACAACTGGCAGAAATACTACGGCAGCACGGAGTTCCGTCCGGACCGATTCCCTGATCCGAAGGGGATGGTGGACGAGCTTCACGCCCTGGGATTCAAGGTGATGCTGTGGATCTGTCCTTTCGTCTCCCCGGACAGCCAGGAATACCGGATGCTCCGCCGGAAGGGCTATCTGGTGATGGATGCCGAACGCGACCGCCCTGCCATCCTGGACTGGTGGAACGGACTGAGCGCCTGCTACGACCTGAGCAATCCGGATGCCTATGCCTATTTCAAGGGAACGCTGACCGCCTTGCAGGAGCACTACGGCATCGACGGGTTCAAATTCGACGCCGGGGATCCGGAGCGGTATCTGGAGGAAGACACCCGTCCTTTCGACGGGAAGTCCTTCGACACCGACCAGACCATGCTCTGGGCCAAACTGGGACTGGAATTCCCCTACAATGAGTTTCGTGCCTGCTGGCGGATGGGCGGCGATGCCCTGGTCCAGCGCCTCGGCGACAAGTCCTACTCCTGGCAAGCTGTCTTCAGCCTGGTTCCGGACATGATTGCGGCCGGTATGCTGGGACACATCTACACGTGTCCCGATATGATCGGCGGCGGGGAATTCGGCAGTTTCCGGAACGTGGACCAGGCCAAAATGGATCAGGACCTCATCGTCCGCTCCTGCCAGATCCACGCCCTGATGCCCATGATGCAGTTCTCCGTGGCTCCCTGGCGGGTCCTGGATGCAGAACATCTGGCCATCTGCCTGAAATATGCCCGCCTGCACGAAGAGCTGGGCCCTTACCTGGTGGAACAGGCGAAGATCGGGGCGCAGACCGGCGAACCGATTGTCCGGAACATGGAGTATGCTTTCCCCGGCCAGGGCTTTGAGACCTGCATCGACCAGTATATGCTGGGCGACCGCTATCTGGTAGCACCGATGATGACGCCGGGCACTTCCCGGACAGTACGCCTTCCGAAGGGTCGCTGGCAGGACGAGAACGGCAAAGTTTACAAAGGCGGGAAAACCTATCAGCTGGATGTCCCGATCGACAGGGTCCCCCGCTTTACCCGGAAATAAGTGTAAAGAATCTTTACAGGGTGTAAGGAGTCTTTACGGTTTTACAAGAGCACGTAATAGAATAAACCATTGAAACATAAGATATTGCATATCTGGAACGGCTTTTGATTTCCGTGCGGGCGAAAAAAAATGATTTGACAATGGCTTCAAAAGTTGGAAAAATACTGGTCGTAGATGACAATCTGGGGATCCGGCGGACGCTGGAGATCCTCCTGCCTGTGCATTTTGCCCAGGTCAAGACGATTCCTTCGCCTGCGACCCTGGTCTCGTCGCTCGATCAGTTCCGGCCGGACGTGGTGCTGCTGGACATGAACTTCAATACTTCGGTCAACACCGGCAACGAAGGCTTGTACTGGGCGGGAGAAATCAAGAAAATGGTGCCGGAAGTCGAAGTGGTGCTGTTCACCGCCTACGCCGACATCCAGTTGGCCGTGGAGGGAATGAAGCGCGGCGCATTCGATTTCATCGTAAAGCCCTGGAACAACGACAAACTCATCGAGGTGCTCACCGCAGCCCGCGACAAGGCCCGCAAGGCGCTGGGCAGGGATGCCCGGTCAAAGCCGGGCACCGCAGGCACCGCGGGCGTCAATCCCGACTCGACCGGAAATCTTATGTACTGGGGGTCTTCCAAACCTATGACCGCCATCCGCAAGACCCTCGAAAAGATCGCGCCGACCGACGCTACGGTGCTCATTACCGGGGAGAACGGTACCGGCAAGGACGTGTTGGCACGGGAGATCCACGCCCACAGCCTCCGAAGCGAAAAACCGATGGTTGCGGTGGATGCCGGGGCCATTACGGAGACGCTCTTCGAGAGCGAACTCTTCGGACACGTGAAAGGCGCTTTCACGGATGCGCATACCGACCACGTGGGCAAGTTCGAGCAGGCCGACGGCGGCACGCTCTTCCTCGATGAGATCGGCAACATTCCCCTGCACTTGCAGGCCAAACTGCTGCGGGTGATCCAGAACCGCAGCGTGGTGCGTGTGGGCGGCTCACAGGCCATTCCGGTCAATATCCGCCTGATTTGCGCCACCAACATGGATCTGGGTGCGATGGTCCGCGAAGGCCGGTTCCGGGAAGACCTGTACTACCGCATCAATACCGTACACATCGCCCTTCCCCCGCTTCGGGAGCGCAGGGAAGATATCGCTCCGCTCTCGCAGATGTTCCTGGAGCGCTTCGCCGAGAAATATCATCGTCCGTTGACCGGCATGACGCCGGAGGCGGCGCAACTGCTGACCGAGGGTTACTGGAGCGGCAACATCCGCGAACTGCAGAACTGCCTCGAGAAGGCGGTCATCCTGTCGGACGGCCGCGAACTGACGGCAAAAGACCTCCAACGGGATGCTGGAACCAAGTCCGGAGCGCCGGGTGCAACGCCTTCCGGCATTTCGGGCTTTACCCGGACCCGGGCGCAGCAAGAGGTGCGACCGGAGGGAGCAAATCTCCTCCGTGACGAGGCCGAAGAGGAACGCCGCGTCCGCGAGGCGATGGAAAGCACCGGGGGCAACATCTCCGCAGCAGCCAAAATGCTGGGCGTAAGCCGCCCGACGTTATACGCAAAACTGAAGAAGTACGGCCTATGACCTTCACCCTCTGGCATATCGTGGGAGCCTGCGTCATCGTCGCCATCGTGGCGGCGGTGATTGCCATCCTCCGGACACGCCAGAAAGACATCAAGAAGGTGGCCTATATGATGGATGCGATGGAAGACGGAGAACTCAATTTCCGCTTCCGGGATAAGAACAAGTTCAACCGCACGCTGAACCGGATCCGCACCATCTTCGAAAAGCAGCGCCAGGCACACGAGCAGGATTCCTGGACGAAACTCATCCGCGTGCTGACGCACGAGATCATGAATACCGTCTCCCCCATCGCCTCGCTCTCCGATGCGATGGCCAAGTCGGTCGATGAGCAGGGTCACAGCGAACTGGACATCAAGGCCGGACTCGAGACCATCTCCGATTCCTCCAAGAACCTGATCGACTTCGTGCAGACCTACCGCCAACTGTCCGGTGTGGCAAAGCCCATCCGCAAGGCGCTGGACCTGCAGGAGTTGATGGACAGTGTCATCAGCCTCAACAGCGAATTCGCCGCCTCCTGCGGCGCCGGATGCGTCTATCGGCCGGAAGAGCCCGACCTGATGATCTATGCCGACGAGGGCCAGATTTCCCAGATCCTGATCAATCTGATCAAGAACGCCCTGCAGGCCGGAGCAAAGCACATTGACATCAGTGCCCGGATGGGCAAGGACGACGACGTCATCATCCAGGTTGCCAACGACGGCGAACCCATTCCCGCCTCCGCGCAGGAACAGATCTTCATCCCCTTCTTCACGACGAAACAAGAAGGTTCCGGCATCGGCCTTTCGCTGGCCCGCCAGATCATGCGGCAGCACAACGGCAGCATTGACCTGGTCCGCAGCGACGATCGGCAGACCGTCTTTGAACTCCGGTTCCGCTAGGGACGGAAAACTGTAAAGTGTAAAGCCGAAAGTGTAAAGCATTGTAAAGCTTTACACTTTTTTTATCGGGTGGTCGAAATGGTTTCTATCTCTATATCAGCGTGTTAAATCTTTTGGCATGGCGGATGTACGTATTCGCGTACAGAATTATCGATCATAAGGAGAAACACGATGATACAGCGAATGTTCTTATTATTGACCTGGATGGTTTCCGTGGTATTTGCTGCCAGCGGGCAGCAGATGCCCGGTCAGGCCGGACAGGACGCGAAAGTGATGACCCTCAGGGATTGCATGACATATGCCATCTCCCATTCGACGAAGATGAGGATCCAACAGGCCGAGATCGGTGATGCCCAGGTGGCACGCCGCAACGCCGTGCTCAAGGCCTTTACGCCGACGGTCAACGCAAGTACCTACGCCTACTACAACTTCGGCCGCAGCATCGACCCGGAAACGAATATCTACGTCACGGAGACCTCGTTCCACAACGGATATTCCCTGGGAGCGGGCATCACGCTCTTCGACGGATTCAACGCCGTCAACAACCTGAAAATCTCCAAGACGGCCCTGGCTATTGGCCAGACGCAGGAGAAACAGGTGGAGGCCGATATTTGTCTGGCCGTGATGGAGGCCTACTACAATGTGGTCTATTACAAGCGTTTGAGTGACATTTACGCGGCGCAGGCCGTTACGGCCGAAGCCACGCTCGGCAAGTTCCAAAAGCAGGAGGAAATCGGGCAGAAGAGCCACGCCGACGTGGTGCAGGCCGAAGCCGACCTGGCCGACCGGCAGTACGATGCCATCAATGCCGAAAATTATTACAAAGACCAGCTCGCCAAACTCGCCGACCTGATGTTCTGGCCCGTGGAAGATGAGCTGCACATCGATACCGGGATGCCTGGTGAAGCCGGGCATGACGCTTCATCCCTCATCCCCGGCTTGACCGGGGATCCCGCCTCCGACGATGTTGTCAGCTATGCTTTGGAAAACAATCCAGGCGTAAAGATCGCCGGCTGGAACGTCGACAACGCGCGCCGCGAGCTATCCACGGCCCGCTGGCAACTGCTGCCGAGCCTGAGCCTGAATGCCGGCTGGAGTACAAGCTACTTCAATTATCCCGGACAGCAGCTGCAGATTGACCCGTATATCGACCAGCTGCGCAACCACCAGGGCGAGTACATCCAGTTCTCGATGTCGATCCCCATCTACAACCGGCTGCAGGGCCACGACAACATTGCCCGCAAGCGGAATGCGCTCAAGAAGATGACGGCTCAGTATGACCAGAAGCGCCGCGATGTGGAGAGCGAAGTCCACCGGGCCGTGCAGGACCGCGACGGCGCGGAGGCCGCCTGGCTGCAGGCGCAGAAGAAACGGTGCGTGCAGGAAGAATCCTATCGCCTGAACGCCAAAAAGATGGACCAGGGCCTGATCTCCTCGCTCGAGTACCAGACCGCCACCAACAACTTCCTCAAGGCCCAGGCCGATGAGATGAACTCCCTGTTCAAGTATCTCATCAAGCAGGCGGTGGTCCGCTATTACAATGGAATAGAATACATCAACCAATAAAAAAAAAGAGGTTCCGGGGCAAGCCCGGAATGACGATTATGGATAAGATCATCGAAAAGAAAACCGGATGGCGCGTGGCGTTTACGAAGAAGGCTCTGCCCTGGTGGCTGGGAGCCCTGCTGCTGGTATTTATCGTGTACTTGATTGCCCGGCCGAACAACAAGACGCTGCGGGTAGACAAGGATGCCATCACCGTGTCGAGCGCCGTGAAGGGTGAGTTCAACGACTATATCCGTATCAGCGGCCGCGTGCAGCCGATGACGACGATCCAGCTGAGCCCGCAGGAGGGCGGTATCGTGGAACGGATCCTCATCGAGGAAGGTTCCCCGGTGAAAGCCGGCGACGCGATCCTCATCCTGAACAACGACAATCTGGACCTGCAGATCCTCAACTCCGAAGCGGAGCTGGCGGAGAAAGAGAACATCCTCCGCAACACCCAGATCCAGATGGAGCAGCAGAAACTGGACGTGCGGCAGAACGTGCTGGAGTACGGCACCCAGGTGGAGCGTCTCCGCCGTGCTTATGAGCAGCAGAAGGCGCTCTTTGAGGACAAGCTCATCGCCCGCGAAGAGTACCTCAAGGCCGAGGAAGACTACCGTCTGGCCCAGCAGAAATACGACCTGATCTGCGAACGGTCCAAGCAGGACAGCCTCTACCGCGGCACCCAGATCGACCGTATGGAAGAAAGCCTGGACAATATGCTGCTCAATATGCAGATGATCCGCCGCCGCAAGAGCAACCTCATCGTAAAAGCCCCTATCGACGGCGAACTGGGCCTGCTGGACGTCGTCCTGGGCCAAAGCATCGCCAGCGGCACCAAGATCGGCCAGATCAACTCCGTCGGAACCTATAAGGTGGAAGCCCAAATCGATGAGCACTACATCGACCGCGTGGTAGCGGGCCTCTCCGCCACCTTCGAACGCCAAGGTGAGACCTACTCCACCGTCATCCGCAAGGTCTATCCGGAGGTCCGCGACGGCAAGTTCAAAGCCGATTTCAAATTCGACGGTGAGCAGCCCGAAAACATCCGCGCCGGACAGACCTACTACCTCAACCTCCAGCTCGGCCAGCCTGAAGAGGCCGTCATCATCCCGCGCGGCACCTTCTACCAGAAGACCGGCGGCAAATGGATCTACGTCGTCAACAAAGAGGGCAACAAGGCCGTCAAGCGGGAAATCCGCATCGGACGCCAGAATCCCCAGTACTACGAAGTCCTTGAGGGCCTGGAGCCCGGCGAGAAGGTCATCACCTCCGGGTACGATACGTATGGCGACAGCGATGTGCTTGTATTTTAGCTACTTATGATACTTTTTTATAAGTTTTTTGGTTATTAGTATTCTCATACTGTTAAAAGCGGCGTGACGGGGACGCCCGGTCCCCGTCACTTTCGGGAAAAGACGATGAAAAGTTTTTGGAACTTCCTTAGGAAGAATAAGTTATACGGCGCCATCAACCTTGTGGGCCTGACGGTATCAATGGCTTTTGTGCTCCTGCTGGCAGCTTATGTCCAACGGCAGCTCTCCACGGATTCCTTTCAGGAAAATGCGGACCGGATCTATGCTGTTGCCAGCGAAGATAACGTAAATATGGGCTATTGGTTAGACAAGCACCTGAAGAGCAATTTTCCTGAAATAGAAAAGGGGTGTTGCGTGGCCAATATCGCATCGGCGGCAGCGTTCAACATTAACGGAGAACGAGTCTATGGCAGCACGATGGCGGCGGACAGCACCTTTTTTGAGATGTTCAGTTATGACCTGGTGGAAGGCAACAAAGCCGACTGGCTCGTGTCCTGGGACCGCTGCATGGTAAGCCGAGAGTTTGCGAATGCCCATTTCTCAGACAAGAACCCGCTTGGACAGGTCATATCTTTAAATTATGAGGGGTCCTTTCAGCTTACCGTTTGTGGCGTGTATGAAGATTTCGGGAATTCCATCCTGAAAGCACCGGATGTCCTGATACGGGGCGATATAATGCCAAAAATTAATTCGTCACACGACGAATACATGAGCAACGCCGGCGGCGGCGTCTGCTTTGTGATGACCTATCCGGGCGCCGACCTTCAGGCCAGGCAGAGTGACATCCTGGATTGGTGCGAAGAGAATTTCTGGGTGTACAAAAGCCAATACGATAATGTTCGGCTGATTCCTCTCAGGAACATGTATTTCCTGGATGATGGGAATAAAGATTGGACGGAGACCATCCAGTTCGGCAACCGCAGTTTCGTGAACCTGCTGCTGGCGATGTGCCTGCTGCTCCTTGCCTTCGCCGTGCTGAACTATATCAATATGACCACGGCCCTCACGGGCTTCCGGGCCAAGGAGATGGCCACCCGGCGCCTGGTAGGTGCCGACAAGCGCAGCATCTTCCTGAAGGTGATTTCCGAGAGTACGCTTATCTGCGGCATCTCGATGCTTCTGGCCATATTGCTGGCGGAAGCGCTCTGTCCGGCGGTTTCCCGCCTGCTGGAGTACCAGGTATCCATCTTCAAGGCGGTTACCCCAGTCAATGTGCTGCTGGTACTGGGCTTTATCGTGGTACTGGGCCTCTTGTCCGGCATCGTACCGGCCCTGTTAATTCAACAGGCGCAGCCCATTGAGATTGTACGCGGTACGCTCAGGCTCAAGACCAAGACGGTTTATAGCAAAGTCATTATCATCGTGCAGAATGTGGTGGCAGTCGTGATGCTGGTAAGCGCCCTCACGATGGGGCTCCAGATTCGGCATATGATTTCTGCCGACCTAGGCTATAACACCAAGGACATCCTCGTGGTCGATAATGCCTTCGGCCAGACTGGGCAGATTCGGCCGCTGCTGGACCGCCTGCGTGCGGAGCCCTGCGTAGAAGAAGTGGGGCAAGGTGACGGCATCCCGCTGGAAGGAACTAACAACTGGACGATGGAAATGCCGGATGGTCACTGGGTGTCCTTCCAACAAATCCAGGGTGATGACAAGTATTTCGACATTCTTGGCTTAAAGATAAAGCAGGACAACCATCAGCGCGCCTATTGGCTCAATGAATACGCCTTCAAGCAGATTGGTATCGAGGAAACAGCGACGGAATTCCAGACCGCTCAAGCTGGAACACGTCAGATAGGTGGCATCTACTATGATTTCAAAATCCGCCCTCTGGAGGCCGACCAGAGCGCTGCTATGATTTTCAATCACGGGGAGTATCCCGATGACAATTACCCCTGGGTGCTGATTGTAAAAACGACCGGAGACCAGGCAGCCGCGAAAAAGCGGGTGGAAGCCATTGCAGGGGAAGTGTTTCCGGGCAGGCTCTTCGAAGCTCAGTATATTGAGGAAATGATCGAAGACGGCTTCGGTGACGAAAGCCGGGTGCTAAAGATAGTCATTATCTTCACGCTGCTGTCCATCCTCGTGAGCGCCCTGGGCCTCTTTGCCATGAGCTCCTACTATATGCAGCAGGAAATCCGCAGCGTGTCGGTGAAGAAGGTCTTCGGGGCCGAGTATTCCGGCGTGCTGAGGGAACTGGTGCTGTCGTTCATGAAG
>DETK01000008.1:53656-53825 GCA_002361615.1 Bacteroidales bacterium UBA3290
CCGATTGCCTGGTTCATCATGAACCGCTGGCTCTCCGGCTACGGCCACCGCATCGGCCTTCATTGGTGGATATTCCTCGCAGCAGGAGCCATCGTGGCGCTGATTGCCATCGTATCCGTCCTCTACCAAAGCATCAAGACCGCTCGGACGAATCCTGCCGAAGCGTTGA
>DETK01000003.1:0-50788 GCA_002361615.1 Bacteroidales bacterium UBA3290
GTCCAACTTTTAGGGGGCAGTTCAAGACCGGGGCTTGGCGCAAAAATAACGGCCCTACAGAGCGTGTAGGGCCGATCAGGTTGCGGCTGTTTGGCGGGAGGAGAGGCTCCCCGGTCAAGCCCGTCGAACCGGACACGCCGGTGGCGTCTGAGATGTCGAAGATGCCGGAAGGGGGTGACGGTTACCAGTGGACGAACCACCAGCCGTTGAAGTGGAGGAGGTCGGAGGCGGGGTCGGGGGAGCCGGGGAAGCTGATGGTGTTTTCTTCGCGGTCGAAATGGGGATCACCGTCATCGGGAAGGCGAGGGTGGTCTTCATCATATTCGATCGGGAAGAGGGTCGCGTCGCCTTTAGGGGCGTACCACCAGAAAATCTGGTTGCCGTAGACGCCGACGCCGTCGTCGCCGTCCCAAAGGGGCTGATAGTTGAGACCTACCAGCCAGGTGCCGATGTTGACCTGCCAGGCTTTGAGTTCAAAATGATCGTCGAAGTTGCCCATCGGGTCTTTCCAGCAGCCACCGATGAAGAAGTTGTCCTGGTCCCAGTAGATTTCGGCTTTCTTGCTTCCGGCGGCGGGGGTACCTGCATTGTTTCTGCCCCATTGGACGAGCATCGGCAGCGGGAAGACTTCGACGATGGCGTCGAGGATGGCCTTGATGTCCGGTTCATCTTCGCCCTTGCCTTTCTGGCCCGTCACTTCGATTGTGTGGTTGCGCCACTCTTTGGGGAACTTGTGCTCGTAGTCGTCCATCGACATCGCTCCTGCGAGGTCATCACCGGCCACCGCCGCGAGATCGTCGGCCGCCGCTTCCGCGACGGCCGGCGCTTCCGCCGTCGGCTGTTTTTCATTTTTACCGCAGGAAACCGCCACGACGAATGCCGCGGCCAGTAAAATCATAAGTGTCTGTTTCATAACTACAAAAATACAAAAAAGTTTGGCCATTTGGATAATTCTCCGTACATTTGCAGCCCTGCGAAAAATGCGCAGGACTATTTAACTTATTAGTAAACACCAAATTAAGCACCAAATGCCTGGTATTATTGGAAAGAAAATCGGAATGACTTCCGTGTTCAGTGCCGAGGGAAAAAATCTTCCATGCACTGTGATTGAGGCTGGTCCGTGTGTTGTTACGCAAATCCGTACAGTTGAGAAAGACGGTTACGCCGCTGTACAGCTTGCCTATGACGAAATCTCAGAAAAGCACGCCAGCAAGCCCCTGAAAGGGCACTTTGAAAAGGCAGGGACCACTCCCAAGCGCAAGCTCGTCGAGTTCAAGAACGACTTCCCGATGGAGCTCAAGCTCGGTGACAAGATCACGCTCGAATCCCTCACCCAGCGGGAACTCAAGTGGATCGACGTTACCGGTATCTCGAAGGGTAAAGGTTTCCAGGGCGTTGTGAAACGCCATCACTTCCAGGGCGTCGGCGGACAGACCCACGGTCAGGACGACCGTCTCCGTCACCCCGGTTCCATGGGTGCATCCTCCTGGCCTTCGCGCGTATTCAAAGGCATGCGCATGGCCGGCCACATGGGCGGAGACCGCGTCAAGGTCTTCAACCTCGAGGTCATCAAGGTCATCCCTGAGAACAATCTGGTCATCGTCAAGGGTTCCGTCCCCGGAGCCAAAGGATCTTATGTAATTTTGGAGGACTAAGCGTTATGAAACTGGATGTTTTGAAAATTGACGGCACTGCTTCCGGTAAGCAGGTCGAACTCGACGAAACCATTTTCGGCATCGAGCCCAACGACAACGCGATCTATCTCGACGTCAAGCAGTATCTTGCCGCCCAGCGCCAGGGTACCCACAAGACCAAGGACCGCAGCGAAGTCGCTTTCTCCACCAAAAAGATGGGTCGCCAGAAAGGCGGCGGAGGTGCTCGCCACGGCAGCATCAAGTCCAACATCTATGTTGGCGGCGGTACCGCTTTCGGCCCCAAACCGCGTGATTACAACTTCAAGCTCAACAAGAAGCTGAAGCAGCTCGCCCGCTTCTCCGCCCTGTCTTACAAGGCGAAGGAAGGCGCCATCACGATGGTCGAGCCCTTTGCAATGGAAGCCCCCAAGACCAAGGATTTCATCAAGATCCTCGAGAACCTGAAGGCCTACGGCCGCAAGACCCTCGTCGTGCTTCCTGAAAATTCCAAGAATATTTACCTGTCGTCTCGCAACCTTCCTGAAGTCAAGGTTATCACCATTGACGAAATCAACACCTATACCCTCGTGGATGCCAATCATCTGGTGATGGTCGACGGTGTGCAGGACATCATCGCTGAAAGACGCAAATAAAACTGTCAGACAATGGGAATTTTAATCAAACCCCTCGTAACTGAGAAGATGACGGTCCTGGGCGACAAGCTGGGCCGTTACGGTTTTCTTGTTGACCGCGACGCCAACAAGATTGAGATCAAGAAGGCGGTAGAACAGATGTATGGTGTTTCGGTAAAGGATGTCAATACGGTGAACTACCACGGTAAACGCAAGAGCCGTTATACGAAGAACGGTTTACAGACAGGCCGCACAAACCACTACAAGAAAGCGTTTGTCACGCTGGCCGGTGATGATAAGATTGACTTCTATAGCAATATTTAAGGAAAGCCATGGCAATTCGTAAGTTCAAACCGGTGACTCCCGGTACCAGAAATAAGGCAATCAGCGCATTCGACGAGATTACCTGCTCGACCCCTGAGAAGAGCCTCCTCCGTCCGCTCCGCGGAACCGGCGGCCGCAACAACCAGGGCAAGATGACGATGCGCTATCTCGGCGGCGGCCACAAGAAGATGTACCGCGTCATCGACTTCCTTCGTGACAAGGACAACTACACCGCAGTGGTCAAGACCATCGAGTACGACCCGAACCGCAGCGCCCGCATCGCGCTGGTCGTTTACGGTGACGGCGAGAAACGTTATATCATTGCTCCCAACGGAATCAAGGTCGGCCAGACCATCGCTTCCGGCCCCGGAGTAGCTCCTGAAATCGGCAACGCTCTGCCTTTGTCAGAAATTCCGCTCGGTACCCTCGTGCACAACATCGAACTCCGCCCCGGCAACGGTGGCGCGATGGCACGCAGCGCGGGCACTTTCGCCCAGCTGACCGCCCGTGAAGGTGGCCACGCCATCCTCCGTCTCCCTTCGGGTGAGACCCGTATGGTTCTCGTGTCCTGCCGCGCCACGGTCGGTACCGTATCCAATGCTGACCACAACCTGGAAAGCCACGGCAAAGCCGGCCGCAAGCGCTGGCTCGGCCGCAGGCCGCACAACCGCGGCGTCGTGATGAACCCTGTCGATCACCCGATGGGTGGTGGCGAGGGCCGTGCATCCGGCGGTCACCCGCGTTCCCGCAAGGGCCTCCCTGCAAAGGGCTACAAGACTCGTAACCCCAAGAAGACTTCCAGCAAGTTCATCATTGAAAGAAGAAAGAAATAACGGAATAAAACTGTAAAAGATTATGAGTCGTTCACTTAGAAAAGGTCCGTATATCCAGGAAGCTCTGGAAAAACGCGTGCTCGCGATGAACGAGGGCACGATGAAGAAAGAAGTCATCAAGACCTGGTCGCGCTCCAGCATGATCTCCCCTGACTTCGTAGGCCACACGATCGCCGTCCACAACGGTACCAAGTTTATTCCGGTCTACGTCACGGAGAACATGGTCGGTCACAAGCTCGGAGAATTCGCTCCGACCCGTACCTTCAAGGGCCATTCCGGCAACCGTTAAAAATTAAAAAAGAGACTACACAATGGGAGCTCGTAAAAGAGAAATGGCCGAAAGGCTGAAAGAGATAAAGAGACACACAGCGATTGCAAAGCTGAATGATGTCCCCACTTCCCCCCGCAAGATGCGGCTCGTAGCCGATATGGTCCGGGGTGTTGAAGTCAACCGCGCTTTGGATATTCTCCATTATTCAAAGAAAGAGGCTTCCGTCCGCCTGGAGAAGCTGGTGCGCAGCGCCATCGCCAACTGGGAGGCAAAGAACGAAGACTCTCGCAAAGAACTCGAGAACGGCAACGTCTACGTCCAGACCATCATGGTCGACGGCGGCCGTCAGCTCAAACGCATCCGCACCGCGCCGCAGGGCCGTGCCGCTCGCATCCGCAAGCGCTCGAACCACGTGACCGTGATCGTCGGAACGAAGAATGAAAAACCCGCAGAAGAACCGGCACAGGAGGCCGAGCAGGCATAATTATGGGACAGAAGACTAATCCGATCAGCAACCGTCTGGGTATCATCCGTGGTTGGGACTCCAACTGGTATGGTGACTATCCGACCCGCATCCTCGAGGACGCCAAGATCCGCGAGTACCTGAACGCCCGCCTTGCCAAGGCATCCCTGTCAAAGATCGTCATCGAGCGCACCCTGAAGCTCATCACCGTCACCATCCACACCGCACGTCCGGGTATCATCATCGGCAAGGGCGGCACGGAAGTCGACAAGCTGAAGGAAGAGCTCAAGAACATCTGCAAGAAAGATGTCCAGATCAACATCTTCGAGGTCAAACGTCCCGAGGTCGACGCCAACATCGTCGCCAACAACATCGCACGTCAGCTCGAGGGCCGCGTGTCGTACCGTCGCGCCATCAAGATGGCCGTCGCTTCGACCATGCGCATGGGCGCCGAGGGCATCAAGGTCCAGATCAGCGGCCGCGTCGGCGGCGCCGAAATGGCCCGTAGCGAAATGTTCAAGGAAGGACGTACCCCGCTCCACACCATCCGCGCCGATATCGACTACGCACTGGCTGAGGCTCACACCAAGGTCGGCGTTCTCGGCGTGAAGGTCTGGATCTGCAACGGTGAAGTGTACGGCAAACGCGACCTGTCGCCGAACGCCGGTGTTTCCGCTGCTGCACAGGGTGCAGCCGGCGAGCGCCGGGGTGGCGACCGTCGTCCGCGCGGCGACCGCCGTGGCGGCGAACGTCGCGGTGACCGTGGCGACCGCCGTGGTGGCGAGCGCCGTGGCCGTCGCGAGGAATAATCCTCCGACACACTTTTCTTTAAAGCCGGTTCCCTTTTCGGGGACCGGTTTTTTTTATATATTTGCAAGACGGACATCGAAATCTCTTGCAAATCATGAAAAGGATACTGTTTTTCATTGCCGCCGTCGCACTCGTGGCGGCGTGTGCCGCGCAAGTCCCGGAAGGCACACTAAAGCATGTCACCCCTGAATCGATGGGGATGAATTCGGCCAAACTCAACCAGATCGACCGGGAGGTGGCCCGCGCCATCGAAGAGGGCAACATCCCGGGCTGCGTCGTCAGCGTGGTGCGCGACGACAAGATCGTCTTCCTGAAAGCCTACGGCAACAAGCAGGTGGTTCCCGACACGATTCCGATGACTCCGGAAACCATCTTCGACCTGGCTTCCGTGAGCAAGTGCGTGGGTACCACACTCTCGTTCATGCAGCTGATTGAGAACGGATACGTCCGTCTGACCGATGAAGTGGACATGTACATCCCCGGCTTCAAGCCCTGGGTCGATCCGGCCACCGGCGAGAAGGTGGATATCACCGTGCAGGACGTCATGACGCATACCTCCGGTCTGGCTCCATACATCGCCACCGCCTCTTATCTGGAGCGCTTCGGCGTGAACAGCCCCGACTCGCTGATCTGGCACATCGCCAACGAAATCAAACGCAACTTCCGCCCGAAAACCGGCTATATGTACAGCTGCCTCAACTTCGTGACGGTGCAGAACATCCTGCAGAACATCACGGGCGAGAAACTCTGCGACTACGCCGAGAAGAACGTGTTCGGCGCGCTGGGACTCAAGCATACGGGCTACATGCCGAAGGAACGCCATCCGGAATGGATGCCGCTCGTGGCTCCGACCGAAATGCAGGATGACGGCAAATGCCTGCTCGGCGAGGTGCACGACCCGCTGGCCCGCCTGGCCAACGGCGGCAATTCGGGCAACGCCGGCGTGTTCTCGAACTGCGAGGACCTTTCCGTAATCTGCGCAGCCATCATGAACGGCGGCGCCGTGAACGGCAAACGCATCCTTAGTCCGATGGCCGTGAATACCATGGCTACCGTACCGGCCGACAACGACGAGTGGATCGGTCGCGCCCTCGGCTGGGACAACCGCAGTGAAGCGGCCGGCCTGCGCGGCGACCTCTTCAGCCGCACCCGCACCATCTGCCACACCGGCTACACCGGAACTTCCGTCATCATGGACCTCGACAGCAAGACAGCCGTCATCATCCTGGCTCACCGCGTCCACCCGACCGACAAGGGTGGCACGGGCAAGCTCCGCGCACGGATCGCCAACATTGTCGCCGGCAGTATTGAAGAATAATCTCTCATACGGCAGCGTCGCCGACCTGTTTCCCCGGACGGGAACCATCCTGATTGCAGACAGCTGGTTCCAGGGCCGCGGCATCCTCGAGGCCTGGGGATGTCCCGTGCTCTGGGTGCAGGCTTCCGAACAGGACAAGACCCTCTCCACGGTAGAGCGGCTGGTGACGCAGTTGCTGGAACTTCAGGCGGACCGCGACACTTTCCTGATCGGTGTCGGCGGCGGCATCACCACCGACATCACGGGTTTCGTGGCTTCCATCTACAAGCGGGGCGTGAAATTCGGGCTTGTGCCCACTACGCTGCTTGCACAGGTCGATGCGGCCATCGGCGGAAAGAACGGTGTGAACTTCGACCGCTACAAGAATATGCTCGGCACGTTCCGCCAGGCGGAATTCGTGTTGATTGACACGGATTTCCTGCAGACACTCCCTTTGCGGGAACTTCGCTGCGGCGCCGCGGAGATGCTCAAGACCTTCCTGCTGGCTGACAGCCACGCCTTTGAATCGGCCGTGGAGGTTTTCCGGGCTGAAAGGCCGCAAGTGCCGCAGTGGCTCGTGCGGCGGGCCGGCCAGATCAAGATGGACTTTGTATCACAGGATCCGGAAGACCACGGCGTACGCCGCCTGCTCAACCTGGGCCACACCTTCGGCCACGCCATTGAAAAATGCAGCTCCCGCTATGCGCACGGCGAGGCCGTGGCCATCGGCATCGTGATGGCAGCCCGGATGGCCTGTGAAAAAGGCCTGCTGCAGGCCGAAGATGCCGAGCGCATCCGCCAGGATTTCGCGGCGTGCGGTCTGCCCGTTGAGCCGCCTGTCCCTGAAGCCGAACTGCACAAAGCCATCCTCCAGGACAAGAAGCGCTCCGGCGAGACGATCCGTTATGTGCTTCCGACCGCCATCGGAACTGCCAGGCTATGGGAAGAATCTGTTACAGCCTGAAAGACACCGGAGCAGACTGGTGCAAGTTCCTGGCCGCCTCCCGGCCCGGAGCCGCCGTGGAGGTCCGGCTCGACGAGTGTGACTTCGATACGGACGAAATCCGGGACATCTTCTCCTGCCAGCGGAAAGCCGAACTGATCGCCACCTGCCACGTTTCCCTGCCCTCCCAGGTTGCAGAGGCTGCCGAAAAGCTCTCCGCAGCCATCCTCGCGGGCGCGGATTACGTGGACATCCCGCTCGATTTCCCGGAAAACTCCAAACAATGGCTGCTGAACCTGGCCCTGAACCACGGGACCCGGATCATCCTTTCCTGGCACAACTACACTAATACCGAGCCGCTCCCGCGGCTGCGTGAGATAGCCGCCCAGGCCCTGCGGGAAGGAGCCGACATCGTGAAGATCGTCACCACGGCCACCCGCCCGGAAGATGCAGCGACGGTCCTTGCCCTGTACGACGGCTTCGAGCCTGGCAGGCTGCTGGCCTTCGCCATGGGACCGCTCGGACGCGACTCGCGCTTCCAGGCCCTGGAAAAAGGTGCCCCTTTCCTTTTCGTCGCGCCTTCGCGGGAGGGCGCCACTGCCTCCGGCCAGCCTTGTGTGGCCGACCTGTTGCCGGAAAGTGCCTTCAAGCTGCGGGGAGAAGCCGCACTGCCCGCTTCCAAAAGCTACGCCCAGCGCGCCATCCTGCTCGCCGCCCTGGCTACCGGCACCACGAAACTCTACGGCGTGACGCTCTGCGACGACATCGTTTCCGCTATCGGCGTGGCGCAGTCGCTGTATGCCGACGTATCCCTCGACGGGACCATCCTCACCATCGAGGGGCATCAGGACATCCTGCACGACGGACTCCGCGTACGCGACAACAGCCTGTTCGTAGGGGAATCGGGACTACTGGCCCGCCTCTGCATCCCACTGGCCGGTCTGACGAAAGAAGCCATCGAAATCAGCGGTGAAAAGACCCTGCTGCGCCGCAAGGTCGACGACCATCGCGCCGCGCTGCGCAAACTGGGCCTCCGGCTCACTTTTACGGACCGGAGCCACCTGCCCGTCACCGTCCGGGGCCGGCTCAAAGCCGGCGCGGTGGAAGTGGACGGTAGCAAAGGCTCGCAGATGATCTCAGGCATGCTGATGGCCCTCTCGCAGTGTGATTCCGAAAGCACGCTGGTCATCTCCGGCGTTACGAGCGAACCCTATATCAACCTGACCACCTATATCGCCTCGTTCTTCGGGCTGACGGGCTACGACTGCCCCGAGCTGGCCGACAAGAACAAACAGGAGGAAGATTCCTATTACCGGACCTGGTACATCGATCCGCAGCAGCGCATCACACCCGTGCTGGGACTCGAAGTGGAGCGCGACTGGAGCGCGGCCGCCATGCTGCTGGTCGCCGGCGCCGTAGCCGGCGAGGTTACGCTTCGGGGGCTGGACCTGCTTTCCCGTCAGTCCGACGCCGTGATCTTCGAACTGCTCCGGCAGAACCACGTCGATATCGTCCGTGACCCCGAGAAGAACACGATTACCGTCCGCCGCTCGATTCTCTGTCCCTTCTATTTCGACATCAACGATGCGCCCGACCTGTTCGCTCCACTTTTTGTCCTGGCAGCCTTCTCGCACGGCGAGAGCGTGATCTCCGGTATCGGCCGGCTCAAGAACAAGGAGAGCAACCGGGCGGAAAGCTTCGCCGAAGAATTCGGCAAGCTGGGCGTGAGAACCACTGTTTCAGGCGGCGAGATGACCATCTACGGCGAGGAAAACCGGCGGTTGTGGAAGGCTTCCTGCTCTTCGCACGGCGACCATCGCCTGGCCATGGCCCTGCTCGTAGCCTCCCTCTTTGCCGACGGACCCGTGAAGATCGACGACACAGACTGCATCGCCAAGTCGTTCCCGGGCTTCCTCGAAAACTTTGAAAAGCTCAAACGCTAAGACTATGGATACATTCGGCCAACGCTTCCGTTTGGAAATCTTCGGTGCTTCGCACGCGCCGGCGGTAGGCGTCACGCTGCGCGGCGTGCCGGCGTCGCTGCCGCTCGCGGCCGGCGACTTCGTCGCCGACCTGCTGCGGCGCAAAAGCGGCGCCAAGGGCACCACGCCGCGCATCGAAGACGACCTTCCCCAAATCGACGACCGGCGCGGAAGCGACGGCACGCTGACCATCACCTTCGCCAACCGCAACTACCGCAAGGCCGATTATGCCGCCTTCACCGACATTCCGCGTCCCGGCCACGCCGACTTCGTGGCGTTGCGCAAGTACGGTTCGCTGCGGGACGGCTGGTTCTCCGGCCGGATGACCCTGCCGTTGGTGGCGGCCGGTGTGGTAGCCAAGAAAATGATCGCCCCCGTCTCCGTACAGGCTCGCCTGACGGAAGTGGGCGGTATCTCGACCGACGATGCGGCAGCCGTTGACCGGCTGCTCGAGGAAACCGCCCTCGCGGGCGACTCGCTCGGCGGCATCGTCGAGTGTCGCTGCAACGAAGTTCCCGTCGGCTTGGGTGAACCCTTCTTCGACTCGCTCGAGTCACTTCTTTCGCACGCCCTCTTCTCGATCCCCGGTATCAGGGGCGTGGAGTTCGGCGATGGCTTCGCCGCTGCCCGGATGAAGGGTTCCGAGCACAACGACCCCTTCATTGACGCGGCCGGACACACCGCCCGCAACGGCGCCGGCGGCATCAACGGCGGCATCGCCAACGGCAATCCCATCGTGCTGCGCGTGGCCGTCAAACCCACGTCCAGCATCCGCAAAACCCAACAAACCTTCGATTTCACCCACGGCCGGATGACCGGCTTCTCCGTTCCCGGACGGCACGACGTGTGCTTCGCACTCCGCGTCCCACCCGTAGTCGAAGCCGTCACCGCCTGCGTCCTGGCCGACCTGATCTTATGAAACGCTTTTGTCTGATCCTCCTGGCAACCGCCCTGCTGGCCGGTTGCGCCCGCGGGCCGAAGCTCGACCCGATTGTCCAAGCCTACTACCGCGATTCGCTCGCATCGCTGACCGCCCGCTGCGAAAAGGTGCTCGCTGCCGCCTATATGGCCGAGAACCTGCTGGGCGAGCGAGACGATCTCCCCGGATGGGAAGGCTATCCCGTCCAGCTCTGGGAATACCATACGGGCGAGGACATCTATCTGCACGCCCCGAAAAGAGGGCTCGTCTATATGCTGAACCCTTCCCCCGAACAGCTGGCCAAATGGGTGGTCAATGCGGTATTCGACGCCACGGGCGAACTCGACCCGGCCAAGATCGAGCAGACCTGCTCCTTCATCCAGTGGCAGAGCGGCGCCCAGTTCCCGGTCAGCGGTGTCGTCTATGAAGATATGTACACCGCCGGATTCTACGAACCCTACGTATTCAAGGACGGCGTGACCGTTTACGTGGCCGACTCCACTTATCTGACGCGCGACAAGCATCCCACCGACGAGATGCTGGAATACTATCTGAGCCTGAAGAACGACCAGCTCAAGCCCAACACGGGCCGCTATGCGCGCATTTCCTCCACGACACGGGAAATGTACTATGCGGCCGGCGGCACGGCAGACGTGGGCCACAGCGACGACGGACAGCGCTCCCAAGCCTGGCTCGGCGAAGTCTGCCGGCTCTATCGCGAAGCCTGGAACAGCGACCGCAACTTCCTGATCTATGCCTGGGCCAAGGCAAATTTGTAAAGTTGCGCAAAAATCCATACATTTGCAGCCACTACGGTCTGCCCGGATGGCGGAATCGGTAGACGCGCTGGTCTCAAACACCAGTGGCCGCAAGGCTGTGCCGGTTCGACCCCGGCTCCGGGTACTGAATCGAAGTCTTCCCTATTGTGGGAAGACTTCCTTTTTTTTCGCCCCTCCAAGTGTTTGGTTTCTTGGAAGATGATGTCAAGCATTTTGTTGTAATTCTTGGTTCGATATTTTTTCCCGTCAAATTCGATTTTTTCGGGGAAAATCGAACCAAGTAACTTGAATTTGACTTCTGGACTGGCTTGGGAGAAGAAACCAGCAAGGTTTCCGATAATGTTGATTGTATTGGTCACGACCACTGGCCATTCGTTCTTTGATGGTCAGACGTTCCATACTGGCCACTTCTAATAGGATAGTACAAATGAGCGAAGCAACAGGATTGACTTTCCCTTCCGTTAGCGTTTCTATGCCATAGTTCTTAACAAAAAGGCTAACGCCATTCTCGTTGAGGCTCTGGATGACACGCAACGCTTCGAAGGTATTCCTGCCAAGACGTGAAATTTCAAGGCAAACAACGCGACTGATTTCGTGTGTCTTGACATAGGCGATGAGGTCCTGTATCTCGGCGCGTTCTTCGATAGTCTTCGCACCGCTAACCTTATTACAAAAGGATGCATCAACGCTCCAACCAACCCGATTGCAATAGTCCGTCAGTTCGTTCACCTGCCGTTGGTATTCCTGCTTGTCTGTACTGACTCTGGCTAAAATGACAACCTTTTCCATAGTTCTTCCTTCCGTATGTTTGACACAAAGATAGTGCATATATTTAATATATGCAAGTATTCTAACAAATAATTTGTTGCATATTTTGAAAATGTGCAACTCTTTGCTACCTTTACGAAAATCCGT
The DNA here is from genome assembly GCA_002361615.1 of Bacteroidales bacterium UBA3290. GTDB lineage: Bacteria > Bacteroidota > Bacteroidia > Bacteroidales > UBA932 > Cacconaster. The sequence goes on from DETK01000003.1 coordinate 11,803, forward strand.
GCTTATGGCAGATACGAAGAAACAAGAGCGCGCCGTTGTCCACCTTGAAAAAGATGGACGGCACTACTACTACGGCAACTTAAAGGCGTTGACTGACCACTGGCCCAAAGAGACCATCGGCGTTTCGTACACCTATCTTAAAAACCTCAACATTGATGAGGATAAACCCTACCAGAACGACAAATGCATTATCCGACGCGGCATCATCATCACATCACCAAGAAAAGACAGGTTTTAGACGCAGCCACATCTTATTAACACATTGTATTAGTTACCTTCACTGACGATTTAAGAGATGAAACATTTTTTCATACCCGCAGAACAGATTAAAAGGCTCATTGGTCCTATGGGTTACTGTATTGCCTCGGACCGCATTACCGTAGAGGGAGGAAAAGTTGGATATATGTATCGGGAGGAGGGTGATGAACCAGCCGATAGCGGATGGAGGTTTTTTGAAGGAAGCGAAGACCAAGAGTACGCCGATGATGCCAGTCACTTTGAAATTTACGAGGTCAATACCATCGCAAATTATGATATGGACATAATCCCGTTATTGGATTCGCCCATCGGCAGTGCTTTTGAAAGAACCCCCACGGGTCTTCAAGAGATTCCAGAAGGTTTTGAACCATTACCTGACCTATAGTATTTGCACAAACGAATCTGCTTTTTCTCATTTGTCAAGCAGTTTAATACAAAAACATAAGGTGACACATCCGACCCTGGGCGTGTCACCTCTTTTTATACTTAAATTGAAACGCTGGACGATTCGATACATTACGCCATCTTTGCCAGCAGGGTCTGGTAAAATTCAGGATCTGCAGAAAACGCGGGTGGGCTGTATTAAAACGAAATGCGTTGTCCATAGCGTTTGCCCTTGGAGAGCCTATTATGAGTCTCGACGAGGACAACGCCACCTTTAAGGTCCCATTGTCCATGACCGGCAGTGTCCGATTGCCCTTGAACAAGGATTATTGTGGATACCCTTTTTCTATTTCAGAAAAAGAGGCCTGGACACATCCCCAGGAAAAACGACGGGAGCGACTCAACATTTCAAAAAGGATTGCATCTTTTATGATAGACACTCACTTTTTGATTGATACAACTTATGAAAAAGATCAACTATTTATGGTTTTGTTGCCTGCTTTCTTTTGTGGCCCTTTCCTGTGAACAAGGGGAGCTCAGCCCTGAAAGTCATCTGTCGACGAGAAACGATCCTTTTGGCTTCCATTGGACAGGCGGCAGTGGTGGCGTCACCCTCCATGGCGTCTACAATGATTACACCGCCACCCTTAACTGTGACTGGTGCACCGTCACGTATCCAAGCAATAAACTGGGCGACGGCCATCCGACACTTCATTTGTCCTGTTCGGAGAATCCGACGCCCGAACGTCGCGAAGCCGTCCTGACGATTTACACAGAAGACGAGGCCGTCCAGGTCCAGATCTTTCAGAATCAAGGCAACCCCATGACCGTCTCTCAAACGGAATTCTCCCTGCCAGCAGACGCTACGGAAGTTTCTGTGACCTTCCAGACGTACTATCCGGTTTATTGCTCGACGGACTTCTACGACGAAACCACTTATATCGTCTCGACTGAGCCTCCTTTTGGAAAGACCTTGAATCCCAATCGCCGTCCCCAATGGATCTCCGTCAAGACCTGGGAGGTCGCAAGTGAAAACTCGGATAATCCCCATCAACAATTGGTAACTCTCACGGTAAACGCCAACGACGAAAAGACCTCGCGGGAAGGATGCTTTGCCATCTATGACAAAGAAGACTCCATCCATCCCATCGAAATCAAAGTCCGGCAGAGCGGGCGATAGCTGCTGGCGGAAACAAGGCCATAGAATGAAGATTCGCCCTGCAGCGTTCATACTGTGGCCTTGTTTTCAGTCAAAGCGCCGTATATCCGGCCACAGAATGGAAAACCAGCCTCAAATCTTCATTCTGTGGCCAGAACTAACGTGCCTGGAAGACAACAGGGAAGGTATATACCGTACGAATAGGTGTACCGTTGCTGGTTGCTGGTAACCATTTCGGCGAACTGGAGACGACCCTGACAGCTTCCTCATCCAGCTTTGGATGTACGCTTCGCAAAACCTTGACATTTGTGACCTCTCCGGTTTCAGAAACGGTAAAGCATAGCGTTACTCTTCCTTCGAGGGGTACATTGTTTTCATCGAATTTTTGTTGTAGATGCTTGTTTACCCAGACAGAAAAGGTATTGGCATCGCCTCCTTGGAACTTTGGTTTAGTCTGGGATAAAAACGCCTCTCGATCCGTTGTCTCCCGAAACTCCCAATCTAAATAATTGACAAGTTTTTCTAAACCTGTTATAAATGTTGCTGTGTCTACTTGATGCTGTAACTCTTCAATTCTTTGTTGAAGGGAGTCGATGATCTGTTGTTTGGACTGGGCACGCGCTAGCTGTCCCGCCATCAGAAATAAAGCTAAAACAAAGAAAACCAAGGAACGCTTCATAGCACGTTTCTATTTAAACTGTGATGTTGGTTTCGTACCGCAAAAAAGATACCTTATCGAGACGAATCATACTTCATGCAAAGACAACGTGCGAGTTGGGCTTCCGTAATCGTTTTGCCTCCGAACAACGAATCTTTCCGCTGGTATCGCATAGCCAGATACTTCTGCCAGAGGATGTCGTATAGCTTTGCCCGCTTGGAAAACGGAAGCGCATAGACAGAAGCCTCCTCAGGATTCCTGAACAGGTTCGGCAAGACCTGATTGTCGATCAACCCGCAGAGTTCCAAATCGGTCATCCGGCCGTAATTGACTTTCCCCTGTTCAAAGGTACGCGTGAAGCGGGGGTCAAAATCCGGAACACCGTTCTCAATGCTTTCCAACGTGACAGGCTCGGTGTCATTCTCCTTGCGCTGTTCCTGAAGGTCCCGTTCCTCATCGGACTGCCGGTTCATCTGGAACACGAAATTCCTCGGGGAAATATAGAGTTCTTCGACATAAGCCGTGTCCAGTATATCTTCCGGAAGCAACATTCCGGAGGGACCCATTCTGTATTGAGCCGGAAGGCTGATGTTTGAAGGCAGATAGTGGTAACGTTTTGATGAAGGAAGCGATTCGTGCGTTATTTCTTTCCCCAACTGCTTTCGGAAAAAAGCGTTGGCCGAACAGTGCGGATAGTCGAAAGGCGTCGCAGCCAGACCATGGTGTAATCCCTGACGATTGACATAGTTGAGCGCTGCCAGGGTGTGATAGAGTCCTTCGACCTCCAACAGGAAGAAATGCTTTTCACCCAGCCTTCCTTTTCGTTTGTATTTTGTGTTGAAATAGCGGGAATACGCGTTCCTGTTGCGGAACATCAACTCCCGAGGGTTGTCTGACTGCGCCATGCTATGATGGTGCGTTGACATCCGGCCCTCGGCCAGTGCACGGGACTCCGTCGTCAAGGCAGCGACGGCAAAACAATTGAAACCGACAGCCAGGTCGGTTTCGTTGCGAAACAAAACTTCGTCGTGGGACGAAAGACAAAGATGAACCGTCTTTCTCATGGCATTCCTTCCTCCATCTTCAATCTCCTGCACACCACCCCGCTCCGCGAACCATTCGCTTCATCAGGAATGCTGTCAGATGCCCTCACGCCTTGCAAAAATTGTGCTGCAACCACGACTGGCAGCATAATTGTTATAGTGGCCATTGGGGTGTTGTTACTACCCGATTAGAACAGCTTGTTATGAAGTGGACCCGACTGCTTCTCGTTTCATTATTATTAATTACCCACAGTGTTTCCGCCTGGGGGCAATGTGACTTGCATATTGACTATTCTGTCATGGATTTGCCTGCTGATTCACACGGGATACTGAGATTGCTGCGACCGGATGGGACGGAATCCCTATTGTTTAGTGATTCCTGCAGGCAGACGGAAATAGTCTGCCCCTTGGATCAACTTGGGGAATATCGGCTTGAAGCGACTTTTGTAAATGACTCAAACCAAAATGAGTCACTGGAACAGATTTTCAGTCTTACGGGTGAAGAGTATCTTGTAGAATCGATGGTTCGTTTTCGACGGGAACCTATGGATTTGTCAGATTGGCGTTGTAAAGATTCCATTCCCTCGGGTTTCTTCACAATTACCAAGTGTTTACGCCCCTCCCCTTTAGTCAAAATCAAGTACCTATACACAAACGGAAGAAAAGGAGACGAGTTTCCGGGGCCATTTTTTTCAATTATAAATGAGAGTCAGGATACCCTCTACGGAGAGTGGCTTCCTGGCTATTTCTGGGGGTCACTTTCCCGATGGGAGGAGGGAGAATACGTCGGTTATTACGTTGGAAATATTGACACGGATTGGGTTGAGGAACCGCCTTTATTCCCCGGTCAAGAGAAAACAGCCTGGGTAGCGAGTTTTGGAAGATTCACTCCGCCAGGAAAATATCGTTTCTGTTTGTATTACACTACGGACAGTCCCTATGCCCCTTACACTACGGACAGTCCCTATGCCCCTAAACAATCGGCTGGGCTTACAAGGGAAACAAAGACCTTCAGATGGTGGAGTTCCGTCTCAAATTGGTATCTCCTCACTTGTGATTTTGAACTGGCCACAGAATGAAGATTCGCCCTGTAGCGTTCATTCTGTGGCCTTGTTTTCAGCCAAATCGCCGTATATCCGGCCACAGTATGGAAATCCAGCCTCAAATCTTCATTCTGTGGCCAGAATCCCCAGAAAGGGAGCCTTTTCTCGTACCCGGAGCCCGGAGGTTATCCTTCCGGGCGGTATTCAAATAACTACTTTCTTCATTGGTCTATATCCTTTCTTTATCTAAAGCTAAGGTATAGCTAAAATTTAATATATGCAATTATTTTATAGCTTATTTTTAATTTTAGCACTATTTTATTTATCTTTGTCGAATATGATAGATATTGATAGTTATGGAGCACAAAACAAAGCAGGTACGAGCCATCGTACATTTAGAGAAGGATGGCAAGCATTACTACTATGGAAATTTGAAAGCTCTAACCGACAGCTGGAGCAAAGAGGATATTGGTGTGTCTTATTCTTACTTGAAGAACCTCAACATTGATGAAAACAAGCCATACCAAAACGATAAATGTGTCATCCGAAGAGGCATAATTCTCACATCCGCGAGACGTAACTCCTTGTAATTCATAAATAATCATTATCTTTGCAAATAAAGCTAAACAGAAATGACAAGCAACGAATTATACATCCTTCGGCAATTACACAACAAAGCCGACAAAACGATGATTAACCACCTTCACAAAGATTTAGAGAACCTTAAGAATCGTGGATTAATATCGTGCCTTTTTGATGAACAAGGAGATGTTATTATCGCTTCTATCACTCCTAAAGGAAGAAAAGAATTGAATAAAAATCTTTGACACAACACAATAACTTTCTTGAGATGAATAAGCTTTCGTTTGTTTTCGCGCTAATACTGTTTCACTGCACCTTGTCTGCGCAGGTTAAACCCGATGACATTCCCATTGAATCAAGTTTCTCACACGTATTTTATTCCGACAATGATGTTGCCTCCAAGATGACTAACGCGAAAACGTGGATAGCCAAAACTTATGGAGATTATAAATCCGTTTTACAATTTGAGGATTCTGACAAGGCGCGTATTATCATTAAAGGTGTCTCCCCTTTAAAAACCCATTTAAATTTTGATACAGGAGGAAAAAAGGAGTTATCTGTGACATACACTATTACTTTTGACTTCAAAGAAGATAGATACCGTATCTTGTTCGATAATGTTGGCATTCACGAGTATTATAAATTTGGTAGAAATACAACTCCTCATGACTCTGACTGGCCTGTTAGCCATATTATAACAACGCGTTTGCCTGAATTGAGTATTCGATATAATTCAGCTCAATTAGATTCTCTTAATGCGCTTCAGGGTCTCTCAAAACAGGAGACGAGAAAAGTCGAAAAAGAAAAACGAGAGCTTTTAAAAATAATTGAGGAGCAACAAGAAAATCTGGCTAAAGAACAAGTGATTACCGATGACTACACTTCGCGGTTCAAGAGAATTTTCAGTGATTTATTTAACAGCGCCGCTAAAGAGATATCATCTACAACTTATGATGACTTTTGATAAGTTTAACACAAAATAATAAGGTGATACGCACTGGTTCTGCGTATCACCTCTTTTTTTTTTAGAATGATACGGTTTTTGGAGGGCAAAGGGAAGAAAGGGAAATTATCGAAACGGGCTACTGGCCATGAATACCGGCCTTTGTTATGGCCGACCCAGTTAAAATAGCCATCTGGCCATAAAATAATAGGGCTTTTATGGCCGACAGATCTGTTCCGGGCCTCCATCCTTTCCTGAGGCATCAAAAGATAACATCTCCGAGTATTGGTAAAAATTAAAAAACGTCTTTTCGGATTATTTGTCAATTATTTGTATATTTGTAGGGTATATACATTTAAACAATTCACGCTATGGCAAAATTTGAAATCTCCGTGAGAAAGAACGGCGAATTCCAGTTCAATCTCAAGGCCTCGAACGGCGAGGTCATCCTCACCAGCGAAGGCTACACGACGAAGGCCGCCTGCCTCAACGGCGTCGAATCCGTGAAGAAGAACTCCGCTACCGAAGAGCGCTACGAGAAACTCGTCGCAAAGAACGGCAAGCCGTATTTCAACCTGAAAGCCACCAACGGCCAGATCATCGGCCAGAGCCAGATGTATGCTTCGGAGCGCAACCGCAACAACGGCATCGCTTCGGTGATGAAAAACGCTCCCGTGGCAGAAGTCGTGGAAGTCTAGCGGACCCCCGCCCTTGGCACATAAAGCCGGCCCCTTTTTCATAGGGCCGGCTTTTTTCGATACATTTTTGAAAAAATTCAAAATTATTTATTGTTATTCAATAATTATTTTCTATATTTGCAAAAACTTAAACGCTACAGTCATGATCTCAACCTGGTGGGCATCCCTTTCCGTGATAATGAAGATCCTTTGGGGCGTTACCCTGACCGCTTCCCTGATCTTCCTCATCCAAAGCATTATGACCTTCATCGGAGCCGATGCGGGTGAAGGCGGCATCGACGCCGACGTCGACACGGGCTTCGAATCCGACGACGCCGACGCGACGGTGGAAGGCGGAACCAATCTCTACACTTTCCGCAACTTCGTAAACTTCATCCTGGGCTTCGGCTGGTCGGCCATCCTCCTGCAGGACAAGATCCAGTCCGTCCCCCTGCTGCTGATCGTATCGGCCGTCATCGGCGTGGCGCTGGTCGCCGTCGTGATGTACCTCTTCAAATGGCTCAGCAGCATGCAGCAATCCGGCAACATCAACGTCTATAAATCGGCCGTGGGCTGCATCGGCTCGGTCTACCTGACCATACCCGGCGAGCGCAAGGGCGAAGGCAAGGTACAGATCTCCATCAACAGCGCCGTCCGCGAATACAACGCCCTGACCGACGGCGATCCGCTCAAGACCGGCACCCAGATCCGCGTGGTCGAGGTGCTCAGCCCCGACACGCTGCTGGTCGAACCCCTCGAATCACTGATTGTCTAATCCTCTATAAAGAATAACCATGGAACTCTATCTGATCCTGATTCTCGTGGCGGTGATCTTCGTGACCTTTACCGCCATCCTGCGGCGCTACAAACGCTGCCCCTCCGACAAGATCCTGGTCATCTACGGTAAGACCGGTAAAAACAAGGAAGGCGGCATCTCCTCGGCCCGCTGCATCCACGGCGGCGCTTCCTTCATCTGGCCTGTTTTCCAGAGCTATGCCTTCCTCGACCTGACCCCGATCTCGATCGAGTGCAACCTGACCAACGCCCTTTCCAAGCAGAACATCCGCGTCGACGTGCCCTGCCGCTTCACCGTGGGTATCTCCACCGAGCCCGAGAACATGAACAACGCGGCCGAGCGTCTGCTGGGCCTGACCACCGAACAGATCCAGAACATCGCGACCGATATCCTCTTCGGTCAGCTCCGTCTGGTCATCGCGACCATGGACATCGAGGAGATCAACGCCGACCGCGACAAGTTCCTGGCCAACGTCTCCACCAACGTGGAAGCCGAACTCCGCAAGATCGGCCTGAAGCTGATCAACGTCAACGTAACCGATATCCGCGACGAATCGGGCTACATCGAGGCGCTCGGTAAGGAAGCCGCCGCCAAGGCCATCAACGACGCCAAGAAGAGCGTGGCCGAGCAGAACCGTTTCGGTGAGATCGGTAAGGCCGAAGCCGACAGGGACAAGGATATCCGGATCGCCGAGACCACCCGCGACACCCGTATCCGTACCGCCGACGCCAATGCGAAGGCCGTCGAAGGTGAGAACAACTCGAAGATCGCCATTGCCCAGTCCGATGCGGCACGCCGTGAAAAACAGGCCGAGGCCGAGCGCCTGGCCGTAGCAGCAGAGAAGGTGCAGGCCGCTAAGGCGCTCGAAGAGGCGTACAAGAGCGAGCGCGACGCTGAGCTCGCCCGTGCCGAACGTGAAAAAGCCACGCAGCAGGCCAATATCGTGGTGGCCGCCCAGATCGAGAAGGAGAAAGCCATCATCGACGCCGAGGCAGAAGCCGAGCAGATCCGCCGCAAGGCCAAAGGTGAGGCCGACGCCATCTTCGCCAAGATGGACGCCCAGGCCCGCGGTACTCTGGAGATCCTCTCCAAGCAGGCGGCTGGTTTCGGTCAGTTGGTAGCGGCCGCCGGTGGCGACGCCCAGCAGGCCATCACCATGCTGATCACCGACAAACTGCCCGAACTGGTGGCTACGCAGGTCGAAGCCGTCAAGGGCATCAACATCGACAAGGTCACTGTCTGGGACACCGGCAACGGTGCCGAAGGCAAGACCGCCACGTCCAACTTCATCTCGGGTCTGATGAAATCGGTACCCCCGCTCGAGGACCTCTTCAAGCTGGCCGGCATGGAACTGCCGTCCTATTTGAAAGGAAAATCCGTCGAATCCGTTGAAGTAAAAGAAGAGGAAGCGTAAGTCATGCCTATCATCATCAACGTTGACGTCATGTTGGCTCGGAGAAAGATGTCTTCGGGAGAATTGGCTCAAAAGATAGGCATTTCTGCAGCTAACCTTTCCATTCTCAAGACAGGCAAGGCCAAAGCGGTGCGCTTCACGACCCTCGAAGCCATCTGCAAGGCCCTGGACTGCCAGCCCGGCGACCTGCTGGAGTACCGGCAGGAGTGAGTTTCCCGGCCGCGGCCGGAACCCTGAGGATGGGGCTGTCTTTCGGGACAGTCCCATCCTTTGTTCATCATTTTTGTGTATATTTGTAGGATTGATTATTATCCCTGCATGGACCTGCCTCTCTTATATCGCAGCAAAGCGCCTTTCCGGCTGGGTATCGCCGGCGGAGGAACCGACGTTTCTCCCTACTCCGACCTGTACGGCGGCGCGGTGCTCAACGTGACCATCGACCGTTTCGCCTATGCGACGATCCAGCCCACCGACGATGGGAAAATCCGTTTCGTGCACGTCAACGACCACATCGTCCAGGAATACGATGCCGTGCCTTACCTCGATCCCCAGGGGCCGCTGGTGCTCCAATGCGGCATCTACAACCGCATCGTGCGGCAGTTCAATGACGGCAAGCCGTTCTCGTTCGAGCTGACCACCCAGATGGACGTGCCTTCAGGCTCCGGCCTCGGCACCTCCTCGACGCTGGTGGTAGCCATCCTCGGCGCATTTGTGGAATGGCGCAACCTGCCACTGGGCAAATACGATATCGCGCGCCTTGCCTATGAGATCGAGCGGATCGACCTGGGGATGGCCGGCGGCAAGCAGGACCAGTATGCCGCCACCTTCGGCGGCGTGAACTTCATGGAGTTCCTCGGCGACGACCGCGTGATCGTCAACCCGCTGAGCCTTCCCGACCGCACCCTCAACGAATGGGCCCTCAACACGGTGCTGCTCTACACCAACAAGCGGCGCGAATCGGCCCGCATCATCGAAGAGCAGATGGCCAACGTGCAGAAGAAGGTCAGCGATTCGGTGGAGGCCATGCACAAGGTCAAGGAAGAGGCCTTCCGCATCAAGAAATGCCTGCTCCAGAACCATCTCAGGGAACTGGGTCCGGCCCTCAACACCAGCTGGGTCAACAAGAAGAAGATGGCGGGTGGCATTTCCAACGCCTTCATCGACCAGCTCTATGAGACCGCCCTCGCGGCAGGCGCCACCGGCGGCAAGATCTCCGGCGCCGGCGGCGGCGGCTTCATGTTCTTCTACTGCCCGGGCAACACCCGCTACGCCGTGGAAGAAGCCCTCAACAAGCTCCAGATCGGCGAGATCTACGACTTTGAATTTTGTAAGGAAGGTTTGACCACATGGACTGCACAGCTGTAATCGACGCCAGGCTGCGGGCGCATCTCGACACCATCGCCGCCATCGAAAAAGACGAAACCCTCAAGGCTGCCGTGCAGGATGCGGTCGATGCCATCGTAAACTGCTTCCGCAGCGGCGGACGCGTGTATTTCTGCGGAAACGGCGGCAGTGCGGCCGACGCGCAGCACCTGGCCGCCGAGTTCTCCGGACGTTTCTATTTCGACCGGCCCGTCCTGCCCGCAGACGCCCTGCACTGCAACACCTCTTATCTGACAGCTGTGGGCAACGACTACGGCTACGACCGGATCTTCGCCCGGCTCATCTCGGGCCTGGGGCAGAAAGGCGACATCCTGGTGGGCATCTCCACCTCCGGCAATTCGGCGAACATCCTGCAGGCCTTTGAAGTCTGCCGCGAAAAGGGCGTCCGCACGATTGCGATGACCGGCGCGACAGGCGGCAGGATGAAAGCGCTGGCCGATCTGCTGATCAACATCCCATCCACCGATACGCCGCGCATCCAGGAGGCGCACATCACCGTGGGCCATATCATCTGCGAGCTGGTGGAGCAAGCTATGTTCGGGGAGAAGAAGTAATGGAATGCGTAGTCCTGGCGGGCGGTATGGGCACGCGGCTGCGCAGCGTCGTGGCCGAACTTCCCAAATGTCTGGCACCCGTGGCCGGCCGGCCCTTCCTGGCCTGGCTGCTCGATGATTTGCGGGGAGCCGGCTTCGACCACATCATTCTCTCGCTGGGATACCGGCATGAAGTCGTGGAAGATTGGGTCGCAACGCTGCCCGAACGCGATTCCATCACTTTCGTCGTGGAAAAGGAGCCCCTGGGTACGGGCGGCGGCGTACGGCTGGCGCTGGAGCAGGCACGGGAAGAGCGGGTCTTCGTCCTGAACGGCGACACGTATTTCGGTGTGGATTTCCGCGCGATGCAATCCTTCCACCAGCAAAGCGGTGCCAAGGCCACGCTGGCGCTCAAGCCGATGCGGGATTTTGACCGTTATGGCGAAGTCCTCTGCGACGAAGATGGCTCTGTCACGTCCTTCCGGGAGAAACAACCCTGCGCCGCCGGGTTGATCAATGGCGGCATCTATCTGCTCCGGCGCGACGCGCTCCGGGCGATGCCCGAGCGGTTTTCGCTGGAAAAAGACTACTTCGAGCCGCTCGCCGCGGCAGGCGCGCTGGCAGGCTTCCGCTCGGACGGCTACTTCATCGACATCGGCATCCCGGAAGACTACGCGCGGGCGCAGCGGGACTTCGCTTCCGGCGCCTGGCGGCCTTATCCTTTCGATGCCCTGCTGCTCGACCGCGACGGGGTAATCAACGTACTCCGGCCGGGCGACTACGTGAAGACCCTCGACGAATTCGTATTCTGCGAGGGTGCGCTCGAAGCGCTTCGGCTGCTCAATCCCCTGTTCCGCCGCATCGTGATCGTGTCCAACCAGCGGGGCGTGGGCCGGGGCCTGATGAGCGAAGCCGACCTGGAAGCCATCCACGCCTGGATGTGCGGACGCATCCGCGACGCCGGCGGCCGCATCGACCGCATCTACGTCTGTACCGCTACGGACGACGCCGATCCCCGCCGCAAACCCAATACCGGCATGATCGACGAAGTCCGGGCCGATTTCCCCGACATCGATCCTCAGCGCAGCCTCCTGGCCGGAGACAGCGCCTCGGACCTGTTGTTCGCCAAGCGCGTCGGAATTCCGGCCGTCCGGATCACGGAAAGCGAGAATTTGCTTACATTTGCCCAACGATTGACCCAAGCAGCCCGATGAGAATCGCCTACCTTTCCACTTTCTACCCCTTCCGCGGCGGCATCGCCCAGTTCAACGCCGACCTGCTGGAGGAATTCGGCCGGCACCACGAGGTGAAGGCCTTCACTTTCACCCGACAGTACCCGTCATTCCTCTTTCCGGGCAAGACGCAGTACGTAACGGAGTCCGACAAAGCAAAGAAGGTGGACAGCGAAGCTATCCTCGACACGGCCAATCCCTTCTCCTGGCGTCCCGCCGCCCGCAAGATCGCGGCCTGGAAGCCCGACCTGCTGGTCATGAAATACTGGATGAGCTACCTGGCGCCGTCGCTCGGCACCGTCGCCCGCTACCTGAAGCGGCGCGGCATCCCGGTCGTCACGGTACTCGACAACGTGATTCCGCACGAAGCCAAGTTTTTCGACAAGCCCTTCTCGCGCTGGTTCCTCCGCGGCAACAGCTGCTGCGTGGCGATGAGCGAAGCCGTCCTGAAAGACATGCTCTCCCTGACGCCCGACAAGCCGTACATCCTGCAGCCGCACCCGCTCTACGACCATTTCGGACAGAAGATGGACAAGCGCGCCGCGCAGGACGCGCTGGGGCTCGATCCGCAGAAACGCACGCTGCTGTTCTTCGGCCTCATCCGTGACTACAAGGGCCTCGACCTGCTGATCGATGCCATGCCGCTGCTCGGGGAAGAATACCAGCTCGTCATTGCGGGCGAAAGCTACGGCAGTTTCGAGAAATACCAGGCTCAGATCGCCGCCTCGGGCTGCGCCGACCGCATCAAGGTCTTCAACCGCTACATCGACGATGAGGAAGTGCCGCAGTTCTTCTCCGCCGCCGACCTGTGCGTGCTGCCCTACAAGAGCGCCACGCAAAGCGGCATCACGGCCATCTCCCTGCACTTCGACCTGCCCGTAGTGGCCACGCCCGTCGGCGGCCTGGCCGAAAGCATCGAAAAGCCCGGCATCGGCCTGATGACCTCCGGCATCAGCGCCGACGCCATCGCCGACGCCGTCCGCGCCTTCTACGCCGCCGGCCCCCAAACCTTCGTCGAAAACATCCGCCAGGCCAAGGCCACCATGACCTGGGAGGTCTTTGCCGGCAAGATTCTCGATTTTTATACGCAACATTTTGCCCGTTGAGGCATTTTATCAATATGAAACGTTCCGCATTTTCTTTATTGATCGTGTCGGCGGTACTGATGCTGTCGGCCGTCAACTGCCATGAGATCGATCCTCCCGTTGACCCTACGGAGATCATCTTCACCTATGGCGGCTATTTCCTCAATGCCGGCATGCCCGGCCGCAACGATGCCGAGCTCTCGCAGCTCAATACGATGCAGAGTTCCGTCACGCCCCGGGCCTATTCCATCTACAACGACGGCAAATCATTCGGCGACAGCGGCAGCGACCTCCATATTCTGGGCAACAACCTCTATGCGACCCTGTCCGGCTCCAAACTGATCCGCGTGCTCAACAAGTTCAACTGCCGGGAAGTGGGAACCATCAAGGTCGAATCGGAAAGTGGAAGTACGCTGACACCCAGCTATCTCACCTCCTTTGAAGGAGCCCTGATCGTCTCCTGCAAGGAAGGCTACGTCGCCCGCATCGACACCACGTCCCTGAAACAGTCCCTCCTGCAGGAAGTGGGCGGCACGCCCGGCAGGGTCGTCATCGCCAACCAGAAACTCTACCTGTCTGACGGCGACCGTTCCGTGCTGATGCTCAATCCGGTGGATCTCCACGTGATGAAGACCGTCGCGGTGGAGCCGGACCCGGCACAGATGGTGGTGGATCCCACGGACGAAAGCCTTTACGTGATCTCCACCGGAGACAAGGCGACGGGTGCCTGCCTGCAGCGCATCAACACCGATACGGAAGAGGTAACGGTCATTACCAGCGTCAAGGAACCGGTGCTCATCGCGGCTGGCAACAACAAATCCCTGGTTATCTATGTGAAAGACGCTTCCGCTGACCTGGGCGGTACCTTCCTCGTCTATAACACCGAGAATCAGCGGGTGGAAGGTGAGTTCATCCGTGACGGCAGTTTTGTCCGTCATCCCTGTATGATCGCCATCGACCAGAACGCCGGCAACCTGTATATCGGCGAGAACGCCGACACCGACTTCGGAACGGTGTATATCTATACCAGTTACGGCCAGCTCGTCGCCAGTTTCAACACCGGTGCCGCGCGTCCCTGCGCCGCGGTTTTTGTCACAGGAAAGTAGCCTGGTTGCAAGGAGCTCTTTTTTTGGAAAATCCGTTATTCTGTCCTATCTTTGCGTAAGTGACAGGTTCCGTTTGCCGGACTTCGTCCGGTACGGATCAAAAGGGAATCAGGTGAGAATCCTGGACAGTACCCGCTGCTGTTAGTTCCTGCTTTGTCGCGGCACTCTCTGCCACTGGGCCATGCACCCGGGAAGGCGCCGCGGCGGAACGAGTCAGAAGACCTGCCTGCCACGCGTGTTGGACCTGGCCTGCGGGATTATGGGCCGTTAAAGACAGTTGCTTGTGACCAACTTAATACGTACTGATATGTTCAAGATGAACTTCAGGGGCATTCTCGGATGCCTCCTTGCCGTGCTTGTGGCCGGAATGGTCACCACGGGCTGCTATGACGACAGCGAACTTCGTTCCTCGATCAACGACCTCAAGACGCAGCTCCAGCAGCTGCAGACCCTGGTAACCTCACTCCAGAACGACGACGCCGTGACAAGTGTCACGCCGAACGCCGACGGGAGCTATACCATCAACTTCAAGAAAAGCGGTGCGATGACCATCCGCAACGGAAAAGACGGTGAAAACGGAAAGGATGGCAAGGACGGTTCCATCGTCTCCGTTGCCAAAGGCGCTGAAACCTACACCTTCATCTTCGCCGACGGAACCACGGTCATACTGCCGCGCTACAGCGAAGTCCGCACGCTGACCTTCGAGGACGCCGATTACTGCGGTCCCGAGAACACTACCGATTACTGGAGCGCCAAGATTGACGACCCCCAGTACGGCGGCCCTATCCTCTACGGCACCGGCTGCACATGGAAAGACGAGCAGAACACATTCCTTTCCGGCAGCATCCTTCCTTACGACCCTGAAACATGGAGCGGCGGCATGTCCGGCGGCGGAATCGCCATCTCGAATTATGGTGGCTGGCTGATGGTCAATGTCGATTACTCGCAGCAACTGACTTGCTACAACTATGACCTCGGAGACGGCGGCAGCCGTGAGAAAGCCGGCAACAATGGCTCAGACAATTTCGCCGTGGTCTATGACGCCGGCGCCTGGGGTGCAAACCCGGCAGCTCTCACATTCAGCGATCAGGAACCCCGCGTCATAGAGTCGCTCTATGTGGTAAACACGCTTTACACCGAGTATGTCCTCTTCTACGGTAACGATTACTGCGCGCCGCTTGCCGACAACGGCTTCTTCAAGGTGACTGCGACCGGCTATTTCGGTGAGACCCCGACGGGCACGTCGGAATTCTATCTTGCCAACAAGAATCGCCAGTTCGTCTCAAAATGGACCAAGTGGGATCTCTCCGAACTGGGATATGTTGACAAGGTCGTCTTCTCCGTATCCGGTTCCGAGGAACTATATGGTGACTGGGGCATCAATGCGCCCACCTATTTCGCCATCGATGATATCGCCGTGCGCGTTTATCCTGACTAAGCCATGCTATTCCGTCGCCTGTCCATCTACGTTTTCATTATAGTGTCGCTCTTCGGAGCATTGGGTTGTCACGAGGGGGGTGAGGAAGGCTTACCCCCCGAGGTGACACTGGAAGGCGGCAAGATCTTCCGTACGGAACTCGGCAGCGATGTGACCATCGCGCCGAGTTTCGCGCATCTTACCGACAACGCCGTCATCCGCTGGATGCTCGACGAGCAGTGGGTCGGAGACGGAGAAACATACACGTTCAAGGCTGAGGAATCCGGGGTTTACTACCTCACCGTGGAAGTGACCACCGAATTCGGAAAAGCCTGGCTCGAAGTGCGCATCGACGTAGCGCCGCCCACCCCGCCAGAGCCGCCGAAACCGCCGGTCGACAGTGCCCGCGTCAGTTTCGAGCGCAGCGAATATCACGTATCGCTGGGCCGCACGATCCGCCTGCTGCCGCTGGACGTCGATTCGACGAAAACCTATACTTTCATCTGGAGCCGCGACGGGGCGGTCGTCCAGCAGGGTGCAGAGCCGCTCTATCGGTTCGAAGCCACGGCCCAGGGACGCTTCACCGTGGATTTCCGTATGGAACTCGACGGGCAGACCGTCTTCGACCATCCGCTCACGGTCGTCGTCTGTCCGGCGGAAGGAGCCTACCGCCGCGTGGCGGTTCCGGGCAGTTCGGCCCGTTGCAACAAGGTCTATGAATACCTGCCCGCCCCGGGCCAGTTCATCAATGAGAACTACACGGCTACGACGATGGAAGAGGCTTGTGAATATGCCACCAAGCGGATGAAAGACAGCGTCTATGTCTCGCTCGGCAGTTTTGGAGGCAGCCTCGTGGTGGGCTTCGACCACAGCATCGCGGCCAGCGACGGCTATGATTTCGCCATCAAGAATTCCATCTTCACCAATTACTCGGAGCCGGGCATCGTCTGGGTGATGCAGGATGAGGACGGCAACGGCCTGCCCGACGACACCTGGTACGAACTCAAAGGTTCTGAATACGGTCTGGACTGCACGGTGCAGGACTATGCCGTAACCTGGTACCGGCCCGCCGCACCGGGACAGTCCGTAATGTGGACCGACAACCGGGGCGGCAGCGGCAAAGTAGATTACCTGCCCGCCTACCACAAGCAGGACTACTATTATCCGCTCTGGGTCAAGGAGGACAGCTATACCCTGCGCGGCACCCGGCTCGAGGCGCGCAATTATGATTCCTCCGGCCGCGGTGTGCTCTGGATCAATCCCGACTACGGCTGGGGCTATGCCGACAACTTCAGCGAAATCGACATGCTGCCCGGCGGGGCTACGGGCGCAACCGCCGGCTGCAACCATTTCCGGATCTCCGACGCCGTGACCTTCGACGGGAAACCCGCCCAACTGCAGTACATTGATTTCGTCAAGGTGCAGACGGGCCTGATCGCCAAGAGCGGCTGGCTCGGAGAACTGTCCACCGAAGTGATGGACGTCATCGACTTTCATCTCGTCCAATGATGCTCGCGCTGCTCCTGACGCTCCTGCTCCAGACGCCCGACACGACGGAAGTCCTGAAAGGCTCGGTGGTGACCGCTTACCGGCAGCCCGACAAGGTCATTCCGGCCCAGGCGCTGCAGGGCGAACAGCTCCAGCGCCTCAACGCCCTGTCTGTGGCCGATGCCATCCGCTATTTCTCAGGTGTGCAGATCAAGGATTACGGCGGTATCGGAGGCCTGAAAACCATCAACGTCCGCAGTATGGGCACCCAGCACGTGGGCGTCTTCTACGACGGCATCCAGCTGGGCAACGCCCAGAACGGCCAGATCGACCTGGGCAAATACTCCCTCGAGAACTTGGAGTCGGTGACGCTCTACAACGGACAGAAGGGAACGGCCGTGCAGTCGGCCAAGGACTACGCCTCGGCCAGCGCTGTCTATCTCCGCACCCGCACGCCGGTTTTCCAAGACGGGCGACGCACCAACCTCAAGGCCACGCTCGCAGGAGGTTCGTTCGGTACCGTCAACCCGTCGGTATTATGGGAACAGAAACTGGGGGAGAAGGTCTCGAACTCCTTCAACGCGGAATATCTCTATACCACAGGAAAATACAAATTCACCTACCGTAAGCTGAACGGTTATGACACCACGGCCGTGCGGCAGAACGGAGATGTGCGGGCCTTCCGCATCGAAGAAGGTCTCCACGGCCGCATCCCGGACGGAAACTGGAAATTGAAACTCTATTTCTACGATTCGGAGCGTGGCTACCCGGGCGCGTTCGTGCGCGAGGAACCGGGCAAGTTCCGGCATGAAGACCGGCAGTGGGATACCGACTTCTTCGCACAGGGATCCCTTTACAAAGAGCTGGGTGACTGGCACTTGAATGCCAGTTTCAAGTATGCCTACGACTACCTGCACTATCGCTCCGACCCACGGTTGGACGTCTCCACGATGTATGTGGACAACCGTTACCGGCAGCAGGAAGCCTACGCTTCGGTAGCGCAGGAATACAGGATTACGAACTGGTGGGACGTAGATCTGGCTGTCGACTACCAGTTCAACACGCTCGATGCCGACCTGGTCAACTTCGTCTACCCCTCCCGGCACACGGTTCTCTCTGCACTGTCTTCTTCTCTGCGCTGGGAAAAACTCAAGCTGCAGGGGAGCCTGCTCTACACCTTCGTGGACGACAAGGCGCGCGAAGCCGGCGCGGCGGCGGAAAGCCGGCACCACTGGACCCCGACCGCGGTGCTGCAGCTGATCCCTTTCCGCGACAAGAACCTCTCTTTCCGGGCCTTCTACAAACGCATCTTCCGGATGCCCACGCTCAACGACCTCTACTACACCTTCATCGGGAACAAGTACCTCAAGCCCGAATTCACCACCCAGTACGATGCGGGTCTGACCTGGGACAAGAACTGGGCGCGCGGCCTCTTCCGCAGGGTTGAACTCACGGTCGACGCTTATTACAACGAAGTGGAGAACAAAATCATCGCTACGCCCGCGTCCAACCAGTTCCAGTGGACGATGGTCAATCTGGGTCTTGTCCGGATCCGGGGCGTCGACGCAGCCGTCGGCACCCTTCTGGCGCTGGGCCCCGTGACCACCAGCGTGCGCCTGACCTACACCTACCAGAAAGCGCAGGACTTCACCGATCCGTCCAGCCCCTGGTACGGCGGACAGATTCCCTACATCCCCTGGCACAGCGGCTCGGCCGTAGCGGGCTTCGACTGGAAAGGCTGGCATCTGAACTACAGCTTCATCTATACGGGGGAGCGGTACGAAGCGGTGGCCAACATCCCGGAGAATTACGCCCAGCCCTGGTACACCAGCGACTTGTCACTTTCCCGCGAGTTCCCGCTCGGCGCCCACAGCCTGAAGGGCACGCTCGAGGTCAACAATCTTTTCAACCAGCAATACGAAGTTGTGCAGTGTTATCCGATGCCGGGAACGAATTTTCGATTAATTTTGTCGTGGATTCTCTAGAAACATGAAACAAACGATCATCACCCTTCTGCTCGTTGCGGTCTGCCTGACGGCCTGCCGGGTACCCGACGACATCATTCCTTCCACGCAGACCAGTGTAGGCGGCGGGGATGCCGGCGACATCGCGGGCTTTTACTTGCTCAACGAAGGAAATATGGGCAGCAACAAGTGTACGCTCGATTATTACGATTATCAGAGCGGCATCTACATCAAGAACATCTTCGCCGAGCGCAACCCCGGTGTCGTCCAGGAACTGGGCGACGTGGGCAACGACCTGGCCATCTACGGCAGCAAGTTGTGGGCGGTAGTCAACTGCTCGAATCTCGTGGAAGTGATGGATGCGGCAACCGCCCGGCACATCGGCCAGATTTCGATTCCGAACTGCCGGTATATCACCTTCAAGGACGGCTACGCCTATGTCAGTTCGTATGCGGGCCCCGTGGAAACGGATCCCAACTACCGGCTCGGTTATGTCGCCCGGATCGACACGACGACCCTTCAGGTGAAGGACACCTGCGTCGTGGGCTATCAGCCTGAAGAGATGGTCATCGTCGGCGACAAACTCTATGTGGCCAACTCCGGCGGCTATCGCGTGCCCGATTACGACCATACCGTTTCGGTCATCGACCTGAATTCCTTCAAGGAACTTACCAAGATCGACGTGGCCCCCAACCTTCACCGCATGGAACTCGACGCCTACGGCAACCTCTGGGTCTCCAGCCGCGGCGACTACTATGACATACAGCCGATGGTCTTCATCATCAACACGGAAGCAGATTGCGTCATCGATCAGATGGATCTGCTCGCCTGTTCCGATATGACCCTCTGCGGCGACTCGCTCTATGTGTATAGCAACGCCTGGAACAACTTCACCCAGTCCAGCGATATCAGCTACGCCATCGTCGATGTCAAGGAGCGCCGGATCGTCACCCGCCACTTCATCACCGACGGAACGGAAGAATGGTTCCAGAATCCTTACGGCATCGCCGTCAACCCCAACACCCACGAAATCTTCGTGACCGACGCCCGCGACTACATCACGCCGGGCAAGGTCTATTGCTACTCGCCTGAAGGAAGGCTCAAATGGAGCGCGAACACCGGTGACATCCCGTCCCGTATCGTATTTACCCATACTCCTTTACGATGAGACGAACCCGGACGGTTTCCTGCGCACTGCTGATGTTTCTGCTGCTGGCGCTTTCCGGCTGCGGGCCGCGCCAGGCCGCACACGAGCGCCAGGCCCTTTCCGCCGATACCGTCCGTTTTGCGCGGAATCTCCGCATCGAATACTTCGACGATTACGTGTCGGTCCGCATCCGCGACCCGTGGGATACGCTCCGGCAGCGGCAGCACTATGTGCTGATCGACCGCAACAAGCCCCGGCCCGAAAAGCTGCCTGCCGACGGTACGCTGATCCGCATCCCCGTCGAAAAGGCCGTCATCTATACCTCCGTCCACACGGCCATTGCCGAACAGCTTGGCGCGCTCGACAGGGTATGCGGCGTCTGTGAACCGGAGTACATCACATCGGCCGAAGTGCTCGGGCGCATTGCCGAAGGCCGTATCGCCGACCTGGGCGTGTCCACCTCACCCAACGTCGAGAAAATCATCGACATCGGTACCGAGATGATCATCGCCTCGCCTTTCGAGAACAGCGGCTACGGCTCCGCCGAGAAGCTCGGCATCCCCATCGTCGAGGCCGCCGATTATATGGAGAACCATCCGCTGGGACGCACGGAGTGGGTGCTGTTCTATGGGCTGCTGCTGGGCAAGCGGGAAGAAGCCGAGCGCGTGTTCGACGCCACTGTCCGGCACTACGAAGAACTCAAGACGCTGGCCGCCGGCGCGGCGACCCGTCCTACCGTGCTGCTGGAACGCAAGTACGGCGCCTCCTGGGCCGTTCCTTCCGGCGGCAGCTATATCGGCGTGATGCACGCCGATGCCGGCGCCGACTATGTCTTCCGGGCATATCCCGGTGCCCGGAGCGTCCATCTCACCTTCGAGGAAGTTTATGACCGCGCTGCCGGCGTCGATTGCTGGTTTATGAAGTACGACACCCGCACACCATTGACTTACAAGCTCTTGCAGGAGGAATACGCCCCCTACGCCAATTTCCGTCCCTGGAAGGAACGGCGCATCTTCACCTGCAACACCATCACCTCGGCCTACTACGACGACATCACCCTGCATCCCGACCTGGTGCTCGAAGATCTGATCGCCCTCTATCATCCCGACCTGTTGCCTGGACACAAGCAGCGTTATTATTTCCCGATGGATGAGTAAGCTGGCACATCGTTGGATCTATCCGGCGCTTTTGCTGGCGCTCGTGACGCTATTCTTCCTGGGACTGGTCCACGGGGCGGTGCGCATTCCGCTGCGCGACGTGCTGCAGATCCTTTTCGGATCGTACGAAGGCCGCGAGGCCTGGCGGCATATCGTGCTGGAATCGCGCCTGCCGCAGACCGTCACGGCCCTGCTCGCGGGCAGCTCGCTGGCCGTCAGCGGCTTGATGCTGCAGACGCTCTTCAAGAACCCGCTGGCCGGCCCGTCGATCCTGGGTATCAGCGACGGCGCCAACCTGGGTGTAGCCATCGCCATGATCTATTTCGGGGCAGCCAGTTACCTGACCACCATCGTGGCCGCCTTCATCGGCGCCGCCGTGGTGCTGCTGATCATCCTCGGCTTTTCCCGCAAGGTATCGAGCAACGTGATGCTGCTGATTATCGGTATCATGGTAGGCTATCTGGCCTCGTCGGTCATCTCGATCCTCAACTACCACGCCTCGGCCGACAAGGTCCACCAATATGTGATGTGGGGAATGGGCGACTTCAGCGGCGTGTCGCTGGGCAAACTTCCCTGGCTGGCTGGCTTCTCGCTGGCGGGACTGGCCGCCTCGCTGCTGCTCATCAAGCCGCTCAACGCGCTGCTGCTCGGCGAATCCTACGCCACGAACCTCGGCGTCAACGTCCGCCGCGCCCGGGTGCTGATCCTGATCTGCACCGGCGTGCTTACGGCCGTCGTCACAGCCTTCTGCGGTCCCGTCTCCTTCATCGGCCTGGCCGTGCCGCACATCGCGCGCCTGCTGCTAGGCAGCGCCAACCACCGGCACCTGCTGCCCGTCACCCTGCTGGCCGGATCCTGCATCGCCCTGCTCTGCAGCATCCTGACCGTGCTGCCGGGTTCAGGCAACCTGCTGCCGCTGAGCGCCATCACGCCCATCGTCGGCGCCCCGGTCATCATCTACGTCATCGTCAACCGCAAGAATATCCACTATTTCAACTGAGTTCCATGGAAAAACGCCCCGTCATCGAAACCCGCTCGCTCTCAATCGGCTACACCGGCCGAGGCGGACGGCACACGGTGCATCCGGGGCTGGACCTGCAACTTTTCCCGGGCGAACTGACCTGCCTGCTGGGTCGCAACGGCGCCGGAAAATCTACGCTTTTGAAAACGCTCTGCGGACTGCTGCCGCCCTTGGGCGGGGAAGTGCGCATCGACGGCCGACCGCTGCGTGACTACTCGCCCGAACAGCTTTCCGCTCGCGTTGGAGTCGTGCTGACGGAGCGCACCCAGGCCGGCGGCATCAGCGTCTACGACCTGGTTTCCTTGGGCCGCTATCCGCATACCGGCTTTTTCGGAACCCTGCGGGAGAAAGACCACGCAGCCGTCCGCGCCGCCCTGGAAGCGGTCGGCATCGCGCACAAGGCCGAAAGCCACGTGGCTGAACTCAGCGACGGCGAACGCCAGAAAGCCTTCATCGCCAAGGCCCTGGCCCAGGAATGCCCCATCATCCTGCTCGACGAGCCTACGGCTTTCCTCGACGTCACCAGCCGCCTCGAGACCATGCTCTCGCTCCGCCGCCTGGCCCACGAGGCAGGTAAGGCCGTCCTCCTCTCCACCCACGACCTCGACACCGCCCTCCAGACCGCCGACCGCCTCTGGCTCCTGCCAGCCATCTCCCCCGAAGGATCTGCCACTCCCAACAGCTCTGCCGCCTCTGATGGCTCCGCCTCTCCCCTGATCTGCGGCGCCCCGGACGACCTGGTCGCCGACGGCTCCCTCGAACGCTTCTTCGGCAACGACACCCTCCGCTTCGACCCCGTCACCAGCCGCCTCGTCGCCCGGAAATAGAATGGCCTACACGGTGTCCCACAAAAAAAAGCCGGCCCCAAAGCCGGCTTCTCAATTTGAAGCGCTCTCGCTGTCGATACTCTCCTAGTTATTCTCGCCGTCGGTCGGAAGGGCGCTGGGGATTTCCGGGATGCCTTCCACGGGAACCGTCTGTTCGATCTGGTTCTTGATGTTGGAGTGGCGGCTGCTGCGCTCGGGAATCACGAAGGTGGCTACGACGCTCAGGACGATGATGGCGATGGCCAGGGTCCAGGTCGCTTTCTCGAGGAAGTCGGCGGTCTGACGGACGCCGAAGGTCTGGTTGCCGGCCGCGAAGTTGGCAGCCAGTCCGCCTCCCTTGGAGTTCTGGAGAAGGACGACGATCGTCAGGAGGATACTCGCAATCACGATGATGATGGAGAGTGTGATATACGCTGCTTGCATGGTTTTATTGTTTTTTTTCTTTTACTTTTTCGATAAGAGTTGCAAAATAAGCACTTTTTTCTGGAAATAGCAAAATTAGTTTCTTGTAAATGTCTATGGATCGTTGATAAAGCTCCTGTTCGGCATAGATCCGGGCCAGCGTTTCGCTGACCAGCGTCTTGTCGGCGTCCACCTCTTCGGCCACGGCCGGGGCGTATTCCTCGCTGCCCGCACGGGCTCCGAAGACCGGCGTGGTGACGGAAAAACCTTCCTGTTCCAGCCGCTCGAAATCTTCCTTGCCGAAATAATCGCCCCCCACCACATAGTACTGGGGACGCGCAGGACGGGCAGCAGCAGGCTCTTCCGCCACGGGAACCTTGCCCGTAAGCAGACGGAACACTTCATCGCGGGAGAGGAAGAAGATGGCGTCGCGGCCGACGGCACGGCGGAGCGCTGCTTCGTCACCGCCCTGCCGGGCGATCGCCTCGCGACGCGCCACGGTAAACCACGGGTGGTCTTCCAGCAGCTGCTGCAGTTCGGTGGATGTGATCCGGCTCAGGTCTACCATTGTGCGACGGTTGCGTTGAAGATGTCTTCGGCCAGTTTCTTGACGATGGTCTCGCAGAGCTGTCCCTCCACCATGTCGAGGGGATTGTTGGAATCGTAGTCTTCGTAGGAGGCGAAAGACTGCTCCAGGTTGTCCTCCTCGTGGAGCTTGTTCTCGAAATGGACCTTGCAGGTGACGGTCAGGCGGTTCATGGCGGCAACTTCATCGGCCGTCACGGCCGTGGCCCGCACGTCGTAGGAGTCAATCGACACTTCCAGGACCAGGTGTCCGTCTTCTTCATCGACCACCTGCTCCAGTTTGGTGAGTTTGCGGAATTTGTCGTTGAGCTCCTCGGTCAGCTGGTTGGCCAGGGCCGGGTTGACCTTGGTCGCCTTGTTGACCACCGGCTTGATGCAGATGGTTTTCACATCAGCCTGGATCGAGGTGCCGCTGAAGGTATAGATGCCGCAGCCTCCGGTCAGGGCGAAGACTGCCGTCAGGATGAGCAGGATGCGGGAGAGCCGTTTCATTGGATGCCGAGTTCTTTGATTTTGCGGTAAAGGGTGCGTTCCGAGATGCCGAGTTCTT
Organism: Bacteroidales bacterium UBA3290; assembly: GCA_002361615.1. GTDB lineage: Bacteria > Bacteroidota > Bacteroidia > Bacteroidales > UBA932 > Cacconaster. The sequence goes on from DETK01000003.1 coordinate 36,657, forward strand.
CGGCGGCGGGCTTGCGGCGGCCGCCGTGCCGTTCCAGCGCCTTGCGGATGAGCTCCGCGCTGACGTCGTGGATCGAGGCGGGAGCGTCCTGCACGGGATAGTTCTCTTCGTGCGGGACGGCGCTATGGACGTCTTCCGGGCTGATCAGCAGATGGCCCGACTGCTGCGGTTCAGCTTCATCCCTTTCGTCCGGCAGCTGTTCCAGCTGTGCCTTGATATGATCGATGTCGCGCCGGAGCTGGTAGAGGATCTTGAAGATGATGTCGCGGTCGCTCAGGTAGTCGTTTCCGGCCTCGCCGGTCCGCACGGGGAGGTTCGAGGCGCCTTCGGAAGGAAGGTAGCGCGAGAGCACTTCGGCCGTGATGGTCCGGTTGGTCTCCAGCACGGAGATGCGGTTGGCCACGCTCTGCAGCTGGCGGATGTTGCCCGGCCAGCGATAAGAGCGGAGCAGTTCCTGCGCCTCGGGCGTCAGCCGGACGGCGGGGACCATGTTCTTGTCGGCGAAATCCAGGGCGAACTTGCGGAACAGCAGGTTGATGTCGCCTTTACGTTCGCGCAGGGGCGGAATGGTGATCGGGACGGTGCAGAGCCGGTAATAGAGGTCTTCGCGGAATTTGCCGTCGCGGATGGCGTTCAGGAGATTGACGTTGGTGGCGGCGACCACGCGCACGTCGGTCTTCTGCACTTTGGCCGAACCGACCTTGATGAATTCACCTGTCTGCAGGACGCGGAGCAGACGCACCTGGGTGGAGAGCGGAAGTTCCGCCACTTCGTCGAGGAAGAGCGTGCCGCCGTCGGCTTCTTCGAAATAGCCTTTGCGCGTCTCGATGGCGCCGGTGAAGGAGCCCTTCTCGTGTCCGAACAGTTCGGAATCGATGGTCCCTTCGGGGATGCCGCCGCAGTTCAGGGCGAGGTATGCTTTATGTTTGCGCGCGCTGTTCTGGTGGATGATCTGCGGAATGACCTCCTTGCCCGTACCGCTTTCACCCGTGACCAGGACGGACAGGTTGGTAGGGGCCACCTGGCGGGCGATTTCGAGGGCACGGTCGAGCTCGGGGTCGTTTCCGATGATGCCGAAGCGCTGCTTGATCTGATTCAAATCCATATTTGCAAAGTTAGGAAAAAAAGCATACATTTGTATGATAAACCACAAAGGAAGACATACCGATAAAAATTCACAAATAAAGACGTTTTTATGAAAAAATTAGTTTCCAACCTGCTGCTCATCGCAGTCATCGCTTTTGGGATGGCGTCCTGCACCAACGCCCAGAAGATGATCGACGCTGCCGACCAGATCAACATCCAGTGCAATCCGGAAGTACTTGAGGTGATCGCCGGCAACATCGACGCAACCGTATCCGTGACCTTCCCGCCGGAGTACTTCCTCCCGAAGGCCACGCTCGAGGTGACCCCCGTGCTCCTCTATGTCGGCGGTGAAGCCGTCGGCAAGCCGTTCGTCTATCAGGGCGAGAAAGTCACCGACAATTACAAGACCGTCACCAAGGCCGGTGCCACCATCACCGAGAAAGTCCACTTCGACTATGTCCCGGGTATGGAGAAATCCGAACTGGTAGGCCGCGCGAAGGTCTATTATAAAGGTGCGGAATTCGTGTATCCCGCCGACATCAAGATCGCCGACGGTGTCAACACCACCTATATGCTGGCCGACACCGAGGGCAGCTACCACTACATGGCCGACGGCTATCAGGAAGTGATCCCCGAGACCGCCGAAGCCCAGATCATGTATCTGATCAACAGCTCCGACGTCCGCAATTCCGAGCTCCGCAGCAACGACGTGAAAGACTTCCAGGAAGCCCTCAAGGCCCTGGCCGCCGACGAGCGCCGTGAAATCAAGGGCACCGAGATCGTGGCTTACGCTTCCCCGGATGGCCCCGAAGCCCTCAACAACAAGCTCTCCGCCAACCGTGAGAAGAGTGCCAACAAGGCCTTCAACACCATCACCAAGAAACTCGACGCCGGTAACGTGACCTCCCGTACGATCGGTGAGGACTGGGAAGGCTTCCAGGAACTGGTGAACAACTCCAACATCGAAGACAAGGAGCTGATCCTCCGCGTCCTGTCGATGTACAGCGACCCGAACGTCCGCGAGCGTGAGATCAAGAACATGTCCGCTGTCTATTCGGCCCTGAAGACCAATATCCTCCCGCAGCTGCGCCGCGCCCGCTTCATCACCAACGTGGAGTACACCAACTACACCGCTGAAGAATTGGCCGACCTCGTGGACAACAACATCGACGTGCTCGACGAGCCCGCTCTCCTGAGAGCCGCCGCCAACGCCAAGGACATCGACAGCAAGATCGCCATCTACAAGCAGGCTGTCAAGAAGTACGGCACCGACAAGGCCAAGTACAACCTCGGTGTGGCTTACCTCGACAAGGGGGACAACAAGGCTGCTAAGGATGCCTTCGACAAGATGGAGAAGAAGGAAGGCAACTGCTACGACAACGTGATGGGCGTTCTCGCCATGCGTGACGGCAAGCTCGACGAAGCCGCCAAGTGGTTCGCCAAGGTTACCTGCAAGCACGGCAAGATCAACCAGGGTACGCTCGACATCCTCAACGGCAAGTACAACGACGCCGCCACCAAGCTCGCCGGCTCGGGTACGCACAACGAGACCATCGCCTACATCCTGACCAACCAGCTCGACAAGGCCTCCGCAACGATCAAGGGCAACTGCCCGTACTGCAACTACAAGAAAGCCATCATCGCTGCCCGCAAGGGTGATGTGAACGCCTACAACGCCGCCATGGAAATCGTCAACAAGAACGAGAAACTGGCCGACCGCGCGACCAAGGATGTGGAGTTCCTGAAGTTCAGATAACAAAAACATTTTTGTTACAAAAAAAGACCGGTTGTCGTATCAACCGGTCTTTTTTTTGTTAACTTTGTAATGGCGGATTTCCCGAAAACCGAACACATCACCTCATAATGCGCTCACGCGCAAATGTTTATGGAATATACTGACCTTTACATCATCAAAAGGGACGGCAAGCGTGCCCCTTTCTCTCTCGAAAAGATCAAGAATGCAATCCGCAAAGCTTTCCTCGCCTCCGGCAGCTTTGCGACTGAAGAAACCCTGACCAACATCCTCAGCCGCGTCCACATCTCCAACGGGATGCACGTGGAAGAAATCCAGAATCAGGTGGAAATCTCCCTCATGAGCGAGCGCTACTTCGCCGTGGCGAAAGCCTACATGCTCTATCGCCAGCACCACACGGAAGACCGTGAGGTCCGCGACCGCCTGAACTTCCTGATCGATTACTGCTCGGCATCGAACCCTGCCACCGGCAGCAAATACGACGCCAACGCCAACGTCGAGAAAAAGAACATCGCCACCCTCATCGGCGAGCTTCCCAAGGCCAGCTTCATCCGCCTCAACAGACGCCTGCTCACCGACCGCATCCGTGAGATGTACGGCAAGGAGCTTTCCGACCGTTACCTCGACCTGCTGAACCATCACTTCATCTACAAGAACGACGAGACCAGCCTGGCCAACTACTGTGCCAGCATCACCATGTACCCCTGGCTCCTGCAGGGCACCATCCCGGTCGGCGGCAACTCCACGCCCGCCAAGAACCTGAAGAGCTTCTGCGGCGGCTTCGTCAACCTGGTATTCATCGTCTCGAGCATGCTCAGCGGCGCCTGCGCGACCCCCGAATTCCTGATGTACATGAACTACTTCATCGAGCAGGAGTATGGCGAGGACTACTACCTGCGGGCCGACGAGGTCGTGGACCTTTCCAAGAAACACCGCAGCATCGACAAGGTCATCACCGACTGCTTCGAGCAGATCGTCTATTCCATCAACCAGCCTACCGGCGCGCGCAACTTCCAGTCCGTGTTCTGGAACATCTCCTACTACGACCGCTACTACTTCGAGAGCATCTTCGGCGACTTCCGTTTCCCCGACGGCAGCCGTCCGCACTGGGATTCCCTCAACTGGCTCCAGAAGCGCTTCATGACGTGGTTCAACGCCGAGCGCACGAAGACCATCCTCACGTTCCCGGTCGAGACGATGGCCCTGCTGACCGAAAACGGCGACGCCAAGGATCCCGAATACGCCGACTGGACCGCCAAGATGTACAGTGAAGGCCACAGTTTCTTCACCTACATGAGCGACAACGCCGACTCCCTGGCCTCCTGCTGCCGCTTGCGCAACGAGATCCAGGACAACGGCTTCAGCTACACCCTCGGCGCCGGCGGCGTGAGCACCGGCAGCAAGAGCGTGCTGACCATCAACCTCAACCGCTGCGTCCAGTACGCCTTCAAGAAGGGCATCCCGTACCTCGAATACCTGGAAGACGTGGTGGACCTCATGCACAAGGTGCAGCTGGCCTACAACGAGAACCTGCGCGACCTCATGGAGAAGGGCATGCTCCCGCTCTTCGACGCCGGCTTCATCAACATCGGCCGCCAGTACCTGACTATCGGCGTGAACGGCCTGGTGGAAGCCGCCGAGTTCATGGGCATCAAGATCACCGACAACCCCGACTACGTGGCCTTCGTCCAGGGCGTCCTCGGCATGATCGAGCGCCTCAACAAGAAGTACCGCACCAAGGACGTCATGTTCAACTGCGAGATGATCCCCGCCGAAAACGTGGGCGTCAAGCACGCGAAATGGGACCGCGAAGACGGCTACATCGTCCCCCGCGACTGCTACAATAGCTACTTTTACATCGTGGAGGACCCGAACCTCAACATCATCGACAAGTTCCGTCTCCACGGCAAAAAGTACATCGAACATCTGACGGGCGGCAGCGCGCTCCACATGAACCTGGAGGAGCACCTGAGCCAGAGCCAGTACCGCCAGCTGCTCCGCGTCGCGGCCAAGGAAGGATGCAACTACTTCACCTTCAACATCCCCAACACCATCTGCAACACCTGCGGACATATCGACAAGCGCTATCTGCACGAGTGCCCGAAGTGCGGCAGCCACGACGTGGACTACGCCACCCGCATCATCGGCTACATGAAACGCGTCAGCAGCTTCTCGCAGCCGCGCCAGAAGGAGGCCGCCCGCCGCTTCTATTACAACATCAACCGGCCGGCACCCCAGCCGCTGGAGCCCGAGCCGGTCGCGGAGCCCGTGGCCCAGGATGCTTAAGGTTTACAACTACGACATCGTATTCCAGGAGATACCCGATGAGGTGACGCTGGCCGTCAACCTCACCGGGTGTCCCGTTCATTGCCCCGGCTGTCACAGCCCGCACCTGTGGGAAGACATCGGCATACCGCTCGACGAAACGCTGCTCAAGCGCATCTACCGCGAATATGCCGGCGAGGTGACCTGCATCTGCCTGATGGGCGGCGACGCCGACCCGGCCGCCGTAGAAGAATTCTGTGCCTATATCAAGCAGGAGATGAGGCTGCGCAGCGCCTGGTGGTCCGGCCGCGACTACCTTCCCTCAGCCGACGCCCTCTGCCACTACGATTACATCAAGACCGGCCCCTACATCGCTTCCCTCGGCGGCCTCAAGAGCCGTACAACCAACCAGCGCCTCTACCGTGTGACGGGAGAGACGCTGGAAGACATCACTTCGCGATTCTGGAAATAGGGCCCGGCCGGGTCAGTTCCAGAAATTGGCGTTGAACAGGCCCATCAGGGTCAGGACGATGAAGACTACCAGGACGATGACCCAGAGCAGGAAAATTACAAGGCCGGGACGCCAGGAGGGAGACTTCAAATTGAAGACCATCATGATGCCGCCATAGAGCATACCCAGCATCGGAAGGAAATAAAGTGCGATCAGATCGGCCTTGAAAACGAAGGAGCCGAGCAACGGCAGGATGTCGGGGACGTTTTTCGTCATCGCATCCCAGGATTCCCTGATGATGTCCCACTCGAAGAGGCTGCGGCCGAAGATGGCCGCCAGGCCGAAGGTCATCCCGGCCACGCCCAGCAGCAGGAGCACGCAGCCGAAGAGCACGCGCAGCACGCGGCCCAGGTCGCTGCCGGCCGGTTGACTGCCGGCGGGCGGATTGGTGACGCCCATCTCCCAGCGCTGCTTCACGGTCCTGGCTTCGGGCATCGCAATCCAGAGGATGATATAGAGGATCGGCATCCAGGAGCCGAGGTTCCAGCCGAAGACCCATCTGCCGTGGCCGACGTGCCAGCTGAGCGCGCCGGTGAGCAGCCACAGGCCGATGAAGATGATGCGGATCAGGACCACATCACATTTGAAATATGCCGCCAGACCGCTGCAGACACCGCCCAGGATCTTGTTGGTGGGATCGCGGTAAAAACGTTTCTTTTCTTTCGGCCTGGCCGAAGTCCCGTCAACGAAGGATTGCGGCTGTGGATCGTCCTCCGATTCAATGGCAGAAGGTTTGCCGAGGGTGGCGATGATGTCCTGCACCTCAGCGACCGAGGCCACGCCGTCGTCGGCGCATTTCTCGTAGAGCAGTTCGGCCATCCGCTCCTCGATGCCTTCCATGATTTCCCCACCGCCTTCGCGCGAAGCATAGTACTCGTTCAGTTCGTCGAGATATTGCTTGACGATGTTGTAGGCCTCCACTTCCAGGGTGAAGGCGTATCCGCCGATACTAACTTTCTGTACTTCCGTCATTGCTTCAAGGTTTTAATGGTTTCAACCAAATCGTTCCACGAGGCATCCATCTCCTGCAGAAGTTTCCGTCCATCCTCGCTGATGCAATAATACTTCCGCGGAGGTCCCTGCGGGGATTCCTCCCAGCGGTAAGTCAGGGATCCCTGGTTCTTCAGGCGGATGAGCAGCGGATAGAGGGTTCCTTCCACCACGATCATGTTGGCGCCCTTGAGCTCCTCGATGATCGACGAGGCGTAAGCTTCCCGCTTGTCCAGAATGCTCAGGATGCAATACTCCAGCACCCCTTTCCGCATCTGCGACCGTACGTTCTCCGTGTTGATTTCCATCTTCTCAGCGTTTTGAACTGTCGGTGAATTTTGCCAGGTTCTCGGCCGTTGTCTCCCAGCCGCGAAGTTCGCACTTCTGCGCAGGAGTCACAGCCTTCGGCGCCACGATCCAGATGATCAGGTAGAGCCAGAATCCGAAGCTGCCGCAGAGCAGCAGCGCCAGGAAGATGACGCGGATAATCGTTACATCAATGTCGAAATAGGCGGCAAGGCCGCTGCAGACACCGCCCAGTTTGCGGGATTCTACATCCAGATACAGTTTTTTGACAGGGTTCATGGTTTGTTCCTCCTTATTTTCGTTGTTTTCTTCAAATTCGGGTTTGCCGTCGGGCATGCCCAGTTGCTGCGTGATACGGTTCACCAGGGCCAGGCTCACGGATTGCTGGCCGGAACCGAGATTCGAGAGCAGAAGCTCTGCGATGCGGGCTTCGATTTCGCCCATCACCTCTTCGCCCTGCCCGCCCGTGAGCCGCGAGCGGAACGTTTCGAGGTATTCCTGCAGGCGAGCGTATGCGTCTTCATCGATGATGAAGCTTTTGCCGCCGATACCGATGTTGAGGGTCTTTTTCATAGGATTATAACTGTATGTCTTTTCCGCGATAAAAATCAATCAGAGCAGCCTGGTACAGGGCCTCGCAGCGTGCCTGCGCGAGGTCGGATGCGGCTTTCAGGTACTGGTTCTTCGATTCGTTGAACTGCGTGATGGTAGCCTTGCCGTTCTCGTACTTGGCCTGCATCAGGGAAAGGCTCTGGGAGGCGGCCGCCTCGGCCTCGACGCTGCTTTCGAACTTGGTCCGGGCAGCCACGGCATTGTACCAGGCCTGCTGGATTTCCTTGAAGAGCTTTTTCTTGGCCTGGTCGAGCTGCAGCTGCTGCGTCGAATAGTTGAGCCGGGCGCTACGCACCTGGTTGCGGTTGTTCATCCGCGAGAAGATGGGCACGTTGAGCGAAAGTCCCACATACTGGCTGAAATTGTTGCTCAGCTGTGTCCAGAAGTCGGCACTGGGATAACCCGAGCTGGTATAGTAGTTCGTACCCAGGCCGCCGTTGAGCGAAAGGGTCGGGAGATAACCACCTTTTGCATACGCGATGTTGCGCGAGGCATAGGCGAGCCGGGTCTCCTCGGCCTGGATGACAGGTTTGATGCCGACAGCTTCCGCATAGATGTCCTCTGGGGTGACGAGCGGCAGCACGGGATCGCGGAGGGCCGGAATCGCTACCAAGAAGCCTTCGGGCGATGGGAGTTCCAGCAGTTGGGCCAGGTCCAGCCGCGCCAGCTGCAGGCTGTTGGCGGCCTGCACGGCGGTCAGCCGGCTCTGGGCGAGGGTGGCCTTCTGGGCGGCGAGGTCGGCCGGAGCGGCCTTCCCGTTTTGGATCATCGCATCGAGGCGCTCCACCTGCAGCGAGTCGATTCCAACCTGACGCTCAGCCACTTCCAGAATCTCCTGCTTGTAAACGATCTGGATATAGGCCTGGGCCACCGCGATGCGGATGTCATCGCGCGCTTTCTCCAGGTCCTGCGTAGCGGCCTGCAGGTTCAGCTTGCTCAGGGCGATGTTGTTCTGGTGGCGCATACCGTTGAACAGGACCATGTCGGCACCCAGACTGAAACCCGTGTTGGTGGTATTCGTATTGGCATAGGTATTGTCGGCGGTCAGGCCGCGGCCGAACGAAAAGTTCTGGGAAGCGTTGGCCGACACGCCGGGCAGGCGGCTGGCACGGGCCGTGCTGAGCGCGACTTCGCGCTGCTGGACCTGCAGGGCACTCTGCTGCACGGTGAGGCTGTGCTCCAGTGCGTAGGCGATGCACTCCGAAAGAGTCCAGGGAGAGCCTCCCAGCGGCTGGGCAGCTGCCTGCTGTCCGGTAAGACCGGACAGGATGGCGGTCAGCCCGAGCAGGACGAATAGGATCTTTTTCATATTACTTCTCCTCGATAATCTGGTTGCCGCGGACGATGTCGCCTTCCTGGAGACCGCCCTTGATCTCGATGTTGATGCCGTCGCTCACACCCGTAGTCACGGCCGTGCGGACAAAAGTGCCATCAGCACCTTTCTTGTAAACGAAGGTCGAGTCGCCGGAGAATTCCAGGGCGCTCTCCGACACGGAAAGCACCTGCTCGACCCGCTGCAGCACGATCTCCGCATTGGCGCTGTAACCCGAGCGGATCTTCCGGGCCGGATCGGCCTTGACGGCGGCCTTGATCTCGAACTGGTTGGCACCGTTGCTTTCCACGGCCTTGGGCGAGATGTACTCGAGCGTAGCGTCGAACGAATAGTCCTGCAGGGCGCCGATACTGATGAGCACGGGCATTCCTTCTTCAAGGGCGCCGACCTCGGTTTCGTCGATATGGCCGTCGAAGATCAGGTCGTTCATGTTCGCCACGGTGGCCACGGTCGTACCGTCGTTCATCGTATTGGCCTGGATCACGGAGTTGCCCACCTTTACGGGGATGTCGAGAATCAGGCCGGTGATGGTCGAGCGGACCAGCGTGGAGCTCGACTTGGCGTTCGACTTCGATACGCCGTCACGCACCACTTCCAGGGCTTCCTGCGCGGCGGCACGCTCTTCTTTGGCCTGGTTGAGCTGCTGCTCCACCTTGTCGTATTCCTCGGCGCTGACCAGGTCCTTTTCATAAAGCGCCTTCTCACGGTCGAGGTTGGTCTGGGCCTGCTTGAGATTGATCTCGGCCAGACGCACGCGGCTCTGCGCGGCGCTCAAGGAGTTCATGTCGGGAATCACCGTCAGTTTGGCGATGACCTCGCCGCGTTCCACCTGCTGCCCGGCTTCCTTGTAGAGCTCGGCGATGATGCCGTTGATCTGCGGTTTGACGTTCACTTCGTTGCGCGGTTCAATCTTGCCCGTCACCACGGTCGTCCGCTGGATGTCCCCTTTCCCCACGGTGAGTTCGTGATAGACCGCTTCCTTCGGTTTGGACTTCACGAAGAGGAAGATGAACGTGCCCAGGAACACGATGGCGACCAGGGCGACCAGCAAGTACTTCAGAAACTTTTTCATATTGTCGTTTATTATATTGTTCTTCAATCCGTCATTCATCTCGCATGGCATCGACCGGTTTGATCTTCATGGCCCGCAGGGCGGGAGCCAGGCCCGCCAGCACGCCCAGCACGCTGAGCAGCAGGGCTGCCAGGATGGCTGTCCAGAAACTGATCTGGAACGCGGCCTGGTGTTTGGTGAGGGCCTCCACCACATTGAGGATCAGCACCGAGAACACGATTCCCGTGCTTCCTGCCGCCAGGGTCAGGGCCACACTCTCCCAGATGATCTGCGAGAGGATGTCGCGCGGCACGGCGCCGATGGCCCGGCGGATGCCGATCTCCACGGTCCGCTCGCGCACCGTCACCATCATGATGTTGCTCACGCCCACCGCGCCGGCCAGCAGCGTACCGATGCCCACCAGCCAGATCAGGAAGTTCACGCCGCGGAACAGGTTGTCCACAATGCTGAATATCTGTTCGGTATTGAGCACCATCACCGCCTGGTCGTCGGTCGGGTCGAAAAGATGCTCGCGCGAAAGGATGCTGCGGATACGGCCTTCCAGCGTACTCATCTTCACGCCTTTCTTGCCGGTCATGCAGATGATGTCAACATTGTTGCCGCGCTTGTAGAGTTGGGCTGCCACCGAGAAAGGCATCATGACAGACTCGGAAGCACTGCCGTTGATGCTGATGTTGCCGCTCGAATAGTCCACGCCGATAATCCGAAGGAATACAGAGCCCACCTGGATGTAGCGGCCGCAAGGGTCGTCGCCTTCCGGGAAGAGATCATTGTAAACCCGTTTGCCGATGACGCAGACCTTGCGCTCCTGCTCCACGTCCGCCTCGCTGATGGTGCGGCCGTATTTGAGCAGCGGTGCCTCTACTTTATGATAGTCGCCGGAAATACCCTTGATGGAAACCGACGAGGAGTTCCCTTTATACGTGGCCGTCTGACCCCAGTTGCTCACCTGCGGTGCCACTACGTCGAGTTCGGGCATCAGCGTGCGGAGCCGTTCGACATCCTTGCGGTCGAGTTGCCAGTAACGGCCTTCCTTCATTCCCTTCCAGGGCTTGGAAGTATTCGAGGAGATGATGACGATCGTATTGGTGGCGAATCCCTCGAAATTCATCGAGAGCATCTGCTTGAGTCCGTTTCCGCCGCCGACCAGGAACAGGAGCATGAACAGGCCCCAGAAGATACCGAAGCCGGTCAGCAGCGTACGGCGCTTGTTGCGGAACAGCGAATCCCCGATCTCGCGGAAAGTATCTATGTCCAGACGGTGTCTCATCTTATTCAGCCCTCAATGCTTCAATGGGTTTGACGCGGGCGGCCTGACTGGCCGGGAAGATGCCCGCCAGCGTTCCGGCTATGATCAGGACGATCGTGGCGCCCAATGCCGTTCCGATGCCGACCGTCGGATTGTCGAGCATCTTGATGCTCTGTCCGAACATTTCGACTTTCGACTGGCCGACCGTCGCATCCAGGATCCGGCAGGCCACCATACCCAGCAACATGCCGATGTAGCCGAAAAAGGCCGTGATCAGGACGCTCTCGGTGACGATGAGCTTCAGGATGCTGCCCGGACGGGCGCCCAGCGCCTTGCGGATCCCGAACTCGTGCGTCCGCTCTTTCACCGTGATGAGCATGATGTTGCTCACGCCCACGACGCCGCTCACCAGCGTGAAGAGGCCGATGATCCAGAGCGCCGTGATCAGGATGCCTTTGGCTTTCTCCATCTGCAGGTTCTGGGAAAAACGATTCCAGACCCAGATGGCGCGACGGTCGTCGGGTGCAGCGCGATGGGCCGTCGCGAAGGCCGTACGCACCTGGTTTTCAAAGGCATCGCTCTCGGCTTCAGTCGTCAGGCCGTGGAACGAGAAGGTGATGTCGTCCACCTCGTCGCCCAAGCCGAAAATCGCTTTGACGGCCGTATAGGGTACATACAGACTGCGGTCGTCCCTGTTTTCCTCCGCGTGCCGCACACCCACGATGGTGAACGACAGGTTGCCGACCTTGACGCGCTGTCCGAGCAGCTTGTCGTAATCCGTGTCGCCGGAAAGGAAGTTCTTGGCGTGCAAATGCGTGATGATGATGACCTTGCGCTTTTCGGCGATATCCCTGTCGTTGATGAAGCGGCCAGCGAGCATCTGCACCCGGTTCATTTCCACGTCGCCCGGGAGCGTTCCGTTGAGCGATACATTGTTGAAATAGCGGCGGCCGTAGGTCATCGTGTAACCGCTCCGGCTGAGGGAGGTCGATACCAGGTCCACCTTATCGGCGAACCGGGGCTGGCGGAGAATGTCGATATCCTTGTCCGTGATGCGGATGCGGCGTCCCTGCTTGAGACCGTCGTACGGCTTGGAGGTTACACCGCCGCCCACCATCATCGTATTGGAGGCAAAGCTGTCGCCGTCGTTCAGGAAGGCGTTGAGCAGGCCGTTGCCGGCGCCCAGCAGCACGATCAGCATGAAGATGCCCCACGCGACGGCCAGGCCGGTCAGGCAGGTTCGCATCTTGTTGCGCCGCAGTGACTCCCAAATTTCTTGCAGAAGGTCTCTCATCGCCGGAAAAATTATTTCATGATGGTCTTTGTGCCGAACACGGAGCTATGGTGCTGGCGGTTGTCTTCGATCTTTTCGATCAGGCCGTCCTTGATGTGGACGATCTTGTCGGCACAGTTGGCCACACCGCTCTCGTGGGTGACCACGATGATGGTCACGCCATCTTCGCGGTTGAGCCGGGTCAGGAGTTCCATCACCTCGACCGAGGTCTTCGAATCCAGTGCGCCGGTCGGTTCGTCGGCCAGGATGATCTCAGGATGCGTGATCAGGGCACGGGCGATCGCCACGCGCTGTTTCTGGCCACCCGACATCTCGTTGGGATAGTGGGATGCCCAGTCCGTAAGGCCCATCTTCTCGAGGTAGGCCATCGCCGCCTCACGACGGCGATGGCGGTTGACCCCTTGATAGAACAGCGGAAGTTCCACATTTTCCACGGCGGTCTTGAAACCGATCAGGTTGAAGCTCTGGAACACGAAACCGATCATCTGGTTGCGATAGGTGGCACCTTCGCGTTCGGTCAGGTTCTTGATGAGCTTGCCCGCCAGATGGTATTCTCCCTCGTCATAGTTGTCGAGGATGCCCAGGATGTTGAGCAGCGTCGATTTCCCCGAGCCGGATGCACCCATGATCGAAACGAATTCTCCCTTTTCGATCGACAGGTCGATCCCTTTGAGTACGTGGAGCGGCTGCCCGTTGTCGTAGGTCTTGTGGACTCCCTTCAGTTCAATTAACATACAGTGCTTATTTTGACACCGCAAAGATATATAAAAAATTTGGTACCTTGTATCACAAAGTACCAAAAATTTAAAAATATTTTATATACCTATTATATATTGCGCCGCAATTATTGTTTCTTACGGAAAAGGATGGTGTCAGTCGAGCTTCAGGACGGCCATGAAGGCGGACTGGGGAACTTCGACCTGGCCGATCTGGCGCATGCGCTTCTTGCCTTGTTTCTGCTTTTCAAGGAGTTTGCGCTTGCGTGTGATGTCGCCGCCGTAGCATTTGGCTGTCACGTCTTTGCGGACCTGGCGGACCGTTTCGCGGGCGATGATCTTGGCGCCGATGGCGGCCTGGATGGCGATGTCGAACTGCTGGCGGGGGATCAATTCCTTGAGTTTTTCGCAGATCTTGCGACCGAATTCGTAGGCGTGGTCCTGATGGATGAGCGTCGAGAGGGCGTCGGCGGGCTCGCCGTTGAGCAGGATGTCGAGCTTGACGAGCTTCGCGGGACGGAAGCCGATGACGTGGTAGTCGAAGGAAGCGTAGCCCTTGGAAATCGACTTGAGTTTGTCGTAGAAGTCGAACACGATCTCGGAGAGCGGCATCTCGTAGGTCAGCTCCACGCGGTCGGCCGTCAGGTAGTGCTCGCTCTTGAGGATGCCGCGCTTGTCGAGGCAGAGCTTCATGATGGGGCCGTAGAACTCGCTCTTGCTGATGACCTGGGCCTGGATGAAAGGCTCTTCGATGTGGTCGATCAGCGTGGGGGCGGGCAGGCCGGAGGGGTTGTGTACGTCCACGACCTGGCCTTGCGTGGTATAGACCTTATAAGAAACATTGGGGACCGTGGTCACCACGTCCATGTCGAACTCGCGGAAGAGGCGCTCCTGCACGATCTCCATGTGGAGCAGGCCCAGGAAGCCGCAGCGGAAGCCGAAGCC
>DETK01000003.1:50822-57743 GCA_002361615.1 Bacteroidales bacterium UBA3290
GGAAGCCGAAGCCCAGGGCCAGGGAACTCTCGGGCTCGAAGACGAGCGATGCGTCGTTGAGCTGGAACTTCTCGAGCGAGGCGCGCAGGTCTTCGTACTGGTCGGCCGTCACGGGGAACATACCGGCATAGAGCATGGGCTTCACGTCTTCGAAGCCGGCGATGGCCTCGGTGCAGGGTCGGGCCACGTGGGTGATGGTATCGCCCACCTTTACCTCAACGGCCGTCTTGATGCCAGATATGATATAACCCACTGATCCGCAGGGGATCTCCCCCGTGGGGCAGAGTTTCATCTTGAGCGTACCCACTTCGTCGGCCGTGTATTCCTTGCCCGTGTTGACGAACTTCACGCGGTCGCCGGTGCGGATCGAGCCGTTCTCGACCTTGAAGTAGGCGATGATGCCGCGGAAGGAATTGAACACCGAGTCGAAGATCAGGGCCTGCAGCGGAGCTTCGGGATCGCCCTGGGGCGCGGGGATGCGCTCCACAATGGCATCGAGCACCGCATCCACCCCTTCGCCGGTGCGGGCAGAGGTCAGCAGCACGTCTTCAGGGTCGCAGCCCAGCAGGTCGACCACCTGGTCGCGCACGACATCTACCATGGCGGCCTCCATGTCGATCTTGTTGAGCACGGGAACGATTTCCAGGTCGTGCTCGATGGCCAGGTAGAGGTTCGAGATGGTCTGGGCCTGGATGCCCTGCGTGGCATCGACCACCAGCAGGGCGCCTTCACAGGAGGCGATGGCGCGCGAGACTTCGTAGGAGAAGTCCACGTGGCCGGGCGTGTCGATCAGGTTGAGGATATATTTTTCACCCTTGTACACATATTCCATCTGGATGGGGTGGCTCTTGATGGTGATGCCTTTCTCCTTCTCCAGATCCATCGAATCGAGCACCTGGTTTTCCATTTCCCGCGCCTCGAGCGTATGCGTCCGCTCGAGCATGCGGTCGGCCAGCGTGCTCTTTCCGTGGTCAATGTGTGCGATGATGCAGAAATTGCGAATGTGCTTCATTCCGCAAATATACGAAAAAAGACTCGTCAGGAGTCTTTTTTCGGATAGGAGGGGCCCGGATGCTTGCGCAGGTTGTTGATCATCCGCATCTGGAAGGCTTCTTCAGCCTGGTAGAGCTTGGCTACCTTTCTGATAGGCAGCACCTTCTTGAATTTGGGATACCAGTCCACAAGCACCTGGTTGGTGGCCTGGTAGGCCTGGATGTAGGCGTCAAGTTTAGCCTCGATCTCTTTTTCAGAAAGCTCCTCGCCTTTCTTGCCCCGCAGTTCACCGAAGGCATCCCGCATTTTTTTGTTCGCTTCCCGGGCTTCCTTCCAGCACTGGTTGTATACCGGCCAGAACGCCTGCGCCTCTTCGGGCGAAAGATCAAGTTCCTGGGTGATAAAGGCGATTTTTTCCGCCTGGATGCGCTCGAATTCCTTCTTGCGCGCGTCGTCATTCCGTTTCTGGCCCTGCTGCGGCTGGGCGAACGATACGGCCGCCATCAACAGGCAGACCGCCAGAGTAAGCATTTTTTTCATTTCAGATTGGCTTGTGCGTAAATCTCAGCCAGTTGGGTGAAGGAGAGTTCACTCGCCAGATAATTCACCAAGGTCTCCTCGTCGATCTCTTCCTCGACGGGCTGAGCGTCCATTTCGTAATAATTGATGAGCGAAGCGGGGGTGATCCACTCTTCCACGGTCGTGGCGTAGCCCGGCGCTTCGGGGGTGCCGTTTCCACGCTTGAGCGTCTGGGTGAGCGAAAGTACGCCGTAACCCATGCCGAAGATCAGCGCGAACGTGGCGGCCAGGGCGAGGGCCGGCTTGATCACGGTCCAGACCCGGCGGCGGCCCGTTTCGGGCGCTTCTTCCATCGCGATGCGGGCCATGACACGGTCCTCCAGTGCGTCGAAATAGCCTTCGGGCACCCGGAAGGGCTGTTCCGCGTCGCGGCGGCGGCTCAAAAGATCATCGATTGGTTCGTTCATACGGTCTTTAGACTTGCAAGTTGCACAAAAGTTTAATACTTCACGTCCATTTCTTCCTTCATCCAGGCCTTTATTTTTTCATAGGCGTGATGATACGAAGCTTTCAGGGCGCCCTCGCTGGTTTCCAGCACCTGGGCGATCTGCTCGTAGGGCATTTCCTCGAAATAACGGAGCAGGAACACGGCTTTCTGTTTGGGCGGTAGCTTGGCGATGACCCGGTGGAGGGTTGCCTGGAGCTGGTCGCCGTCGAACCAGGGGTCGGACGACAGCCGGGAGGCGGCATCCAGCTCCAGGCGGCCGCCACGGGTCTGCTGCCGTGAAAGGAAGGTCAGGGACTCGTTGGTGGCGATGCGGTAGAGCCAGGTGTAGAGTTGGGCGTCGCCGCGGAAGCGGTCGAGCGAGGTCCACGCCTTGACGAAGGTGTTCTGCAGACAGTCGTCGGCATCGTCGTGGTCGAGTACCATCCGGCGGATGTGCCAGTAGAGCCGTTCCTTGTAGTTTTGCACAAGAAGGCGGAACGCCTCCTGGCGTCCGCCTTCACGGTACAGTTTGAGAATCTCCCGGTCGGTCATCAGAATGACAGCGCGGCCTCGACTATGTGTGCGGCGTCGAGTCCGTAGGCGGCCATCAGTTCGGCGGGCTTGCCGCTCTGACCGAACTTGTCGTCGATGGCTACGAAACGCATCGGGGTGGGGCACGCTGCGGCCAGTACACCTGCAATTTCCTCGCCAAGTCCGCCGGCGACCAGATGTTCTTCCGCAACCACGACCTTGCCGGTCTTGCGGGCAGAGGCGATGACGGCCTCCTTGTCGAGCGGCTTGATGGTGGCGATGTCGATCAGATCGACACCGACGCCTTTCTCTTCGAGGATCCGGGCGGCCTGGATGGCTTCCCACACGAGGTGTCCCGTGGCGAAGACTGTCACATCGGCACCGTCGTTCAGCTTGATGGCCTTGCCGATTTCGAACGTTTGGTCCGCAGGCGTGAAGTTGGGCACGCCGGGACGGCCGAAACGCAGGTACACGGGACCGTCCCACGCCGCAGCGGCAATGGTAGCGGCTTTGGTCTGGTTGTAGTCGCAAGGGTTGATGACCACCATGCCGGGGAGCATCCGCATCAATCCCATATCCTCGAGGGTCTGGTGCGTAGCGCCGTCTTCCCCCAGGGTGATGCCGGCGTGCGAGGCGGCGATCTTCACGTTGGTCTGCGAGTAGCAGACCGACTGGCGGATCTGGTCGAGCACGCGCGCGCTCGCGAAATTGGCAAAGGTGCCGATGAAGGGAATATAGCCCGCGATGGCCATACCGGCCGCCATGCCGACCATATTGGCCTCGGCGATACCCACTTCAAAGAAGCGCTCGGGATGCTCGGCAGCGAACTGGTCCATCTTGAGCGAACCTTTCAGGTCGGCGGTCAGTGCAAGGACCTTCGGATTGGTATTGCCCAGTTCGGCCAGGCCTGCGCCGAAGCCCGAACGGGTGTCTTTCTTACCGGTATCTACGAATTCTTTCATAAGGCAAAGTCTCCCATCGTTTCTTCGAGTTGTTTCATCGCTTCCGCACACTGGTCGGCGGAAGGGTTCTTGCCGTGCCATTTGCAGGTGCCGGCCATGAAGTCCACGCCGTGACCCATATCGGTGTGCCAGAGAATCATCACCGGACGGCCCAGGCCTTTGCGCCGGTTGGCTTCGGCAAAGCCCTGCTCGATGGCCGTGAAATCGTGTCCGTCGGCTTCGATGACGGTCCAGCCGAAGGCCTCCCATTTGGCCCGCAGGTCGCCCAGCCCGGCTACGTCTTCGGTCGTGCCGTCAATCTGCTGGTGGTTCCAGTCGGTCATCGCAATGAGATTGTCCACTTTGTAGTGGGCCGCCGACATGGCGGCCTCCCAGATCTGGCCCTCTTCGCTTTCACCGTCGCCGATCAGGACGTAAACGGTGTTCGGATCGCCGGAAAGTTTCTTGGCCAGGGCGGCGCCGATGGCGACTGAAAGCCCCTGCCCCAGCGAACCGGCGGCCTGGTTGACGCCCGGCAGGCCCTTGTCCACGGACGGATGGCCCTGGAGCCGGGAGCCGAAACGGCGGAACGTGGCCAGCTCGGCGACCGGGAAATAGCCCCGGCGGGCCAGCAGGCTGTAAAGCACGGGGGAAATGTGTCCGGCCGAGAGGAAGAACTGGTCGATGCCTTCGCCACTGCGGCGCCAATTCTCCGGCGTGACATTCATTTCCTTGAAAAACAAGTAGGTAAGAACATCTGTGGCGCTCATCGAGCCACCCGGATGGCCCGAAGCGGCCGCGGTGACCATGCGCACGATGTCCCTTCTCACCTGGGATGCGATTTGAGGGAGCGTATAGTTCATAAAAAGGAAACAGTTTGGAAAATGCGTACTACAAATATACGCAAAATTATTCGTATCTTCGTACATTCTGAAAAAGACCAGACGACCATGAAACGTTTTCTCGCAACCCTTGCTGCCGCCTGTCTGCTGACCGGTCTTTTCGCGCAGCCGCAACTGAACAAAGACAACATCGAGGAGGTGATTGCTGCCATGACCCTGCAGGAGAAAGCCTCCCTGCTCGTCGGCGGTGCCCGTGCCGCGATGGTGAACGGCGTGACCTCCGGCGTTGCCGCCGAAGTGCCCGGCGCCGCCGGCAACACCCGTCCTGTCGCCCGCCTGGGCATCCCCGCTACCGTACTGGCCGACGGCCCTGCCGGACTCCGTATCAATCCCACCCGTGCCAACGATAAACAGACCTACTACGCTACCGGATTCCCCGTGGGCACGCTCCTGGCCAGCTCCTGGGACACGGCGCTGGTGGAAGAAGTGACCAAGGCCATGGGTAACGAGGTGCTGGAATACGGCGTGGACGTGCTACTCGCCCCGGGTATGAACATCCACCGCAATCCCCTCTGCGGCCGTAACTTCGAGTATTTCTCGGAAGATCCGCTCCTGAGCGGCAAGATGGCCGCCGCCTATGTCCGCGGCATCCAGAGCAACGGCGTGGGCACCTCCATCAAGCACTACGCCGTCAACAATCAGGAGACCAACCGCAACGAAAACGACGCCCGCGTCAGTCCGCGCGCCCTCAGGGAAATCTATCTCAAGAACTTTGAGATCGCCGTCAAGGAAGCCGATCCCTGGACCGTGATGTCGTCGTACAACCAGCTCAACGGCGAATACACCCAGCAGAAGAAAGACCTGCTGACGACCGTCCTCCGCGACGAGTGGGGCTTCAAGGGCATCGTGATGACCGACTGGGGCAACAAGGCCGGCACCGTGAAGAGCGCCAAGGCCGGCAACGACCTGATGGAACCGGGCAACCAGAACGAGATCGACCGCATCATCGCCGCCGTGGAAGACGGCACCATTTCGCAGGAAGAACTCGACCGCAATGTGCGCAAGATGCTGCAATACATCGTCCGCACGCCGCACTTCCGCCACTACAAGTATTCGAACAAGCCGGATCTGAAGGCCCACGCCGCGGTGGCCCGCAAAGCTGCCGGCGAGGCCATCGTGCTCCTGCGCAACGAAAACAAGGCCCTGCCGCTCAAGGGTGATGAGAAAGTAGCGCTCTACGGCGTCTCTTCCGTCGACTTCGTGGCCGGCGGCACCGGCTCCGGCAATGTGAACAAAGCCTATGTCGTGACGATGGACGAGGCGCTCAAAGACGCCGGCTTCCAGCTCGACGCCGCGCTCGAGAGTTTCTATCGCAAGCACAAGGAATACGACAAGGCCACCCGTGACCTGACCGCAGGTGCCGGCTGGTCCACCTGGGGCGGCACCAAACTCGCCGAGACGGCCATCCCCGTCCAGGCTATCAACCTCGAAGCCGGCAACAACGACGTGGCTGTGGTGGTCATCGGCCGCAACGCCGGTGAAGGCGCCGACCGCAAGATGATGGACGATTTCGAACTGACCGCCGTCGAGCGCGAACTGCTGCAGAACGTCAGCACGGCCTATCACGCCCTGGGCAAGAAGGTCGTGGTGGTCCTCAACATCGGCGGTGTCATCGAGACCAATTCGTGGAAAAACCTGGTCGACGCCATCGTCCTGCCCTGGTCGCCGGGACAAGAAGGCGCCCGTGCCGTGGCCGACATCCTCACTGGAAAGGTGAACCCTTCGGGCAAGCTGCCGATGACCTTCCCGGTCAACTTTATGGACCATCCGTCCTCTGCCAACTTCCCGTACAACTACACGCCGACCACAAACCGCGGCTTCGGCCGGGGTCCGCGCGTGCCGCAGAAAGACGTGGACTACACCGACTATGCCGAAGGCATCTGGGTGGGCTACCGTCACTTCACGACCCGTGGCGTGGATGTCTCCTACCCGTTCGGTTTCGGTCTGAGCTACACTACTTTCTCTTACACGAAACCGGTCGTCAAGGCTACCGCCGACGGTTTTGAAGCCTCTGTGACGGTCACCAACACCGGCTCCGTCGCCGGTCGCGAGGCCGTCCAGCTCTACGTTTCCGCCCCGGCGGGCGGTCTGGAGAAACCGAAGTGCGAGCTCAAGGCCTTCGCCAAGACCCGTGAGCTGAAACCCGGGGAAAGCCAGGTCCTCACGATGAAGGTATCGGCCTATGAACTGGCTTCCTTCAACGAAGCGCACAGCGCCTGGGAGACGGCCGCCGGCCCTTACACCCTCCTCTTCGGCGCCTCGGTCTCGGATATCCGCACCACTGCCATTTACAAACAAAAGACCGCGCAGAGCTGGCCCGTCCATAACGTACTCGCCCTGCAGCAATAATCCTGAAAGCATGAACGAATCCCAAATCCTGAAAGCCTATGAATATGCGCGGGAGCGATACGCCGCGCTGGGCGTGGACACCGACAAGGCTGTCGAGGTCCTGGAGAAAACGCCGATATCCTTGCACTGCTGGCAAACCGACGACGTAATCGGTTTCGAGAGCGCGGCCGGGCTCTCCGGCGGCATCCAGACCACCGGC
>DETK01000003.1:57796-61869 GCA_002361615.1 Bacteroidales bacterium UBA3290
TATCCCGGCCGCGCCCGCAACATCGACGAAGTGCGCGCCGACGTGCTCTTTGCCAAAAGTCTGATCGCCGGCCACCACCGTCTCAATCTTCACGAAATCTACGGCGATTTCGGCGGGCAGTTCATAGACCGCGATCAGGTGGACGTTCGCTATTTTGAAAGCTGGATTGAGTGGGCCCGCGAAAACGGAATGAAGCTCGACTTCAATTCCACGTCGTTCGGCCATCCCAAGAGCGGCGACCTGTCGCTGGCCCACCCCGACCCGGCCATCCGGGAATTCTGGATCGAGCACACGAAGCGCTGCCGCCGCATCGCGGATGCAATGGGGCGCGCCCAGGGCGATCCCTGCATCATGAACATCTGGGTCCACGACGGGTCGAAAGACCAGACCGTGGAGCGGCTCCGCTACCGCGAAATCTTCGCCGAATCGCTCGACGAAATCCTCGCCGAAGAGCTTCCCGGCATGAAAACCTGTCTGGAAGCCAAGCTCTTCGGCATCGGGCTGGAAAGCTACACCGTAGGCTCGCACGATTTCGTGGCAGGCTACTGTGCCACCCGCAAATTGATGTACACGCTCGACACGGGTCACTACGAAATGACCGAGAACGTGGCCGATATGGTGGCCTCGCTCCTGCTCTTCGTTCCGGAACTGATGCTGCACGTCTCGCGCCCCATCCGCTGGGACTCCGACCACGTGACCATCATGAACGATCCCACGCTCGAGCTGTTCAAGGAGATCGTCCGCGCCGACGCGCTGGACCGCAGCCACATCGGCCTCGACTATTTCGACGCCGCCATCAACCGCATCGGAGCCTACGTCATCGGCACACGCGCCACGCAGAAGTGCCTGCTCAGCGCCCTGCTCGAACCCCTGGCCCGTCTTCGCGCATACGAAGACGCCGGCAAGGGCTTCCAGCGCCTCGCCCTCCTCGAAGAAGCCAAGACCCTCCCCTTCGGCGCCGTCTTCGATTACTTCAACCTCAAGAACAACGTCCCCGTCGGCGAATCCTTCATCCCTGAAATCGAACGCTACGAACGGGAAGTCACCTCTAAACGATGATTCCTCCTGCCGTGGCACCTATCACCCCGATATCCTGCAATTTACAACAAACCGTGTGCGTAAAATCGCGCATACGATTATCAGGAAAACTCTGTTCATCAGGATCTTAAGCGCCACGCACCTTAAACAAGAGAATTATGTACATCTTCATCGGTTTGCTTATCATCGCGATCGGGGCTTTCTGCCAGAGCAGCAGTTATGTACCGATCAATAAGATAAAGGCTTGGAGCTGGGAGAGTTATTGGATTGTGCAGGGGGTCTTCGCCTGGCTTGTGTTTCCACTGTTGGGAGCGTTGCTGTCGCTTTCGGGTACGGGCGGGTCGTTCGGCGATCTGCTTGCGCTGATGCAGGCCGATCCCCGGGCTACCTGGCTGACTATCTTGTTCGGTGCCCTTTGGGGCGTCGGCGGACTGACCTTCGGCTTGAGTATGCGCTACCTGGGCGTCGCACTGGGCCAGAGCCTGGCGCTGGGTACTTGCTCAGCGCTGGGAGCCATTCTGGGGCCGGTGTTTACGGGCCATGCGCACGACCTGACCTCATCGGTCATTATCGGTGTGGTGGTGACGCTCATCGGTATCGCCATCATCGGTATTGCCGGCGCGATGAAGGCAGCGGGATTGCCGGAGGAGGAGCGACGGAAGGCTGTCAAGGATTTCAATTTCGGCAAGGGCATCTTCGTGGCGCTGCTGGCCGGTTTTATGAGCGCCTGCTTCAACATCGGCCTGAACTTCGGTCAAGACCTGTATCTCCCGGGGACGCGGACCATCTTCCAGTCGCTGCCGGCTACGATGCTGGTGACATTCGGCGGATTCCTGACCAACGCCTGCTACTGTTTCTTCCAGAACGCCAAGAACAAAACCTGGGGAGATTATCGCAAGAAGGCCCTGTGGGGCAATAATTTACTCTTCTGCTGCCTGGCAGGCCTGCTCTGGTACAGCCAGTTCTTCGGCCTGAGCCTGGGCAAAGGCTTCCTGACGGATTATCCGGTGCTGATTACCTTCAGCTGGTGCATCCTGATGGCGCTCAACGTGACTTTCAGCAACGTCTGGGGTATTATCTTAAAGGAGTGGAAAGGCGCGTCGAAGAAAACCATAACGGTCCTCCTCATCGGTTTGGCCGTCCTGATCTTCAGTACGTTCCTGCCTCAATTGATTTAGTATGAAAAGTATCTTGGAAAACAGACCGGCGCTCAAAGCCGAGATCGACAAAGTGGCCGAGGTGGCCGGCTATCTCTGGCAGAAAGGATGGGCCGAGCGGAACGGCGGAAACATCACGGTCAACATCACGGAATTCGTAGACGATGCGATGCGGGCGATGCCCGCCATCGAGCAGCCCCGCCCGATCGGGCGGGTGCTGCCCCTGCTGGGCGGCCGCTGGTTCTACTGCAAAGGCACCGGCCGGCGTATGCGCGACCTGGCCCGCGACCCGATGGCCAACGGATCCATCATCCGCATCCTTCCAGACTGCGCGCACTATGAAATCGTGGCCGACCAGCCTGTCGCCCCGACTTCCGAGTTGCCCTCGCACCTGGCCGTACACGACTACCTGCTGGCCAACGGCTCACCCTACCGCGCCTCGCTGCATACCCATCCCATCGAGCTGGTGGCCCTGACCCACAACCGGAAATGGCTGGAGAAAGATGCCGCCACCAAGATGCTCTGGTCCATGATTCCCGAGACCCGGGCCTTCTGCCCGCGCGGTCTGGGCATCGTACCCTATATGATGCCTTCCAGCCACGAACTCGCCGAAGCCACCATCAATGTCATCGACGAAAACTACGACGTGGTGATGTGGGAAAAACACGGCGTCTTCGCGGTCGATACAGACATCATCAACGCCTTCGACCAGGTGGACGTCCTCAACAAAGCCGCCCAGATCTACATAGCAGCCCGCAACATGGGCTTCGTGCCGGACGGCATGACCGCCGCCCAGATGCGCGAGCTCGGCATCACCTTCGGCTTGCCGAAATAGCCAGATTTCCGGTTAATCAGTTCAGGATTTGGCCGTCGCGGATTTCGACGGTACGGTCGCTCATGGCGGCCAGGTCTTTGTCGTGGGTCACGATGACGATCGTGATGCCGAAGCGGTCGCGCAGGTCGAAGAAAAGACGGTGCAGTTCGCCCTTGGTCTTGCTATCCAAGTTGCCGGACGGCTCGTCGGCAAAGAGGACTTTGGGCTGGTTGACCAGCGCACGGGCGATGGCGACGCGCTGCTGTTCGCCGCCGCTCAACTCGGAAGGCTTGTGCGTAAAGCGTTCGCCCAGACCCAGAAGGGTCAGGAGCTCTTCCGCCCGCTTGCGCGCCTCGGTGCGCGGCGTATGCGCAATCAGCGCGGGAATCATCACATTTTCCACAGCCGTGAATTCGGGGAGCAAGTGATGGAACTGGAACACGAAACCGATTTTGCGGTTGCGGAAAGCGGCCAGGGCCTTGTCGGAAAGGGAGAAGATGTCGGTCCCGTCGATCTCGACGGTTCCGGCATCGGGACGGGACAACGAGCCGAGGATCTGCAGCAGCGTGCTTTTTCCGGCACCGGAGGCGCCGACGATGCTTACCACCTCGGCAGGAGCCGCCGTAAAACAAACATCCTTCAGGACCCTGAGGGTCCCGAAGGATTTGTCGATATGGTTGGCTTTGATCATCAGGAAGCTTAGTCCTCTTCCTGCTGCTCGGCCTCGTAAGCCTTGAGCAACTTGTCCTGGACGTCGGCCGGCACCTGCTGGTATTCAATGAATTCCTGGGTGAAGGTCGCACGGCCGGAGGTCAGGGAGCTCAGGGTCGTCGAATACTTGTAGAGTTCGGCCAGCGGAACGCGGGCGCGGAGGATCTGGAAGCCCTTCTCGGAGTTCATACCCTCGATCATGCCGCGGCGGTTCTGGAGGTCGCTCATCACGTCGCCCATGCAGTCGGCGGGGACCATCACTTCCACCATGTAGATCGGCTCGAGGATCTTCGGCGCAGCGTTCTTGAAGGCCTCGCGGAAGGCGTTACGGCCGGCGATGATGAAGGCGATTT
>DETK01000003.1:61933-67681 GCA_002361615.1 Bacteroidales bacterium UBA3290
CCACCGGGTGCATCTTACCGTCATACACGAACACGCGGATGTCGCGGGCGTAGGAACCGGTGAGCGGGCCCTCTTCGAGGCGCTGCGTGATACCCTTCTTGATGGCAGGCATGAAGCTGGCGTCGATGGCGCCGCCGACCACGCAGTTGATGAATTCCCACTTGCCGCCCCACGGCAGTTCGAATTCTTCACGGCTCTTGATGTTGAGCTGGGTCTCCTTGCCGTCGATCTTGAACTTGGCGGTGGTGTCCACACCTTCGACGATCGGCTCGACCACCAGGTGCACCTCACCGAACTGGCCGGCGCCGCCGGACTGTTTCTTGTGACGGTACATCGCGTTGGCGACCTTGGTGATGGTCTCGCGGTACGGGATCTTCGGCGCGAGGAACTCGACGTCGATCTTATAGTTGTTGTTGAGGTTCCACTTGAGGATGTTGATCTGCTGCTCGCCCATGCCGTTGATGATGGTCTGCTTCAGTTCGCGGGAGTACTCGACGCGGAGGGTCGGGTCTTCGGCGCTGGCGCGGTTGAGGGCCTCGCCCAGCTTCTCTTCGTCCTTCTCGTCCACGGCCTTGATGGCGCAGCGATACTTGAACGGCGGGAAGGTGATCGGATCGACGACCTTGTCGTAGCCAGGGGCGTTGAGCGTCTGGTTCGTCTTGACGGCCTTCAGCTTCACGGTACAGCCCATGTCGCCGGCCACCAGCTCGGTGACGCGCTCTTTCTTCTTGCCGGCCACGGCGTAGAGCGTGGTGATGCGCTCCTTGGTTTCGCTCGACATGTTGATCACGTCCTGACCCTCGGTGATCTTGCCCGACATCACCTTGAAGTAGGTGACGTCGCCCAGGTGCTGCTCGAGGGCGGTCTTGTAGACGAACAGCGAGGTCTGGCCGTTGACATCCATTTCGGGAGCCGGGCAGAACTCGGTGACGAACTCCATCAGGCGGCGGACACCCACGTCTTTCTTCGCGCAGACGCAGAACACGGGATAGGTTTCGCCCTTGTCGAAGCCCACGCGCAAACCCTGGTGCATCTCTTCCTCGGTAAGTTCACCTTCGTCGAAGAATTTCATCATCAGATCCTCGTCGCCTTCGGCGGCTTTTTCCATCAGTTCGGCGTGCAGGTCCTCGGCCTTGCCTTTGAGGTCGGCCGGAATCTCGCACTCTTCGAACGCGCCGTTGTCATCCTTGAACTTGAACATCTTCATCTTCAGGACGTCGACGATGCTGTCGAAGTTCACACCCGCGTTGACCGGGAACTGGATCACGACCGGCTTGCCGCCGAATGCCTGGTGCAGGCTGTCGAGGGTGTTGTCCCAGTTGGATTTCTCCGTGTCGAGCTGGTTGACGGCCAGGACCACCGGTTTCTTGTACTGCTCGGCGTAGCGGCCGTGGATCTCGGTGCCCACCTCGACGCCCTGTCCGGCGTTGACCAGCATGATAGCCGATTCGCACACATTGAGGCCCAGGATGGCGCCCTCGACGAAGTCGTCGGCGCCCGGAGCGTCGATCACATTGATCTTGTGGTCTTTATACTCGGCATAGAGCGGCGTGGAATAGATGGAACGCTGGAAAATCTGCTCGACTTCCGTGTTGTCGGAAACGGTGTTCTTGCCTTCGACGGTACCGCGGCGATCGATCACTTTGCCCTCGAAGAGCATGGCTTCGGCCAAAGTGGTCTTGCCGGAACGCGTGCCTCCAAGCAGGACGACGTTTCGGATCTGTTCAGTGGTGTAATTCTTCATATTGATATAAACGTTTATATTATTGTTTTCGTTACGAATAGCCTGCAAATGTAACGATTCTTTTTCATTAAAACAATATTACACACCACGCACAATCTGTTCGGCACAAGCTTTCATCGCATCATGGAGCGGACCGTCCTCCAGCGCGGCCGGCGCACCCTCGTCGCCGCCTTCCCGGACGCTCTGGACGAGCGGAATCTGTCCCAGGAGGGGAATGCCGTATTTGTCGGCCATCATCTGTCCGCCGTCGCGGCCGAAAATGTAGTATTTGTTGTCCGGCAGTTCAGCCGGCGTGAACCACGACATATTCTCGACAATGCCGAGAATAGGCTTGTCCACCTGCGGATTACGGAACATGTTGACACTCTTCTCCACGTCGGAGAGCGCCACGGCCTGCGGCGTGGTGACGACGACGGCGCCGCTGAGCGGGATGTCGTGGACCAGGGAGATGTGGATGTCGCCGGTTCCCGGGGGCAGGTCGATCAGCAGGAAGTCGAGCGCGCCCCATTTGACTTGCAGCAGCATCTGTTTGAGGGCGTTGCAGGCCATCGGGCCGCGCCAGATGAGGGCCTGCTCCGGACGGGCGAAGTAGCCGATGCTCATCCATTTGACGCCATACTTCTCGATCGGGACGATGATTTCCTTGCAGCTGTCATCGATTTCGGCATCGATTGGCAGGGGGTTGCCCATCTCGTCATAGACTTCCACTTCGGGAATCGCGTTTTCCGTCCCGGTCATCTTGGGGATGGAGGGACCGTACACGTCGGCATCGGCCAGGCCGACCTTGTAGCCCATCCGGGCCAGGGTTACGGCCAGATTCACAGCTACCGTGGACTTGCCCACGCCGCCCTTGCCGGAGGCGACGGCGATGATGTGGCCCACGTCCATCAGTTGTTCCATACCGAGTTCCAGCGGTCGTTTTTTCGGCTGGGGCTTGGGGGGATTCGGGTTATAGGGACCCTTGATTTCGTAAGGATTCATGGAATATTTCGTAAATTTGTGAAGATTGTCGTGCTTTATGACAAAGATACGGAATATTCTGATAGTTCCCGATAAATTCAAGGGTTCTCTTACGGCGGCGGAAGTGGCGGATTCGCTGGAGACGGCGGTCCGGCGGCAGCTTGTAGGCGGGCCCCGGGCCCGGATCGTGAAGCTGCCGATGGCCGACGGAGGCGATGGTTCGATGGAAGTGGTCGAATCGGCCCTGCAGGGCCGCTGCCGCCGGGTGTCAGTTCCGACCGTCGATCCCCTGATGCGCCCTATCGAAGCGCCGGTCCTCCTGTTCGACGACGACCGGCAGGCCTTCATCGAAATGGCAAAGGTCTGCGGACTGGCGATGCTGGCCCCCGAAGAGCGGAATCCGGAAAGGACGACAAGCTACGGCCTGGGCATCCTGATGGCTGCCGCCCTCGACCTGGGCTGCCGGCAGATCACCGTCGGCATCGGCGGCAGCGCCACCAACGACGGCGGCGAGGGGATGCTTTGCGCGCTCGAAGAGACTTCGAAGATGCGCTGGCCTGGTGGAGCGGCAGGTTCTTTCGAACCCAAGCGCCCCCGCTGGGTTCGAAAAGGTTCTGACGCGCTGCGGTTTCTTCGAAGTCTCTTCGAGCGTGCAAAGCTCACGGTAGCCTGCGACGTCGACAATCCGCTGCTGGGGCCGAGCGGGGCAACGATGGTTTTCGGGCCGCAGAAGGGAGCGGATGCCGACATGCTCGCACGCTTGGAGCAAAGGATGGAGCAATTTGCGGCAGAGGTCGGGCTGGACACGCTGC
Organism: Bacteroidales bacterium UBA3290; assembly: GCA_002361615.1. Taxonomy (GTDB): domain Bacteria; phylum Bacteroidota; class Bacteroidia; order Bacteroidales; family UBA932; genus Cacconaster. The sequence continues at coordinate 65,450 of DETK01000003.1, forward strand.
TGCCGGGAGGCGGAGCCGCCGGAGGAGTAGGTGCAGCGCTGCATCTGCTGGGTGCCAGGATGGTTCCCGGCTGGCAACTTTTCGGCGAAATGGCCGGCCTGGAGGAAAAGATCGCAGCGGCCGATTTCATCTTGACCGGAGAAGGCCGCTTCGACAGTCAGAGCCTGGACGGAAAACTCATCTCGGGCATCCTGACCCTTTGCAAGAGCTACAAGAAAAAACCCATCGTGGTCTGCGGACGCTGCTCGCTTCCGGCATCGGTCTGGAAAAAGGCGGGCATCGGCGACGTGTATGCACTCGGTGAAGTGGAATCCGATCCCAAACGGAGTATGGCCGAAGCTGCTGCGCTGCTTTCAGGCAGCCGGACACGGGTTGCGGGCTGCGACGAGGCCGGCCGCGGCTGCCTCGCCGGGCCGGTCTTCGCCGCCGCCGTCATCCTGCCGGAAGGATTCTCCCATCCCCTGCTCAACGATTCCAAGCAACTGACGGAAGCCCAGCGCGATGAACTGCGCCCCGTCATCGAACGCGAAGCCGTCGCCTGGGCGGTGACGGCCGTCGATGCCGAAGAAATCGACCGCATCAACATCCTCAACGCCTCGATCGAGGGCATGCGTCGTTCGCTCGACAAACTGACGGTCAAACCCGACCTGGTCCTGATCGACGGCAATCGCTTTTCTTCCTGGAACAATACCCCGGCGCATACCGTCGTCAAGGGAGACGCTACGGTACAGGCCATCGCCGCCGCCAGCGTCCTGGCGAAGACCCATCGTGACGAATATATGCGGAACCTGGCAAAAGAGTACCCACAATACGGCTGGGACCGCAACGTAGCCTACCCCACGGAAAAACACCGCGCAGCCATCCGCCAATACGGCATCACCCCCTACCACCGCCGCTCCTTCAACCTCATGGGTTCAGACGACAGCCTTTTCTGACACCATCCCCTTAGACGTCTATCGGCCATCCCCTGGCCTCCATTTTTCCGCTGCAACGGACGCAATTGACTATCAGCTTATTACGCAAACTGATCCCCTTCGTTTTGAGGGGGATCAGTTTGCGTAAAGACCTGACTGACTGTTGCGTCCGTTGCAGCGGAAAAATCAGCAGGAGGAGTCAGCCGGCAGAATTTGCGAGCGATTACTCGGTCGGGGCGGTGGACTTCAGGAAGAGTTCGTCCATCTGGACGTCGTCGATGCGGGAAGGGGCGTCGAGCATGACGTCGCGGCCCATGTTGTTCTTCGGGAAGGCGATGTAGTCGCGGATGGTTTCCTGGCCGCCGAAGAGGGCGCACACGCGGTCGAAGCCGAAGGCCAGACCGCCGTGCGGCGGTGCTCCGAACTTGAACGCATTGATGATGAAGCCGAACTTGTAGTCCGCATCTTCCTTCGAGATGCCCAGCACCTCGAACATCCGCTGCTGTACGGCGGCGTCGTGGATACGGATCGAGCCGCCGCCCAGCTCCACGCCGTTAAGCACGAAGTCGTAGGCGTTGGCGCATACGCGTTCCAGATCTTCCTTCTTGTTGCTGTTGAACCAGTCCATGTGTTCGGGCTTGGGCGCCGTGAAAGGATGGTGCATCGCGTAGAAGCGCTGCGTCTCGTCGTCCCATTCCAGGAGCGGGAAGTCAACCACCCACAGCGGTGCGTACTCGCGCGGGTTGCGCAGGCCGAGGCGGTTGCCCATCTCGATGCGAAGCACACCCAGCATGGTCTGTGCCTTGCGCTTGGCGCCGCACAGGACAAGGACCAGGTCGCCCTTCTGCGCCTCGACAGCGGCGGCGAGTGCCTGCAGGTCTTCCGGCGAATAGAACTTATCGACCGACGACTTGATTGAGCCGTCTTCGTTCATCTTGATGTAAACCAAGCCTTTGGCGCCGACCTGCGGACGCTTCACCCAGTCGGTGAGTTCGTCGGTCTGCTTGCGGGTATAGCCGGCTGCGCCGGGAACGGCGATGGCACCGACATATTCCGCATCGTCGAAGACGCCGAATCCGTAGCCTTTCACCAGCGAGGTGATCTCGTGGATCTTCATGCCGAAACGGATATCGGGCTTGTCGCTGCCATAGTTGTCCATGGCGTCGTACCAGCTCATACGGGGAATGCGCGGTGCGATGGTCACGTCGATCACCTCCTTGAAGAGGTGGCGCATCATGCCCTCGAACAGGTCGAGCACGTCTTCCTGCTCCACGAAGCTCATTTCGCAGTCGATCTGCGTGAACTCGGGCTGGCGGTC
>DETK01000003.1:67741-69902 GCA_002361615.1 Bacteroidales bacterium UBA3290
TCGTCGCGGAAGCAGCGCACGATCTGGAAATAGCGGTCGTAGCCGGCCACCATCAGCAGCTGCTTGAAGGTCTGGGGGCTCTGCGGGAGGGCATAGAACTCGCCGGGATTCATGCGGCTGGGAACCACGAAGTCGCGGGCGCCTTCCGGCGTCGATTTGATCAGGAAAGGCGTTTCAATCTCGAGGAAACCCTTGCCGTCAAGATAGTTGCGGACCTCGTGCGCCATCCTGTGGCGGAGCATCAGCGCGCGCTTGAGCGGACCGCGGCGCAGGTCGAGATAGCGATAGCGGGCGCGGATATCCTCGCCGCCATCCGACTCGTCCTCGATGGTGAAGGGCGGGGTCATCGACGCGTTGAGTACGCGGAGGTCCGTAAGCCGGATCTCGATGTCGCCGGTCGGCAGTTTGGCGTTCTTGCTCTGGCGTTCCTCGACCACGCCCGTGGCCTGGATGACGAACTCACGGCCCAGGGAGGCCACCGTCTGGCTGACCTTCGGGTCGGTCGAATCGTCCACGCGCAGCTGCGTGATGCCGTAGCGGTCGCGGATGTCGACGAAACTCATACCGCCCATCCGGCGGCTTTTCTGTACCCAGCCCGCGAGGGTCACGGTCTGACCGACATGGCTGATTCTCAGTTCTCCACAAGTGTGTGTGCGATACATATCTCTAGCAGTTTTATCAGAATTGGACCATCATCCGGGAACCTCTCGCCAGTTCGGCGGACCAGACGAAGTAACCGGCAGCGCTCAGGTGGATGCCGTCGGTCGTATAGTTGGCATCGAGATCGCCTTTGTCGTCGCTGAGTTTCGAGGCGATGTCGATGTAGAAATATTCGTAACGCTCTTTGCCGGCCTCGATCAGCTTGTTGATCTCGCTCACGCGGCTGTTGAACCCTTCATAGAACTTGCTCATGGGATTGATCGGCAGCATGCTCTGAACATAGAGTGCCGTGCCGGGCAGCTGGTCGCGGATTTCCTTGATGAGCTTCTCATACCGGTTCCAGGCCTCGACGGCGGGCAGTTCCGGTTCGTTGACCAGGTCGTTGGTACCGGTGATCAGGAAGATTTTCGAGGGACGGTCGGGGATGATCTCGTCGAGACGCTGGCGGACACCGTCGATCACGTCGCCGCTGATGCCGCGGTTCACGACATAGCCCAGCGGGAAGAGCTCGGCCCACGGCGCGTTGTTGTTCAGGCTGTTGCCCAGCATGATGATCTTGAATTCCGTCTCGGGGAGCGAGCGGAACATCGACACGCGATGCTTGTAGTAGTCCGATACTTCGAGGGGATACTCCCGGTCGTTGGCATGGTTGAGATGCGGCTTGCCGATCTGGCGCTCGATGGCCTGGGCCAAAACTTCATAACCCGCGCCGTTGAGATATTTGCCGTTATCCCAGGAATACTTGCCTTCCTCAATCCCTTCGCGGAGCGCCGCATCGATGTCGATGACCTCGAATCCACCCTTGCCGGCCATATCCGCAACCTGCTCGTTGACAGCCTCCAGGCATTCTTCCTGGGCTTCCGTAAGGTCTTTCGTACCCACGATGTTGAGCCAGTAGCACTTGGTCTTGGGGGAAGCCTTGTGGATGATCTTGAAGATCTGGTCGATGTTGCGCACGATTTCATCGGCAGGCGTGCCGTGCAGCACGTCGTTCCAGCCGACGCTCACGAAAATCTTCCAGGGTTTCTGGGCGGCGATGCGGCCGATGCGATAGAGCACGTGCGGCGTGGCGTCGTAGGTGATGCCGCGGTTCTTGATGGTGGTATCGGCATAGAACTCGCTCCAGATGCCGCGGTCGATGTAGTCGTCGCCGACCATCACGATGTTCGACGGATAGACGGGCAACTCCTCATACATGCCGTTCTTTTCGGTGAAATAGGCTTTATTGGTAAACCATTCAGGCTCGGAGACGGGGGCCACACGGTTTCCGGTGCAACCGGCAGCCAGGGCGGCCGCCAAGGTCAAGACAAAAAGGATTCTTCTCATTATCACTTTGTTTTACTTATTATACATTGAACAGGAAGTGCATGATGTCGCCATCCTGCACGACATACTCCTTGCCCTCGCTGGCAAGCTTCCCCGCCGCGCGGCAGGCCGCCTCGCTGCGGAGCGCCACGAAATCTTCGTACTTGATGACTTCGGCGCGGATGAAGCCCTTCTC
>DETK01000003.1:69923-74057 GCA_002361615.1 Bacteroidales bacterium UBA3290
GGGGCCTTGTCGCCCTTGTGGATGGTCCAGGCCCGGCATTCGTCGGCTCCGGCCGTGAAGAAGGTCTGCAGGTTGAGCAGTGCGTAGGCCGACTGGATGAGCCGCACCACGCCCGACTCTTCGAGCCCGATCTCGCCCAGGAACATCGCGCGCTCCTCGGGATCCTCCAGCTCGGCGATCTCCGACTCGATCTTGGCCGAGATGACCAGGATCTGCGCGTTCTCCCCTTCCACGGCGCGGCGCACCGCCTCCACATAGGCGTTGCCGGCCGCCGCGGCACCTTCATCCACGTTGCACACGTACAGCACGGGCTTGTTGGTCAGCAGGCAGAACTCGCGGGCGATCTTGCGGTCCTCCGCATTGTCGAGCTCCACTTCGCGTGCGTTGCGGCCCTGTTCGAGGACCTCCTTGTAGCGGAGCAGCACGTCCACGGCCTTTTTCGCCTGCTTGTCGCCGCCCGTCTGGGCCTGTTTCTGCAGCTTGGAAAGGCGGTTGGTCACCGTTTCGAGGTCTTTGATCTGCAGTTCCACGTCGATGATCTCCTTGTCCCGGACCGGATCGACCGTGCCGTCCACGTGCGTCACGTTCGGATCGTCGAAGCAGCGCAGCACGTGGAGGATGGCGTCGGTTTCACGGATGTTGGCAAGGAACTGGTTTCCAAGACCTTCTCCCCTGCTCGCACCTTTGACCAGGCCCGCGATGTCCACGATCTCGACCGTGGCGGGGATGGTCCGTTTCGGGTGGCAGATGTCTGTCAGGACGCCCAGGCGCGCGTCAGGCACCGTAGTGGAGCCGACGTTCGGTTCGATGGTGCAGAAGGGAAAGTTCGCCGCCTGCGCCTTCGAGGAGCTGATGCAGTTGAAGAGGGTCGATTTGCCGACGTTGGGCAATCCCACGATTCCGCATTTCAAAGCCATTTTTCTCTCTTAAATTTTATAACCCGCAAAGATACAAAAATGTAATTGAAATTTTTACTAACTTTGGCATCATGAAAAAGATCCTTACCACCCTCGCCCTCCTGCTGGGCTGCCTGGGACTCTCCGCAGCGCAGGATTACAATTGTTTTTCCGTCATCGCCGGACGCGACGCCACCGTCGACGGCTCGGTCCTGATGGCCCACAACGAAGATGACAGCGGCGAACAGATGCTCAACATCTATGTCGTCCCCGGCGGCGAGCGCAACCTCCGCTACATCTGGTGCGAATTCCCCGGCATGGAAGTGTCCGACGTGCTGATGAACCAGTTCGGCGTCTCCATCGCCTCCAACGGCTGTCCTTCCCGCGAAGACAAGGGTGAATTCACGGGTGAAGGCGTCCTCTACGAAGTCCGCATGGCCGTAGCCAAATACGCCCGTACCGCCCGCGAAGCGGTCTCGGTCATCGGCTCGATGGTCGAAACCTTCGGCTACAAGGGCAGCGGCCGCTCCTACATCGTGGCCGACCCGTCGGAAGGCTGGGTCGTTTCGGTGGTCAAGGGCAAGCACTGGGTCGCCCAGCGCGTTCCCGACGACAAGGTGATGACCATCCCCAACTACTACGTCATCCAGGACGTCGATCTGGACGATGAGGAGAACTTCGCCGGCAGCGAAGACATCATCGAATACGCCATCTCCCGCGGCTGGTACGATCCGGCAAAGGACGGCGCCTTCTCCTTCGCCAGGGCATACGCCTCCGAAGCGTCCGTCTCCTCCCTGAACAACAGGAGCCGCCACCACGAAGCCTGGACCTATTTCTTCGGACAGGACCGTCCGGGCGAATTCGCCGCCGTCCCCCGCAAGAAAGTCTCGCTCCGCGACATGATGAACGTCCTCTCACTCCACGAGACGGTCGGTGCCGACGGCAAGCTCGAGAACAGTATCTGCAACGACCACACCGTCCTCTCCTCGATCTTCCAGCTCCGACCCAATCTGGGATTCGACACGGGCTGCGTGATGTGGAACGCGATGGGCCACCCCTGCTGCCAGACCTTCGTCCCCTGGTACGCCGGCATGACGGAAGCCCCCAAGGGCTTCGGCCGTTTCAAAACCGCTGCAGAAGCGGAAAAGAAGCACATGAGCGACGCCAAGGACAAGCGTAAGAAATACCCCAATCACTTCTACTGGAACTACGCCGACAACTGGAACGTCCTGGACGACCCCTCCGAACAGCAGCGCGAAATCTTCCGTGCCCGCAACAAATTCGAAAAGGAGAAAACCAAGAACTACAACGCCTTCGTCGCCAGCTTCTACAAGTAGTATTTGACAGCAGCCGGAACGCTGGCTGTGTCTTGCAGCTATCGGTCAAAAACCTTCCGCAATAAAGCGGCATCAGCCGCTAGCGGAGGCCGTTGTGTGAGTTTGTGTGATAGCAGGCCGTAGCGGCAGGTCTGGGCAGAGCCCAGTAGACACAGATGGCCATGGGTTTTTGACTCGATAACTGACGCGACAACAGCTTTTCGTCTGCAAGCAGATTACCGCAATCGTTTTACGTACGTGCTCAGGGTGATGACGTGGTCGTTTTTGGCGGCGTAGAAGCCGGTCTTCGGTTTTTTCTCAAGCCCTTCGACAATGGTGGTCAGCGGTGTGGAGCCGAGGACGTCATTGTAGGCATGGATCTGGTCGAGGTCATAGGTGTTGACGGCGTCCCAGAGACCTGCCAGGGCGGGAATCTTTTCCATCTCGTCGCGATTCCAGCGATTGTGCGCCGCCAGATATTCCACACCTTGTGCGATGTCTGTCTTGGAGGGTTTCGGGGTCTTTTCGGGCTCCGGCTCCGCGGGAACGGCTACGGTATCGACAAGAGCCACGACGAGCGTGTCGACCGGATTGACGGCGCCTTCCGGGCCGGCCGGTTCCGGCCGGTTCCGGTCGCCGAACTGCAGGCCCAGCACGAAGCCGATCAGCACGGCAACGACCAGCCCTGCAATGCTCAGCAGGTGCTTGAACAGCCCTGGATTCTTATGTACGTCGTCGGTCATTGCCGCAAATGTACAAATAAATTTGGCAATTCTCAGAAATCAACCTATCTTTGCATTCCCCCGTCAGCAAGCGGCATCAGCCGCTATCGGAGACCGAGCAGGGCTAGCCCTGTGTGATAGCAAGGTCGTAGCGAGGGGGTCTGGGGCCAAGGCCCCAGTGAATACGGTGAGGTGGGTGAGTGGCTTAAACCACCAGTTTGCTAAACTGACGTACGGGATTACCGTACCGGGGGTTCGAATCCCCCCCTCACCGCAAAGTGAAAAAAAAACAGCGCCAAGCATGCTTGAGCGCTGTTTTTTTTAGCTATCTTTGCAGCCTATCGGGATGTGGCGCAGTTGGTAGCGCACTTGGTTTGGGACCAAGATGTCGCACGTTCGAGTCGTGTCATCCCGACGGAGAGCGCCGTAAAGGCGCTCTCTTCTTTGTTAGACCTTGTGGATCTGTTTGAAAAGGGGTTTCATGCTCACTTTCTCGGAAACGATCTCGCGCAGGCGGGCGATGGGGATGCGTTCCTGGGCCATGGTATCGCGGTCGCGGAGCGTTACGCAGCCGTCTTCCAGCGTGTCGTGGTCGATCGTGATGCAGTAGGGCGTACCGATGGCGTCCTGGCGGCGGTAGCGCTTGCCGATGGAGTCTTTCTCATCGTACTGGCAGTTGAATTCGAAACGCAGGTCGTCCATGATCTCGCGGGCCTTCTCGGGCAGACCGTCCTTCTTGACGAGCGGCAGCACGGCCAGCTTGACCGGCGCGATGCAGGCCGGCAGGCGCAGCACGACGCGTTCCTCACCATTTTCGAGCTTCTCTTCCGTATAGGCCGAAGAGAAGATGGCCAGGAAGGTACGGTCGAGGCCGATCGAGGTCTCGATGACGTACGGCGTGTAGCTCTCGTTGGTCTCGGGATCGAAATACTGGATCTTGCGGCCGGAGAACTTCTGGTGCTGCGACAGGTCGAAGTCGGTGCGGCTGTGGATGCCTTCGAGCTCCTTGAAGCCGAACGGGAATTCAAACTCGATGTCCGTGGCAGCGTTGGCGTAGTGCGCCAGCTTCTCGTGGTCGTGGAAGCGGTACTTCTCGTCGCCCAGGCCGAGGGCCTTGTGCCAGGCCAGACGCGTCTGTTTCCACTGGTTGAACCATTTCATCTCCTCGCCGGGACGGACGAAGAACTGCATCTCCATCTG
>DETK01000034.1:0-28188 GCA_002361615.1 Bacteroidales bacterium UBA3290
CATTATGAACGATCTCGCCGATTATTGAGTATAAGCCGCCAGACAGCCGCTACGCTCAACGACGTAGAGACCTACATCCAGCAGCGTCCCGACAGCGCCCTGGCCACGATCCGCACCATCGACACGACGACGCTTACCACCCGCGGCCTCCGCGCCCACTACGCGCTGCTCCACGCCATGGCCCTCGACAAGAACTGGATCGACACGACCGATGTGAATGTGGTGATGCCGGCGGTGGAGTACTACGACCGGCATCCTTCCGACATCCGTCGGGCGAAGGCTTGGTATTATCTGGGAAGGATTCAACAGAACGCTGGTGATCGCCCGGAGGCGAGTATTTCATTCATGAAGGCGGAACGGTATGCGGAAGAATCGGATGACGTCGATTTCAAGGGTTTGATTTGCCTCGCCATGTCGACTATTTACAGTCAAACGCATCTTCATGAAGAGGCGCTCAAATACTTAGAGCAAACCTATTCTCTATTTGTTGAATCAAAAGACACTCTGAATGCGAATGCGGCATTATTAACAGTTCCAAGACTCAACACTTAACGATTCTTTTGCATCTTCAAAAAAGAAATAAGATTTCTTTAACAGAATTGCTTTATGAAAACACAGTTGTTTATAGCCATGATGCTTCTGATGGTAATCTCGGCCTGTCAAGACTTAGATAATTGGAGAGATGTCTCGGAGAATACTTATGAGGATTTCGTGTTCTCCACGGAAGGGGTTCTTACGCTTAAATCGTCCTCGGCTTCCGAGGTTACGGCCGCCCTGAATTTTTGGACGGCAGTGGACGGTGAACAATTCGACGGTCTTGAAAGTGTCCGTGTCCGGTTTACTTTTGACAAGATGCCGTGCATGGTCAGCAAGAATCAGGTGGTCTTTTCTGCCAAAGGTTTCCCGGGTAGGGTTGTGTGTACAAAAACCTATCGCGGGGTAGATTATGTGGGCTCCCAGGGCCAGTCCGGGAAGTTCTATTTTGATACAAGACTGAGAAGGGACATGTACCCCTTCGGTTATGATTCTCATCTCTGCGACGGCGATAAACTCACCGGCAACTGGACAATCCGCTTCGAGGCCGACAATGGCACCCGCCTCGTTTTCAAGGCTCGTTCGATGGAGGTAAGTAATTATTAACCCTGATGATTCAGATAATGTTTTGACAAGAGTAATCACTTTTGCTAATACTATAAGACTTGTTCCTTTTAGAGCCGGTCTTTCCTCAGTCGGCTAATCGCAATAATAATACGTTTCATATCTCCACTCATTATTTGAATCACCGCTTTCCCATGAAACAAAGTGATCCTCATAACGGGGGCCACTTTCACGACGGACAGAGGGGGCTGCTTTTACCGGATTGTCCACATAGGCCAATTCATCGTTTCAAAGTATAGATTTGAGAATTTTGTTAAAAGCTTTTGAGAATTTGTTCTTGTATATTTGAGAGATTCGTTTCGTATGCATTTGCCGGATGAACCGAAAAACGTGGAATCAGGTCTCCCTGTTCCCGGTCATGCCCAGTATCAAGTATGTTTTGCTGGAGGGTAAATGATTGTGAATCATGAAATAGCTTATTCTTGCCCTCCCTTTTGCCGATGGGGCAAGAATGGGCTGTTAGCTGATAATCAAGCTGTTCGGCTCCAGCCGCCGGTTGGACTGTGGTCGGCAATCAAATCGACGGTGTGGCGTACGCCACCACGTCGGCGGCGGTGATTTGGGAGCCGCAGAGGATCATCAACTGCCTGGGGAATCTCATCAATTATTCGTTACCCTTAAATAAAAGGTGTCGGAAAGTTTGCCATCTACCGTAGTGGCCTTAATATCGACTTGCGTCTCCGTAGTAGCGATGACTGTCACCAGTCCGTTGGCATCAACCCTTGCCCAGTCCGTGTTGCTGCTCGACCAGGTAACGTTCTTGTAAGTAGCATCTCCGGGGCTAACGCTGGCAGCCAGCTGGATAGTGGTGTTGCGAGGGACGGGGTGGCGATTGTTCGCTGAATGACCTGTTGTCGATGTCCCCGAGGCGGGGTTCACCGTAACCCCCGTGACGGGCACATACGCCTGAGTGTAACTGACAGCTGAGGCAGGGCCGAAGAACTCGATGTAGAGGTAGAGGCCGACATTTCCCGGAATCGTACTGAATGTGCTGGAGTTACGCATATCCTTCAGGTCTATCGTAATCTCAGGACCGGAAGGAGCGCTGGTGACAGGATAGGTGTACCAGAAGTTCCAGTAGTTGTTCTCCTCCTGATAGTCCCATTCCGAGGCGGAAGTCTGGGCATGCAGATTGGCAGGCTCCCTGCCGGGTTCCGTACTTCGCACCTGCACGCCGAACACCACGGGAGACGACGTATTCTGCCCGCCATAATGGATGTCGAACGGCTGCAGTGTACGTGTGGCCAGTTTGATCTGCAGGGGATAGAGCAGGTCGGGATATCTGGGGTGATCGCCGTCAGCGCCAGAGCCGTCCGGCAACTTGAAGTGAAGCCGAAAGACGCTTCCGCCGAGCGATTCAAGCCACAGGTTCCCATCCCCATTGTAGCCGTTGCCGGAAGTCGCATATACCCTGTCCTGGATCCGGAAGCGGTCGATGCTGTAAACACTGATGTTCCGCATAAGGATGTGATGCACCTGCTGGGGGATGCTTGTAGAAACGGCGTCGATATAATATGCTTTCAGGTTGAAGGTACTTTCCTTCAGGACATCCTCGTCCACGGAGGCGAGCGGCAGGGTCAGTGTCGAGTTGAGATCGGATCCGATTTCAGCTTTTTTGTCTGCATCATCGGAGATACCCGTGCCCCAGATTACCGCAGCGGAAGTGTGGGCCGGTGTGACACTGTCCGGATCATCAGGGGCCAGCCAGCCGCTTTCCTTGAAATAGAAGGTCTGGTCGCCTATGGTCGTATTCCGCTTGCCCACGTAGAAAGGAATGGATACCCATCCTGAAGCAACCTGATTCATTGCTTGGGCCGTGGTCTTGTGGAGCAGGACTGCCGTAGTGTTGAATCTCTCGCCGGAGAGCGGATAGGCCATCTCATAGTTGATCCGCATATCGAACTGTCCGTCAGAGATTTCTGTTACCTCGTCAGGGATGTCCACCAGTGCGCCATTGGCGAAAGTCGTCGCTGCGGCGGCCTCATCGAACGTATTGTAGCCGCTTGCTTCGGGCAGCATCTCCAGATTCAGGATATACCTGTGACCCCGTACAAGGTTGACGGGCTCGGAGGCATAGCCGTGGGTGATGCAGATGGGAAAAAACTTTGTATTGCGGGTAGCCCTGAATGTCGCTTTGATGATGATACGGGACACGTGGTCGGGGCGGCTGATGTTTTCCGTGCAGGCATCATCAAAGAGATACATAGGCTGATAGCCCTGGACGCCCTGTTCGAAAGGCACCATATCTGCCTCAGCGGTCTGGAAGCGGCCGCCTGACTCGGGATAGGGCGTCACCCGCGCGGAAAGCGCGAATCTGGCAGGAGAATCCTGCCAGATATGCCTGAGTTCCTGATAGGGATTGTTCTCGTCAAATGCGTAGGGGCCGAAGGGGTTATCGGCGGTCACGTCATATCCCGTCTGCGGGACGGGCAGGCCGAAGGTGGCTATGTATCCGCGGTTCAAGCCGCCATAGACCACCCAGCGTGGGCCGTCAATGTCCGGATCATCGCCCTCCTTGAAAAAGCCGGAACTCGTGTCATTGAATCTTCCGGCTTCGATCCATAGACGGTCGCGTACCATCCAGACCAGTTCCAGAACCGTCCTGCCAAACAATTCCGCCAGTTCGGCGGAGGAATCGCGGCGAATATACCCCCAGTAAGCAATCTCGTCGCCGGCCTGGCTGTACACCAATCCCGGCGCGTTCATCACCTCTTTTTCCGTCATTCCGATATAGTCGCCGCCCACGGGACGGTCGGCCCCGCTCACGAAATGAATGCGGGCGGTGGCGGTAGGGATTTCGCCGGTAAATGTCCCCGGTGCCTGTGATTCGGTGTATTCTTTCTGTTCTTTGGTAACGAGCGTTGCATCGAAGCGGCCCTGGTAATGGCCGTTGGCGTCGAAACAGTACATAAAGAGATGGTCGAAGACCCTGTCCTCTTTTTCTCCCAGCGGACCGCTCGCCTTGGTGCGCAGCTCGTCGTGCTGTGTGATGACACGGAAGGAGATGGCATAGCGGTCTTCACTGCCTTCGGGCAAAGGCAGCCGGACCGGCTCGATGCAGGAGATTGAGGCCAGCAGCAGTGCTGCCAGCGCGAAAAGAAGGCTAAAGCTATGACTGGACTTCTTCATGGTTCATTCGATAGGTCAATAAGACGCCGCCGTGATGCTTCCCGTTTCGTTGAGTTCGGTCACCTCATCTGGCGTCAGGTCGCGGATGCAACGGATATAGGTATTGTTCGCCTGGTTCGCCTGAGCCACATTGGTGTGTGCGCGACGTTCATTGTTCTCACCGATATTCAAGGTATAGTACCAGTATCCACTTAATACTTGGTCAAACACGTCAGAACCGGCCAGGTCTGTCTGATAACGGACGATGTATGCTATTTCCGCCTGGGTCGGCAAACGCCAGCCCACATATCGGCGTCCGTTGACACCCACTTCCATATAGTCGGCGCAATGGCTTGCGGCCCCCCATGCCTCATAAATAGAATAACTGGAATTCCTCGTGGCGCCCAGTTGTGAGGCAATCATAAAAGCCGGAGACACCGTATTGTCGTTGGACTGATGATTGCTGTCAAGCCTCGGGCGCCCCAGGATTACGTCGTTGCCATACTGGTCCTGCCCTGCCTTCGAAATCTGGAGCACATACATATGATTGTTTGTCAGGTTCGTAAAAGGACGTAGGTCCCACCCATTCCACAACTCGGCGAAATGATAGCAGCAGGCATTATAGGTAGAACTATAAACCGAAGCAAAGACTTTTGCTTCAAAATGTCTGTAATTGACAGAAGTATTGCTGGTAGTCTGATTACCACGCGTGAAAGTGGCGGTGGCGCTGTTGTAACTGGCATCCCAATCGATCCAATTGCCTGTACTTGGCTGATTCACAGAGGTATCAAGATAATAACGAGTGCCTCCGTATCGAATCCTGTGATACGAGAAACTCCAGTAGGTGCCTGTCCTCCAATAGCAATATCCATCGTTAGGATTGAAATAGGAGTTAGCCAGTGATCCATAGTTGTTCCAATTATTAACGACAGAACTATAGGTATAGGAGGTGGTTTCAGCATCCATCAGCTGATAATGGAACGGATCAGCCTGGTAATCTGAATAGGATACATAGACTGTTTCTGCCGTCCACCCCTCTCTTGGTTCCCAAGAATACTCGCGGACCGGCTCCGTGGAACCATTCCAGTATGACGACCATTTTCCTGCGATGCTCTGCAGGTTGTCGAGCGGGAAGTGGGTAACGGTGATGTGTTGGGTAATCCTGGTCGATGAACCGGGGAGATAGGAAAAGTCCACTTCGGTGTCGAACTCGATATACTTCACCGAGCGGTTGGCCAGCGCCGAAGAGGTCACGTGGAAATGGCCGCCTCCATTCCTATTTGCACTCGGGATGACTTCAATCTCCACGTCGGCAGCGGTGTTGCTCGTCCATTTATAAGTATTCAGGCCGGTCGCCAGCTGCAAAACCTTTTCCCGGCCGTCCTGGTCCACATAGAAGACCTTGACGCCCGTGATCTTCGGCGTTGCCTGGTTGTAGGTTATGGTACCGACCGTCGCGACCGGATCGCTCTTCGGCGTAAAATACTGCAAATTGGTCGATTGGCGCCCGTCACCACGCAGTCGGTATGTCTTTTCGGCTACAAAGTACTCGAGCTGGACCGTCTGCGCTTCGGTCACCTCGTCGGCGACCGACGGCCAGGGGATGACTTTGTATCGCAGGTTGACGACCGTCGGTTCTGCTTCGATCGAAGAACTGCCGATGGATGCCCATACCTGATAGTAATGGTTGCGCTCAATGGCGTTGACTGCTTCTGTGCCCGTCTTTGTCAGATCCACCAGCGGGATGCGGTAGTAGTTCGTGACACCGCCGTCAGAGGTGGCTTCGCCGTCGAAGCTGCCATCTTCGTTATACCTCTGGGTATATGTCGTATAAACGATGCTTACTGCCAGTGCAGGCGCTTTCTCTGAAGACTGGCCTTCATCCCAGCTGAAGGCGTAACTGTACGTCGTATCGACGTAAGGATACTTGTACAACTGTATCTCTCCATCCTGGGAAGTATATTGTCCGTTGGGTGTGCGGAACGAGAAATCATAGAAATCCGGACTGTCCCAAAGGTTGGCGTCGCGGAAGGCATTCTGCTGGCCGGCGGTAGGATCGGACGTGGCTGTCTTTCCGGAAGGTGCGATATTGTAGGTGGCTTTCAGGATGTTGGAGAATTTGACAAGAGCGCCGCCTTCGACTTTGCCATCGGCATAGACCTTGCCTTCACTGTTTTTGGCGATGTTTCCGATGGTGATGATGGTCGCGCTTTTTGGACCCTTTGGCGTGACCCCGTCTCCCTCATAGTAATACTCATCCACTTTGGTAAACTTGAGACTGTCGGCGTCCGTCGTGCCCAAACCCGCTTTGAATTCATCGCTGAATCCAAGGTGGACGCGGAATTTCGCCGCCGCACGTCCCAGGTCGAAGGCGTTTGCCTGACTTGCCTGGCTGTCTGTAAAATACTGCTTCTGCGCTGACGGATCGACCATCCACGAATCGACCTTTCCGTCCATCAGGAACAGCTTGCTGCCGATATGATGGTCCCTGTGATTGCCGGGAGCCGGATTGCCATTATCCGGATTCTTCAGACGGACAATGTCATAGCAGCCATTGTATGTTTCAAGCGATTCGGAAGTAAGGTTCAATAGTTGAGTCTCTGTGGGTGCAGTAGGGAAGACCGGGTCACGGAGTTTGTCGGCATTGATGTTTGCGACTGCGTAGATCCGGTACGTATCGCTTGTCGTATAGTTTGTCCGCCAGTTGGCTTCAAGCAGGTAATCGACGCCGGTGTCGATGGCCTCATTTCCTGTACCGATCGTATAGTGTTTGTGATATGACGAATGCCCGCCCGTGGTTTTGTACACAAAGACATCGATACGCGTGACCGTGTTCTCTCCCCGGTCAGTATCGCCGGGCGTTGTCTTGGTAGCCGGTGTAATGCCCAGTACGCCTGGAGAAAAGACCAGCGCATCATCGGGAATCTGGCCTTGCTGCTTCTGCCAGGGGTCCAACGGATCAACGCAGGATAGGGTCAGCACGGCGAGTGCCAGTACGATCAACAGGATGGATCTCAAGCGGTTCATCATATTGTCACCTCCGAAGTTTTGTCGTAGGCCTTGATATTTTCGGGCCGTGAACTGGTGTAATAACTCTTGAAAGTATCTGCCGATACACTGTAGAAATTGATCTCCGTATTCTCGTTCGAGCCGGGGAATACACCCGCGTTGAACGGTAACTTCTGACTGCCGCTGCCATCGGTCGGCGCGGTTACCAGATAAGCGACGGCCTTCTTTCCTTCGTGCAACGGCCCTTCTTTCGGAACTACATAGAAATAAGTCGTTCCGCCGTTGGAGACCGATGAGGGAATCGTTACACCGTCTGCTTCCGTCCAGCCGGCGGCCATTTGTTCACCTCCTTCAATCCAGTTGACAAACTCAGCGGTTGCGTTATTGTAGGTCAGGATATGGAAATCATCCGTATTGTCGAGTTTCAGCTTGAGCGGGACATTGAAACCGTTTGTCCGGAGTTCGATGCGGTTGGCGTGGACCGGTGCACCGCCAGGGTTGAGTCCTGGCGCCGTAACGATCTGTGAATGCAGCCAGTCGCCGCTCCACGCACCGATGTAACCCTCGTCCTGCCTGCGGAAATACCATTCTGTAGCGGCGGCCGGGTCGTCGTCCTTATGCGTCTGCCACCAGGGGTTGTCGTTGGAGGTCGTCCAGCCGTAACCGAACAGGGACTGTTTATTCGTGGGAATGGTTGCTACGGCAGAACCGCACTGCGCATAGACATAGGAGGCCCCGTCTTCCCAAGGCGAGACGACCGGCTTGATATAAAGGCCGCTCACGTCGAAATAGGCATATACCGTCCAGGCGTGGTTGCGATGGAAGTTGGTGGTGGCTGCATTGTAATCCGTTATTCTCTCCATATCGAACACAGCATCCCTGGTAGTAGCCCCTCCATCGAGGGAGTAGGTTATGATTCCTTTGATGGGTTTGTCGCTTTCACGTAGATAAACAAAGGTTTGCGTGGCCAGGCCGGCTTCAACGGCAGCTGTCAGGAATGAGTCATACTGTTTCGCACTCATCTGCTTGGGCTTCTCGTAAGTGGTACTTGTGCCTCCGATCGTGATGGTGAAAGATGAATCGCAAGAACTTCGCAGATAGTTGGGATCGAGAATGTATCCGATGCTCGCAGGTGCGACAACCGGTGCGGCGGTAATATCGTATTCCGCACTTGGAAGAACGATTCCGGCACCACTGTCATTTTCCCGCGGAAAAACGTAAGTGGTTTCAGGAATCAAGGATCCATCTACTGAAATGCTCGTGATTTTCGCCCCGGGAACGGCGCCTGAGGGGGCGGCAAAGACAAATCGTATCTTTGAAACGGCACGCTTGAGCTGGACGACGGGCATACGTGCCTTCAGGTCATCGTCAGTCAGGCTGGAATAAATCTCCGGCTTGAGGAAACTCAGATCGACACCGGTGGCTCCGCCGGTAGTGCCATCCGGATTGCGGACCCGGTTGAAGAAGCCACTGATCGGGAGACCGGGGCCTCCTGACCCCAGGGCATCCAGAGGCGTCAGTCCGGACTTGGGGTTCGTTGTCCCGAAATAATCTGCCGTTGCCCCCTTCCCGAAGGTGAGCGTCTTCAACTCGCCGCGCGTCAGGTCACGGGATGCGGGATTTCCGACAGACGGGCCATTCGCCAGAATGTAGAAGTCGAATTTCAACTTGTCGGCCGGACGGTCGATGATGTAGCCCGGTATCCACAATAAGATTTCATAGATATCATCACCGTTCCAATACGCGGCAGAAGGTATGTAATAGCCGCTCGGCCGCTCACCTGAAGTCGTCCAGATGTCCGTGACTTCAGTGTAGGAAATGGCGGTTTCCGTGTCTCCTTCCGTGACATCTGCCGGATGGTGGTCGAACATCCATACTTGTACACCGTACACCTGCGACTCGGGAGCCATTCCTTCCACACCGCCTGCCGATGCTTTTGTCACAGGAAGCCCTCCCGGAATGTGCAGACGGATCGGAAACGAAACGCCATTCGGGTCAAAACCCGGCTTTTGAGACGGATCCAACGGCTCCACGCAAGCACCAAGTGCGAATACCAGGGCGGCAAACGCGCTGACCTTCAAATATCTCTGGAGTTTCCGTAGCATAGGGCCGTTTTTTATTCTTGGGACCTGAGGCTGTACGGCTGGATGAGCACTTCGGGACAGCCTTGCGCTCTTCTTCGTTCAAACCGCAGTATTCCGGCAGGAAGTCTCCTCCTGCCGGAACTGCGGCACACACAACTGACGGTCAGGGACCGTCGCCAAAACCACGGCGAAAAAGATCTTTCTAAAAGTTTAATCACCGAGTGTGACGTTGTAAATAAGGCCCGTTTCCCATTCAAGATCGACCGAAAGGCCGAGAGAGAGCTGCGTGCTGCGCAGGTCGGGAACGGTGACATAGGCGCTCTTCAAGGAGTTTACACCAATCGTAAAGTTTGCCACCGTTTTGAAGTCCTGAATGAATACGCGCGTTATTTGTTTAGAAGTACCATCTGCCTTGTAAGGAGGAATGACATAGGTCGTAGGCCAGGTGATGCCACTGCCCGTGTAACCATAGCTGGAGGAACTGCCTGCGGTAGGATCGTAAGGAACGGGGCTCAACTTGCCCACAAGATAGAATGTCCCATCCTTGGGCACCATATTGTCCTTGCCCCAAAAGCGATCCCCGTTGTTCACAAGTTCCAGGGCCACGTACACTGTCTGCTGCGTTGCGTCATCGGCCAGGCTCGAGTCGTAGTTGTCCCATACCAGCGTATAGTTGGTCATGCCCGTAGGCGTAGGGACGGTGGTGGAAGCGGGTGCATTGTCGAAGATGATGTAGTTCATACCGGCGCCGGTAGCGTTCGGCAGGTAGTTCCAGCCCACTTCCTTCGACATTCCGCCGACAAGAATCCCTGAGAGGGCGAAGTCCGGAGTAATCTCCAGGTCCTGTTCGGTTGAATTCGTATTGTACCGGAGGGAAATCGCCCGATTATTGTCAAGCAACTTACCGTTGTTATTCGTTTCAACGGCAATCGTGCTCGCCAACAACGCGGAACCATAATTGATATTTTCTTTCATTGCAACTGCACGGGTACTAGATACGACGTGCGTGCCCGTCGTCCAGTCGGTCCAGTTTCTGTCGTTGTCCCAGTTTGCGACACCATCAGGGTAATCACTGTCTTTCTTTTCACTATCCGTCACACGGATGGGACTGTTGCCAAAGTAGCACAGTTCAGCTGGATAGGTAAACAGATGCAGGTACGTATCAGGATAAGACCAGGTTGCACGCGGATGAACGATCTGTTTGCCGGTATAGGTAATCTGGGTAATTGTCACATTCGCCGTTGAAGCACCCATAGGTACGCCAAATGTCTTCTCGGGGAAATCAGGAAGCGGCGTAGTGCTCGTACCAAATGGCAGTTTGTTGAAGTCAGCTGCCGTGCAGGCAGAATGATTGACGACGTTCGTGATGATATCGGCGATACCTTTATATCCGCTGGTGCTGGTATTGATGAACAGATCGAGGTTGGTTCCGATTCTTTCTGCCATTTTCAATGCGACAAAATCACGGAAAGAGGTCGGAACGGCTGCAGTGACAGAAGCGGTGATATCGCTCAGGTCGCTCAGTACTTTCAGGACAGCGTTTCCGGAACCGGCGCGGGCCTCGCCGGGCCAGACAGTATTCAGTTCGACAAAGGCGCGGCCCATAATCTCGCCGAGCGGGCTTATGGAAAGGGATTCGTCCAGAGGGTCCACGCTGCTCACGGTCATCTTCCCGCTTGCGAATGTCGCGTAGTCTCCCCACTGGATATCAATGGCCTCTGTATTTTTCGTCCCTTGCCAGTCCAGTTCGTTGACGGCATATTGGATGCGCGAGCCGCCGACGATGTCCAGAATGGCAGCGAGAAGCGTTTCGTACTGTTTAAAGGCGGTTTCGGCATCAGAACCGGCAACGACGCGGTTGTTGAGACCGAACTTGAGGCCGGAAACAGCGCCGCTGAAAGCCTCAGGAGACGGCCAGGTCACATAGCCTTGTTGTTCATTTCCAGCGCTTTTAATGGCCTTGCCCCAGAATGAAATGGTATTGATGCCTGTGGGCAGTGCCAGTTCAATCACGCGACGGGACTTGACGCTGGATGCGCTCGTGCCATCGGGATCGAGGTAACCGGGCCCCATAATCATCCCCATAGGATACGTCTTCGTGGCGCTTTCCGTATTGGCAATGACGCGGGAATTGTCAGAAGTGAGGGTGTAAGTGGCGACGAAGGCGTTGTCGATGCCCAGAAAATCTTCTGAGACCGTCGCCTGTGTCTTTGCTGAACTCATTTTCGTCGCGGGCGTGTTATTCGCTGCAACGCTGAAGATGAAGTTGGCATTCACTTCATTCGTCATCGGATTGTAGTTCGGATTCACCTCCACCGGATCGACGCAGGACGCGAGTCCCAAAAGCGCGATTGCGCTAAAAAAGAAAATCTTTTTCATGTTATTTTTTTGCCTTTTTTTTTCATGAAAAGTCGCTTTCTCTTTTTTTTGGCAGCAGAGTCTTCTTCGGAATCATTTGATTCTACTGCTTCCGCCTGCTCTTTCTGAATGAGCTGCTCAACACGTTTATCAATGATTTCTTGAATCTCTTCTCCCGAGATACGCGGCTTTGTAGATGTTGTTTCTTCTTGCATTTCACCGCAAAAATAGAACACGGGAAAGCGCCCCGTTATCAAACGGGGAACAAGAATTGTCAATCGGGAGACATCGGACGGGAATCCGTCCGGCTATTGTCTGTCGCGCTTCTTATACTGACTGGGGGTCATCCCGACCGTCTTCTTGAACAAGGAGCTGAAATAGGTGAAATTCTCCATTCCACACTGGAATGCGACATCTCCAATCGGGATATCGGTTTCGTCGAGAAGCCGTTTCGCAATGGACATACGGATATGGAGGACACATTCACTGGTGGTCTGTCCGGTAATTGCCTTGAGTTTCCGGTTCAGATGGGTGCGCGAGACATTCATCTCGCAAGCGATTCCGTCGTAGTCGATCTTTTCACCCGCTTCCATCGACTGCTGGACGAGATGGGTAAAGCGGCTGACAAAAGCCTTTTCGGAAGGCGTAAGCTGCTTCTCACGGTCAGGCGGAAGGACCAGCATAGAGCGGTTCTTGACCGGAATGTTGACGATGAAGGTTGAGCCGGCTCCGGGGAAACTGAACACCTCGATATGGCCATCCATCGCATCGACCGCCATCTTGACCATCGGCAGCCCGATGCCGATTCCTGACGGACTGGGTCCGGCCGCCTGGTAGAACGGCTCAAAGATGCTTGCTTTCTCCTCGGCCGTCATACCGATTCCCTTGTCACTGACGAAGATTTGCATCATAGCATCCTTCAATCGGGTGGAGATGAGGACTTCTCCGCCAGGATGGGAGAACCGGATGGCATTGGTCACAAGTTCCTGTACAATCCGCTGGGTATATAGCGGGATGTAATACATCTTGACCACATCCTGCATATCATAAACAAGACTGATTCCCTTTTCGGCAGCCAGCGGCTCACAACTGCGGCAGACCATGGAAACCAGGCTGACGATGTCGCCCGATTTCCAGTTTGCCGTGTATTCGACAGGTACGGAAACATCTGCCACCTGCAGATAGTCTTCCGCAATGTCTGAGAACACACGGGCCTTCATCTCGTCGAGTGCCCGCACGAAACCTTTCTCCCGCTTGTGCAAACGCACCAGACAGAGGGCAAGGACAACGGCCGCAACCAGAAACAGAAGGGCCAGGATAATATAAAGTCGGTCAGTCAAGGCTGGCAATTGTTATATCAGGTTCAAATCGAGGGTGTCGCATAAGCCACCACGTCGGCGGCGGTGATTTGGGGGCCGCAGAGGATCATGAGGCGTTCGGCGACGTTGCGGAGTTCGCGGATGTTGCCGGTCCAGGGGAGTTTCTGGAGTTCGGCGATGGCTTCGGGGGTGACGGTTTTCTTCGCCATGCCGCTTTCCTGGCTGATCTGGTCGATGAAATAGGTCATCAACTGGGGGATGTCCTCGATGCGTTCCTTCAGGGCGGGGACGTGGATCACGATGACGCTCAGGCGGTGGTAGAGGTCTTCGCGGAAGCGTCCTTTGGCGATTTCGTCGGTGAGGTTCTTGTTGGTGGCGGCCACCACGCGGACGTTGACGGTGATATCCTTGTCGCTGCCCACGCGCGAGAGTTTCTTCTCCTGGAGGACGCGGAGCACCTTGGCCTGGGCGGCGAGGCTCATGTCGCCGATCTCGTCGAGGAAGAGGGTGCCGCCTTCGGCCTGCTCGAATTTGCCTTTGTGCTGTTTGATGGCCGAGGTGAAGGCGCCTTTTTCGTGGCCGAATAGCTCGCTCTCGATGAGTTCGCTGGGGATGGCGGCGCAGTTGACTTCGATGAAGGGGGCGGCGGCACGGGGGCTCTTGTCGTGGAGCCGGCGGGCTACCAGTTCCTTGCCGGTGCCGTTGGCGCCCATGATCAGCACGCGGGCGTCGGTGGCGGCGACGCGGTCGACGATTTCCTTGATGTGCACGATGGCGGGCGAGTCGCCCACGATCTCGTATTTGCTCTGGATCTTCTTCTTGAGGATGACCGTCTCTTTGACGAGCGAACTCTTGTCGGTGGCGTTCTTCAGGGTGATCAGGATGCGGTTCAGGTCGAGGGGCTTCTGGATGAAGTCGTAGGCGCCGCGCTTGATGCAGCCCACGGCCGTGTCGATGTCGCCGTGGCCGGAGATCATCACGATGGAGGCTTCGCAGCCGGCCGCCACCAGGGCGTCGAGCACTTCGTTGCCGTCCATCACGGGCATCTTGATGTCGCAGAAGATGGCGTCGAAATTCTCGGCCAGGGCTTTGTCGAGCCCCTGCTTGCCGTCTTCGGCGGTGGCTACCTCGTGGCCTTCGAATTCGAGGATTTCCTTGAGCGTGTTGCGGATGCTGCGTTCGTCGTCGATGATCAGGACCTTCATGGCTATGGATTTAGTTTCGATATGAATTGCAAAGATAACCATAAATTCCTATTTTTGTGGTTACAGATTCTTTTGCTTGCAGACCATGACCCGTATCATCATCGCCATCGACGGTTATTCCTCCACCGGCAAGGGCACCTTCGCCGTGGAGATCGCCCGCCGTCTGGGCATCCTCTATCTCGACAGCGGCGCCCTCTATCGCACCGTCACGCTCTACGCCCTGCGGCACGGGCAGATCGAATGGAACGGCGAGATCCTCTACCGCCAGCTCCAGGAAGACATCCTCCTGGGCAAGATCGACATCGCTGTCCAACCGAAAGAAGACGGCACGATGCGCGTCTTCCTCGACGGCGAGGACGTCTCGGGCAAGATCCGCGAACTGGAGGTGGCCCGCAACGTGAGCGCCACCGCCACGCTGCCGTTCGTCCGCAATTTCGTGGACGAGCAGCTGCACCGGCTCGGCGCAGGCGGCTGCGTGATGGACGGTCGTGACATCGGCACCGCCGTTTTCCCCAATGCCGACCTGAAGATCTTTATGACGGCCGACGCCGAGATCCGCGCGCAGCGCCGCGTCAAGCAGATGGAGGAAGCGGGCCAGCATCCCGATTTCGAGGAAATCCTCAAGAATGTGCAGGAGCGCGACTACATCGATTCCCACCGGGCTATGAACCCCCTGCGCCAGGCCGAAGACGCCCTGGTGCTCGATAACAGCCACATGACCGTGGAAGACCAGATGGTCTGGCTCGACGGCATCCTCCGCGAGCGCTTCAACATCAAGCTGCTATGAAGCTCACCCTCGAGATCGATCCCCGGTCCGGCTTCTGCAACGGCGTAGTCCGTGCCGTCCAGCAGGCCGAGAACTATCTGCAATACAGCAACCATCTCTATTCGCTGGGCGCCATCGTCCACAACTCCGTGGAACTGGACCGGCTCAAGGAAAAAGGCCTGGAGATCCTCTCGATCGAAGACGTGAAACAGTTGCACGACGACGTACTGCTGGTCCGTGCGCACGGCGAGCCGCCCGAGACCTACGAACTGGCCCGCCGCAACAACCTGCAGGTGATCGACTGCACCTGCCCCGTGGTGCTCAAGCTTCAGGAACGCGTCCGAACGACCTGGGAGCGCATCCGCGAGACGGATGGCCAGATTGTGATCTTCGGCAAGAAAGGACACGCCGAGGTCAACGGACTGGTAGGGCAGACTGGCGGGAAGGCCCTCGTCATCAGCAGTATCGAAGAAGCGGCCAATCTGGATTTCTCCCGACCTGTCGCCCTGTTCTCGCAGACCACCAAAGACCCCGACGAGTTCCAGCGCATCGCGGATTTCATCCGCGCGCAAAGGCCTGACGCCGAGGTGTACGACACGATCTGCCGGCAGGTGGCCCAGCGCCACAAGTCGCTCGTGGAGTTCGCCCGCAAACACAACGTGATCCTGTTCGTCAGCGGACACGAGAGTTCGAACGGCAAGGTGCTGTTCGAATTGTGTCACGGCGTCAATGCCCGCACCTGGTGGCTGGAGAACGCCTCCCAGATCGATATGGACTGGTTCCGCGACGGCGACTCGGTAGGCATTTGCGGGGCCACATCCACCCCCAAGTGGCAGTTAGAAGAAATTTTCATATATTTGCAGGACGTAACGAAATAAGTAATCATCAAAATATCACTACATTTTATGGCAACAACAGCTGATTTCAAGAACGGACTCTACATCGATTTCGAAGGAAAACCCTGCTCGATCGTATGGTTCCAGCATGTCAAGCCGGGCAAGGGCCCCGCTTTCGTCAAATCCAAACTCCGCAACCTCGAAAACGGCCGCATCCTGGAGAAGACCTGGAACGCGGGCGAGAAGATTGATGTGATCACGGTCGAGCACCGCGAATATCAGTACCTCTACGCAGAAGACGACGGTTTCAACTTCATGAACAACGAGACCTTCGACCAGATCAAGCTTGAGAAAGACATCGTGGAGAACAACGACCTGATGAAGGAAGGCCAGATCGTCCAGATGGTTTTCCACGTGGACGGCGAGGAAGAGCGCTGCCTCACCTGCGAGCTCCCGACCTACGTTGAACTGGAAGTGACCTATACCGAACCCGCCGTCAAAGGCAACACCGCCTCGACCAACGCGCTCAAGGAAGCTACGCTGGAAACCGGCGCCATCATCATGGTTCCGCTCTTCATCAACCAGGGCGACAAGATCCGCGTCAACACCACCGACCGCTCCTACGGTGAACGTGTAAAATAACACCTTAACACATAGAGCCTTATGCGTAAAGCGTGGTTCATCTTCGTGTCCGCACTCGTCATTGCCGGGTGTGGACACGCTGTTTCTGGCGACCCGACCCTCGAGATCACCGACGCCGAGCGCGACGCCCGCATCGCCATCGATTTCTCGCGCGACTGCACCTACATCCTGGACTATCTGAAGCCCTACTATCCTGACCTGACGCAGGAACAGGTGGCAGCCTGGGAGGCATCCAAGGCGCTGGAAGGCCGCGTGATCGACGGTCAGAAGCGCTATTTCCGCAACGCGGGACGCAACCTTTTCCGCATCGACCGCGAGGCCAAGAAGGTGTTCGAGGCGGTCAACGGGGTGACGCGCGACGTGGAGGACGTCTATCTGGATACCTACAACCACGACGTCATCGCAGCTGTCCGCAGCACCGGCGAGAACCTGGTCAAACCCGTGACTTTCGTCATCAAGTATGAACTGACCGTCAAGCCCGACGTGGTTCCGGCCGGCGAAACGGTCCGGGCCTGGATGCCGTATCCGCGTGAAGACCAGAACAGCATGACGGACATCCAGCTGCTGTCGGCTTCCGAATCCGACTTCATCATCGCGCCCGACGAAGTGGAGCACAAGAGCATCTATATGGAAAAGACCGCCGAGGCCGGCAAGCCCACGGTTTTCTCCTATACCTTCTCCTTCACCGGCTACAACGAGTGGTATGACTTCTCGCCCGAGGACTGCAAGCCCTATGATACCGCGTCGGATCTCTACAAGACCTACACGGCCGAGCGCAAGACCCACATCGTCTTCACCGACCGGATCCGTGCCCTGGCCGATTCCCTGACGGCCGGCGAGACGAACCCGTATCTGAAAGCCCGCAACATCTACCGCTGGATTGCCGAGACCTATCCCTGGGCCAGCGCCCGGGAGTACTCCACCCTCGAAAACATCCCGATGTACGTGCTGGAGAACGGCCACGGCGACTGCGGCCAGGTAGGCCTCCTGCTGGTGACGCTGTGCCGCGCTGCAGGCATTCCGGCCCGCTGGCAGAGCGGCTGGATGCTGCATCCGGGTGCTGTCAATATGCACGACTGGAGCGAAATCTATTACGAAGGCATCGGCTGGGTGCCGACCGACGTCTCATTCGGCCGCGGCCGGGGAGAGGTCAAAGACATCGAAGACGAGTATTTCTTCTACACGAAAGGTCTGGACGCCTACCGTCTGATCTGCAACAGCGACTATTCCGGACAGTTCTATCCCGCCAAGAAGTTCATCCGCAGCGAAACGGTGGACTTCCAGCGCGGCGAGGTGGAATGGGCCGGCGGCAACCTCTACTTCAACCAGTGGTCCGGCTGGATCGAAGAAGTCGAATACCGCTAGGAAGCTAGTCGTCGAGATATGCAAGGCATCCGGGGTGTTTGCCCTGGATGCCTTTTTCTTTGTAGAACCGTTGGATGGCGCGCAGGTCGTCCATCGCGTTGTCGGTGCATTCGAAGCGCGGGCCGTGGCCGATTTCCATCCTGCCCCAGTCGAAGTAGCCCAGATAGACCGGCACGCCGGTGGCGCGGGCGATGGTGTGGAAGCCTGTCTTCCAGCGTTTGACCGGCTTGCGGGTCCCCTCCGGGGCGATGCACAGGATGAAGTTCTCGCTCTCCTCCAGGGCGTTGATCACCTGGCGCGTCACGCCGACCGCGTTCTTGCGGTCCACGGGAATGGCACCTACGCTGCGCAGCAGATTGCCAAGCGGCCAGAAGAAGAACTCTTTCTTGATCATTACGCGCGGCTTGCGGTCGAAAGCGCGTACATAGAGCCAGGCCACGACGAAATCCCAGATCGAAGAGTGGGGCGCGCCCAGGAAAATGAGCTTGGGCTCCGGCGGAAGAGAGGTATCCATCAGCTTCCAGTGCATACGGAGCAGGAGTTTTCGGGCGGTGGCGGGCTTCATGCTTTACTGTGCTTCTTCCGTGTTGTCGATGTCGCTCCGGAGGTTCGTCCGGATGAACTTCTGCCGCACGGGCGTGTTGTCGCCCATATAGAACTGGATGATGTCGGCGATCTTGTCCTCGCCCGTCAAGTGTACCATTTCCAGGCGGATATCCTCGCCGATGAAGCCCTTGAACTCGTCGGGCGAGATTTCACCCAGGCCTTTGAAGCGCGTGATCTCGGCACCGCGGCCCATCTTCTTGAGCGCGGCTTCCTTTTCGGCGGAGCTGTAGCAGTACACGTTGCTCTTCTTGTCGCGCACGCGGAAGAGGGGCGTCTGGAGGATATAAAGGTGTCCGGCGCGTACCACGTCGGGATAGAATTTCAAGAAGAAGGTAAGCATCAGCAGGCGGATGTGCATTCCGTCCACGTCGGCATCGGTTGCGATGACGATGTTGTTGTAGCGCAGCCCTTCCACGCCGTCTTCGATGTTCAGGGCGGACTGCAGGAGCGCCAGTTCCACGTTCTTCTCGGCGTAGAGGTCTTTCTTCGAGGCCTTGGCGCAGTTGAAGGGCTTGCCCATCAGGCTGAAGACGGCCTGGGTGTTGGCGTCGCGGCTCTTGGTGATGCTGCCGGAAGCCGAGTCGCCCTCGGTGATGAAGAGGGTGCTCTGGTCGGCCAGCGGATTGCGGTCGCCGTAGTGGATGCGGCAGTCGCGCAGCTTCTTGTTATGGAGCGAGGCCTTCTTGAGGCGCGCCTTGGTCTTCTTGCTGATGGAGGAGATGGCGTTGCGCTCTTTTTCGGAGTCCTGGATCTTGGCCAGGATCACGTCGGCCACGTCGAGGTTCTTGTGGAGATAGTTGTCCAGGTCGGTCGAGAGGAAGTCGAGCATGGTCTTGCTCAGCGTGGGGCCGTGGGTGCCTTCCTGCTTGTTCTGCCACATATACTTGGAGCCGAGCTGGACCTTGGTCTGGCCCTCGAACTCCGGCTCCTGGATGCGGACGCTTACCGCACCGATGATCGACTGGCGCACGTCCACCGGGTTGAAGTCCTTCTTGTAGAAATCCTTCAGCACCTTGGCGATGGCTTCCTTGAAGGCGGCCAGGTGCGTACCGCCCAGCGTGGTGTTCTGGCCGTTGACGAAAGAGTAGATGTTCTCGCCGTAGCCGCTTCCGTGGGTGAAGGCCACCTCGATGTCCTGGGTCTTGAGATGGATCGGGGGATAGAGGGGCTCTTCGTCGATGCTTTCGTTGAGCAGGTCGAGCAGGCCGTTCTCCGACTTGTACTCAGTGCCGTTGAAGGTGAGCTTCAGGCCGACGTTGAGGTAGGCGTAGTTGCGGAGCATCGTGTCGATGTACTCCGTGTTGTATTCATAGGGCTCGAAGAGCGTGTCGTCAGGAATGAAGGAGACGAGCGTGCCGTTTCGCTCCGTCGTGGGTTTCGGCGTGAAGTCGGGCGTGACGAGGATGCCTTTTTCGTAGGTCAGGGCCAGAGTCTCCCCATTACGGAACGACTGGACGGTGAACTGCGACGAGAGGGCGTTGGCGGCCTTCAGGCCGACGCCGTTCATACCCACGGATTTCTGGAAGGTCTTGTTGTCGAACTTCGCGCCGGTGTGGAGTTTGCTCACGGCGGCGTCGAGCAGGTTTTGGGTCTTGTCTTTCTCGCTGAAACCGAAGGGAATGCCGCGTCCGTAGTCGCGGATGGAGATGCGTTTGTCCTCGATCTTGATCTGGATGAGCTTGCCATAGCCCATCGCGAACTCGTCGATCGAATTGTCGATGATTTCCTTCATCAGCACGTACATGCCGTCGTTGGGGGCGGTTCCGTCGCCCAGTCGGCCGATGTACATGCCCGGGCGGAGCCGGATGTGCTCGAGGTCTTCCAGGTGGACGATGCTCTCGTCGCCGTAATCGTGGTCGGGGATGTTCAGGGTCTCGTCGTCTTCTTTCATGTCGTTCGCGTCATTCCCGTCCAGACCGGGAATCTCATCTTGCAAAGATAAGAAAAGATTTTTATCTTTGTGAAAACGCGATACCATGATCAAGAAGCGGACATCCCGTCTGCTGGCCGTGACGACCGGAATCAGCGCAGCGGGTTTCCTTCTCTGCGCCGCGCATGTGATGTCCGTTTTTTCCAGCTATATCTACAAGTTCCATGCGACTTCCCTGTTCCAGGACACTGCGGCCTGGCTGGCCGGGCATTTCGAAAAGCCTGCCGCCCTGCTGGTCTATTGCGGCCGCTTCCTGACCCAGTTCTGCTATTTCCCGGGGGTTGCCATCCTTCTGCTGACAGGGCTCTATGCGCTGATTTCCTGGCTGTGCTACCGCTATTTCCTGCGCGGGAGCGCTCTCCCCGTACTCTCGCTGCTGCCCGCCCTGGCGCTGTATCTGTCGCTGATGCGGATGGGATACGGCGTGCTCGTCTTCCGCGCCGATGCACTGATCTTTACCGAGCCGGTCGGCATCCTCTCCGCACTTCTGCTGTTCCGTCTGCTGCAGGCCGGGGAAGGGAAGGTCAGATGGATAGTCGCCCTGCTGGGCTATCCTCTTTTCGGTTGTTATGCCCTGCTGGCGCTGCTGATCCACGCCGTCTGGTCGCTTTCCCATCCGGGGCCCCGCCTCGCCGGATTGCTTCCGCTGGCCGACCTGTTGCTGGTCGCAGCCGTGCCGCCGCTGGAATACCTGTTGCTGTACGACCATACCGTCTTCCGCTACATGTGGTTCCAGGGAGGCCCGTTCCTGGATTATGTGGCCAATGCGAAGGAGATGATACCGTTGCTGCTGGCCGCTCTGCTTCCCGTCCTTATGGCCGTCCGAAGGCCCGCAAAGCGGGAACCCGCATCCTGGACTCCTTACCTCACGCTGGCAATCGGAATCGGCATGGTGGTGTGCGTTTATCTGCTTCCGTATCGGAATGCCCTGTTCCACAGGCAGATGATTGCCGAGCGGGCTATTGAGAAAGGAGACTGGGACACGGTGGCGGACAAGACCTGCTCCCTGAAACTGACCAACGACATCCTGGTATCTTACCGCAACTGCGCCCTGTACGCCCAGGGGCGGCTGGAAAGGGATTGCATGAAGTATTCATTCAATATGATCCCCGTTACCATCGGCGACAAGGAATACTCCTCTTCGCTGCTGGCGGGACCGACCCTCTTCTTTTATTCGGGCCTGCTCAATTACGCCGCCCGTATCTCCTCCGAGATCAGCCTTTACGCCAACTATGCCGTGGAACGGTGGAAGTTCCTGGCCAAGGTGGCCGTTTTCAACGGAGAAACGCATCTGGCCGACAAGTATATAGAGACCCTGGCCCATACAACGCTCCACAAGGCGTGGGCGCGCCGGTACAGAGACTATCTCGAGCATCCGGAGCGACTGGCCCTGGATCCCGAATACCGCCTGCTCTCTCCCCTGCAGGATTACGAGGAAAAACGCTGGATGCCCAGCGACAACGCCGCCGCCAATGTCCTGTTGTTCTATAGCTACGTTCCAGGGGACAGCCCCCAGATGCAGGAGTGGAACCGCGCCGCCCAAATGATGCTCCAACCATGAAACGCCTGCTCCTCTTCACTGCGGCCCTTCTGCTGATGGGAACCGCCTGCATCAGGATCCCGGGTGACGCCCGCCCGGCAGACACACCCGCCCGCATCTATCCCGACTATGCCGATGTCGCCATTCCCTGCAACATCGCGCCGATGAACTTCCGTATCGAAGAGGAGGCCCGACAGTTCCGCTGTGTGGCCCGGGGTGCGCACGGCGAAGCGATCCGGACCGCCGGACGCACCGTGCACTTCCCGGCCAAGGCCTGGCGGAAACTGCTGGAAGCCAATATCGGCGGCGAAATCTGCTTCGAAATCTACGCGAAAGGCGCAGACTGCTGGCGCGCGTATCCGTCCGTCCATCTGTTCGTGGCTCCCGATCAGGTGGACCGCTATGTCTCCTACCGCTTGATTGAGCCCACTTACGGGATGGCCGGCGTGATGAGTATTTCCCAGCGCGACCTTTCCTCTTTCAGGGAAAAGGAGATTTTCAACAACCAGCTGGACTACGACCGGACCAGCGGGCAGTGCATCAACTGTCACTCCTTCCAGAACTGGCACACCGACCGTATGCAGTTCCATGTCCGGCAGAAAGATGGCGGAACCATCATCGCCCGGGGGAAGGATATCCGCAAAGTCAATCTCAAGGCGGACGGCTTCCTTTCTTCCGGCGTCTATCCGTCCTGGCATCCCGGGAAAGACCTGATAGCTTACTCGCTCAACAGCACCCTGCAGTTTTTCTACGCCAAGGGAATCGATCGGACCGAAGTGATCGACAGTGATTCCGACATCATCGTCTATGACCCCCAGCGCAACCGGGCCCGCATCGTCGCCGGCGACAGCCTGCAGCTGGAGACCTTTCCCTACTGGTCGCCCGATGGCCGGACGCTGTATTACGCTTCCGCCGACATCACCCGTCTGGCCCCCATGCGGCAGTATTATTATGGCATGCATTACGATGAGTTGAAATACCGGCTGATGCGTATCCCTTACGAGCCTTCTTCCGACAGTTTCGGTCCGGCGGAAGTCTTTTACGACGCTTCGGCCGAAGACCGCAGTGCCACGTTCCCCCGCGTTTCGCCGGACGGCCGTTACCTGCTCTTTACGATGGCCCGTTTCGGGCAGTTCCATATCTGGCACCGTGATGCCGACCTCTATCTGACCGACCTGGCGTCCGGGCAGACGCGTCCGCTCGACGCGGTCAACAGCCCGGAATCGGAGAGTTATCACAGCTGGTCGTCGAACGGCCGTTGGATCGTATTCTCATCCCGCCGCGACGACCGCAGCTTTACCCGTCTGTATCTGGCGTGGTTCGACGGGGAAGGGAATGCACACAAGCCCTTCCTGCTGCCCCAGCGCGATCCGCAGCAGAATATCCGCCGCTTCAAATCTTACAACATTCCGGAATTCACCGTAGAACCCGTCTCCCTTTCCCCCAAGGATTTCCTCAAGACAGTCCGGGGACCGGCCCTCCAGGCAGAACAGTAGTGCAAACGCCGGGAAAGACTAAAAGGGCGGCCCATGCGGGCTCCGCCGCCGCGGTTGGTCCACTCATAGACCATCTCGCCGTTGGCGTCATAGACGTAGGAACCGTCGGCATTGATGTTGGAGATGGCATCATAGGGCACACCGTCCACCACGTAGATCGGAGAGTTGCTGCCGCTGAAGGAACCGAAACCACGGATACGGATGCCTCCGGAAGAACCCGGCTGGCCGGATGCGGAGGGAACGCCGTCGAGATTAGGATTATTTATTCGTTAATTATTACTTTTGGGCGATGAAACAGAAGCCGACCGGCATATTGGAATTCTTTGCCCGGCACAACGAAGCGTTTGCCTGCAAGGTGGGGTACAGCCGCACCCGGGGGACATTCGACCGCTACAAAGTGGTGTACAGCCACTTGGCAGCCTACATACGAGGCAGGTACCGGAAAGACGACATTCCGTTGCAGCGCATCCGATCCTCTTTCGTCGAAGGGTTCGACAACTGGTTGCGGGTGAAGTGCCGGCTGGCTCCGAACAGTATCTGGGGCTATATGATCGCTGTGAAGCACATTTTCATGCTGGCGCGTAACGAGGGCTTGATGGCCGTCAATCCGTTCGCTTCTTACGTCAACAGTTATACAGGGGTGGACCGGGGCTATCTTTCAGAGGAGGAACTGGTCCGGTTGATGGAGGTCCCGGCGCGCACACGCGTGGAGGAACAGGTGCGCGACCTGTTCCTCTTTTCCGCCTTCACGGGCCTGGCCTATATCGACATCAAGAATCTGCGGGAGACCAATGTCCGGAAGTATTTCGACGGAAACTGGTGGCTCATCCTGCGGCGTCACAAGACGCAGGTCGAGTCGAATGTCCGGCTGCTTGACGTGCCGCTGCGACTGGTGGAAAAGTACCGCGGCTCGCAGCCTGACGGACATCTTTTTCCCGTGCCGAGCAACAACTGCTGCAACGAGAACCTGCATCACCTGGCGGAGCGCTGCGGCATCAAGACCCACCTCACGTTCCACGTGGGCCGGCACACCTTCGCCACGATCGCGCTCAACCGCGGCATGCCTATAGAAACGCTCAGCCGCATCCTCGGTCACACGAACATCCGCACCACGCAGATCTACGCGAAGATTACCGACAGGAAAGTCAGTGCAGACATGGCGGCCCTGGCCGGCAGCCTTGCTGCGGTCGAGGCCGACATCTGCCGGAAGATCTGATTATTTATAAAGGGCTCCGGGATCGGCGCCGTCCCAGGAGAACCGCTCGCGATAGGGATCGTAGACCGTCATGTCGATCTCGTAGCGGCGGCCGCCGGTGACCATGTTGTCGATGAACCAGCACACTTCGTCGTAGTTGAGGAAGTAGCGCGCGGCGACAGCATGTCCCTCACCTGTAAAGCGGAGGATCATGTGGGGATAATGGTTCTGCTTGAACGCCCGTACGATGCGGTCGGAGCCGTAGAAGCCGATGCCGAAGAACTTGATCTGGTCGTAGGTGACCAGATTGTCGTCCGTACCGTGGAGAAACAGCGTGGGAGCAGGAGTATCGTACTGATACTCAAGTCCCGAACGGGAGAAGATAGCGCCGGAGAAGGCGATGATGCCGGCGTAGCGGAAGTCTTCCGGGAGGAGCTGCTGAGCCAGGTCGGTGCGGTTGCAGCGCTCGAAGTCGCACTGGAGCGAGGTAATGGCCCCGGCACTGCTGCCCATCAGGACCACCTGTCCGGGATCGACCGTCAGTTCCGAGGCGTAGTCCAGGACGTAGCGTGTGACTTTCATCACATCTTCAGCGGCCAGCTTGATGGCGTTCTCAAGGGGTTTGACCATGCTCAAGGGCCCTTTGAACTGAACGCCGCGCAAGCCGAGCCGGTAGTTCGTTGCCACGACGACGAAGCCGTCATCGGCCAGCTGCCGGCAAAGGCGTCGGGTCTCCGGGGCCCGCTGGTTGTCGTCGATGAAGCCGCCGCCGTAGGTGTAGATGATGCAGCGGTGACGCTCCGCGTCGTCGGAAGGGAAATAGAGGTCCATCTCCAGGGAAAGCGTATCGTACTGCGCAAAGGCGATGGATTCGTCGGGCTGGAAGCGGGTCGTGTCGATGGGTGTGATATCTCCGGCCTGGGCGGGAGTCTGCGCCCAAAGCGTAACGGTTGTCAAGGAAAGGGCGGCGATAAGAATCAAAAAAGGTTTCATGGCAGCGAATTAGGTTTCAAATATAAGAAATTAATCCTAAATTTGCAGGATTAATAAAATGATAACCCAAAAAACACACTATAATTAAAACGTATAAAAATGGCAGAAAAACTGTTTACTGAGTTTCCTCCTGTTTCCACAGAACAGTGGGATGCGGTAATTATTAAGGACTTGAAGGGGGCCGACTACGAGAAGAAACTCGTATGGAAGACCCACGAAGGTTTCCCGGTGCGTCCGTACTACCGCGCCGAGAACCTGGGCGACATCAAGTCTCTCGGCGAAATGCCCGGACAGTTCCCGTTCGTCCGCGGCATCAAGAACGACAACAACTGGCTCACCCGCCAGGATATTTGCCTCTGCAAGGGACTTGAAAAGGCGAACGAAGAGGCGCTCGACATCCTGAACAAGGGCGTCGAGTCGCTCGGCTTCATCCTGGCCGACGAGAAGGCACTTTCCGTCGAACAGATGGAAACCCTGCTCAAGGGCATCGCCATCCCCGCCGTGGAGATCAACTTCCGCAAGTGCTGCCCGAAGCACAGCGCCGAAACCCTGAAGAGCTTCCTGGCCGTAGTCAAGAAGCAGGGCATCGCCCCGGAAGAGGTCCGCGCCTCGTTCGACTTCAGCC
Source organism: Bacteroidales bacterium UBA3290 (assembly GCA_002361615.1). Classification (GTDB taxonomy): domain Bacteria; phylum Bacteroidota; class Bacteroidia; order Bacteroidales; family UBA932; genus Cacconaster. Next base: position 26,236 of record DETK01000034.1, read on the forward strand.
CGCTGCACCGCCTCACCGTGAAGGGAAACTTCTGCGAGGAGAAGGCCTTCGGCTTCCTGGCAGAGGCCGTCAAGGCCGTCGCCGACTTCCCGAAGATCAAGGTCATCAATGTCCAGGCCTACGACTTCAACAACGCCGGCAGCAGCCTCGTGCAGGAACTCGCCTTCGCCGTGGCTATCGGCAACGAGTACATCGCCCGTCTTACCGAACTGGGTCTTGACGCCAAGGAAGTGGCCCGTCGCATCAAGTTCACCTTCGGCATCAGCTCCAATTACTTCATGGAAATCGCCAAGTTCCGCGCCGGCCGCGTGATCTGGGCCAACATCGTGAAGGCTTGGGGTGTGGATTGCGACTGCGCCTGCAAGATGCACGTCCACGCCGTCACCAGCCGCTGGAACCAGACCGTCTATGACGCCTATGTCAACATGCTCCGCGGCACGACCGAAACCATGAGCGCCGCCATCGCCGGTGTCGATTCCATCGAAGTCGTCCCGTTCGACGACGCCTTCCGCGCACCGGGCGAATTCTCCAACCGCATCGCACGCAACGTGCAGTCGATCCTCAAGGAAGAGTCCCACTTCAACAAGATCGTCGATCCCGCCGCCGGTTCCTACTATGTGGAAGAGCTCACCCAGTCGATCATCGACGCCGCCTGGAAGCTCTTCAAGGATGTTGAAGAGAAGGGTGGTTACACCGAGGCCTTCAAGGCCGGCTTCGTACAGGAGCAGGTGAAAGCCGTTTCCGACAAGAAAGACAAGCTTCTGGCCCAGCGCCGCGAGACCCTCCTGGGTACCAACCAGTTCCCGAACTTCCTCGAGAAGGCCGGAGAAGAGATCACCAAGGAGATCGTCACCCGCGACTGCGCCTGCTGCGGAGAGAAAGCCTGTGGCTGCGAAGAGAAGATGGCCGAGCCGCTGCTCGCCTACCGCGGTGCCCAGCCGTTCGAGGCGATGCGCCTGGCAACCGACCGCAACGGCCGCCAGCCCATGGCCTTCATGCTGACCTTCGGCAACCTGGCCATGTGCCGCGCCCGTGCCCAGTTCTCCAGCAACTTCTTCGCCGTAGCCGGTATCAAGGTGGTGGACAACAACCGCTTCTCCTCCATCGAGGAAGGCGTCGAAGCCGCCCTCAAGGCCAAGGCCGACATCGTCGTGGCCTGCTCGGCCGACGACGAGTATCTTGAGAACGTTCCCAAGATCGCCCAGCTCATCGGCGACAAGGCCATCGTGGTGGTCGCCGGCGACCCCGAGTGCCGTCCGCAGCTCGAGGAGCAGGGCATCAAGAACTACATCCATGTGAAATGCAACGTGCTGGATACCCTCAAGGAGTACCAGAAGGCACTGGGCGTGAAGGAACTTTAATCAGGAGGAAAGACAATGAGACCGAAATTCAACGATATCGACTATACGAAAGGCGCCGCGCCCGAGTGCGGATGCGCCTGCAAACAGGAAGAGCTCTGGCATACTCCTGAGAAGATCGACGTCAAGCCGCTCTACACGGCCGCCGACCTCGAAGGGATGGAACATCTGAACTATGCCGCCGGCATAGCCCCGTTCCTCCGCGGACCTTACTCCACCATGTACGTCAACAAGCCCTGGACCATCCGCCAGTATGCGGGCTTCTCCACGGCTGAGGAATCCAACGCATTCTACCGCCGCAACCTGGCCGCCGGCCAGAAAGGCCTCTCCGTGGCCTTCGACCTGGCCACGCACCGCGGCTACGACGCCGACCACCCGCGCGTGGTGGGCGACGTGGGCAAAGCCGGTGTGTCGATCTGCTCCGTCGAGGACATGAAGGTCCTCTTCGACCAGATTCCGCTCGGCAAGATGTCCGTCTCCATGACGATGAACGGCGCAGTCCTCCCCATCATGGCCTTCTACATCGTGGCCGGTCTGGAGCAGGGCGTCAAACTCGAGGAGATGGCCGGTACCATCCAGAACGACATCCTCAAGG
>DETK01000034.1:28233-49574 GCA_002361615.1 Bacteroidales bacterium UBA3290
TTCATGGTGCGCAACACCTATATTTATCCTCCTGAGTTCTCGATGCGTATCATCGGCGACATCTTCGCCTTCACCTCGCAGTACATGCCCAAGTTCAACTCGATCTCGATCTCCGGCTACCACATGCAGGAAGCCGGCGCCACGAACGACATCGAGATGGCTTACACCCTGGCCGACGGTATGGAATACATCCGCACCGGTATCAAGGCTGGCATCGACGTGGATGCCTTCGCACCGCGTCTGTCGTTCTTCTGGGCCATCGGTATGAACCACTTCATGGAGATCGCCAAGATGCGCGCCGCCCGTATGCTGTGGGCCAAGATCGTGGGCCAGTTCAACCCGAAGAACCCGAAGAGCCAGTCGCTCCGTACGCACTGCCAGACCTCGGGCTGGAGCCTCACCGAGCAGGACCCGTTCAACAACGTGGCCCGTACCTGCATCGAGGCCATGGGCGCCGCCCTCGGCCACACGCAGAGCCTCCATACCAACGCACTCGACGAAGCCATCGCCCTGCCGACCGACTTCTCCGCGCGTATCGCCCGTAACACCCAGATCTACATTCAGGAAGAGACACAGGTCTGCCGTTCCATCGACCCTTGGGCCGGTTCCTACTACGTGGAGAGCCTCACCAACGAGCTCGCCCACAAAGCCTGGGAGCACATCCAGGAAGTCGAGAGCCTCGGCGGTATGGCCAAGGCCATCGAGACCGGCGTGCCGAAGCTCCGTATCGAAGAAGCTGCTGCCCGCAAACAGGCCCGCATCGACTCCGGCCTGGAGAAGATCATCGGCATCAACGAGTACCGCCTTGCCCACGAAGATCCCATCGAGATCCTCGACGTGGACAACACCAAGGTGCGTGAATCGCAGATCGCCCGCCTGAAAGACCTCCGCGCCCACCGCGACGAGGCCAAGGTCCAGGCCTGCCTGAATGCCATCACCCATGCTGTCGAAACCAAGACGGGCAACCTGCTCGCCCTGGCCGTCGAGGCTGCCAAGGCCCGCGCCACCCTGGGTGAGATCTCCGATGCCTGCGAAAAGATTGTCGGACGTTATAAAGCTGTCATCCGTATGAATACCGGTGTTTACTCCTCGGAAGTCAAGAACGACAACGAGTTCGAGACCGCCAAGAAGATGGTGGCCGAATTCGCCAAGAAAGAGGGCCGTCAGCCCCGTATCATGGTGGCCAAGCTTGGCCAGGACGGTCACGACCGCGGCGCCAAGGTGGTTGCCACCGGCTACGCCGACTGCGGTTTCGACGTGGATATGGGTCCGCTCTTCCAGACCCCGGAAGAGGCTGCCCGCCAGGCTGTCGAGAACGACGTGCACATCGTGGGCGTCTCCTCGCTGGCCGCCGGTCACAAGACCCTCGTCCCGCAGATCATCGCGGAGCTCAAGAAACTCGGCCGTGAGGACATCCTCGTCGTCGTGGGCGGTGTGATCCCGGCCCAGGACTACGATGAACTCTACCGCGACGGCGCCGTGGCCATCTTCGGCCCCGGTACCCCGATCGCCAAGGCAGCCATCAAGATGATCGAGCTTCTGAACCAGAAGTTCGAGGACTGATCGAGGCCTGAATCGTAAAAAAAAACGCTCCCCGGTTGTGGGAGCGCTTTTTTTTTCGTACCTTTGTCTATCTTGTGTGTATTGCCTATTTTTGAAACCAAACCTAATACAACTATTTTTTTAACCTAAAAATTCATTTATGAGGAAACTTAGACTTTTGTTCACTTGCCTCTTGACCTTTTTAGCACTGGGAAGCGCCCTGGCGCAGAACATCACGGTCAAAGGTGTGGTGACCGACTCCGCCACAGGCGAAGGCGTTCCTTTTGCCTCGATCCAGGTAAAGGGCACGATGACCGGTACCGCGACGGACGGCGACGGCAACTACTCCATCGACGTGCCTCGCAACGCAACGCTGATCTTCAGTTCCATCGGCTACCTCAACCAGGAAGTCGCCGTGGAAGGCCGTAGTCTCATCAACATCCTGCTGGCTCCCGATGCGGAAAGCATCGAGGAGACGGTGGTCGTCGCGTTCGGTACCGTCAACAAGAAAGACTTTACCGGTTCGGCCGCGGCCCTCGACAGCAAGAAACTCGAGGCCCGTCCGATCAGTAACGCCGCCAACGCACTGGAAGGTATCACTTCCGGCGTGCAGTTCACCTCCGCATCCGGCCAGCCGGGTTCTTCCGGAGGCATCCGTATCCGTGGTTTCGGCTCGTTCAGCGCCAGCAACTCTCCGCTCTACGTGGTGGACGGCGTGCCGTATGATGCCATCTCCAACATCAATGCCGACGACATCGAGTCGATGACCATCCTGAAGGATGCCGCTTCCTCCGCCCTCTACGGTGCACGCGCAGCAAACGGCGTGGTGCTGATCACCACCAAGAAAGGCCGCAGCGAGAAGATCTCCTTCGACGTGAAGATCAACCACGGTTTCAGCGTGCGCGGTATTCCCGAGTACGATCGTCTCGACGCATACCAGTATGTCCCCATGGAATGGGAGATTATGCGCAACGGCTATGTGACCGCCGGTACCTATGATTCCGTCGCGGAAGCTTCGGCTGCCGCATCGGCAAGCATCCTGGGTACTGCAGCCTTGAACAACAATCCCTTCAACGTGGCCGCGGACCAGGTGATCGGAACGGACGGCAAACTCAATCCTTCCGCCAAGCTCCTCTATCCTGAAGACCTCGACTGGACGAAGGCCGTTTCCCGTCTCGGTCACCGCCAGGACTACACGATGTCTGCCGGCGGCGCAACGGAGAAGGCCGACTACTACTTCTCCCTGGGTTACCTGAATGATCAGGGCTACACCGTGCGCTCCTATCTGGAAAGGTTCAATGCCCGCATGAACGTCAATGTCCAGCCCAGGAAGTGGATCAAGACCGGTCTGAACCTGGCCGGCACCATGGCCAACTCCAATGTGACCAACACCGATTCCAGCACGGGCTACGTGAACCCGTTCTATTTCGCCCGCAACATCGGTCCGATCTATCCGATCCACGAACACAATGCCGACGGTTCCTATGTCTATGACGACTATGGTGAAATGGTCTACGACTGGACAAACCGCGGCGGCGGTTCCAGCCCCGGCCGTCACATCATCGCCGAAACCTATTGGAACGACAACCTCTACAAGCGCAACATCCTCAACACCCGCGGATACGTGGACATCATGTTCCTCGACGGCTTCAAGTTTTCGGTCAATGTGGGTTATGACTTCCGTAACTATCTGAATTCCAGCTATGAGAACCCGCACGTGGGTGACGGTTCCCCCGCTGGCCGCAGCTCTCTGACGAACTATCGCTACGATACGATGAACTTCAACCAGCTGCTCACCTACAACAAGACCTTCAACCGCCACACCATCGACCTGCTCCTCGGTCACGAGAGTTATCGCAACGAGTATAAGTACATGCGCGGCTTCAAGCAGGGCATCGTGGCTGAAGGCAACACCGAACTGGTGAACTTCACCACGATCAACTCGCTGACCTCCTACAAGGATGTCTATACCACCGAGGGTTACATGGCACGGGCCAACTACAACTACGACCACCGTTACTATGTTTCGGCTTCCTTCCGCCGCGACGCATCGTCCCGTTTCTACAAGGATGCCCGCTGGGGTAACTTCTGGTCGGTCGGCGGATCCTGGCGTATCGACCAGGAGCCGTTCATGGCCGCTGTCCCCTGGATCTCCCAGGCCAAGCTCCGCGCTTCCTACGGTTCCGTGGGTAACGACGGCACAAGCTCCTGGTACGCATGGCAGTCGTTCTACAGCATCAGCCGCAACGCCAACACGCCCGGTTTCATCCAGAACACCACCGCAGGCAACAAGGAACTGCAGTGGGAGAAGAACATGAGCTTTGACGTGGCTCTCGAATTCGGTCTGTTCAACGACCGTCTTACCGGCCAGGTCGAGTGGTTCCACCGTATCTCCGACAACCTGCTCTTCAGCGTACCTCTCCCGGTATCCTCCGGACAGACCAGCCAGTGGCAGAACATCGGTACCATGTTCAACCGCGGTATCGAGGTCCAGATCGGCGGCGACATCATCCGCAACCGCAACTTCATCTGGAACACCACCCTCAACGTCTCGCACCTCAGGAACGAGATCACCAAACTGCCTCCGGGACAGGACCAGATCATCAACGGCACCAAGAAGTACATGGTCGGCCACTCGATCTACGACTTCTGGCTCTATGAGTGGGCGGGCGTCGATCCCCAGACCGGCGACAGCATGTACTACGTGGGCGGCTACGACGATGACGGCAACTACACCGGCGAAGGCCGTACCACCACCAACGACTACACCAAGGCCGACAAGTACTATGTAGGCACGGCCATCCCCGATCTCTACGGTTCCCTGCAGACCAGCTTCAACATCTACAACAGCCTGGAGATCTCCGTCCTGGCAACCTTCGGCCTCGGCGGTCTGAAGTATGATTCCACCTACGGTTCGCTGATGAGCTATTCCAACTACGGCTCCTCGCTCCATGTGGATATGCTCAACCGCTGGCAGAACCCCGGCGACGTCACGACGGTGCCGCGTGCCGACCAGTACAGGAACACCTATCTCAACCAGGGTTCCAGCCGCTGGCTTACGAGCAACTCCTATCTGAACATCCGCAACATCTCCGTATCCTACCGTTTCCCCAAACGCTGGGCCGAGGCTATCGACCTGAGCGGCATCAGGCTCTACGGCAGCATCGAGAATGCGCACCTCTTCTGCGCCCGCAAGGGTATGGACCCGCAGTACAGCTTCGGCGGTACTTCGGCCAACGATTACTCTCCGGCACGTACGGTCTCTCTTGGTCTTAACATCCAATTCTAATTCTGTATCCGCATGAAAAAGTTTTTCAACATAATTGCCTGCCTCACTCTTGTTATCGGCCTGGCAGCCTGCAACTCGGAGTTTCTGGAAACCTCTCCGACGGATGAGTATTCTGAGGACTTCGTGCTCTCGAACATCGACAACCTGGAGGCAGCCCTCAACGGTATCCACAAGTCGATGGTGGCCCAGTATCTTTCCCGCCAGAACATCGGCGGTTACCCTTCCTTCCAGATCGCAATGGACTGCCTGGGTGAAGACCTCGTCTTCCCGGCTGCCGGCAACGGCTGGTGGACCAACACCGGTGAGGTGAAGTGGACGGCTACCCGTAATCCTGACGCCTACCTTACCTATTATCCCTGGTACCTCTGCTACAAATGGATCGGCAACGCCAACATGATCCTTGCCTATGTCGATGAATGTGCAGGCCCCGACGGCCAGAAGAACATGCTCAAAGGCCAGGCGCTGACCTATCGTGCCAACTCCTATTTCTGGCTGGCACAGCTCTATGGCGACCGCTACGAGAAAGGCGGTGCGAATTCCGGCCTCTGCGTTCCGATCGTAACCGATCCCAACGAACCCAAGCAGCCGCTTTCGACCTTGGCGGATGTTTACGCACAGATTATTTCCGACCTTGAGACCGCCATCCCCCTGCTGAGCGACAAATCGAACGCTTACCTCAGCTATACTTCCAAGACCGACATCACCGGTGCAACGGCTGCCGGTATCCGCGCCCGTGTCGCACTCGTGATGCAGGACTGGGCCAATGCCCAGAAGTATGCTGACATGGCCATTGGCAGCGGTTCCGCCAAACTGATGAACCAGGAACAGTACTGCGACGGTTTCAACGACGCTTCCAATCCCGAGTGGATGTGGGGCTTCGAGATGATTGCCGACCAGACCCTTTACTTCTACGGCTTCATGGCCTACATGTCCTGGAACTTCAACTCGTCGAACATCCGCGGTTGCCCGAAGTGCATCAACAGCAAACTGTACGACTTGATTCCTGAAACCGACGTCCGCAAGACCCTTTTCGATCCGACCGGAACCGCCTGGACGATGCCGACCAAATCGTATACGCGCTACCCGTACATGAACCGCAAGTTCGCCGTGGCGGACTACACCAGCTCCGTGGCTGACGCCAACTACATGCGTCTGGGCGAGATGTACCTGATCGCCGCCGAAGGCGCTGCCAAGGGTGGCAATGAGGCGGCTGCACAGCAGTACCTCTATGACCTGAACAAGACCCGCGACGACGGCTATGTCAAGAGCACGAAGACCGGTGCCGACCTCCTCGAGGAGATCTACACCTACCGTCGTATCGAGCTCTGGGGCGAGGGACACCGCTTCCTCGACCTGAAGCGCCTCAACATGGCCCTCGACCGCACCGGTGCCAACCATGTGGCCGCCGTCTCGTCGGTTCTCGAGATTCCTGCCAATGACGAACGCTGGAAGTTCGCCATCCCTCAGGACGAAATCGATGCCAACGACCTGATCGATCCGAACATCAACAAATAAACTGTACGGATGCAATGAGAAGGGCGACCCCGGCGGGCCGCCCTTCTTTGTGTACGATAGCGGGGATATGCTTCAGTCCCAGCTTACTTTCAAAGTGTAGGGAACACCGTTGAGGACGTCGATGCGGCCGCAGTACTGGTCGCCGTAGGGCGTCTGTACGGTATCGACCGTGGTGGCGCAGAAGACGGAGATGTAGTAGCGGCCGGCTTTCCCGACGGGAACGGTCAGTGTCTTGTCGCTTCCGTGGGCGACGTTCTTGTAGCGGGCATTGCTCTTGAAGGCGAAGTCCTGCCCGTCGGCGAAGAGCCACATGTCGAAGCGGTCTGTCCAGAATTCCGGCGCCCGCAGTTCGACTTTGATTTCCGATACGCCTTCAGGGACGTCGACGGCGAAGTGATGGTACTGGCGGTCACCCACGCGGGTGAAAGCGGGATCGTTTTCACCCGTGGTCCGGGTCATCTCGCGCAGCTGGCCGTTTTGCAGCACGGCTTTGAGTTTGGTGGTGCCGTTGCCGTCGAGAGCGTAGCGGATCAATGCGGACATCAGTTCCAGCCTTTCGCCATTGACCTGGCGTTCAGGGTGCGAGCCGATGGCAACGACGCGGCCTGTCTTTTCATTCTCCTTCCAGGCCCAGGCGCTGACCGTGTTGTGGATGGATTTCCTGAGCTTCAGCGTATCGCCGTCGAAGCGCAGTAGGATTTCCGTCCCGGCGGGCACGTCGGCATCCATATAGGCGTAGTCGCCTCCATTGTGCCGTACGCTGTCGATCTTCATGTCGTTCCCGAAATCATAGTATTGCAGCAGCGGGGAACCGGGTTCCACGAGCATGCCCGTGAAGGACTGCTCCAGACCCGTGCCCACTGTCCAGCCGGGCCAGATGGCCAGGTAGTCTTCGCGTACGACATAGCCCGTGTCGCGGGCCACACCTTTGGCGCAGATGAAGGCACCGGCGCAGGTGCCGAGATAGCTGCCGCCGTTCTTGACGAAATCACGGATGTTCTGACGACCTTTCCCGGTGAGGGATCGGCCGTGGGCCAGGGCGCGTCCGCCGTTGAAATAGACCATTCTGAAGCGTGGTTCACCGTCGGGATACAGCAGGATGCCGTTCTCGTCGATAGGGCTTCCGACCATCAGGATGGTCTGGAGCACGGTGTCTATGGAGATGAGCTGCGTGCGCTCGGAGGAACTGTACTGTTCCAGGGTCAGGCCCAGGAAATCGGCGGCCGGAAGGTCGGGATAGGCATTCAAGCCGATTCCTCCGTCCATGAAGATGTCCTTGTAGTAACCTTCGGTACGGGCCTTGGCAGGTTGTGCGATGATCAGGTCTTTCTTGACGGGCTTTGCCTTGCCGGTCCGGATCCTGGTTTGGGCACTCGCCGGAGCGGCCAGCAGGAGCGGCAGGACCAGCAGGAGGAGGAATCGGATGGTTCTCATGGCTTGCTTAATAAACTTTTGCCACTTCGCGGCCTTGCATCACGCTCAGGCCATTGTGGGCCAGCGCACCCATCTCGTCTTCGCCGGGATAGACCTTCACAGGGGCGATCCAGTCCACATAGGAGGCCAGGTCCGCCATCAGCGGCTTGCCGTAGGCGATGCCGCCCGTCAGGAGGATGGCGTTGACCTTGCCCTTGAGCACGGAGGCCATCGCACCGATTTCCTTGGCGATATTATAGATATAGGCGTCGGCGATGAGCTTGAAGTGCGGGTCGTCGGCCATCTTTTTCTCGATTTCGATGAAATCGTTGGTGCCCAGGTGAGCCACCGTACCGCCGCGGCCGTTGATCATCTTCTTGACTTCCACGGGGGTGTATTTGCCGCTGAAGCAGATGTCGGCCAGCTGCTGTGCCGGCAGGGCGCCGGAGCGCTCGGGGCTGAACGGACCGTCGCCGTTGAGGGCGTTGTTGGTGTCGATCACGCGGCCCTTGCAATGGGCGCTGACGGAGGTGCCGCCGCCCAGATGGACCACGATAAGGTTCAGGTCTTCATAGCTGATACCCTGCTGGGCGGCGTACATCTTGGCGATGGCCTTCTGGTTGAGGGCATGGAACACGGAGATGCGCTTGAAGAGGGGATGGCCGGCTACGCGGGCCAGGTCGCACATCTCATCGACGACGACCGGATCGGTGATGAAAGCGCGGCAGCCGATTTCCTGGGCGATGGCGTGGGCCAGGATGCCGCCCAGGTTGCTGGCGTGTTCGCCGTACTGTCCGGAGCGCAGGTCTTCGAGCATGCGTTCGTTGACCTCATAGACGCCCGAGGGAATCGGGCGCAACAGGCCGCCGCGGCCCACGATAGCTGCGATGTCCTTGAGCGCGATGTCGTTCTCCTTGAGCGCCTCCACGATCATCTTCTTGCGGAATTCGAACTGGGAGACGATGTTGGGATATTTTCCAATCTCCTCGGCGGAGTGGCGGAGCGTCTTGGTGAATGCCTGCTCGTAGTCTTCGAACACCGCGATCTTGGTCGAGGTGGAGCCGGGATTGATGGCAAGGATCTTCATGTCGCGGGTCAGGCTATTTGGCGTTGATGGCCGCAAGGGCGATGGAATTCAGCTTGGTATCGATGCTGTCGGCACGGCTGGAGAGCACGCAGGGAACCTGTGCGCCTACGACATAGGCGGCCTGGGGCACGACGCCGCAGAGCTTGGAGTTGGTCTTGTAGAAGACGTTGGCGCTTTCGATGTTCGGGAAGAGGAGGCAGTCGGCGTCGCCGGCCACTTCGCTCTTGACCTTCTTGATGGCTACGGCTTCGGCATCGACGGCCACGTCGAGGGCGAGCGGGCCGTCCACCACGCCGCCGGCAATCTGTCCGCGGTCGGACATCTTGGCGAGCATGGCGGCTTCCACGCAGGCGGGCATACCGTCGAGCATCTGCTCGGTGGCGGCGATGGCGGCCACCTTCGGCTTGTCGATGCCCAGGGCCCTGGCGGTGCCGATCAGGTATTTGCAGATGGCCTGCTTCTGCTTGAAGTCCGGCGCGGGGATGACGGCTGCGTCGCTGAAGATCAGGAATTTATGGTAGTTCGGGTTGCGGATTACCGTGATGTGGCTCAGCACGGCTTTCGGCGGCAGGAGACCGCGCTCCTTGTTGAGGATGCCGCGCATGTACTTGTCGGTGCTGCAGAGGCCTTTCATCAGGATGTCGCCTTCGCCGTCCTTGACCATGCCCACGGCCTGGGCGATGGCCTGCAGTTCATTCTTGTTGTCGACGATCTTGAAGATGGCGGGGTCGATGTTCTCGTTCTTGCACACGTCCAGGATCATGTCCTTGTCGCCCACGAGCGTGACCTCGACGATGCCTTTCTCGATGGCACGGGCGGCAGCGGTGATGGTGTGGTCGTCCACGCCCCAGGCGGCGACCATCCGTTTCTTGCTCCGGCTGCGGAGCGCTTCGAACAATTCGTTGAAGTTGGTAATCATAGTGTATCCGTATTAGTTGTTGTTGACAATGTTCATCGTATCGGTGGCAATCACCAGTTCTTCGTTGGTCGTGACGGCCACGACCTTGACCTTCGAGCCGCGGCGGGTCAGGAGCACGTCTTTGCCGCGCACCTGGTTGGCCTGGGCGTCGAAGTCCACGCCGAGGAATTCGAGACCCTCGCACACCTGCTCGCGGACGGGCCAGGCATTCTCGCCGATGCCGCCGGTGAAGACGATCAGATCGACGCCGCCCATGGCGGCAGCATAGGCGCCGACATATTTCTTGATGCTGTAAGCCAGCATCTTGCGGGCGAGGATGGCGCGCTCGTTGCCCGTAGCGGCCGCGGCTTCGATGTCGCGGTTGTCGGACGAGACGCCCGAGATGCCCAGCAGACCGCTCTTCTTGTTGAGCAGGGCGTTGACGCCTTTGTAGTCGAGATTCTCCTTCTCCTGGATAAAGGTCACGGCGCCCACGTCCAGATTGCCGCAGCGCGTGCCCATCACCACGCCTTCGACCGGGGTGAAGCCCATTGAGGTATCCACGCTCTCGCCGTCCTTGACGGCGGTGATGGAGCTGCCGTTGCCGAGGTGGCAGGTGATGATGCGGCTCTTCTTGAGGTCGAGACCCACGAACTTGCAGGCTTTTTCGGCTACGAACTTGTGGCTGGTGCCGTGGAAGCCGTAGCGGCGCAGGCGATACTGCTCGTAGAAGCGGTACGGGATGGCGTACATATAGGCGTAGTCAGGCATCGTCTGGTGGAACGAGGTGTCGAATACGGCGACCTGCGGTTCGCCCGGCATCAGCTGTTCGATGGCTTTGATGCCCATCAGGTTGGCCGGATTGTGGAGCGGAGCCAGCTCGCAGCAGCGGTCGATCTTGTCAATCACGTCGGGGGTGACCCGGACGCTGCGGTCGAAGAACTCGCCGCCGTGGGCCACGCGGTGACCGACGGCATCGATCTTTTCGAGCGAGTCGATGACGCCTTCTTCAGGGCTGACCAGGGCGTCGAGCACCATTTTGATGCCGGCGGCATGGTCGGGGACCACGTCTCCGATGCGTTCCACAAGGCCCTTCTTCATCAGGGTATAGTCTTCGGCGCTCCGCATGTCGAGCAGCTGGTATTTCAGCGAGGAGCTTCCGCAATTGAGGACAAGGATGATCATTCGTGTAAGGTTTTGGATTTGCAACTTATCCTACAAATTTAGGAAAAATAATCGTACCTTGCAGAAAATTTGAGCGGGATGTGGCAAGGTAGGGAACTTGTGGCGTGTACGCTGGCTTTTCTGGCCGGCAATGTCCTGGGCGACTTTCTGTCGTTCCCGCCGTGGGTGTATCTGTTGCTATCCGTCGTTTTCGCTTTCTGTTCGATCCGCCGGCCCGGGTGGGCGGTGCTGCTGCTCTGTTTTGTTTTTCTCGGAGCGGGGGCGGTGCAGCTGGGGCGGATGCCCCAGCTGCAGGGGCCTTCGGCGCTGGTGCAGTGGGCGGCCGGAAGGAAGGCGGCATTCTCGGACTGGCTGGGCACGTTGGTGTCCGCCGGCGAGGAGCAGGCCGTCTTCCGGGCGCTCGCCATCGGCGACCGCGCCGCGCTGACGCGCGACCTCAAGGCTGCCTACCGTACCAGCGGCGCCATGCATCTGCTGGCCCTGAGCGGCCTCCACGTCGGCCTGATCTACGCCTTGCTGACCTGGCTGCTGCGGCCGCTGGGCGGCCATCTGACGGCGCGGCTGTTCCGCAGCGGCCTCATCCTCGTCTTCCTTTGGACCTATGCGCTGATCACCGGCCTGAGTGCCTCGATCAGCCGTGCCGTCCTGATGATCACCTTCTATGAACTCTCCGGCCTGATCTCCGGCGACCGCGACGGCCTCTCGGCCCTCGCGGGCAGCGCCCTGCTGCTGACCCTTTTCCGTCCCGAAGCTCCCCGCGACATCGGTTTCCAGCTTTCCTATACCGCCGTCCTGTCGATCCTGCTGCTGCATCCCCGCCTGTCCCGCCTCCTGGCGACCCGCTCCCGGCTACTCCGCAAGGTCTGGGAACTCCTCAGTGTCAGCCTCTGCTGCCAGGCCACCTGCGGCGTCCTGGCCTGGCTTTACTTCGGCACCTTCCCACGCTATTTCCTGCTCACGACCCTCCTGGCCATTCCCCTGGCTACCGCCGTGATGTATGCCATCGCCGTTTCCGTCGCCTCCGCCGGCCTCTCGTCCCTCATCACCGGCGCCTCCTGGCTCTCCAACACCTTCGATACCCTCTCGTCCGCCTCCTCCGCCGTCCTCACCTGGCTCCTCCACCTTCTCAACACCCTCATCCGCCTCATCGCGGAGCTATAGGCATAATTATTGCCGCTCAAGTTGGTTATGAAACACGTATGTCTGCTTTTTTTCACATTGTTTGTCTCTGTCCCCTTGTTTGCCACCGAGCAGGCACCGGAGCGTTTGCTCTTGAACGGGAAAGAATACGGGATGCAGTATTGTCCATTATTCGATCTGGACACGCTGCTACAGCGCCAAATTGAAAAACGGATCGAGGTCGATCCCGAGCACATCCGTGTTATGTCCACGGGTTTGTGGCGCGGGTATGTCGGTTACTGGAGCATTCAGGATGACTATCTTTATCTCGACAGTCTTCAAGTCTGCATCGGTGTTACCGATAACCATGAAGATATCTACCGTTATTATGGCTACGAAGACTTGAAAGACCTCTTGTCGGCGTATTGTCACGATGGCCGCATCCGTGCCGACTGGATAACGCGCGATTCCGTGCGTGTCAGCGATTATCGCAGTGAGAGATTGCTTTATGCGCATTTGGGCTTCAGCTCCCGATTCAGCAAAGAATTGTTCTGCTCGTTCCGGAACGGTTTGTTATACGCACTCAGTTACAAGAATCATCTGTTTCACGAAGGCATTCCCTTCGATAAGGCGCAAAGGTCAGCGTTGTCTGCCAGTTTTCCTTATGACCAGTTTCCGGAACTGAAAGGCCGGGGATCCATTTCTATCTATATCAGGGATATTCAGGTCGATGAGAATGGTCGTCTGGCCGATTGTCGACTATCGATTGGCGGAACAGTCCTGAAAGGCCTGGGTAACGAGGAATCTTTGACAGAGCAGATCGTCAATTGGGCCCGGAAAAAGATGTTGTCCACAGACTGGCAGGTCTATGAATGCGACGGCTTCAAGACCCTCGGCTACTGGTCCCAGATCGACCTCCACTTTGGCCGGAAACGCCCGACCCCGTAATCCTTTTCGCTGTAATGTACACACCAGTGAATCAGCGGATTATTAGAGTTGATCCCCTCGTTTTTCGGGGGGATCAACTGCCGTAATCTGCTGACTGTCAATTGCGTCCGTTGCAGCGGAAAAAGTGGCGGTTTTTGCGTATCTTTGCCGTATGACGAAGATCCTGTTCATTTGTTTGGGAAACATTTGCCGCAGCCCGATGGCTGAGGCGATGTTCAGCCATCTGGCCGCTGAGGTTGGCCGTTCCGATGAATTCGAGGTCGCATCAGCGGCCGTCAGTGAGGAAGAGTGGGGGAATCCGATCTATCCGCCGGCCGCTGCCGTCTTGCGCCGGCATGGCATCCCATACGACGCAGTCCGCATCGCCCGGCCGATGAAAGCATCCGATTATCAGTATTTTGATTTGATCATCGCCATGGACCAGGCCAACATCCGCGGCATCCGGCGTATCGCCGGCGGCGACCCGGAGGGCAAAATCCATCTTCTGCTCGACTATGCCGGCGAGCATCGCAATGTGGCCGATCCCTGGTACACCCGCGACTTCGATACAGCCTACGACGACATCCTCAAAGGCTGCCGAGCCCTGCTGGAAAAGTTGCCGTAACCGTCGTCAGGCAGGCTGTGAACGGCGGGAAAGGCTCAGCATATCATCCGGCCGGTTTTAGCGGACCGCTTGTTCGATACATTCATAGCCGCAGCAGTTTTGCGACTTCCTTTTCCGTGGCCAGCGTGCTTCGCATCAGATTGAGACCCAGCCGCTTTCTGTCTTGGAAGGGAAGAGCCAGGACACGTTCCATCGAGCCGTAACCCTTTTTGATGCAAAGCTCGTGGACCAGTGTCCGATAGATCCGG
The DNA here is from genome assembly GCA_002361615.1 of Bacteroidales bacterium UBA3290. Taxonomy (GTDB): domain Bacteria; phylum Bacteroidota; class Bacteroidia; order Bacteroidales; family UBA932; genus Cacconaster. Next base: position 42,082 of record DETK01000034.1, read on the forward strand.
TAGTCTTTGCCGAAGGTGTCTTCTGAAATCTCATATTCGCTGCCGGTATTGGCATTCAGCGCGATGACCATCTTGCCGTACGATTCGTAATAGGATGTCGTGGCAGGATAATCGATGCAGTTATACTTCCGTACCACATAGTCGGTGAACTGCTGGATTTCCCTGGGAGAAAGGCGGTCCGTGACTTTCCCGATTTCAGTGTAATCAAGCCATCGTCCCTCTTTTTTGCAGGCCTTTGCGGTATAGAGAGCCTTGCGGAGATTCCATCTGGCCCTGTCTATACGGAGTTTTTCCGAGAACGGAGACTTCTCTACGGAATATGACAGAAAGTTCCAACGGTCTTCTTCCGCATGCGATGCAAGGCGTCCTTCTACGGGGTTGTTATAGACGTAGGCGATGGCCGACCGGATTTTCTTGTGCGACATTTTCGGCGCGCATCCGAAGGGGGTGTTGAACAAGGGACCGGACAGGCGGTAATGGCGGTTGTACATCGCGGTGAATACTTTTGTGTACTCCCGGATGAAAGCCCGGAAGCGCCCCGGCTCCTGTACATACACCAGAAGATGGATATGGTCGGGCATCAGGCTGATGCCCAGGATCTGGATGCCGTAACGACGGGCGAAGACGGAGATGACTGAAAACAGGATCAGATAATCTGTTACGGAATAGAAAATGAGGTATCCGTTCCGGGTGTTCTGATAGATGTGGTGGACGGCATTCGCCCTGACAATCGGTTTGTTCCTTCCCTTCATACCGCTCGCTGCTTTTTGGTTTGTCAAGGCTGCCTCGTGCAGCCCGGTAAGACAAAGATCGCAAGGGTTTTCCAAAAAAGCAAATCCTGTTTCACCTTCAGTCCGCCCATCCACCCTTGCGCTGCAATGTACGCATCAGTAAATCAGTTGCTTATGAAAGTTGATCCCCTCGTTTTTAGAGGGGATCAACTTCTGTAAGCACCTGACTGTCAGCTGCGTCCGTTGCAGCGCAAAAAAAAGAAAGCAGGGCTAGCGAAAAAGCGACGTCGCAGAAGGACGTCGCAGAAGGACGTCGCAGAAGGGTGGTGTAGAAGGAGCGAGGCGGCTGGGTGGAGTGCGTGTGAAGTGTGCCTGTCAACGACGGGGACGGAAGGTGAAGCGGTCCTGGATGGTGCCGCTGACGAGGTTGTGGACGCGGATTTCCATGCGGCCCCGGCGGATGAGCCCTTCAATGACGGTAGGAAATCTGCCAGGGTCTTCCTTGCGGTTGTCTCCAGAACCGGTGAATCCCAAATCAGGCCCGCCGCCGACGATCTGGGCCCAGGGGCGGTCGGCCGTCGGGGCGTCGTAGCGGTAGCGGTGCTGGTGGGCGGTGATGACCAACTGACAGCCGGCTTCTTCCAGCAGCGGAGCCCACATCCTGGCACAAGTGCGCTGCCAATAGGCGAAATCCGTGCTGTATTGCGGGTCCTTGTCGGCCGGTGCTATATCTCCCGGATTGTGCCGGGGATTGTCGTCGAACAGCGGGATGTGGCAGAAAGCCACAAGATAGGGGGCCGTGCGGATCTCTTCCCGGGCAAGGGCGTCGCGGAGCCATTCCGTCTGCGCTTCCCGGTACGGGCCGCTCGTGAACAGGCCTGCGAAAATCGGGTTGGTGTCGAGTTTGTCCTCCGCCGTGTCGAGTCCGATCAGTGCCATATCTCCTTGCCGGATGGCGAAATTCCGGCCGAGATCCCAGTCGCGGGACAGCCGCTCTTCCGGCTGTCGGAACATCCACACCCGTTCCAGGTGACGGTTGGCCATACCCCGGTCGTCGTGATTGCCAGGACAGAAGAGATAAGGCATTTCGCTGGCGTAGTCCTTCCGCCTGATGTCCGGATTCAAGAAAATGCGGATCTGGTCTTCGACGGTCTCTTCCACATTGCTGGCATCGCCGTTCCAGATCACGCAGGCAGGGGCCAGTTCCGCGATTTTGTCGAGGACCAGGCCGAAAGGCTCCCAGCGGGCGTGGGTGTCGTTGATGACGCAAAAATGGGCATCCGCTTCCGCGCCTGCCGTAGTGAAATGGTAGGTCCTGGAATCTTCTTCGTTGCCGAGGATTTTCATCCGGTAGCCGCCGTCGTACCGGATCCGGTCGGCACCGATCCGGTAGTAGTAGCGTGTGGCAGGTTTCAGGTCGGTGATCCGGACGCGGATGACCCGGTCGTCGATGTCCGTGACGCGGTAGCCCCCGCACAGAAACTTCCGGGCGTCGGACAGGTCCGGCTTTTCGCCGACCAGGACGTAACCGTTGGCAAGGGCGCTGACAGCGAAGGCGACGCCTATGGAAGTGGCGGCAAAATTCTGCAGCATCGGTGCTGACAAGATGAGCCGGTCTTCAAACGGTTCGTTCGGCTCATCCGACTGCATCGGGTCGGAGGCCGCTTCAGGTTTTGCCGCCGGCATGGTTTCGGCTTTCATCAGTTCGCCGGCCCCGGCCGCCGCCGCCAGCAGCGCCGAAGTCTTGATAAAGTCTCTTCGTTTCATAATGACAAAAATACGAAAAAAACCGCTGCAATGTACGCATCAGTAAATCAGTGAATTGCACGGGTTGATCCCCTTGTTTTTGAGGGGGATCAACTTGCGTAATCGGCTGTCAGTCAATTGCGTCCGTTGCAGCGGAAAATTTGGCGGGGTGCGTAATTATGAGTATCTTTACGTATTATGTGCAAGATACCGACAAAAGGACTGCTGGCAGTGAACGGGGTGTTGTGGACGGCCATCGGGACGAAGATTCTGGTGACGGGCGTCGCCAGCTATATGCGGCTGGGAGCGGTGGGCGAAGCGGTTGCGTCGAATGGAACGGCGGCTTGGGGTTGGATGGTGCCGCTGTCGCTGCTGGTGTTTTCGGGATTCTACTGGATGTTTACCGGAGTTGTCGGCAAATACTCGGCGCGGATCCTGGCCATTCCGGAAGCGAGAACCTCGGTGTTCAAGACCTTCAGTCTGAAAGGGTATCTGATTATCGCCTTCATGATCGGACTGGGCATCACGCTGAAGCATATCCCTGGGATTCCGACGTCTTTTTTCGCCTGGTTCTACTGCGGCCTGGGGGCGGGCCTGCTTTCGGCCGGCATCCGTTTTCTCATTCGATGGTGGCGGGAGCGGCGGTCGCAGCCGCTGCCGCCGCCAGATACAACAGATGATGGAAACTGAACGACATCCTTTCGAACCCTTCCTGCCGGGAGGGGCGCGCATTCTTTTCCTCGGCAGTTTTCCGCCGCAGCCGAAGCGGTGGTCGATGCCGTTTTATTACCCGAACTGGACCAACGATTTCTGGCGTGTTATGGGTTTGTTGTTTTTTGGAGACAGGGATCATTTCGCCATCCCTGACCAAAAGCGATTTGACCAGGCAAGGGTGGAGGCTTTCTGCCGTGAAAAGGGGATAGCGCTCTACGACACAGCCTGTGAAATCCGGCGTCTGAAAGACAATGCCTCCGACAAATTTCTCGAAGTGGTGACGCCGACCGACCTCCCGGCTCTGCTGGCCCGCATCCCTGCCTGCCGGACGCTGGTTACTACCGGCCAGAAAGCTACCGACGTCATCGTCGAAACCTTCGGCTGCGCCGAACCGCCCGTCGGCGGATCCGTCGAATTCGAAATCGGCGAGCCTCCGACGGCGGCTGAAACGGCCGAGGCGGCCGAGGGCGAGGCCGAGGCGGCTGGCGGCGCCTCAGGCGCAATCGCGGTGGCTACTTTAACCAAAGGTGCCGCCACCGGCCGCACCCTGACATTCTGGCGGATGCCTTCCACATCCCGCGCCTATCCGCTCGCCCTCGAGCGGAAAGCGGATTTCTACCGTAGACTGTGGACTAGAGGAACATCCAGATGATGAGCCAGACGCCGATGGCGCCCAACAGGACGATGATGATGGTAGGCCAGAGGCCGATGGTGTGCACCATCGAGTCCCAGACCAGGTCTAAGTTGATGGCCAGCCAGAGGCACAGAAGGGTAAATACCAAAATCAGCAATGCGTAGCGAAGGGCCTTTCCACGAACGCCGAGGAGCAGGAACCAGCCGGTGAGCAGTATGCCGGCGGCCAGCAGATAGAGGAGTCCCTTTCCGCCGCTCAGGAGCCGGAGGAAGAAAGACTGGACTTGGGGGATGATGGCGATGACGGCAATCCCGACAAGCGCCAGGCAGACGGAGACCAGAATCAGAATGGCCTGTCTTTCATTTTTATCTTTCATCAACTCTTTGAAGGAAGCCATCACAAAGCGCGTTTAGAGAATGAGTTTGAGCAGGAAGACTTCGACCATCGAGGCCAGGCCGATGACCAGGGTCATCAGGGTTTGGGTCCGGTAACCGTCGTTGACCAGCAGTTTGCCGAAACTGGTGACGACCCAGAAATAGGAATCGTTGGCGTGGGATACCGTCATGGCGCCGGCGCCGATGGCCACCACGACCAGGGCAGCATCGACCGGGGCGGCAAGACCGAGGGCACCCAGCAGCGGTGCGACGATGCCTGCCGTCGTGGTAATGGCGACCGTGGACGATCCCTGCGCCGTCTTGAGAATGGCAGCCAGCAGGAAAGGGAAGAAGATGCCGATGCTCCGGAAGGTATCCGTGTGTGCCGTGATGTAGTTCACCATATCGGACGATGCGATGACCTTGCCCAGCACGCCGCCGGCAGCGGTAACGAAGAGGATGGGGCCGACCGTCTTCAGCGTGTCGTTGGTCAACGGATAGAAATCACTGCCTTTGCCGGCGCCGAAAAGCTGGCAGATGGCCAGCACGGCGCCTACGGCCAGTGCCATGATCGGTGTTCCGAGGAAGAGGCAGAGATCGGCACCCCAGCCCGTCGCATGCATCATGGAAACGACCGAAGAGAGTGCCATCAGGAGAATTGGGACCACCAGTGGCGCAAGGGCGGAGACCGCCGAAGGCAGTTTCCCGAACCCGGCCTTGAGTTCTTCATAAGTCTGGACGGTCAGGGCGCTGTCGGATTCATCTTCGCTTTTGACTTTCCGGCCGATATGTCGGGCGAAGAGGTAGCCCGCGGTGAGCGGGAGAATCGAGCAGAGGATGCCGATGCCGATGACCAGCAGCAAGTTGTTCTCCAGCCCGAGGGCCTGGGCCGCGGCCAGCGGACCGGGCGTGGGCGGGATGAAGACATGGGCTACATAGAGGCCGCAGGACAGGCAGACCGTCATGGTGACGCTCGAAGCGCCGGTCCGGCGGGCCATCGCCCGGCGGATCGGATCGAGGATCACGAAGCCGCTGTCGCAGAACACGGGGATCGACACGATCCAGCCCATCAGTTCGATGGCCAGCGCCGGCCGCTTCTGCCCGACCAGCCGGATGACCAGGTCGGCCAGTTTGAGCGCCGCCCCCGTCTTTTCCAGCACAGCCCCGATGAAAGCGCCCAAAATGATGACGATACCGATGGAAGTAAATGTCCCGGCGAACCCGGCGCCGATGACGCCCGGCACCTGCCGGAGCGGAATCCCGGCCAGCAAGGCCAGCACCAGCGAAATGAGCAGGATGGCCAGGAAGGGATGCACTTTCAGCTTCGAGATGAGCAGGATCATGGCCACAATGGCCACGACAAAGGCGATGATGAGGGACAGGCCGGTCATAACGAGCCTAAAGATACAAAACTTGTGGCAAACAACAAACTGTTTTTCAGCGAATTACTCAAAAACGTCTGCGTAAAAGCGCGCATACGGTTTCCGGGTTGTGCCTGATTGTCAGGATGATAGTTGCCACGCGCGTAAATCCGATTTTATTCGTAACTTTGCAATCTATGGCAGAAAACATTCCCCTTGAACTCGGTACCGAGAAGGTCGGCAAGCTGCTTAAGCAGTATGCCATGCCTGCGATCATCGCGATGACGGCCTCCTCGCTCTACAATATGGTGGACAGCATCTTCATCGGTCAGGGATGCGGCCCGATGGCCATTTCCGGCCTGGCGCTGACCTTCCCGCTGATGAATCTCTCCGCCGCTTTCGGCACCCTCGTGGGCGTGGGCGGCGCCACCCTGATCTCCGTCCTGCTGGGCCAGAAGAACTATCCCGTGGCGAAGAAGGTGCTCAGCAACGTCTTCATCCTGAACGTCCTGGTCGGCGTCATCTTTTCGGTGGTCGCACTGGTCTTCCTCGATCCGATCCTGCGCTTTTTCGGCGCAAGCGACGCGACCCTGCCCTATGCGCGCAGCTATATGATTCCGATCCTGGCAGGCAACATCATCACGCACCTGTATTTCGGCCTCAATTCGATCGTCCGGGTTTCGGGCCATCCCCAGAAGGCGATGTTCGCCACCATCCTGACGGTGACGCTCAACACGATCCTCGACCCGATCTTCATCTTTGTGTTCGATCTGGGCATCCAGGGCGCGGCCATCGCCACGGTCATTTCTCAGTTCACTGCTTTCGTCTGGATCATGCGAATCATCTGCGACAAGCGGGAGTTCCTGCACCTTTCGCGGGAGACTTTCGGCCTGGACTGGGGCATCGCACGGCGCTCCCTCTCGATCGGCATGGCGCCGTTCCTGATGAACGTCGCGTCGTGTTTCGTGGTCATCTTCATCAACAACCAGTTCAAGCGCTACGGCGGCGACCTGGCCATCGGCGCCTACGGCATCGTCAACCGCCTGGTGTTCCTCTTCCTGATGATCGTGATGGGCTTCAACCAGGGCATGCAGCCGATCGCCGGCTACAACTACGGAGCGAAACAGTACGACCGCGTGCTGGAAGTGCTGCGCCTGACCGTCAAGTGCGCGCTGATCGTGACATTTACCTGTTTTATCGTGGGAATGGTGTTCCCGCGTGCGGCAGTCTCGCTCTTTACGCACGATGAACAGCTCATCGAACTGGCCGCGCGGGGCTTCCGCATCACGGTGGCCATCTTCTTCATCATCGGGCGCCAGATGGTGATCACCAATTTCTTCCAGAGCATCGGCCTGGCCAACAAGGCCATTTTCCTGTCGCTGTCGCGCCAGCTGATTTTCCTGCTCCCATTCCTGGCGATCCTGCCGATCTGGTTCGGTGCGGATGGCGTGTGGCTCAGCATGCCGGCCTCTGACCTGGCCGCCCTGGTCGTCTCCGAAATCATGCTCGCCCGCCTCAAGCGCGACTTCCGGCGTGAGCAGGCAGCGATGGCAGCCGCAGCGCCCGTGGAAGCGCCGACTCCTGAACCGGTTGAAGTAACTGAAACAGTTTGATATACGCAATATGGAACCGCATCTGATCATCTCCATCGGACGCCAGATCGGCGCGGGCGGACTGGGCGTTGCCCGTCGCCTGTCGCAGGAATTCGGCATCAAGGCCTATGACAAGGAACTGCTGGCCGAAGTGGCCCGCGAGAGCGGTCTCGACGAGACTTGCTTTGCACAGCGCGACGAGCACTCTTCCCGGGGATTCCGCACAGCCCTCCAGAACTTCCGCTCCCTGCTCGGCCTCTACAACCGGGCGGGCACGAACACCGTGATGACGGAAGAGCAGCTCTTCAAGATCCAGAGCGAAGTGATGCGCAAGATCGCCG
>DETK01000012.1:0-532 GCA_002361615.1 Bacteroidales bacterium UBA3290
CCATAGCGATCGAAGGGCTCTTCCCTGGCTCCGGAATTCAGCCAGCTGTCCGGATGGGCGATGATGTCGATTGCCGGGAAGAGCGTCTGGCGGAAGTCTTCCACAATACCGGCGATCCGGAAATCCCAGTCCCGCGTATGAAGGATGTCTCCCACTTTGTAGTCATACGCCTGCGCGAAGGATTCGCTGAGCAGCACATCCTCCTTGGTGGCAAGGCTCTCCGGAGATCCCTCCACAAATCCATAATACGGAAACAGTTTGAAAAAGGAAGGATCGACGGCAATGACACGCGCTTCTATATCTGAATTGTCAACGTGGACGTAGGTCAGTATGTCCGGACAATAGCGGGCGGTCTGCACCACTTCCGGGACAGCATCCGCTAATTTCTCGGCGAATCCGAAAGTCAGTCCCGGCCAGTCCGGCAGATTGAACGTATAGATATTCTCCCGATCCGGATTCTCCCGTGTCACCGCCCACTGCTGCCAGGCATAGCTGCCAATCAGGATAACAAACGCCAGACTCACCGCCAGCC
>DETK01000012.1:652-3640 GCA_002361615.1 Bacteroidales bacterium UBA3290
CTTATTGCGGGACAGGAATTTCAGGTAACTTTTCATATTTTGTTTGTCCGGGCACGTTTTTGCCCATTTTCGTGCCCAAAGGCTTGTTTTTTCGTTGTCTGGGCACAAAATCGGCCGTTTTCGTGCCCGGACACCTTATTCATTCTTCAACGATTCCACCGGATTGGCCCGGGCAATCTTCAGGCAGTTCAGCACCACCACGGCCAGCACAATCAGCAGCACCAGGGCTGCACCACCGATGAAGTAAAGCGGATTGAGCGACACCTTTTCGGCAAACTGTTCCAGCCAGCGGCGGGCTACGAAGAAGGCCGCGATGCAGGCGATGACGGCCATGATGGCGGAAAGTTTCAGGATTTCTACGGCGAACACACCCAGGATATCCCGGGTGGTGGCGCCGTTGATCTTGCGGACCGCCATCTCCTTGCTGCGGCGCAGGCTCTCGTCACGGATAAAGCCGATGAGCCCCAGCAGTGCAATCAGCAACGAGAACACCGCGCCGATGGCCATCGTGTTGCGCATCTTCTTGCTGTCATCGTAGGCTGCGCGCATCTGTTCCTCATAGGAGACGATGTTGATTTCACGGCCTTCCAGCACGGATTCGAGGGCTTCTTTGATCTTGGCCAGAGACTCGTTCCCGTCATTCCCGGCCTGACCGGGAAGCTTGAACAGTACGTGCGGCATCCAGGAAGACATGCTTCCAATCTCCCCATAGAACAGGGCGCTGGGACGCGTGTCAACGCCAGTCAGGTTGCCGATGAGATAGCTTTTGTACACGCCCGAAATGGTGAAATAACTTCGCTCCGAATCGCGTGAGCGGTCGTGACCGGTGATATATACCTGCTTGCCTACGGCGCCGTCGCTCCAGTCCGTAAACTCTGCCATTTTTTTCACAAACTTCTCATCAACAACAATCTCTGAGGAGTCCCGTGGTGCACGGCCTTCCAGGAACTCGATTCCCATCAAATCATAGAAATCGCTCGAGCACTCATACTGGTCGGCAATGTTGAACAGTTCCCGGTCGTCGTCCGGAAGATAAACATTGTCACCGCTGGAACCCTGGTAGGGCAGACCGTAGCTCGCCGCAACACCCCTGACCTCCGGAAGTCCTTGCAGGGTATGGAAAGCCCTCGACAAAGCCTGGCGGTCCCCATCGAACATATCGAAGTAGTACAGGTTCTTGTAGTCATAGCCCGTATCGGCGTGGGACACCTTCTGGTACTGCCGGCCGATGATGAGCATCATCACCACCAGGAAGACATTGATCAGGACCTGGATGCCCAGCAGGCCGAGTTTCCAATTGCGGGAGTTCTCCGTATAGTTCTTCAGGGCGGCATCGACCGGAATCCGCTGGTACAGTTCTGCCGGTACCACGATGGAAATGATGAGCACGAACACCAGCACGGCGGCAACGGCCACGATACTCTGCGGTACCAGCAGCGTCTGGAACGGAACGCCCAGCAGGTTCTCCACGATGCTTCTGCCCGCGAAGATAATAACGGCTGCCAGGACCAGCGAGAGGATGATATGCAGCAGCGCTTCCTTCGTCAGCATTCCGTAAATGTGCTTACCCTCAGCGCCGTAGCATTTGCGCACGCCCACTTCCTTGGAGCGCTTCACCAGGGAGGAAATCACGATCAGGATGTAGTTCAGCAGGGAGATCAGGATGAGCAGGGCCGCCACGATGGAGAGCAGGATCACCTGCGTCTTTACCTCCGGATCGGAAGTATGCAGCGTGCTGAAGGGTTTCAGGAAATATTTCAGGCTGGTGCCCTGGGCCTCTATCTGAGCCAGTGGCTGGTGCGCCTCCTGCATCTTGCGGATGGCATCCGTGAGCGTGTTCGGGTCAACACCCGGCATCAGCTTTACATAGCCCTTGTAACGGTCATTGCCAAGCCAGTTATCCGTGCTCTGCTTGCCGTAGGTCTCCATCGAGAGCAGGATGTCATAATCCAGGCTGCCGTTCTTAGGGAAGTCCTCGAAGACGCCCTCGATGGGGAGTTTCAGTCCGGCCATGTCTTCATTGCAGATCTGTTTGCCGATGCATTCTTGCACACCGCCCAACTTCTCGGCGAAACTCCGGCTCACCATCACGCCGCCCCACTTGCCCAGGATCTTCACCGGGTTACCAGCCAGGATCGGCCGGTCGAACACCTGGAAGAAGCAGGTATCGGCACAGACAAGAGTACCTTTGATCTTGTTGCCCTCTTCATCCAGATAATTGTCGCCGTTAAAGACAAACGTGGTACGTGTTCCAACTTCAACACCAGGCACTTCTTCCATGAAGCCCACTGCCACGGCGCCGCTCACCTGACCATAATCCTTCTCATCCCCTTGATGGGAATACCAGGTGCGGATGGTATACACCCGGTCGATGTCCTTGTAAAAGCTGTCGTAACTCAGCTCAAAGAAAACCTTGGCAATGAGCACAATGCCCACGGCCAGCCCCACACCCAGGGACAGAACTTTGATCAGAATGTCATTCTTCTTTTTCATCCTTCGTGTTCGTTGCCCCTTTTTTCGCTGCAACGGACGCACTTGTAATTCAGATTGTTACGAAATGTGATCCCCTTTGGTTTTAGGGGGATCAACTCTCACAATCGGTTGATAATCAAGTGCGTACATTGCAGCGGAAATGGGAAGGTTCGTTTAAAGTTCGTTCTTGACGTCGGAGACGATCTGGCCGTCGAAGAGGTCGATGGTGCGCTGGGCGCAGGCCGCGTCCTTCTGGCTATGGGTCACCATCACGATGGTGGTACCTTCGGCATTCAGTTCTTTCAGCAGGTCCATTACCTCCTTACCGTTCTTGGAGTCCAGGTTACCGGTGGGCTCATCGGCCAGGATCAGTTTGGGGCCGGCCACGACGGCACGGGCGATGGCCACGCGCTGCTGCTGGCCGCCGGAGAGCTGGGTCGGCATGTGGCCCATGCGGTCCTCCAGCCCGACGCGGACGAGCATCTCCTTCGCCCGCTGTCTGCGCTCCCGGGGCGG
>DETK01000006.1 GCA_002361615.1 Bacteroidales bacterium UBA3290
TGTCCTTGCTGTCGGCGGGAATCATGAAGAGCAGCATCGCATTGCGCTCGATATGGCGCAGGAAGCGCAGGCCCAGGCCTTTGCCTTCGTGGGCGCCCTCGATGATGCCCGGGATGTCGGCCATGACGAACGACCGCTCGTCGTAGTAGCTGACGATGCCCAGCTGCGGTTCGAGCGTGGTGAAGGCATAATCGGCGATTTTGGGCTTGGCCGCCGAGACGACGGAAAGCAGCGTCGATTTGCCGGCATTGGGGAATCCCACGAGTCCCACGTCGGCCAGGACCTTGAGCTCCAGCACGAACCAACCCTCCACGCCCGGCTCGCCCGGCTGGGCGAAGCGGGGCGTCTGGTTGGTCGCGCTCTTGAAATAGTTGTTGCCCAGGCCGCCGCGGCCGCCCCGGCACAGGATCTTTTCCTCGCCGTCCTCGAGAATCTCAAAGAGGACTTCGCCCGTCTCGCCGTCACGGGCCACGGTGCCCAGCGGCACTTGCAAGACGATATCCGCGCCCTGCTTGCCGTGCTTGAGCTGTCCGCTGCCGGCGCCGCCGTCTTCGGCCTTGATGTGCTTCTTGTACTTGAGGTGGATCAGCGTCCACATCTGCCGGTTGCCCCGCAGGATGATGTGGCCGCCCCGGCCGCCGTCACCGCCGTCCGGTCCGCCCTTGGGCACATACTTGGCCCGGTGAAGATGCATCGACCCGTTCCCGCCGTCCCCGCTCTTGCAGAAGATGCGGACATAATCGATGAAGTTGGTGCCGGTCTCGAAGCTCATGGTCGGAAAAGGAGAAGGTTATTTGTATTCTTCCATGACGGCGCAGATCTTGTCGAAGACCTCGTCGATGGTGCCCAGTCCGTCGATTTCCCGGTAGACACCCTTTCCTTTGTAATAGGCAATCACGGGTTCCGTTTTGGCGTGGTAGGTGTCGATCCGGTTCTGGATGACCTCGGGCTTGGTGTCGTCCACGCGGTTCTCGACCTCTGCGCGGTGGCGGATGCGCTCGAACACCGTCTGGTCGGGAATCATCAGCGAGAGGACGGCGTCAACCTTCTTGCCGCGTTCGGCAAGCATGGCGTCCAGGTGTTCAGCCTGGGCCGTGGTGCGCGGGAATCCGTCGAAGATGAAGCCCTCCACGTCGGTGTGGGCGTCGAGCTCGGAGGCGATCATCCCTTCAACGACCTCGTCGGGGACGAGTTCGCCTTTGTCAATCAGGGTTTTGGCTTTGAGGCCAAGGGGCGTGCCGGCGGCGATTTCGCGGCGGAGCAGGTCGCCCGTCGAGACGTGGCGCAAGCCGAAGCGCTCGATCAGGCGTGCGGCCTGGGTGCCCTTGCCGGCACCCGGAGGGCCGAAAATGAGAAAATGTTTCATGGCTTGGGTTTTCCTATCGTCGAGAATGTAGATGTCCTTGTAGTTGCGGCCCAGCTGGTCGTAGTCCAGGCCGAAGCCCACGATGAAGCGGTTTTCGATCTCCATGGCCACGTAGTCGAGTTTGAGGTCCTTCTTATAGACTTCGGGCTTGAGCAGCATGGTGCAGATCTTCACGTCGGCGGCGCCGGCGTCGAGCAGGAGGGCGTGGAGGTCGGTGATGGTCTTGCCGGTATCGACGATGTCCTCCACGACGAGGACCGTCCGGCCTTTGATGGAAGAAGTCAGGCCCAGCACCTTGCGGGTGACGCCCGTGGAGAGCGTCCCTTCATAGGAAGAGAGCCGGATGCTCGAGAACTCGCAAGGGAAGGTGAGCCGTTTCATCAGTTCTCCCGTGAAGAGGATCGATCCGTTGAGGACGCACAGGATGATGGGCGTCCCGTCAAAATACTTGAAATCTTGGTTGATGCGTTCCGCTACGGCATCGATGGCCTTCTCCAGCCGCTCGTAGGGAATATAAGGTACGAAGTACCGGTCCTTGACCAGAATCCTTTTTTCCATCGCTGATTTTTGTTACAATACGCGAAATTACGCATTATTTTTGATATAGGCACGGCCTCTTTCTAAGTTTAAATCTACCTCGGCAACATCTTCTTCGAACGCTTTTGCCCTCGTGCTCGCAGCTATCGGTCAAAAACCTTCCGCTTCAAAGCGGCATCAGCCGCTAGCCGAGACCATTGTGTGAGCCGGTGTGCTAGCAGGCCAAAAAGTTTGGACGCGAAAGCAACGTGAGAGGCGCCAGAGTGTCGTCGCGTCCTGTTTTTCGCTCAAAATGGCCAAAATCACTCCACGACGACAACGTAGCGCCCTTCAGATTGTCGTCGCGGCGAAACTAATCTGCTAACTGGGGCGCTACCTAGACCAGCTGCTGTTGTTCATCGTTGGAATCGCTTTTGCCCCAGTGCTCGCAGATATCGGTCAAAAACCTTCCGCTTCAAAGCGGCATCAGCCGCTAGCGGAGGCCGTTGTGCGGGCCCTGTGCGATAGCAGGCCGTAGCGGCAGGTCTGGGCAGAGCCCAGTAGACACAGATGGCCATGGGTTTTTGACTCGATATCTGACTCGCACTTGGTTCAAAAGCTAAACAGAGCCTGTCATGCCCGGCTTGACCGGGCATCTCATCGCCTTAAGTATGGGAAGCTGTTTCGTGACAGTGGATGCGACGATTTGCGAGGGGCAGTCCGCCCCTGCCGTGAGCGCATGAGGAATAGACACTGTCACGAAACGGCTTCCACCATTCATGATAGGATTGTTGACAATGTAATATTATTTTATTACATTTGTGCCAGATTAGATAGAAGAGCTATGGCAAAGCTGGTTTTTGAAGAGAAAGGACCTGCCATTTTGGAGCAGATTGGGATGAGCAAGGCGGAGTTTGCCAGGCGGATGGGCATTCAACGCCAGAATGTGAATGTCTTGTTTACGACAAAGAATTTTGAGACCATCTTTCGGGCCGCCCAGGTGATGGGCGTACCGTTCAGTATGCTGGTCGGTTATTCTGAAGAACCTGACAGGGATGACATCCCGGGCGACGAGTCAGGTGCCGGTATAATAAAACAGGAGGCCTGAATGACCTCCTGTTAGATTTGCCCCAAGACTACGTGGCGGAATTACTTCTAGAGCGAGGGCCTCGCGGGCGGGGACTTTTGCGCGACTCGATTACCCATCCGTATCACGGTGTTACTGTCTCGAGGCAAAGGTAGGAATAATCAAGGATACTCCCAAAAAAAGAATCTTATGTTTTATTTAAAAAACCGAACGATATGTGCAGGAGATCTGGAGGGGCGGTTTGGGGTGCCCTCATTGTTTTTTTCTCGTTATTTTCGTGGGATGCCGAGGCGCAGGAGATCCTTCCTGAGCGGATCGCGGAGCTTGTCGAACAGCTTTCTGAGCAGGGGATTCCGACGGAAGACCTCGTGTCGCGTTTTGAGAGGATGCTCAGGAATCCCCTCAATCTCAATGCGGTTTCGCGGGAGCAGTTGGAAGAGACGGGGCTGCTGACCCTTTTCCAGGTGGAGAGCCTTCTTGCCTGGCGGGAGCGCTACGGCGCGGTGCGCTCGTATGCGGAGTGGGCGCTGGTGGAGGGTTTTTCGCCGGAGGCAGTGGCGCAGTTGCGTCCCTTTTTCGTGCTGGGCGAGCCGGGTGGGCCCAGGCGGACGGAGCAGGACTATACGGCCCGGTTCAAGAAGAAGTGGGGGAAGGAAGGCTTCTCCCTGACAACGAAAGGGCTTTACGATTCGGAACTGTTCTCGGCGGGGGCCGTGATCGACAACGATCCGAAAGAGCGTTTTCCCGACTTCCTGTCGATTTCCGGCCGATACAAGCAGCTCTATGTGGGCGATTTCACTGCCCGTTTCGGGCAAGGACTTGTGCTCTGGAAGTCCTTTGCATTCACGGCTTTCGGGACACCGGCTTCCGTAGCGCGGCGAGGTGGGGGGCTGCAGTGCTACCATTCTGCCGGCGAATCGAATTTCTTCCGTGGCATCGGTTACAGCCGCGCCTTCGGCCGGCTGACCGCCACGGCTTTCGTTTCGTACAACGCCCTTGATGCCAGGATTGTGGACGGACGCTACACATCGTTGCCGACCGATGGCCTTCATGCTACAGAAGCGGAGCGGGCGCGGCGGCATACGATGCACGAGCTGGTGGCGGGGGCGAACGCGACGCTGACGGCTGGCCGCTGGCGTTTCGGCGTCACAGGCGCGGCGTACCGTTACGACAAAGCCAATGGCCGCCGGGTGCAGGATTACAACCGTTATCAGCAGTACGATGGCCTTTGGGGGAATCTCGGTTTCGATGTGTATGGCTCATTGGGCAGCCTGCGGCTGTTCGGCGAGGCGGCGGTCGATGCTCACGGAGCGCCGGCGGCGATTGCGGGCGCTGTCTGGAGTCCGTCGTACGGTTTTGAGACCAGCCTGACTGCCCGTTGCTATGCACCGGCCTACATTGCCACGCACGCCGGCGCCTTGTCCTCGCTCAGCAGCGTCTCCAACCAGATCGGTGCGCTTTACGCGCTGCAGCTGATCCAGGGCGGCTGGACCTTCCGCCTCCATACGGACGTGGCGTGGCATCCTGTGGAACGCTTCCGCCAGGAAGCCGGTTCCTGGCGTGTCAAAGGCCGGCTGCAGCTAGTTTACGACTTCCCATCCGGTGCGCAGATCGAGAGCCGTCTCTCCTGGAGCGAACGGCTCAAGGGCGTGCTCAGCGTTCGCGTGCCGCTGGGTGGAAGCTGGACGGTGGCAGCCCGCGCCGACGCGAACCGCGGCGGCGTGGGCGGGTACGTGGATGTCCGCTTCAAACCGGCCCGTCGCTGGGACTTGTCAGCCCGGGTAACGCTCTGGCAGACGGAAGACTGGGACGCCCGCCTGAGTTTCTACGAACGGGGTGTGCCGCAGAGTTTTTCGGTCGAGTCGTATGCCGGAAAAGGCGTCGGGGCGTACCTGCTGGCAGGTTACGCCCCGACGCGTCAGGTCGAAATGTGGCTGAAGGTCCAGCAGGGCTACATCGCCTACTTCGTGCGGATCTTCATACCCGGACGGATGACGCTCCTGGCGTTCAGTCCGTTGAGTTTATAAAGCGTGTTGAGCGAAACGCCGGTCTTCTTGGCGATGCCGCCCAGCGTGTCGCCCGACTTGACCGTATAGTAGGAAGCCGTGGTGCTGGTGGAGGAAGAACTGCTCTTATGGGCGGATGAGGAGCCCGAGCTGCTGCCGGACGGTTTGCCGGCCGCACCGTAGATATAGAGGCGCTGTCCGACGTGGATGGTGTTGCTCTTGAGGTTGTTCCAGCGCTTGATATTGTTGACGGTAGTACGATGCTTGGAGGCGATGCTCGAAAGCGTCTCGCCGCTCTTGACCTTGTGGATCACGCGCTGTTCGCCGCTTCCGCCGGTTTCCTTGATCTTCTTGACAGCCACCGAGTTGAAGAACACGGAGTCCTTGTAGAGGTGGATGCTGTCCTGCACGTCGACATAGGCCAGGGTGTATTGGTGGGGCAGGTTGAGGATATAGCTGTGCTCGGTGCCCGGGATGATGTCATGGAGGTACTGCGGGTTGAGGTCGCGCAATACTTCCATCGGGATGTCGATGTTTTCGGAAATCTGTCCGAAATGGATGTTCTTGTTCACGTGGAAGGTGTCCACGTGGGCGGGCAGGCTGATCTGGGCCGGGACGATGCCGTGCTCCGGATAGTAGTTCAGCGTGTAGAGGGCGGCGATGAAGGCGGGAATGTAGCCGCGGGTTTCGCGGGGCAGGTAGTCGTAGATTTCCCAGAAGTCGGTCTTGCCGCCGCTGCGCCGGATGGCCTTGCTCACGTTGCCGGCGCCGCAGTTGTAGGAGGCGATGGCCAGCGACCAGTCGCCGAAGATCATATAGTTGTCCTTGAGCAGGCGGGCGGCGGCCCGGCAGGAGGTCAGCGGGTCGAGACGCTCATCCACGTAGGAGGTCATTTCCAGGCCGTACATCTTGGCCGTGTTGTACATGAACTGCCACATACCCTTGGCCCTGGCGCGCGAGACGGCGCGGGGGTTGAGGGCCGATTCGATGACAGCCATGGCCTTGAGCTCCTTCGGCAGGCCGTATTCGTCGAAGATCTCCTCGAACAGCGGCATGTAGTAGGTCGAAAGGCCGATGATGCGGGAAGTGGCCATCGGCATCCGCTCGGTGTAGCGGATGATGGCGTTCTTGACGGCTTTGTTGAACTGCACGGGGATGAACGAATTCATCTTCTTGAGCCGTTCGATGTACACCTCGTCGGGGATGTTGCTGGTCAGCGAGTCGAGTTCCAGCGTGGACACGTCGAATTCGTTGACGTCGATCTGCTTCTGGATGTAGTAGAGATTCAGCAGCGAATCGATGTTGTCGGAGTTGTACTCGATCAGGTTCTCGATGTCGTCGTCGATCAGGATGTCGCCGTCGGTGTCGTTGGCCGGGGCGGAGAGCATCTGGTACTCGTTGTAGAGGGAGTCATAGGCATGCTGCAGGGAATCCAGCCGATGCGTCAGCTCCTCGATCAGGAGGCTCTGCTTCTTCTTCTCGCTCAGCCGCTGGGCGTGACAGGGCGCCGGGCTGGCAAGAATGACTGCGGCAAGCAGGAGGAACAGGGAGAAACGTTTCATAAAAATCAAAATGTGAATTGCAAGTTGAGTCCCAGGGCGGGAACCCCGCCGAAGGAGGAGGATGTGTCGTACCAGGTGTATTGCGGGTTCAGCGGCTGGATGACGGTCGGCTGGACCTCGAGCGAAGCGATGTTGTCGCTCACGTCGAAGTCGGCCATGAACGCAAAGACGTTCGCGTCGATGACGTTCAGGGCATAGACCGCGATGATGGCCAGGATCGAATAGTCCCGCCAGCGACGGTAGGTGTCGCGGTAGGTCTCGGCCTGGCTGGATGTGATGGCGCCGATATAGCCGCTGTCGCTGGAGCTCGACCCGACCTGGGTGATCCAGCGGAAACGGCGGTATTGCATGTCGTTGAAATGATAGAAGTAGCCGCAGGCGATCAGGCCTCCCGTCCAGATGGGGATCTTCCAGTAATCGCCGTTATTGGCCTGGCCCAGTCCCGGCAGCAGGATCGAGTAGATGGTCGATTTGGCGGGGACGGGTGCGCGGAAGTCCGTCTTGTAGCACACCACGCCGTCGAGCAGCTGGGCCCAGTAGAATGCGCCGGCCGCGATGAAACTGGCCGTGCTCATGTATTTGTATTTATCGAGTCCCGTTTCGCGGTACTGCTTGTTGAAGCGGATGCCGCCATAGATGCCGGCACCCATGCCGGCATAGACGACCGGGACTTTCCAGTAATCCTTGTTATAGAGTTGTGCGGCGCCGGGGACGATCGCCGAGCCGAGCACCATATAGCCCGGGGTGAGCGTGTCGCGTCCCGCGTAGCCGCGGATGAGACGGCGGATGGAGAAGCCCTGGACCGTGTCGGTCACCGCGGAGGTATCCTTGGCTGCGGTGTTGTTCATCTCCGAACCCGGAGGCCCGGTGACCGTTCCGGAAGCTTTCTGTCCCGAGACGTCGTTGCGTGTGCTCCTGAACTGGGCGTTCAGGCTGCAGCAGACGCTGAGCAGGAGGAACAGGGTGAGGATCAGGCGGCGCACGGGCAGTTGTCGGTTAACGGTTCAAATCTTCTAAAAAGGCTTCCACTTGGCTCTGGTTGCCGAAACGGATGGTGATGGTGCCGCCTCCCTTGGCGTCGCGGCGCACGGCCACGTTGCCGTCGAAGTGGCGGCCGACCCGCTCGGCCAGGGCGTAGTACACTTCGGGGAGGTCCTCCGCCTCAGGGGCGGGGCTTTCCTTCCGGGAGAGGGACTGCAGTTTCTGTTCGAGCCGGCGTACCGACCAGTCGTTCCGGATGATGCTGTCGCAAAGCCGGTCCTGCAGGGCGGTGTCTTCGACGCCCAGCAGCACCTTGGCGTGTCCTACAGAAATCTTGCCATCCTTGAGTGCCTTCTGCACGGTGTCGGGCAGGCGGAGCAGGCGGAGGTAGTTGGTGATGGTCGTCCGCTTCTTGCCCACGCGCAGGGCCATGGCTTCCTGGGTGAGATTGCATTCGTCGATCAGCCGCTGGAAACTGAGGGCGGTCTCGACGGGGTCGAGGTCCTCGCGCTGGATGTTTTCCACGATGGCCATTTCCAGCATGGCGGCGTCGTCAGCCTGGCGGATGTAGGCCGGTACTTCCGTCAGCCCGGCCGCCTTCGCGGCCCGGTAGCGGCGTTCGCCGCTGATGATCTGGTAGCTGGTGGGTCCGGTCTGCCGCAGGGTGAGGGGCTGGATGATGCCCAGCGTCCGGATCGATCCGGCGAGTTCCTGCAGCGCTTCCGGGTCGAAATCCTCCCGGGGCTGGTAGGGGTTGGGGACGATCTGGTCGAGCGGGATCCCGGCCACGGCGGCGGGATTGCCGCTGATGATGCGGTGGATCTGCCGGGTCTCTTTGAGCGTATCTTCACCCAGCAGGGCGCCCAGGCCTCTTCCTAGTGCTGATCTCTTTGCCATGTTTCGTTCTTTTTGATGATCTCCCGGGCCAGGTTGAGGTAGTTGTCCGCACCGGCGGAACGGGCGTCATAGAGGATGGCCGGCTTGCCGTAGGAGGGGGCTTCGCTCAGGCGTACATTCTTGGTTATCATGGTCTTGAAGACCATGTCAGGGTAATAGGTCTTCACTTCTTCCACCACTTGGTTGTGGAGCCGCAGGCGGCTGTCGTACATGGTGAAGAGGAAGCCTTCGATGGTCAGGGAAGGATTGAGCCGGGTGCGGACGATGTTGATGGTGTTCAGGAGCTTGCCCAGGCCTTCCAGCGGGAAGTATTCCGGCTGGACAGGGATGATCACGCTGTCGGAGGCCGTCAGGGCGTTGATGGTGATCAGGCCGAGCGAAGGAGCGCAGTCCAGGATGACATAGTCGTAGCGGTCGCGTACGGCGGAGAGGGCGTCCCGGAGCACGTTCTCCCGTCCGGGGACTTCGAGCATCTCGATCTCCGCGCCCACCAGGTTGATGTGCGAGGTGATGATGTCGAGATTGTCCACGCCGGTGGGTTTGATTACGCTCTCGACCGTCCGCTCGCCGATGAGGACTTCGTAGAGGGTGTCCTGCTCCTTGGAGTCGGGGTTGAAGTTCAGACCGGAAGTGGTATTGGCCTGGGGGTCTGCGTCGATGATGAGCGTCCTGTATTCCAGGACGGCCAGCGAAGAGGCCAGGTTGATGGAGGTGGTCGTCTTTCCGACGCCTCCTTTTTGGTTGGCGATAGCGATGATCTTTCCCATAACTTGCAAAGTTATGAAAAAATCAATAACTTTACGTAGCTAAAACCTTGAATTTATGACCATCTCATCTGCCTGGCGGGTGATCGTCAGCAGCCGTTCGGGGGGCGGTAAAGCCCGCCGCGACTGGCCTGAGATTGCGAAGATGCTAAAAGCTAGGAGTATAGAGTTTTCTGAAAAGATTACGGACCACGCCTACCATGCTATCGAACTGGCGCGGGAAGCCGTTTTGGAAGGATTCCGCAAATTGCTGGTGCTGGGCGGCGACGGGGCCATCCACGAAGTGCTCAACGGACTTTTTTCCCAGGAGGAAGTCTCCCCTTCGGAAGTGACGCTCGGCCTGATTCCCGTCGGCTCGGGCAACGACTGGTCGCGCCTGCACAAGATTCCGGCCGATTATGAAGCGGCTGTCGATTTGATTGCGGATGCAGAGCGGCATACCCGCGTGCAGGATGTGGCGCGTGTCGATACGCTGATGGACGGCAAGCCCTATTGCCGGCACATGATGAACATCGGCGGCCTGGGTTTCGATTCGGAAGTGTGTCATCGCTTCGACCTGGCCAAGGAGCGCGGTCACGCCAGTGACCGGCAGTACCTGAAGTCGTTGCTCTCTGGATTCCTTTCGTATAAGTGCCTTAAGTTCAGGGTCTCCGTAGATGGTCAGGAGTTTTATCGCGGTCCGGCCTTCTCGGTGGCGCTGGGTATCGGAAAGTATTGCGGCGGCGGGATGATGCAGACGCCCGAGGCCATCCCCGACGACGGCTTGATCGATGTGACAGTGGTCGGCAAGGTCAGCAAACTGCAATTCCTCCACAAGGTGCCCTCTCTGTTCCGGGGAGACATCTTCAAGAACAAGGAAGTGATCCACACACGGGGCCGGAAGGTCGATATCTCGGCGGCGCCGTATTCCTATATGGAAGTGGACGGGGAACCGGTCGGCATCACGCCCGTGCACGTCGCCGTCATTCCGGCCGGCGTGAAGGTCGTATCGAATATGTAATCTTTCAGTCTTTCGGCTCGATATAGAGCCAGAAGTAGAGAGGGGCGTATTCGGGAATCGAAGGGCTCTTCCCTTTTTCGCCATAGCCGAGTTCGGAGTTGAAGACCGTTACGGCCTTTTCGCCGAAATTCATCATCCGGATGGCCTTTCCGAAACCGTCAACCACGCTGTTGTTGTTGCCGAACTGCTCGGGATCATCCTTGTAGTAGGAGATGGTAAGGGCATTGTAGGAGCCTGTGCTCGTCCAGATGCGGTAGAACTTGGCGGTGTCTTCGATATTGGTGTCGAACACCTGGCCGTTCAGCAGGCGGCCGACATAGCGGACGCTGATGTTGTGGCCTTCCGAGATGGTGTCGGACTCGGCGGTTTTCTCCACGAGTTTCTTGAAATACAGGTGCTCGGCAGCCGTGTCGGATACCTGGTAGTTGCGCTGGAACCAGTCTTTCATGAGCTGTTCCTGGTAGGCGTAGATCTTGTTGACCACGGTGTCGATCTCGATCTCGAGGATTTCGTTGTAGCTCTCTTCCGTACCGCTGAAGGCGCTGTACATCGAGAGTGCGTGGCCGGAGGCCGAGAGGGGAAGGGCGACTTTGGCGTAGCCGCCGGCCTTCATGGCCCGGAGCACCGTCTCCAGGTCATCGGGCAGGTAGCCCTGGTCGATCCGCCAGATGCTGCTGCCGTAATGGTTCAGGACGGAGTAGGTCCCCAGTTGCCGGGCGAGTCCTTCGTCGTTGGTGGAGATGATCTCGCCGTCGAGCTTGCTTTTCACGTAGTGGGCGAAGACGTAGGCACTGTCGCCGATCGCCGGACCGTCACCCGGTTCCATGTCGAGGACGTAGAGGCCGGTGTCGCCGTAGGTCGTCTTGCCGGGATAGTTGTGGCGCATCCAGGCCTTCATCACGCGGTCCTGGGAGGCATAGGTTTCGGTCTGGGGTTCTACGGCGCAGGCGGCCGTCAGCAGGAAGGCCGGTATCAGGGTAGCAAGCAGCAGGTCTTTGATTCTCATACGCAGGTCAGTCTTTTTTGATGGCGGCCACGAGTACTTCGAACAGCAGGGCGGTGTTCTCGTCCACCAGGCCGACCGCATTCTCTCCGTATCCGTACTTGGATGTGAAGATAATCAGGCGTCTTTCGCCCAGGTGGGCCCCGACCAGGCCCCGGTCCAGACCGGGGATCAGGTCGCCCGTTCCTACGCGGAACATGCCGCTGTCGCGGACGAATTGGATCGTGGGGCCTTTCTGCTCGAAGATGTGGCCGGCCAGGAAGAGGAAGGTCGAATCACCTTTCTCGATGGCGGGGGCCCCCAGGAGCGTATCCACGAGGATGATGCTGTTCACGCCCTGGTTGCGGATCACTTCGAAGTCCTCGAAATTCTTCTGGATGTAGTCGTCGATGTACTTTTCCTGGTTGACGATGGCTTCGCGCACCTCGGTCTCGCAGGAGACCAGCAGGGCACCTGTCAGGAGGGTCAGCAGGAGAAAAAGGGTACGGCGCATCTTCGGAAACAGTCAGTAATCCGCAAAATTATACAAAAGATATGCCTTATGAAAATTTTTCTTCTTCCGGCCATGCCTCCAGGGCCTGCTCGAAATAGGCGGGCACGTCTTCCAGCGGCATGTACAGGCGGCCGCCCGCGGCATTGCGGTGGCCGCCGCCGTTGAAGAAGCGGATGGCGAAGCGGTTGACGTTGATCTCGTTCTTGGAGCGGAGCGAGACGCGGATGTATTTCCCGTCGAAATTCTCGGTGAACAGGGCGCTGATCCGTACGTCGCGGATGGCGAGGGGCAGGTTGACGAAGCCCTCGCTGTCGCCGGGTAGGAAGTGATAGCGGTCTTTCTCCTTGTTGCTCAGGAGCATATAGGCGGCCTGGTGCTTGGGAAGGACTTTCATCTTGTCTTTGACCATGTGGCCCATCAGCCGGGTGCGGGAGACGCTGTAGCAACTGAGTACTTTCTCCTGGAGAGCTTCTTTGTTGACGCCGCGGGCGATGAGCCGGGAGGCCATCTCGAAGGTGCCGGGGAAGACCGAATTGGAGAAGTTGTTGGTGTCGGTCATCATCCCCACGTAGAGCGATTCGGCGCAGCGGAGCGGGATGCGGTCCGGATCGCCGGCGATGTCGGGCATCGCCATAAGGGTCCAGAACAGCAGTTCGCAGGTGGAGGAGACGTCGATGGTCGAGACGGCCAGGTCGAAGCGGTCGGTTTCTGCGGCGATATGGTGGTCGATGAGTACTTTGCGGGCTTTGGACTGCAGGATGTCCTGCTCGAGATATTCGGTGCGGCTCAGGCGGTTCAGGTCGAGGCAGACGAGCAGGTCGGCGCCGGCGACCAGCCGGCGGGCGAGCTCGGGATCACGCTCGCAGATGACGATCCGCTCGCGCGGGTCTTCCGGTTCGAGGAAGGCCATGCTTTCGGGGTAGGGGCTCGGCAGGATGATGCGGGGCTGCTTTCCGCGGGCTTTCAGGTAGTGGTAGGCGGCGGTGACGCTGCCTACCGCGTCGCCGTCCGGATTGAAGTGCCCGACCAGCACGATTTCGCGGGATTCCGACAGCAGGGATTCAAGCTTTAGCGTATCGATTGTCATGGAAAGGCAAGTCAGTTTTCTTGCTGCAAAATTAAAAATATATTGTAGTCTTGAAATTAATTTTTTACTTTTGTAAGTCAAATCAATTTGCCATACCAGCAGACAACCGCGACAATATTAAAAATTAACCTGATATGAGAAAACTTTTAACCTACGTCATTTTCCCTCTCCTGATCATCGGACTGGCCTATCTCCTTTTCCGGAGCATCAACGAGCCGGTGAAGTTCCAGAATGAGCTCAAACAGCGCAGCAGCGTCGGCATCGAGCGAATGAAGGATATCCGTACCCTTCAGGTGACCTACAAGGACACCTACGGCCACTATGCCCCGGTGATGGATTCGCTGATCGACTTCTACAACAACGGCAAGATCACGATCATGCGCCAGATCGGTTCGGAAGACGACTCGGTTGCCGTCCTGCATACCGAAGCCATCAAGAAACAGTACCGCAATCTCAAGGGCGACAAACTGATGGATAAACTCTACGAGTTGTATGAGAACGGCGACAAGAATCTGATCGTCCGCATTCCGCAGCTCACCCAGGTGAAAGATACCCTCTTCCGCAACCGCCCGAACTTCAACGTGAACGACCTCCGCTACATCCCGTTCTCCGAAGGCGACACGGTGATCATGAAGAGCATCGTCAAGCAGGTGTCCGGTGTGGATGTCCCGCTGTTCGAGGCCCAGATGCCGTACTGGTCGCTGCTCAAGGGCATGGACCGTCAGCAGATCGTCAACCTGGTTGCTGAGCGTGAGGACACCGACCGCTATCCCGGTCTGATGGTCGGCTCTGTCGACAACGCGAACAACAACGCCGGAAACTGGGAGTAGTGCTCAAGTACACCCTCATTCCGGAAGGGTACTTTTCGCAGAACGCCGCGAGAGACTTGCTCTCGAAGGTCGTGATTCTCGAGAAGACCGATGCGGTAAAAAGTTTAGAACTGCCTTGCTATAAGGCAGTTCTTCTTTATGCCGGTGACGATGCCGCTGCCCGCGGGCTCGCGGCCATGCTGGCTGCCACGGCTGCACTGGGCTGTTACAACAAGGTGGTGGTCCGGCTCGGCGGGGAGTGGGTCGATATCGTTGTGGCGGCGGGCGACCGCCTGCTGCTCTGCAATTCCTATCCGGCTGCCGACGAAGTCACGGCGCAGTATTTCCTGTTCGCCGCCCTCCGTCAGTTCCAGATCAACCCCGAAGTGACCACCGTCCACTTCTATGGAGAAGCCGGCGAAACCATCAAGGGCGACCTGTTCCGACATTTCGCGAGCGTAGAAGAATTATGAGGATCATCGGCGGCAGCCTGCGCGGGCGCTCCATCAACCCGCCAGCCGGCTACAAGGCCCGGCCCACGACCGATTTCGCCAAGGAAGGGCTTTTCAATACCCTCGGCAACGAGTATTTTTTCGAGGACCTGGCGGTCCTCGACCTGTTCGGCGGCACGGGCAGCATCTCCTTCGAATTCGCCTCCCGCGGAGCCGGGGAAGTGATTGCCGTCGAGATGAACCCGGTCAACGCGGCGTTCATCAAGCGCACCGCCGCCACGCTGGGCGTAGGTGCCGTGGTGCAGGTGGTGCGCCACAATGTTTTCGATTTCATCCCTCTGTGTACCAAGCGCTTCGATATTGTCTTCGCCGATCCGCCCTACGCGCTGGAAGGCTTGGATACCATCCCCGACAAGGTGCTAGGCGCCGGGCTGGTCGTGCCGGAGGGCTATCTGATTCTCGAACACCCGTCCGAATACAACTTTGCCGCACATCCCTCCTTTGTCAAGGAGCGGAAGTACGGCAATGTGCATTTCAGCTATTTCCGGCCGCTACCGGCGGAATCCTAGTTCCAGGGATCCTCGGATGCGGGCGTGCGGATGTCGCTCAGGCACTGGATGTCGTTGAGGAACCACTGCCCGGTGCTCTCTTTCTTGCGGAGTTTGATGGAGCGGGGATTGTCTGCGCCGCCGGAAGTGACCCACATCGTGCACCACTGGTGGCCGGAGCCGTCGGTGGTGAAGGAGTACTGGTTGCTGTCGATTGTCACCTTGTAGGGGCGGCTGGGCGTGTAGTTGTTCTGCGGGGTTGCGCCTTTGAAATAGGAGAAGGGCTTGTAGGTCTTCCCTTCGAGCCGTTCGCGGATGAACGAGGTTTCGTAGCCGGAAAGCGGCTGGGGGCCCTTGAGGTAGTTGAGCATTTCGAAGCAGTCGCGGCTGCTTTCGCCGTAGCGCGTGAGCGCGGCGAGCGTGAGGGCGGCCACGGCGTAGGGATCCGTGAGGCTGGCTTCGGGCAGGGCTTTCAGCTGGTCGAGATTCTGCGGCAGGCTCTCAAAGGTGTAGGTGCGGCCGCCGATGCCGAGCGTGTTGGCGATCTGGTTGATGTTCCCAAGGGAACCGCAGCCGGAAAGGATCACGCAGAGCGCAAACGCGGGGAGGAAGGTAAGAAGCTTTTTCATATGCTGTACTTTGGTTAAATCCGGGCCTAAGGACGGGTTTTCTCTACAAAGATAAAGAATTTCCGGCAGCCCGGCGCATACTGGACGGAATTTCAGTATCTTTGAAACGGATAACAGTCTTTTATGGAGAACGAACGCGAGATATGGATCGACTGGCTGCGGGTCACCGCCTGCTTCCTGGTCATGATGACACACAGTTGCGAGCCCTTCTATCTGGGAGGCGAAGGTTCGCTGATCCTGACCCGGGCCGATGCCATCTGGGTGGCTATCCTGAACGTGCTGCCGCGCGCCTGTGTCGCCCTGTTCATCGTCGCCTCCAGTTATCTGCAGTTCCCGCTGCACTATTCCACCGGAGAGTTTTTCCGCCGGCGGGCCGTCCGGATCCTGATCCCGTTTGCCTTCTGGAGCGTGGTCTATGCCCTCGTCTGGGGAGAACCCGTGCAGAACTTCAAAGACTTGCTCCTGAACTTCAATTATGCGGCAGGGCATATGTGGTTTGTCTATATGCTTATTGGCGTGTACCTCGTGATGCCTCTCCTTTCGCCGTGGGCCGAGAAGGTGGGGAAGAAGGAGTTGCAGGTCTATTTGGGAATCTGGCTGTTTACCACCGTGATTCCGCTGATCCGGCAGTGGGTGGGTGGCCCTGCCCCCGTCATCTACGGCCCTTCCGGCATTCCGAATGCGGCCCGATATCCTCTTTGGGGCGAGGCCAGCTGGAATGCTTACGGGGTCTTCTACTATGTCAGCGGCTTTATAGGCTACTTGCTGCTGGGGTTGTATTTCCGCAAGTTCGTGGGCGAATTGTCCTGGAAGAAGACGCTCTCCATCGCCATTCCCGTTTTCCTCGCTGGATTCGCGCTTTGCTCGGCGGGCTTCCTCAGCCGGGTCTGGGCAGATTGTCACGGCGTCTTTCCGGTGGAAGGCCCTGTGGGCCTTGCCGCACTTTGGGAGGGGCCGTGGCTCAACGATACCTTCGGCGTGGCGCTCATGAGCATCGGCTGGATACTTCTCTTCCGCAAGATCAAGGGGGAGAGCCGCTTCTACAGGAAGGTACTGCTCCCCGTTTCCCAGGCGAGTTACGGGATGTATCTGTGCCACATGCTCCTGTTGGGTCTGGTTTCTGCCTGGCTGCGCATGGCCCTCGGCTTGGGAGAAAACGGCGCGCTGGGCATCTGGACGACGCCTGTCCAGATTATCTCAACGGTAGTGCTCTCTTTCACCGGTGTGGCGCTGTTTTGTGTGCTGGTCCGGAAGATACCCAAGGTAGGGAAGTGGATCATGGGATGATATGACGCGGGAAAACGAAATCTACAAAGTGACGCTGGCCGGCAGCGTCGTGAACGTGGTCCTGACCGCGTTCAAGTTTGCCGCGGGGGTTCTCGGACACAGTGCCGCCATGATGGCGGACGCCGTCCACTCGCTGTCCGATTTCCTGACCGACCTGGTCGTTCTTGTGTTCGTGCGCATCAGCAGCAAACCGGCTGACAGCGGACACGACTACGGTCACGGGAAATACGAGACGCTGGCTACGGCCCTGATCGGTGTCGCGCTGCTGATTGTGGCGGGTGGCATCCTGTTCCAGTCGGCAGGCGCCCTGGTATCCTGGTTCCGCGGGGAGGACCTGCCGAAGCCGGGTATGCTGGCCTTGTGGGCGGCGCTGATATCCATCGTGTTGAAAGAACTGACCTTCCAATACACGGTCCGCTGGGGCCGGAAGCTCCACTCATCCGTCGTGGAAGCCAACGCCTGGCATCATCGCAGCGACGCGCTCTCCTCCATCGGCGCGCTCGTAGGCATCGGCGGCGCCATCCTGTTCGGCGACCGCTGGACGGTCCTTGACCCGCTGGCCTCGCTGATCGTCGGCTTCTTCATCATCCACGCCGCCTGGAAACTGCTGAAAAACTGCATCGACGACCTGACCGAAGCCTCGTTGCCGGATGACGTGGAAAAGGAAATCCTCAGCATTATCACGTCCTTCCCGGACGTGCAGGACCCGCACAACCTCCGCACCCGCCGCATCGGCGACAATTTCGCCATCGAAGTCCACATCCGGATGGACGGCGATCTCCCGCTGGTCAAAGCGCACACCCGTACGCACTATATTGAAGAAGCGCTGAAAGAGCGTTTCGGCCCCGGCACGCACGTCGTCGTGCACGTAGAGCCCGTCAAACCTTTCCCCAAGTACGAATCGTGACCCAGCCCGGCTATAGCATGTCCTACGAGTCTCCGATAGGCCGTCTCAAACTCGAAAGCGACGGCGCTGCGCTGACCGCTCTCTCTTTCGAGGGAGCCTGTCCCTCAAGTAGTGCAAATCCGGGCGCGGAAACTGTAAAACTGCTCCCCGTCTTCGACGAAACCTGCCGCTGGCTGGACATCTACTTCAACGGCGGCGTGCCGGACTTTACACCCGCGCTCAACCTGCAGGGATCCGCTTTCCGTCAGGCAGTCTGGAAAATCCTGCTGGAGATACCATATGGTGTGACGACCACGTACGGCGAGATTGCCGCACGGCTGGTGCGTGGAACCCCCGGCCGGATGTCCGCGCAGGCAGTCGGCGGCGCCGTCGGGCACAACCCCGTCGCCATCATCGTCCCCTGCCACCGCGTCATCGGCGCCGACGGCAGCCTCACCGGCTATGCCTCCGGCATCTCCCGCAAATCCTGGCTCCTCCATCACGAAGGCGTCGGTGATGTCGATGCTGAAAGAAGTGTAGCCGCCGGTGTGGCTGCCGGCTTTCACATCGTTTACCCAAATAACTGCCTTCCAGTCCACAGCTCCGAAATGCCCATAATGCCAGAAGCAAGCAAAAATAAATCACTACATTAGTAAACCTTAGAGATGTGTGCTATGGAACAGTTGATGAAATTGGATAAAGAATAC
Source organism: Bacteroidales bacterium UBA3290 (assembly GCA_002361615.1). Taxonomy (GTDB): domain Bacteria; phylum Bacteroidota; class Bacteroidia; order Bacteroidales; family UBA932; genus Cacconaster. The sequence continues at coordinate 18,081 of DETK01000006.1, forward strand.
GCCCAGTGGATTGCAGAATTGGCTCAACGATATCGCTCCAGCCAGATCAAGGCTGCGATAAAGGTCAATGATGAGATGCTTCGCTTCTACTGGTCAGTAGGTGAGGACATCGAGAAGCGGCAGTATGAGAACCGCTATGGCAGCCATTTCTATGAGAATGTAAGCAAGGATTTGAGGAAAGCGCTGGATTTGACACGAGGAATGTCTGAGTCAACCATAAGGTACACGCATTACTTCTATTGCCTTTATAGTCAGCTAATTGGAAATCGTCAGCAAGATGCTGAAGATTTCAAGAGCCCAATTCTTCAGCAAGATGCTGAAGTTTTCCAAGTCATCTTCAATATACCTTGGACCCATCACATGTGCATCATCGACAAAGTGAAAGGTGATGCCAAGAAAGGTCTATTCTTCGCCAGAAAGTCTCTGGAAAATAATTGGGGAAGAGCAGTGCTGCTGAACTTCCTCTCATCCGATCTCTACGAGCGCCAGGGCGCAGCCCAAACCAACTTCGCGCTCACCATACCGGCGCCGGAAAGCGACCTTGCCCAGGAGCTTCTGAAAAGTCCGTACGATTTCACATTTCTGCCGGGAAAGGAGAGGTACCAGGAGGCCGAGTTGAAAGATGCCCTGATTGAACACATCACCCGGTTTCTGGTTGAATTGGGCAAGGGCTTCTCTTATGTCGGCAAGGAGTATCGCCTTGTTGCCGGAGGAAAGGAGAAGTTCATCGACTTGCTCTTCTACATCATCCCGCTGCATAGATATTGTGTGATCGAGGTCAAGGTAACGGAGTTCGATTTCCCGGATCTGGGACAATTGGCCGGATATGTCGCCATGGTGGACGACCTCCTCAACACGGAGGTAGAGAAGCCGGCCATCGGACTACTGATCTGCAAGGAGAAAAATACCGTCCTGGCCCGTTATGCCTTGTCAACCATCAATCGCCCGATGGGAATCTCCGAATACGAGTTTGCCCGTCAGCAGCTGCCGGACGATTTGAAAAACGCCCTCCCGTCGCCGGAGGAAATCGAGCAGGGCTTGATGGACAAATAGCGTCATAGCCGTATAGAAGAGAACTGCCGCCACCTCAACGTGACGGCAGTTCTGTCTTTCTAAGGAATGTCCTCCTGAGGCGAAGCCGAAGGATCTATTTTCCCCGCACAAAGTGCCGGTAATCAGAGCCCCAGGTCCCCTGAGAATAGGTCGTACCCTCTTTCTGCCATTCCATCTCCTTTGAAGTCAGCTTCACAAGCTTATAGGTGACATTGCTGAAGTCAGACATTGCCGGATTGATGGTAATGGTTCCCTTGTTAATCAGGTCGATGGCATAGTGGCCGCTATAGTCGTGAGATTCGCCGCTCAGGGCATCATATACGTGAAGCTGGTAGCCATTGTTTCCGTCGAAGGTGAACGTCACAGATCCATCCATCGCGAAAATCGTGGGGTCATACTGTTCGGTCCAAGTGCCTTCCAGCTTGTTCACGTCGATCTTCTCACAACCGCACAGCCCTGCCACCAGCAGCGCCGCGCAAATCAATGTTCTCAATATCTTCATTATTGTCTTTTTCTTACTAAACACACAAAAGTACAAAATACTGCTTCAAAAGTCAATTATTTCCTCCCTCCGCCGAGCGGAACCCTCCTAGGCCCCCCCGGCATCAGGATAGAAAATTTTTATGTTTAACTGCTTATGAAGCCTACTCGTTCTTAAGCGTCTCCGCCGGATTCATCCTGGCGGTCTTGAGGTAGTGATACAGCACCACGGCGGCACAGAGCAAGCCCACAATCACCAGCGCCAGCAGGAACACCGATGGCAGGAAGCCCACCCGGTGGGAGAACTGCTGCAGATAGTATCGTACCACCAGCCAGCCCACGGGCGCCGCAATCACATAGCAGATGGCCACGGTCCTCAAATACAGCATCAAGCCTTCGCCGGTAATCTGGCCCATA
>DETK01000011.1 GCA_002361615.1 Bacteroidales bacterium UBA3290
TCGCCCTCTCCGAAGAAGGTGAATCCATCGTCGACACGCCGTACGTCTGGCAAGAAGGTTACTCCTTCTACCAGTTCCGTACCCGTAAATACCTGGGTGTCTGCCCGGAAGACAACTACATGGGCAACAGCCGCCTGAAGGCCGGTAACCCGATGTATGCCGAAGGTTCCTACTATGAGCAGGGCGAAATCGCCGACCAGACCGTGGTGCTCAAGGACGGTACCGTGATCCAGGAAGGCAGCCCCGTTCCCGAAAACACCTGGAACTTCTATCCCACCAACCGCAACAATTCCAGCAATATGATCCTCGAAGGCATGACCGCGATCCCGAAGGGCTTCGGCGGCTTCAATGTCAACGTGGGCTGGAAGGGCCTCACCCTCGACATGGCCTGGTCCTACAAGTACGGCCACTACATCTGGGATGAAGGCGTGGAGCAGATGGAAAGCGACGGTTACTACGACTTCCACCGCAACATCGCCAAGGATCAGCTGAACGCCTGGACGCCTGACAACACCAACACCGACGTCCCGCGCCGTATCCGCGACAACGGACAGGGCGGCTACTACTACTCCAGCCGCTACCTCAAGAGAGGTGACTTCCTCCGTCTGAAGAACCTCACCCTCTCTTACAATCTGCCCAGGAATTTCAGCAACAAACTGAGCATGAGCAACGCCCGTATCTACGTGGCCGCCGCCAACCTGCTCACGTTCTCCGGTTTGAACATCGATCCGGAAATCAAGTCGAATGGTTACTACTACTATACGATGCCGGCAATGCGAACCGTAACCTTTGGCCTCGACCTGACATTCTAAGACAACCCGCTAATCTATGAACGATATGAAACACTATATCAGACACATTGCGATTGCAGCGGTCCTGCTCCTCGGCCTGACCGCCTGCGAAGGGTTCCTCGATACCGTACCGACCAGCTCCGTGGTGGACAAGAACGCGATGGTGACGCTGGCCGATGCCGGCGTAGCCTGCAACGGCCTCTACACCCCGCTGAAATATTATACCCTCTACGGTACCTATATTCCGTATATGGGCGACCTGCGGGCCGACAACATTTACCCCCGTATGTCCGACGGAACCGGCGCCGTGATCTACACCTGGCAGTATGAATCCACCCAGAGCAGCTATTTCGGCACATTCTGGGAGAACTACTACAACGTGATCATGCGCTGCAACACCTTCATCGAGAACATTGACGCCTGCGAGGCTTCCAGCACCGGAGAGGTCGCCCTGAAGAACGACTACACCGGCCAGGCCTACGCCGTGCGCGCCCTGTGCTACTTCGACCTAGCCCGCCTCTACGGCCAGACCTACACCTTCGACAATGGCGCTTCCCTGGGCGCAGTCATCCTGACCGAAACGGTCGGCCCGAAAGAGGCCCGGCTGCCCCGCAGCACCGTAGCCCAGACCTACGAACAGGTCCTGTCCGACCTGGCCACCGCCAAGGGACTGCTCTCGTCCGAACCCAACCTGGGCCACTTCAACTACTGGGCAGCCCGCCTGCTCGAAGCCCGCGTCTATCTCTATATGGGCAGATTCGCGGAAGCGCTGACGGCGGCCACCGAAGTGATCAACAACTCGCCGTACCGGATGGTCAGCGGGGACGGCTACGCCGCCTACTGGGGCCATGAAGGAGACATGGAATCGGTGCTTGAACTGCTGGTTTCCGTGCTGGGTGATATCGACTCGGACGGCGGCTTCTACACCATGTACCACAACCTCTGGTTCGACGACCCGAACAGCGGCGCCAGCCTGATCCCGACCCTGAAGTGGCGCAACCTCTTCAAGGACACCCCGAACGACGTCCGCGGCCAGATGATCCAGTACGACGATCCCGAGACCGGCGCCAAGAAGAGCGGTGAATACTGGCTCCGCAAGTTCATCGGCAACAAGGACCAGGGCTACACCTTCCGCCGCAACAATCCGCGCGTGATGCGTATCACCGAGGCTTACCTGATCGCCGCTGAGGCCGCCCTCGCTACGGGTGACACCGGCAGCGCCAGCCGCTATCTGAACGCCGTGCGCAAACGCGCCGACGCCACGGCTGAAGACGTGACGGCCACGATGGAGCTCATCCAGACCGAACGCCAGAAAGAGTTCATCGGTGAAGGCCACCGCTTCTTCGACGTGATGCGTACCGGCGGCGAGATCACCTGCGACATGAACGACCCGCACGAGTTCCGCAGCGGTTCCGCCTATGTCCACACCCTGAAGCCCGGCGATGCGAAAGCCGTGCTGCCGATCTCCAGCGACGAACGCGTTTCCTATCCTGAACTCCAGCAGAATCCTGGTTACAAGGATTAAACGAACGCTCCCACAAAAAAAGGGGTGGCCCATCCGGTCACCCCTTTTCATTTTAGCGCTATCCGTTAGAAAACCCTTAAGATATTGAGTCCCTTGGAGTCTTTCGTTCCCAGCTTGATGCCCACCGAGACGACGAACTGTGCCTCGTTGAAGGGAATCTTGTAGGGCTCGACCACGTAGCGGTCGACTACTGAGGAGGTGCTCTTCTTGTCGGGACGGACGATGTTGGCCTGGCCGTAGAAAGCCTGCAGGCCGGCCCGCACATAGACGTTGAAGATCGGGATACGCGAGCTGAACTCACCGCCCAGGAAGATATCGTGGCCGGAGATGTGGTTGAACGGAACCAGCTTCACCAGGCTCGGATACCAGGTGTAGGTAGCCAGCACGTCGAAGTCCACGTTGTTGTGCAGCGCGCCGCCGATACGGAACTCCTCGTTGATGAAGAGCACCGAGAGCGCCGGCAAGAAGGTGATGTCCTTGTAGAGTTCGTCGCCCGGCTTGAGTTCGGGATTGCTGCCCCGTTCGGGATAGGTGATGCGGTCTTGCATGTTGAGGAAGAAGACACCCTTGACCGCGCTGGTCGTCATGCCCTTGAAGAGCATCAGCTCGGCCAGGGTCACATCGCCCATACGCTGGAACGATTTGTTGAAATCGCCACCCAGGGCCGGCTGCGGCTTCAGCAGGTTGTAATTGATGCCGAACATCCGGAAGTTCTCCTTGGAGTACGACAGCAGGTTGATGTGGTCACGCTTGCCGCCGCGGAACCAGAAGTAGCCGTCATAGGCCGTGGCCAGGTTGCCGCGCGAGAGACGCACGTGATACATCGACTTGCTCACGGGAAGTTCGACCGTGGCAGGGGTCTTCGCGTTGTCGACGTAGATCATCTTGTTGTTGCCGCGTCCCTTGGTGATGGTGATCTTCAGGCTGTCCTCGTCGCTGGTGATGGTCAGCGGGAAGGTCTTGTTCATCTGGATCAGATAGTCCTTCGAATCGGTGGTCAGGTCGGGCATGAACTCTTCGGTCATCGGCTGGAAGCCCTGCTTCTCATAGCGGAACTGGTGCAGGCCTTCGGTAAGGGGCGCGCTCAGCGGCGTGGTGCCGGCCAGGTTGCCGTCGATATAGACCATGCAGTAGGCAGGATCGGAGGTGAAGTGATACGTGGTGTAGCGCTTCATCGAAAGGTTCACCAGCTGTTCTTTGCCTTCTTCGATATCGAACTCATAGACAGGATGTTCGGGCTGATAGCCCGGCTTCTCCACGCGCAGTTTGTGATGGCCGGTCTGGAGTTTGCCGGAGAAAGGCACCTCGCCCACTTCCTTCTCGTCGATGAAGATCTTCGCGCCGGCGGCATTCTCGGCATCCTGCACGGAGACCGTACCGTTGATGGCGGACAACGTGAAGTCGAGATGGACGGTCTCGCCTTTCTCGATCTTGATGTTCTTGACGGAGAACTTGAAGCCGTCCGATTCGGCGCGGATGACGTACTGGCCCGGATGGAGCGGAATCAGGTTGCCCTCATAGAGGCTGTAGTAGCTGATTTCCTGGTCCACGTTGAAGCTCTTGAGCGAGTTGGGGCGCATCTCGACCTGGCGGCCGCTGATGTCGAGCCGGGCGTCGCCGTCGAAGATCATGCCGTCCTCAGGGCTGATATCGACCGAAAGCAGGGCGAAGGTCGGCTTGAGGGAGATGCGGTGGAACAGGTCGGCATCGCGCGGGTTGCGGGGGATGAAGATCGTGGTGTCGAGGCGCTCGAAGCCGTTCTTTTCGATCCGGATGTAGTGCTTGCCTTCCTTCATCTGGAACTGGTCGGCCAGCATGCCGGTGTTCTGGTC
>DETK01000022.1 GCA_002361615.1 Bacteroidales bacterium UBA3290
AGCCGTAGAAGTGCCAGGCGGGATATCCTTTCTCGAAGCGGGTGATCGTACCGTAGTTGCGGACACCCACGCCGTCGATACCGTCGGAGAGAGTCTCGTGGATGTAGGTCACTTCGTTCTTGAGGGTGGAAGCGTTGGCGGAAATGCTGTAGTTGAAGTCGCCGAACTGGTCGCGCCACTTGAGTTCGAACTCTAGACCCGTGTTGAGCACGTTGCCGGCGTTGACCGGAGAAGCGGTGACACCCACTACCGTCGAAGGCGTGATACCCGTAACGATCAGGTCCTTGGTCATCTTCCGGAACCAGTCGGCGCTGAAGGTCAGACGGTCGCGCAGGAAGCGCATGTCAATACCGAAGTCCAGCTGCTCGGAGGTTTCCCACTTGAGCTCGTCGTTGCCGGAGGAGGAAGGAGCATAGCCGAGAATGTATTCCAGACCGTTGCCGGTCGGATACTTGCCCGTGTTGGCAATCACGTTGGCATAACGGTAACCGTACAGGCCGGCCAGGGAACCGTTCTGGCCCCAGGAAGCGCGCAGTTTCAAATAGTTGACCGCCTGCTTGACCGGTTGGAAGAAGTCTTCTTCAGACATCGTCCAGCTGGCGGACACGGAAGGGAAATAGCCCCAGCGCATCGGCTTGGGCAGGATGGAAAGGTCGGCCGCATCCGCACGGAACGAAGCCTGGAGATTGTACTTTCCCTTATAGTTCCAGCCGGCACGCCCGAAGTAGGAGAGTTTGCGGGAGTAGCTGGGCTCTGCGCCGGATACCGAAGGAACGGCGTTGGCGGAATGGTAGGCGAAATAATAGAAGAGCGGATTGTCCTGCATCACGCCCAGGTCGTCGTCGCTGCCGCGGTAGGAGCCGCTCATCGAGAAGCTGCGGCTGTTGGAGTACGAGGTACCGACCATCAGGCTGAGATTGTGGAAACCGAAGTTCTGGTTCCAGTTGGCGAAGTTCTCCCACTGGTAGTACATGGTGTTGCTGTCGGAGCCGGAGAGGCCGATGTAATTCTGGTAGGCGTTCTGGTTCACGTAGTAGTCGAGCGAATAACCGTACGTATCGGTAGCGGAGAAACGGTAGCCGACGCGGGAAGTGAGGGTCAGGTTCTTGATCGGCATGAAGTTGATGGCCGTGGAACCATTGATGTTGAAACCCTGCGAGGTGCTGTAGGAGCGGTCGCGCATGATGCGCGGGTTAACGTTCTCCGAAGGGTTGAAGTAAGAAAGACCGTAGTAATTGCCGTTCTCATCCTTCATCAGGTTGCGGCCGGCGGCCAGATAGTCCAGCATGAAGTCGGGCAGCTGGTCCGGTGCGTAGGTCGTCGGAGTGAGCGGGTCGAGCTGGATAGCTGCCAGCACGGCGGAACCGTAGTCGGAGCCTTCCGAGACGCTGCGGGCCTGGTAGTATTCCACCTGGTTGTTGGTCTGGACTTCCAGCCAGGGCTTGAACTTCCAGGAGCCGTTGACCATCGTGGTAATGCGTTTGTAGACGTCGGCGTCGCCGGCGAACATACCGTTGTTGTCGAGATAGGTGGCCGAGATGTAGAGATTGCCTCTGTCGGCACCTGCCGAGAACGACAGGTTGTGGTGCTGCATGAGAGAGTTCTCATAGGAATAGGCCAGCCAGTCGGTATTGGTCTTGAAATCCCAGTTTCCGTAGAAATCCTGCAGGCTGTAGCGGCCGTTCTCGATGAAATACTGCATATACTGCTCGGCGTTCATCACCTTCGGAATATGGTTCAGGCTCTGCGAAGTCAGCTGGAAGGAGTAGCTGATCTTGCCGTCGCCCTGGCCGCGGCGGGTCGTGATCATGATCACGCCGTTACCGGCCTCGGCTCCGTAGATGGCAGCCGATGCACCGTCCTTGAGGACTTCCATCGACTCGATGTCATTGGGGTCGATGCCGGCGATGGAATTCGTACGGCGACCGTCCACCACATAGAGCGGGTTGGAAGAGCCATTGGAAGAAATACCGCGCACCTGGATGCTGGGAGCGGCGCCAGGGCGGGCCGAGCTGGAGAACACCTGCACACCTGCCGTCTTGCCCTGGAGAGCCGACTCAGGCGTGGTGATGGTCCGGTTGGCGATGTCTTCCGACTTCACCTGTGAGATGGCGCCGGAGACGTCGGATTTCTTCTGTACGCCGTAACCCACGACCACCGTCTCTTCCAGCATTTCCGTATCCGGGAGGAGCTGGATGTTGAGGGTCGTCGTCTTCTCAGCTACGACGGTCTGCGGCTTGAAGCCGATGTAGGAGAACTCGACGGTGGCACCAGCCGGGACGGTGATGGAATACATACCGTCGATGTCGGTGGCCACACCGTTCGTAGTCCCCTGCTGAATTACGCCCACGCCCATGAGCGGATCGCCGAAATCATCGACGACCTGTCCGGAGAGCGTCACCTGCGACTGGGCGGAAAGCGACCACCCGACCAGCAGGGTCAGGCACGCGAGCGCCAGTCTTTTGAAGAGGGTTTTTCTCATAAATACAGTTTTTTAGGTGTTTTATTGAATAGTAGATTCGATATTCAGGACCATTTTACGCGGATAGGGCTCCCACTGCGGCATTCCGTCGGACTCGGGGACGCCTGTCTTGGCAAAAGACGTCCAGAGGCGGCTGATGCGGTGTCCCAGCTGAACGGCATCCTGCCCGCCGCCCGTAAAGGTGCGGTGCAAAGCCACATTGTCGAAGACGAAGGGAATCTCGATGCAGTGCGTACTGCCGAAAGCCCCGTCCAGGACAGGCGATTCCCAGGTAAACTGGTAGAAATAAACAGGTGCGCATCCGGCCGCCGACCGGTCCGCTGCCTGTGCGAGGGCAAGCGGCTGGAAGATCGGATCTTCCTGATCGCGCGTAAATTCATGATAGGTGGTTCCGATGATCACGGGGATATCTTTCGACAAGGCCAGCGCCTCCGGCGTAGAAGGCTGAGCGGGAATCACCTCGCCATCCACCACGGGAACTTGTCCGTACAGGATGGCACTGAGGATATTCTCAGGGAACACGCCGTCCTGCCGGGCCTCCTCGCAGACCGAGGCGATGGCACCGTTGTAAGCGGCCAGCAGCTGGTCGTATGGAACATCCGCAATCGCATCGATGCGGGAAGGGTTCAGGCGCAGGGTCTCGACGGTCTTGGCGCCGATGCGGCGCGAATACTTGGGATCCATAAGCTGGGTAATGGAACCACTCTCGACGATAGCCTTGGTAAACAAGCCTTTGGCGGAAGGCATGGCCATCAGCGTGGAAACCTTTCCGCCGCCGCCCGACTGGCCGAAGATCGTGACATTGGCCGGATCACCGCCGAAAGCGGCGATATTGTCGCGTACCCACTCAAGCGCCTTTACAATGTCGGTCATGCCGAGATTGCCGCTATGGGCATATTTCACACCATAGGCCGACAGATCAAGGAATCCGAGGACATTGAGCCGGTGGTTGAGCGAAACGACGACCACGCCGTGGTCACGAGCCAGGTTGGTACCATCGTATGAGATGAGTTCCTGGCCGCTGCCGGCCCGGAAACCGCCACCGTGCAGCCACACCATCACGGGGCGCTTCACGCCGTTGCGCAAGCCACCCGTCCAGATGTTCAGCCGCAGACAGTCTTCGTCGGGGAAGCCATCGTCCCAATGCATGGCGAAGGCCTGGTCATCCGACCACCAACCGGAACGCTTGTCCTGCGGACAGGTGGGGCCATAAGCCCGGCTCGGACGGACTTCCGTCCAGGGATCGGGATCCTCTGCCGGCATGAAACGGGCTGCCTTGGCATAAGGGATTCCCTTGAAAATGAACACGCCGTCGTCGATATAGCCGGCAACGGGACCCGATGCCGTCTGGACGGTCGAAGCCTTGGCCGATGTCTCCAAGGCGGCCGGACCGGCCGCTTGGGGCCGGTTGCCGGAAGGACAGCTGCAGGCTGCGGTCAACAAGACCGCAGCAAGCAGCGTCACCACAAAAAACCGTTTGTTCATAGTTCGTTCCAAAAACTCTTTGCAAATTTCGTCAAGTCCCTCTGAAAAGGCTTTCTCCGGATTACAACTTCTTTCCTGAATGTCCGGATTCGGTAACACATTTGTTTAAAAATCTTCCGATTTGTTTAATCACGTTTCCTATTTTCCTGATTTATATGTATTTTTGAGATATGAAACGTTTTTGGATCCTCCTACCCGTCTTTTTCTGCCTGGCCGCCTGTCATCCTTCCGGCCGGCCGGAGGACAGAGACCTCCGCGAAACAGGCATCTTCGTAATCTCCGACGCACTCTCCAACCAGAAAGTAAACGCCTTCACCGAAGACGCCGACGGGCACATCTGGATCGCCACCTTCCGGGGCTTGAACCAATACAACGTCCACGAATATCATCAGTATTTCTGCACCGACGATACGCTTGGTCTGCCCGACAACCAGATCAACGACATCTACAGCAGCCGCAGCGGACAGCTATGGGCGGCTACCGTCAACGGTCTTGCTTTCCAGACCGAAACGGGGGAATTTCACCGAGTCACCGTTCCCGGCTACAACCGGAGCATCAACCGGATCCTGGAAGCGCCGGACGGACGGATGCTTATGAGCAATATGACATCCCTGTTCGTCTATGATTCCGGACAGGATTGCCTGAAACCGGTCATTCGGGACTATAATGCCTTCGGTATCCCTGCAGAAACCTGGGTGGATGACCGTCTATGGGTCATCACGGGCGGAAATACGCTCACCTGCTACAACAGTCGCGACTTTACGCCGGAGTCCTCTATCCCCATCCCCTTCACCGCCTACCATATCTGTCATGCAGGCGGCGGGAAGATCTGGCTTTCCGGAATGGGGAACCTGCGGATCTACGACACTGTCAAAGGAGCCTGGACAGAATTGCCGGAGGCCATACGGTGCAATCCCGTCCTGACCGACGGAGACATCGACCTGATGTACGCCCTCGATGACGGCAGCATCCTGCTGAATGTCATTGGAAAAGGCGTTTTCTGCTACTTTCCTTCCAGCGGACGTCTCCTCTGCCAGGGAGAGCCCGACTTCCCCTACGACATTCCTCAGGGCGAAATCCACACCGTCTTCCAGGACAGCCGCCACAATCTGTGGTTCGGCACGACCGACCAGGGCTACAGCGTCTCCTACCAATACAAAAACCAATTCAACAGCAACAAGTTCCTGACCGGCTATTTCAACCGCAAGACGGTAACGTCACTCTGCCCCGACACAGACGGAAGGCTATGGATTACGACGCTTCGGGACGGGCTCTTCCTCTATGACCGGCGTGCGGGCACCATCCTTCCTGTCGACGTGAGCGGACTGATCCACGACAAGAACGTGGGCTACATCCGCTGTTCCAAGGTGTTCCGCGACGCAGAAGGCGATTATTGGCTGCTGTTTACCGACAAATACCGGGCAGTCCGCTGTCAGTGGGACGGAAAGCGTTTCCACATGCTCGATAACGTTTCCTGGACGAATCCCCTCTCCATTGCCCAGGATGACCGTGGCATGATCTGGATTGGAGGTGTGGGCGACAGCCTGCTCAAATACGACAAGAAAACACGCAGCGGCGTGCCTGTACGGCTGACTGCCGAACCGGGTTGGACATTTATCACCGACCTGCTCCTTTCCCAGGCGGGGACGATGGTCGCTGCCGCATTCAATCTGCCGCTTTTCCACATCAACACCTATACGGATGAAGTATCGCCACTGGAGCTTTCTGAAGAAGAACGGGCAGCCTGTATCCGTCGGTCGGTCCTGATTCCGAACTGCCTGTTCCGCGACAGCGCCGGCGACCTCTGGATCGGGACCATCGCCAACGGTCTTATCCTGCATAGCAAGAAAGACAACCGCACTGCCCCCGTGACCGGCCTGCCCTGCCAGGATGTCTGCTCTATCCAGGAAGACCGGCAAGGCAATGTCTGGGTATCGACAATGAATGGACTGGGTCGATTCGACCGCACAACCGGTCAGTTCTTCAACTACTATACGGCCGACGGAATCGGCGGCAATCAATTCTCCGACCGAGCCTCCTGCGTCCTTTCCGACGGGACGCTGGTCTTCGGCGGCACCCATGGCATTACCTGGTTCAATCCGCTCGATGTCTCCCAGAAACGCTCGGTCCCGCTGGTGTTCGAGGACCTGAAGGTCCACAACCAGCTGGTCCTGCCCGGACCAGACGCCCCCATTGACAAGCGTCTCTCCAAGCACCCTGAAATCCTGCTCCGGCACGACCAGAACGGCTTCAGCATCTCGTTCGCAGCCCTGGACTATAGTGAACTGGAGCAAACGCATTATCAGTACCGGATGGAGGGCTTCGACCGTTACTGGGTCGATGCCGGCAACAACAACGAAGCCTACTACGCCAGTCTGCCTGCCGGAAAATACCGTTTCTGCGTCCGCATCGACAACAACAACCAGAGTATCGTGCCCGTCGAATCGTCCCTGTCCGTCAGGATTCTGCCCCCCTGGAACCGGACCTGGTGGGCCATCTCCCTGTTTTCGCTGCTGGGCCTGGGATTCCTGCTGCTGCTGGCACTCCTCTATCAACGCATCAGGCGGGAACAAGCAGAACACGCGCGCCATATCCGTGAAGAACAGGCTGCCCGCGAAAAAGTGCGGCTGGAGAAAGAAGAGGAGCAGCGAATCAACAAGATCCAGATGAACTA
>DETK01000009.1 GCA_002361615.1 Bacteroidales bacterium UBA3290
TCGACCACCATTTCGGCTTCCAGGCCCGTGACGGCCTCGATGCGGCGGACGCCGGCGGCGATGGCCGACTCGGCCGTAATCTTGAAGAAGCCGATCGTACCCGTGGCGCGGGTGTGGCAGCCGCCGCAGAGCTCGACGCTGTCGCCGAAGCGGACCACGCGCACGCGGTCGCCGTATTTCTCGCCGAAGAGCGCCATCGCGCCTTCGCTGCGGGCTTCTTCCATCGTGGCGTCGCGCTTCTCGCAGAGCGGGAAGTTTTCGCGGATGAGCGCGTTGACACGGCGTTCCACCAGGTCGATGTTGTCGTCGCCCAGACGTTCGAAGTGCGAGAAGTCGAAACGGAAGTATTTGTCGCACACGTAGGAACCCTTCTGCTCGACGTGCGATCCGAGGATTTCACGGAGCGCCTGGTGGAGCAGGTGGGTGCAGGTGTGGTTGTTGGCGATCTTCTGGCGGCGCTCGGCATCGACCGTCAGGGTGAAGGTCCCTTCCTGCGCGGCAGGGATCTTTTCGGCGATGTGGATGGTCAGGTTGTTTTCCTTGACGGTGTTGAGGATCTTGACCACTTCGCCGTCCGGACCGGTGACGGTGCCGGTGTCGCCGACCTCGCCGCCCATCTCCCCGTAGAACGGGGTGCGGTCGAAGACCAGCTGGATGAATTCCTTGTTCTTGGCCTTGACGGTACGGTACTTCATCAGTTGAGCCTCCGTGGTAAGCGTGTCATAGCCCGTGAAGGTGCATTCGGTGAAGGGGTGCAGTTCCACCCAGTCGCCGTTTTCCACGGCGGTGGCATTGCGGGCGCGCTCCTTCTGCTTGCCGAGTTCCACGTTGAAGCCTTCCATATCCACGGTAAAACCGTTTTCTGCGGCGATGAGTTCCGTCAGGTCGATCGGGAAGCCGTAGGTGTCGTAGAGGGTGAAGGCGTCCACGCCGGCGATGCGCTTGTCGGCGCGGCTCTTCTCCATGATGTTGTCCATCAGTTTGATACCCTTGTCGAGGGTGCGCAGGAAGGCTTCCTCTTCCTCCTTGATGACCCGCTCCACGAGTTTCTGCTGGGCCACGAGTTCGGGATAGGCCTGGCCCATGTCGGCGATCAGCTGCGGGACGAGACGGCAGAGGAACGGCTCTTTCAGGCCGAGGAAGGTGTAGCCGTAGCGGACGGCCCGGCGCAGGATGCGGCGGATCACATAGCCGGCCTTCACGTTGCTGGGCAGCTGTCCGTCCGTGATGGAGAAGCTGATGGCGCGGATGTGGTCGGCGATCACGCGCATGGCAACGCCTATCTGGGTTTCAGGCTGGTAGGCTACGCCGCTCAGCTTCGCGATGGCGTCGATCATGCCGGTGAAGACGTCGGTGTCGTAGTTGCTCTTCTTGCCCTGGATGGCCATGCAGAGGCGCTCCAGGCCCATGCCGGTGTCGACGTGCTTTTCGGGCAGGGGCTCCAGCGATCCGTTGGCCTTGCGGTTGTACTGCATGAACACCAGGTTCCAGATCTCGATGACCAGGTGATGACCCTGGTTGACCATCTGCGCCCCCGGGATGGCGGCGCGCTCCGCGTCGTCGCGCAGGTCGATGTGGATTTCGCTGCAGGGGCCGCAGGGGCCGGTGTCGCCCATTTCCCAGAAGTTGTCGTGCTTGTTGCCCATCAGGATGCGGTCGGCGGGGAGATACTGGAGCCAGTAGTCGCGGGCTTCGTTGTCGGCGTCGAGGCCGTCCGGGGCGTAGCCCTCGAAGACCGTGGCGTAGAGCCGGTCCTTGGGGAGCTTGTAAACTTCGGTGAGCAGTTCCCAGGCCCAGCCGATGGCTTCTTTCTTGAAATAGTCGCCGAAGCTCCAGTTGCCGAGCATCTCGAACATCGTGTGGTGGTAGGTATCGTGACCGACCTCTTCCAGGTCGTTGTGTTTTCCGCTGACACGCAGGCATTTCTGGCTGTCCGCCACCCGCTTTGCCGCGGCCGGTGCGTTGCCCAGGAAAATATCCTTGAACTGGTTCATGCCGGCGTTGGTGAACATCAGGGTGGGGTCGTTCTTGACCACCATGGGTGCGGACGGCACGATCGTGTGCCCTTTCGCTGCGAAGAAGTCCGTGAAGGTCTTCCTGATCTGTTTGACTGTCATGGGTGCGTAATTCATGTAATTAGGCACAAAAATAGTGTTTTTCCGGGTATTTTCCGTAATTTTGCAAAGATATGCCCCGCGAGAAATACATTTTCAACCAGCAGACCCAATCCTACCAGATTGACCGCCGAAGCGTCCGTGCGACCCGCAACAAGACGGGCATCGTGCTGATGGCCGGACTGGGGGTGTTCCTCGCTTATTATCTGGTGATGCAGGCGCTCGATTTCCGTTCGCCCAAAGCCCTGCTGCTGGAGCGCCGCAACCGGGAACTGGCCGGGCAGGTGGAACTGCTCGGCGGACGGATCGAAGAGCAGGAAGAAGTGCTCCGCGACCTGTCGCTGCGCGACAACCTGGTCTATCGTCCGGTGTTCGGCATGGCCGAAATCCCGGACGCCGTGCGGCTGGCCGGCCTGCCGGGGGAGGCGCGTTACGCTGAATATCTGGGTTTGGACCACCAGGACCTGATGGGTTCCGTCGCCCGGCGGGTGGACGGTCTGACCCGACAGGCCTACGTCCAGTCGCTGTCGTTCGACGAGGTGAAGGTCTATTCCAGCCGTGCGGGCGACATGGCCTCCTGCATCCCCTCGATCTATCCGGTCAATCCCAAGACCGTGCAGATGACCAGCCCCTTCGGGGCACGGTACCATCCTATCCGTCAGACTATCGTCGTCCATGAAGGCGT
>DETK01000019.1:0-38261 GCA_002361615.1 Bacteroidales bacterium UBA3290
TCCAACTTTTGGGGGGCACATCAAAATCGACCCTTGCCGCAAGAGCATCAGTATTCTACGTGCCTGTGGCGCGGATGCTTTTGCGCCTGCTGGGCGAAAAGGGAGGTTTCAAATTTTGAATAATGAAGGAAGGTCCTTAACTTTATACCCTGCGCAAGGACGAAAACACAGAACAGTTTTATTCTAATGAAAATCAGAATCACTGCCATCAGGAAGGTTTCATATCCGGATTTGATGGCGAAATATGAGAACCCTATCGAACACTCTTGCGATGTGCAGGAGGGGCAGGAGTGGATTTCTATTGACGGTCAATGTCCTGAAGGGATGTGTCCTTCGGCCTGGGGCTCCATGAGGGAATTCGTCGAGGCACTGGCTCGGGGTGAGGGGAACTTCTATGACGGATGGATGAAGAATCCGATGAGCGCCATGATCAGCTGCAACGACGGCTTCAGACCGGTGAGTTTCTACATTGAAGTGATATGAAGACCTGGTACTTTTCTCTGAAAATAAGGTATATTTGTGTAGAATAAAGTGAGATTACTATGATTACACTGATTATTGTTGCAGCGATCTTCGTCATCATGGGGGTTGTCATTCTTATCGGGAAGGGTGATAATCTGATCGCAGGTTATAATACTGCGTCCCAAAAAGAAAGAGCTCAGTATAATATCAAGCGGCTCCGCGGCTTGATTGGCGGTCTGTTGATTGTGCTCGCCCCTATGTTATTCCTCCTGCTTGGGGAAACGATAGCGACAACAGGGTCTTTCGTTGCCCTTACTGTCATCCTGTGTATCATCGTGGTTATCCTTGCGAACACCTGGGCAAAGAAGAAGAGAGAATAAATCCTGACATTCCCTTGAATCCGACATGGTCCCTGTAAGTTCACTCATCATGATGGCCGCCAATGCCTTTCTGGGCATTGCCGTTCCTGTCTGCCTTGCTGTCTATCTGGTACGTAAGCATCGTGCCAAGCTATCTTCCATCCTCATCGGTGCCGGAACATTCATCCTCTTTGCGCTGGTTCTGGAAAGCATCCTGCACCAACTGGTACTGAAGGGGCCGCATGGGTCTGACATTCTGGGTAAGCAGAAGCCCTAGCCGTCGCCGCTATCGGCTACAATGTTGCTAAAAAATTATGACCGCGCCTATTATGGAATTCCGACAATTGAGACGATTCAAGCAGGCGGCTTCGCAGGAAGAATGCGAGGCCGTACTGGCCGCCGCGCCCCGGGGCGTTCTGGCGGTTCACGGAGAGAATGGCTATCCTTATGGACTGCCCATCAATTACGTATATGCCGGCGGGAAGATCTATTTCCACTGCGCCAAGGCTGGGCACAAACTGGACGCAGTCCGTGCCAACGACAAGGTTTGCTTTACGGTGCTGTCGGAACCGGTCAAGAACCCCGGCGAATGGTGGTACTGCTTCACCAGCGTCATCTGTTTCGGACGCATTTCCGAAGTGACCGATGCTGGCGAGGCCGAGCGGCTGCTGCGGCTTCTGGGCGCCAAATATTTCCCGGAAGGATATGACCTTGAGGGAGATATGGTGAAGAATGCGCCTAATGCGCTGGTCCTGGAACTATGGATAGACCACCTGTCGGGAAAACACGTCCGCGAAAAATAAGCGGCAATAAGGATTACGGCTGCAGGACGAGCTCGACCGGGCAATGGTCGGAGCCGAAGATCTGGTTGTGGATGTCGGTACCGGCGATGCGGGGAGCGAGGGCTTCCGAGACCAGGAAATAGTCGATGCGCCAACCCACGTTCCGTTCGCGGGCGGCCATCCGGTAGGACCACCAGGAATACTTGGCTTCTCCCGGATGGGCGTCGCGCCAGCTGTCGCGGAAGCCGGCGGCGAGCAGTTCCGTCATCTTGGCCCGCTCCTCGTCGGAAAAGCCGGCGTTGAAATGATTGGTAGCGGGATTCTTCAGGTCGATCTCCTCGTGGGCTACGTTCATGTCGCCGCAGATAATCACGCCTTTGCGCTGGGCCAGGCCGCAGACATAGGCCCGGAAGGCATCCTCCCACTGCATGCGGTAATCCAGCCGCTTGAGGCCGTCCTGGGAATTGGGCGTATAGACATCCACCAGATAGAAATCCGGCATCTCGAGTGTCAGCACTCTCCCTTCGTGGTCGTGTTCCTCAACCCCGATGCCGCAGGTTACCGAAAGCGGCGTATGGCGGGTATAGACGGCCGTTCCGGAATAGCCTTTTTTCTCGGCATAATTCCAATAGGATTGATAGCCCAGGAATTCCAAGTCGATCTGGCCCGCCTGCAATTTGGTCTCCTGCAGGCAGAAGAAATCGGCGTCGAGCTGCGCGAACACATCGGCGAAGCCTTTGCCGGCTACGGCCCTCAGGCCGTTGACGTTCCAACTGATGAATTTCATACGGCGAAGATACGCATAAAAACCGAGAATGCTTAATGCGCCACGGAAGGAAGGCTCGGATTGCCCGACGGCGAGACGCTGCGCACGGCGAAGAAATAGTTGTCCTTGCTGTAATCGCAGCGGTAGCTGGGTACCATCCGGGAAGGATCTGCCGTAACTTTGTCGAGGACGATCCATTCCGGCTGGTCGGTCTCGCGGTAAAGGATCTGGTAGGAGGCGTCGTTGTCGAGGCTTCCGTCAGCCTTGCGCACAGGGTCCCAGGTCAGTACGGTATGATTCTCCAACTCGCGCGCATTGGCGATGCGTACGTTCCCGGGACGGGCCGGCGCCAGGGCCAGGTTCATCACCGAAGCGAGATTGATCTGGATGTTGCGGGTCAGATACGGGATGTCCACGCCGGAAATCAGGTCGCCGTAGGAGATACCTCCTTCCGTGCGGATATCCTGATGCGTGCGGTCGTAATTCTCACAGTACTCGCTCATCCGAACGGCCGTAAAACCTTCCCGAAGGAACGAGGAATGATCCCCGCCCCTGCCGTAACGGTCGTTCCGGTAGATGAGTTTCACTTCCTGGTCGGGCACATAGGTACGGGCCGTTTCCTTGACGTAGCGGGCCAGCTGACGCGGGTCGCTGTCAACGCCGGTGCGGCTCTCCGAAAAGAGGCGGACCTTGTGGTCCTCGCGAAGCCCCGTTCCGCTTGCTTCGGCATTTCCGATCATGTCGTTGTTGATCATCGCCTCGATCGGCCAACCTTCTGACTTCGCCCGGGCAGCCAGGAAACGGGAGCCGTCGAGGCCTTGTTCTTCACCGGAGACGAACAGGCAGCGGACGGTCTGTTCGAGCGGGATTTCAGAGAGGATGCGGACCACTTCGAGCAGGCAGGCCAGACCACTGCCGTCGTCGTTGGCACCCGGAGCAAAAGAAGTGGAGTCCATCACGTCGGCCACGCGCGTGTCGATGTGGGCCGAGAGCAGGATCTCCCGCTCGCCTTTCGTGCCGGGAATCGTCACCATCACCTCGGGTACGGTCGTGACACGGTCATAGCGACCGCCATTTCCGCCCACCGGATAATGGATCACTTCAACCTGCAGTGCCGGACGCTTGCCTTCTGCCCGTTTCGCCCAGGTCTCGCAACGATTGACGAGATAAGCAACGGCTGCACCGATTCCTTTTTCAGGACTGGACTGGTTACTCAAAGTGTGGCGGGTGTGGAAAGCCACCAGGTCTTCGATGTACAGGGTAATACTGTCGGCGCTGACGCTGAGTACCGCGTCAGCGATCCGGGGATCCACGTCTGCCGCGCGAGATGCTGACGGCTCGGCCGGACGGCAGGAGAAGACGGAAAACAGGCACGCCGCGAGCAGGACGGCCAGGGGAAAGGACGGGCGAAGAAGCTTCATGATGGAATGATTTGTGTACACGAAGGTACACATTATCGGTCATTTGCCGAAATTTTTATATCTTTGGAGGCCGCCATGAATAAAATAACCCGATATCTGCGCCATATCGTCTATCTTGAAGACGCTGTCGACCGGGCCGCCGCCTCGGCCAGCATCAAGAAGAACATCGCTTTCCGGGGGCCGAACGTCATCATCCTGGCCTGTGCGATCCTCATCGCCTCGGTCGGTCTGAACGTCAACTCGATTCCGGTGATCATCGGCGCGATGCTCATCTCGCCGGTGATGGGGCCGATCGTAGGTTTCGGACTGGGATTGGGCACCAACGATACGGAGCTGCTCAAGAACGCCGCCAAGAATTTTGCCATCATGGTGGCCATCAGCATCATCGTCGCCTCGGTTTATTTTGTGGTCACACCGCTCAGACTGAGCAACCCCACGGAACTGCTGGCCCGCACCCGGCCCACCATCTACGATGTGCTGATCGCCCTGTTCGGCGGCGTGGCCGGCATGATGGAATTTTCCCGCAAGGAACGAGGCACCGTCATTTCTGGCGTAGCCATTGCCACGGCCCTCATGCCTCCCCTTTGCACGATCGGTTTCGGCATCGCCTCCCTCAATCCCTCCTACATCTTCGGCGCCGCCTATCTTTTCCTGATCAACAGCTTTTTCATCGCCCTGTCCACCTTTCTGGTCGTCAAATTCCTGGGCTTCGAAAGCGTGGCCACCGACGATTTCCACCGCAAGCGCAACCCGCGCGTGGTAGCCGTCGTCCTGGTGCTCATGCTTGTACCCAGCATCATATCGGCCATCGGCACCATCCGGGACAACAACTTCACCACAAGCGCCGAACGCTTCATCCAGAATAACAAGACCATCGGCGCCACCTACATCTTCGACCACGACATCAACCTCAGCGGCCGCACCCCGACTCTCGACATCTACCTGGCCGGTGAAGCGCTCGACTATACAGCCAAGCAGGTCCTGCTGAAGAACGCCCTCAGCTACGGCCTCCACAGCGACCAGATCATCTTCCACGAAGAAGCCGCCGTGCAGACCATCAACAAGAACGAGCTGATCCGCGACCTGAACGAACATTATCTGAAAACCATTCAGGACCTCAACCAGACCATCACGGAGCTGCAGGTGGAACTGGCCCGCTACAAAGGGGCTGAAAAAGCCGCCGAAAAGGCGGCCGCGGACTCCGCGAAGACCAAACAATAGACAATTCGCATGGCAGAAAAACTGGATTTGATACCTGCATCGGAATGGGGCTTCTTCACACCCCCCGAGCCCATGGTGATCGCGGGGCCCTGCTCCGCAGAAAGTGAGGAGCAGGTACTGGAAACGGCCCGGGGCCTGGCCTCGTTCGGCATCCACATGTTCCGCGCGGGCATCTGGAAACCCCGCACCCATCCGGGCTGTTTCGAAGGCGTGGGCAAGCGCGGCCTGAAGTGGCTCCAGAAGGTCCAGCAGGAGTGCGGGATGTTCGTCTGCACCGAAGTGGCCGGCAAGGATCACGTGGAGGCGTGCCTCCAGCACGGCATCGACATGCTCTGGATCGGCGCCCGCACCACGGCCAATCCGTTCCTGGTCCAGGAGATTGCCGACGCACTGCAGGGAACCGACATCCCCGTGCTGGTGAAGAATCCGATCAATCCGGACCTCGACCTGTGGATCGGGGCGCTGGAGCGACTCAGCCGCGCCGGTATCCGGAAAATGGGCGTGGTGCACCGGGGCTTCTCCGCGATGCGCTCCATCCCCTACCGCAACAATCCGGGCTGGCGCATCGCCATCGAACTGCGGTCCCGCTATCCGGAACTTCCCTTCTTCGCCGACCCTTCCCATATGGGCGGAGACCGCCGCTATATCCTGGAACTGAGCCAGCGGGCCATGGACCTGGGTCTGGACGGCCTGATGATCGAGACGCACTGCCATCCTGAATGCGCGTTGAGCGACGCGCGGCAGCAGCTCACGCCCGAAGAACTCCGTGTGATGCTGGGCGACCGCATCGTCGTACGGGAAGCCGACAGCCAGGAAGCCGACTATCGCAAGAATATCGGCCAGCTCCGGGCCCGGATCGACGTGATCGACGAGAACCTGATCGCGCTGCTCAAGGCGCGGATGGAAATCTCCCGGATGATCGGCCAGTACAAGAAAGAGCACAACATCGCCATCCTGCAGCTCACCCGC
Source organism: Bacteroidales bacterium UBA3290 (assembly GCA_002361615.1). Classification (GTDB taxonomy): domain Bacteria; phylum Bacteroidota; class Bacteroidia; order Bacteroidales; family UBA932; genus Cacconaster. Next base: position 5,981 of record DETK01000019.1, read on the forward strand.
TGGGACGAACTGATCGAGGACATGATCCGCAAGGGATGCAACGAGGGAATGGAGGAACGCTTCCTCCGGGCTGTCTTCAACGACATCCACGAAGAAAGCGTCCGCGTCCAGAACGAAGTGCTCTGGGATAAATCCGAACTTACGGAATAATCTCCAGTTTCCGGAAAATCTTCGTCAGCTTGTCGATGCCTTCGTCGAGCTGTTCGAAACTGTGCGTGGCCATCAGCGCGAAACGCACGATGACCGAATCCTCCGGAACGGCCGGCGGGATAACCGGCGTGATGAAGACACCTTCGTCGAGCGCCATCTTCACGGCCGTCAGGCATTTGTTCAGGTCACGGACGAAGAGCGGGATAATCGGCGACTGGGTGTGGCCGATGTCGAAGCCGCGGGCCTTGAACTCGGCGTGGGCGTGACGGGTCAGCGCCCACAAGTGCTCGAGACGTTCCGGTTCGGAGAGCATGATGTCGATGGCCCGGCTGACCGCCGCGACATTGGCCGGCGGCATGCTGGCGCTGAAAATCAGCGAGCGGGAGTTGTGCTTGAGGAAGTTGATCACCTCATGGTCGCCGGCGATGAAGCCGCCCAGTGAACCGAACGATTTGGAGAAAGTGCCCATGATCAGATCGACCTTGTCGGTCAGACCGAAATGGTTGGCCGTACCGCGGCCGTGGTCGCCCATCACGCCGAGACCGTGTGCATCGTCAATCATCAGCGAGGCATTGTATTTCCCGCAGAGTTCCACCAGTTGCGGAATCGGCGCGATGTCACCTTCCATCGAATAGACGCCGTCGACCACGATCAGCTTCGGGGCTTCGAGCGGAGCCATCTGCATTTTCTTTTCGAGCGCCTCCACGTCGTTGTGGGGGAATTTCAGCACACGGCTGAAGGAAAGCCGGCTGCCGTCGATGATGCAGGCATGGTCGAGCGCATCGAGGAAAATATAGCCGTCCTTGAATCCCAGGCATGACACCACGCCCAGATTCACCTGGAAACCCGTGCTGTAGGTCACGGCTTCTTCCTTGCCGACCAGCGCGGCCAGTTTCTCTTCCAGGGCCAGGTGGATATCGAGGGTTCCGTTCAGGAAACGGGAGCCCGAGCAGCTGGTACCGTATTTCCGGATGGCCTCGATTGCGGCCTCCTTGAGACGGGGGTCGTCGGAAAGGCCCAGATAGGAGTTCGACCCGAACATCAGGACGTCTTTTCCAGCCATCTTGACGACCGGATCCTGGCCGGATTCAATGGGACGATAATAGGGATAGATGCCGAGCGCCTTGACTTCGTCGGCAAGGGTATATTCTGCGCAAATCTTGTTCAGCAAGCTATCTTTCATCTTTTTCGGATAGAATTAACTCGCAAAAGTAACAAAAAAACGCTTTACCCTACTTCTTTTTTGCCGCGGCCCTCGCTGCCTTCTTTTCAGCCTTGGCCTTCTTGCGGGCCGCCGATTGGGCTTCCTGCTGATTCCGGGCCTGCTTGGTGGTGATCAGAATCACGCCGTTTGCTCCCCGGACGCCATAGATCGAGGCGGATGAATCTTTCAGGACGGAAACCGAATACACGTCGTACGGATTGATGGATCCCAGGTCTGACTCCATCCCGTCGACCAGGACCAGCGGTGCGGTGGAAGCGTTGATGGAATTCACGCCACGGATCCGTACGGAGGAAGGCGTATTGTCAGGGCCCACCTCAACGCCGGCCACTCGACCGCGGAGATAATCGTACATATTGGAATAGACCATCTCTTCTTCCGCGGGTTTGACGGAGGATACGGCGTAGGAAAGCTCGCCTTTGGGGGTATTCTCGTAGCCGATGTCGATCATTTCGTCACTCGGGGAAGCGAGCGGTTCACGGGTTGCGCGCTCCGCCGTACCGCAGGCACCGGTCAGTGCCAGCGAGCAGAAGCAGAGCATCAGGGTAAATAATCTGGACCTGTACTGCATAGCAAAATCGATTGGTGAGACATACAAAGATTGGCATAATTTTGTATATTTGCAAGAGAAACTTTTATGTGAAGATCATGCATTTCAAGACATTCAAACTGCTTGCCATCCTTTTGGCCGTCCTGTTTCTGAGCAGCTGCGCAGACACTTCCATCAAACGGCAACTCTACGATGACTGGTGGCCCATCCATGCAACGGGCACCTTCGATGACGGCTACTTCACTGCCTCCTGGGACAGTGACCTCGGTGCGCGCGGCGGACTGTTCATCACCTTCACCAACAAGACCGATCCGAGCCTCAAGTACGACGACGTCTGGTATTTCGACGCCCTCTCCTTCGCCAAAGACCACAAAACCTTCCAATACATCTCCATCCGGAACCTCGACTACGAAACCAGCCGTGCCTTGAAGTATTACATCAAGGACAAGAAAATCTACTTCGAAATCAAGAACGAGGCCGGCCGCGGCACTGGTGAGTACGGGGAAGGCAAGGACATCAAGTTCCTGGACGACGACAGGGTCCTGATCGACGGCGTCACCTACGAACGCTACGAAGCCCACGTACGGCGCCTGGCTGCAGAAAAAGATGCGACCCGACCGCTGATCACGCCCGAAGGCCGGATCCCGGTCTCCATCTATCAATAAAAAAAAGGCGGCTGAATTTTCAGTCGCTTTTTTTTGCAGTTGTTGCGAGGGGGAAATTACTTCTTGTTGATTTCCTTCTTGACTTCCTCGGCGGTTTTCTCTGCGGCATCCTTGGTGGCTTCGGCGGCCTCTTTCACGGCTTCGCCGGCTTCCTTCAGGGCGTCACCCACTTTCTGGGCAGCCTCGTCGGAAACTTCATCAACCTTCTCAACGGATTCTTTCACGGCATCCTGCTGAGGAGCGGCTTCAGCCTTCTGCTCGTTCTTGCAGGAAGCGAAAAGACCCAGGCAAGCGATGATGCTGATGAGTGCAATCTTTTTCATAATACAGATACTTTTAGGTTATTAGCGCGGCAAAAATAGCAACAATCCGCTCACGTTGGACAAATTATTTTAACTTTGTGAGTTCAATCCTGCACAAACATGGCACAGAAACCGTCTATTCCCAAAGGCACCAGAGATTTCGGTCCGGCCGAAATGGTGGGCCGCAACTATATTTTCAACATCGTCAGAAGCGTTTTCCGCAAATATGGCTACCAGTGCATCGAGACCCCTTCGATGGAGAATCTCAGCACGCTGCTGGGCAAATACGGCGAGGAGGGAGACAAACTCCTGTTCCGGATCCAGAACAGCGGTGAGAAAGCCGCCCTTGCACCGGAAAAAGGCCTGCGCTACGACCTGACCGTTCCTTTCGCCCGTTTCGTGGTCCAGCACCAGAACGAGATCGCCTTCCCCTTCAAGCGCTACCAGATCCAGCCGGTCTGGCGCGCCGACCGTCCGCAGAAAGGCCGCTACCGCGAGTTCTACCAGTGCGACGTCGATGTGATCGGCAGCAAGTCGCTCCTGAACGAACTGGAACTGGTCCAGATGGTGGACGACGTTTTCGGACAGATGGGGATCCGCGTGGTCATCAAGCTCAACAACCGGAAGATCCTGGCCGGCCTGGCCGAAGTTTCGGGCCAGCCGGACAAGCTGGTCGACATCACCGTAGCCATCGACAAGATCGACAAGATCGGACTCGACGCCGTCAAGCAGGAGCTTACGGAAAAAGGCCTCACCGAGCAGGCGATTGCCGTCATCGAGCCCGTCCTGACGCTCTCCGGCACGACCGCTGAGAAGCTGGCCAGGATGCGGGAGCTGCTCGCCGCCTCCGAAACCGGCCTCAAGGGCCTGGAGGAAATCGGAACGCTCTTCTCCCTGATCGACGGAGCCGGCATCAGCCAGACCGTCGAACTCGACCTTTCGCTGGCACGCGGTCTGAACTACTACACCGGCGCCATTTTCGAAGTCAAGGCACTCGACTTCGCCATCGGCAGCATCTGCGGCGGCGGACGCTACGACGACCTGACCGGTATCTTCGGTCTGCCCAATACCTCGGGCGTGGGCATCAGCTTCGGCGCCGACCGCATTTACGACGTGCTCTGCGGCCTTGATCTCTTCCCGAAAGATGCCGCGGCGGCAGCCACGGTGCTCTTCACCAATATGGGCGAACGGGAAGTGGCCTACTCGGTACCGGTAGCCGCGGCCCTGCGCAAAGCCGGCTTCGCCTGTGAGATCTATCCCGACTCGGCCCGCCTCAAGAAACAGTTCGAGTATGCCGACCGGAAGGGTATCCCCTATCTGGCCATCGTGGGCGACCAGGAAGTAGCCGAAGGCACCGTGACGCTCAAGAACCTGGCCACCGGGGAGCAGCGCCGCGTCGCCAAAGGCGACCTGGCAGCCGCCCTGTCCTAGCAACAACCCAAAACCGATCATACCATGAAAAAGCTGATCCTTTCGGTCATCCTGCTCTGCTCAGCGGTGGCCGCGTTCGCCTGTACGAACCTGATCGTCGGCAAGAAAGCTTCCGCAGACGGAAGCGTGATGTGTACCTACAACTGCGACAGCTTCGGCTTCCTCATGCCGCTGAGCTTCTCCGCTCCCGGCCGTCACGCGGAAGGCGACATGATCGCCATCCGGGGCTGGGGCCCGCAGACCGGTGAGAAACTGGTCAAGGAAGCACCTTATACCTACGGCGTCGTAGGTCTGATGAACGAGAACCAGGTAACCATTGTCGAAACCACCTGGGGCGGCCGCCGGGAGCTGGTCAACCGCGAAGGCTATTTCGACTATTTCACCCTGATGGACATCACCCTGAAGCGCAGCACGACAGCCCGCGAAGCCATCGCCGTCATCAACGAACTGGTCAGCGAATACGGCTATTCCAGCTCCGGTGAGTCGTTCGCCATCTGCGACAAGGATGAAGCCTGGATCATGGAGATCGTCGGCAAGGGCCCCGGCCGCAAGGGTGCTGTCTGGGTAGCGCTCCGTGTTCCGGACGACTGCGTCTGCGCCTACGCCAACTCAAGCCGCATCCAGCAGTTCCCCCAGGTCAGGAAAGTGGACAAGAAGAAACCTTTCTGCGAAATCGAAGGTGTCTGTATGTATGCCAAGGACGTCATCTCCCTGGCCCGTGAACTGGGACTCTATCAGGGAAGCGATGCCGATTTCAGCTTCCGCGAGGCTTACGGTCCGCTCGACTTCAGCGCCATCCGCTACTGTGAGGCACGGGTATGGAGCTTCTTCCGCCACCACTACGATACGGCCGAAATGGATGCCTACCTGCCGTTCCTCAACGGCCATACCGATGTCTGTGACCACCTGCCGCTCTGGATCAAGCCGAAGGCCCCCATCTCGGTCCGCGAACTGATGGACGACATGCGTGACCACTATGAAGGCACCGCCCTCGACATGACGGCCGACGTGAGCGCTGGTCCCTGGGCCTCACCCTATCGCAACCAGCCCGTCAACTTCTTCAGCAGCGACTCCACCGCCATGTTCCGCGAGCGTCCTATCGGCTGCCAGCAGAGTGGTATGACGATGGTCTGCCAGATGCGTTCCTGGCTGCCTGATGCCGTCGGCGGCGTAACCTATTTCAATATGGACGACGCCACGATGGTGGCCTACGTGCCGGTTTACTGCGGCATCACCCGCGTACCGGAACCGTTCCGCCGTGAGAACAACGACATCCGGGAATTCAGCACGGAAAGCGCATTCTGGATGAACAACTTCGTGGCCAACATGGTGTATCCGCGCTGGAGCGCCATGATCGGCGACCTGCGCGACGCCCAGAAAGAACTGGAGGACTACTACGCCGAGGACCAGAAATCCGTCGAAGAGCAAGCTTCGAAGATGACCCCCGGCGAACGTGCCGCCTTCCTGACCGCCAAGACGGAAGCCTACACGGATAAGATGATGAAACGTTGGGACAAGCTGGCCAAGTTCCTCATCGTCAAGCACAACGACCAGAGCATGATGCCCAGCGAAAACGGCGTATTCGTCCGCGGCCGCGCCACTCCGCCCGCCTACGCACCCGCTTTCATCGAAGCCGTCAAGGCCCAGACCGGCGACCGCTACGTCAAACCGGAATAAGCCCTCTTCCAGCTATTTGACGAGGGTGATCGGCGGGGAGACCTTCTTCCCGTTGAGTTTGTATCGTGTGGAAACGGCCAGGGGCGTGGCGACGGTGTGTTTGCATTGGATCTCGTCGGTGGTGCCGTCGGGCCAGACCAGCGTGATGGAGATGTCCTGTCCTTCGGAGCCCTCGAATTCGCCGAAGACCAGATACCAGCCGTAATTCCTGTCGGGACGGAGCTGGAGGCCGAAGAACCGGGGCATATACGTTTTCGTTTCCGGACCACCCAGAATCTCCACCGGATAGAACTTCTGGTCATAGATGGCGGAGATGTCCCCGCCGATAAAATACGCTGATGCGGGGTCCAGCCGGTTGTGGCCTTCCGCGTCTTCGACGTGCAGGGTGATGACGACGGGACTCCAATCACAAGCCGTAACCGTCAGCAGGAGCGCCAGCAGAAAGCAGAAAGACTTGCCGCGTTTCATGACGCTGACGATTTATTTTTTGACATAGGTGTAGCGGCAGAAATAATGCCTTCCCATCGGGTCTTGGAGGAAAGTGACGATCGGGCCTCCGATGCTGTACTCCTCTTCCCGAAGAATCATGGTGCCACCCTTTACCTCGACCACCTGGTACAGATAGTTGCTGCCGCCGGAAGTACTGACGTCGATCATCAGGTTGTTGTATCGGTAATCCCAGACTCCGCCCATGCCGTCGGCGCTCATACTCCCGTTCTTCAGGATTTTCAGCTTACGATAAGGAAAGACATTGTCCACTTTTTTCATTTCCACAAGCTGACCGCCTTCCCAGCGTTCCAGTTCGGTAGAAACGAATTCCCACTCGTGGCAGAAAACGGTGGGGATATACTGATTGGTCTTGGTCTTGTCAATCAGATTCTCCCAAAAAGCCCAGTTTTTCATCAAGCCGGCATCGACTTTGGTATCCACCGGGCCATCCGCATTGATGTCGCTGCAAGCCATCGGAAGAAGCATCATCAAGCACGTGCAAAAGAAAAGTGCAACCTTTTTCATCATTCAATCGTTTTACGGTACACTATATAGATGCAGAAGCGGTCGGAATGTTGCGTCCGGCCGTAAAAATAATTGTGAGACACCCTGTTAGGGGCGGAGGTAAGCATCAATGGCAGCGGCGGCGCGGCGGCCGGCGCCCATGGCCAGGATGACCGTGGCGGCGCCGGTGACGGCGTCGCCGCCGGCGAAGACGCCAGGACGGCTGGTCGCGCCGGACTCGTCGGCCACGATGCAGCCGTGACGCTCCGTTTCAAGACCTTTCGTTGTTTTGGCTATCAGCGGGTTGGGCGACGTTCCAAGGGCCATGATCACCGCATCGACGGGGATTTCAAATTCGGAATCCTTGATCGGAATCGGACTGCGACGGCCGCTGGCGTCGGGCTCACCCAGTTCCATCTGGATGCAGCGCAAGGCGTTTACCCAGCCTTTCTCGTCACCCAGGATCTCGACGGGATTGGTCAACATCCGGAAAACGATGCCCTCTTCCAACGCATGATGCACTTCTTCGGCGCGGGCCGGAAGTTCCTTCTCCGTACGGCGGTAGACGATGGTCACCTGCGATCCCAGACGCAGGGCCGTGCGTGCCGCGTCCATGGCGACGTTGCCGCCACCGACCACGGCGACCCGCTTCCCGACGAAGATCGGTGTATCGCTCGAAGGATCGAAAGCCCGCATCAGATTGCTCCGCGTCAGGAACTCGTTGGCCGAAAAAACGCCGTTCAGGCTCTCGCCGGGGATACCCATGAAACGGGGCAATCCGGCTCCGGATCCGACAAAGACCGCCTTGAATCCCTCACGGTCGAACAACTCGTCGATGGTGATCGTACGACCCACCACCACATTGGTTTCGATTTTTACGCCGAGGGCCCGTACGCTGTCGATCTCCGGCTCCACGACCCGCTGCTTCGGCAGACGGAATTCGGGAATACCATACTGAAGCACGCCACCGGGTTTATGGAGCACCTCGAAAATCGTGACGTCGTAGCCCAACTTCGCCAGATCGCTGGCGCAGGCGAGCCCGGACGGGCCACTGCCCACGATTGCCACCTTGATGCCGTTGGCCGGCGCCTTTTCCACAGGAACACCGCCTTGGGCCCGGCTCCAGTCGGCCACGAAACGCTCCAGCTTGCCGATGGCTACCGGCTCACCCTTGACGCCCAGGATGCAGCTGCCTTCGCATTGCGTTTCCTGCGGACAGACACGCCCGCAGACGGCAGGGAGCGAGCTGTCGCTCGCAATTACCCGCGCCGCTTCCTGAAAAGCGCCGGCACGGACCTGCGCGATGAATTCCGGAATCCGGATACCTACCGGGCAATGCTGCACGCAACGCGGATTGCGGCAATTCAGGCAGCGGGAAGCTTCCAGCAGCGCCTCTTTTTCATTGTAGCCGTAGCAAACTTCTTCGAAATTGCCGGCCCGGACCTTCGGGTCCTGTTCCCGCACGGGAACACGTCCTATCTTCTCTGCCATCTTCAGTTCCTCCCGATTTTGCATTTGTGATCGGCCTCCTGTTCCTGCGGCCGGTAGATCGTCTGACGGCGCAGGGCCTCGTCGAAGTCCACCTGATAAGCGTCGAATTCAGGTCCTTCGACGCAGGCGAACCGTACTTTCCCGCCTACGGTGATGCGGCAGCATCCACACATTCCGGTGCCATCGACCATCAGCGTATTGAGACTGACTGTCAATGGAATACCCGACTCCCGCAGGGTCAGCGCCACGAACTTCATCATAATCATCGGACCGATAGCGACCGCCTGGTCGTAATGCTGTCCTTCGGCCAGCAGGAGCTTGACTTTTTCCGTCACCAGGCCGTGATGCCCTTCCGAGCCGTCATCCGTACAGACATACAGATTGTCACAGACCGCCGACATCTCCTCGCGCAGGATCAACAAATCCGCCGTCTTGGCACCGACAACCACATCGACGTGCGCACCCCGCTCATGCAGGTACTTGGCCTGCGGATAGACGGGCGCCGTACCCAAGCCGCCGGCTACAAACAAGTAGCGGCTGCCTTTCAAGGCTCCGTCAGGCAGCTCTACGAAATCGGACGGGCAGCCCAGCGGGCCCACCACGTCGGTAAAACAATCGCCTTCTTCCAGGGCACAGATTAGGCGGCTCGAGGCGCCGACGATCTGAGTCACGATGGTGACAGTCCCCTGTTCCCTGTCATAGTCGCAGATGGTCAGGGGAATCCTTTCTCCTTCCTCCCGTGCCCGCACGATCAGGAACTGGCCCGGCTGTGCTGAAGCAGCCAGGCGGGGAGCCTCGACGTCCATCAGGCAGATGGTCGGCGTCAGCATGGCTTTACGGGTAATCTTATACATTGTCTGTTGTCTGGTCTTGTGACTGTTGCTTGGCTTTCCTGTCCCGGCGGCGTCGCACACGCAGCACCAGATAGACCACCAGGGCGGCCAGCAGTGCCTCCACGCGCAATCCGATTCCGACCAGCACGCCGAGCGCAGCGACCGTCCAGACAAGGATGGCAGTCGTCAGGTTGAAAATGTCTTTCTCTCCTTTCTTGAAGATGATGCCCGCTCCGATGAAGCCCACGCCCGTGACGATCTGCGCGATGACACGGCTGTGGTCGATTCCGCAGCGAAGCGAAGCGTAGGCGAACAGATAGGAGCCGATGATCAGGATGATGGTCGACCGTTCCCCCATCGTCTTGCCCGCCTCGTGACGCTCGCGTCCCACCACGTAGCCGATGAGCAGCACGAGCACCATGTCGATGCTGAAGGTGAGCAGGTTCGAAAAATCGAAGAAATTCTTAAGGAAGTCTGTCAAAGCGGTACCCTTTCTTCTTTAGATAACGGATGATCTCGTCGAGCCGGTTGTAGAGGCGCTCGCTGTCCGGACGGTCGGGATGGATGCCCGGATGGATGAGCAACAAAGCGCCGTCCAGTCCCTTCTCCTTTTCGAACTTCCAGAGTCCGTCGATAAGCGTCTGCGCCTTCTTGTAATTCGGCATGTCCGGCGTCGTGTAGTCGGCGGGCGTGCCGATGCCCGGCGTGTAGTTGACCACGCGGACACCCATCGATTCGAGGATCCCCACGCTGAACGCGTTGTAATGTTCATACGGAGGCAGGAACCAGCGTGCGTCTTCGCGATTCACGCCGAACTTCGCCAGTTCGGCATAGTTGGCCTTCAGGTCGCTGATGATGCTGTCGGCGCTCATCAGATTGGGCCGCTCGGCGCCCCAGTCACAATAGAGCACATGCTTGTCCGAATGACCGCCCACGTAGTGGCCTTCATCCACGAGGCGGCGGACCACATCCTGGTTGGGTTTGTATCGCAGACAGTTGCCGGTCAAGAAGAAATTGCCTTTGATTTTCCGCTTCTTCAGTGTCTGGAGGATCTTCTCCGCACCGTTGAAGTTCTCGTCGGCCGTGAAGCACAGATAGACGACCTTCTTGTCGGGATTCACGCGGACAATCGTGCCGTAGCGGTCTTTCTCGCAGTTGTACTGGTGACCCTCCTGCTCCAGCTGCGCGAAATACCAGGTCAGGCCGGCCGTGCCGTCCATCGTGGGTTCGTTGCTGGCATAGTCGCCGATATCGTCGTGATAGACGGCGATACCGTTGTTCAGCGCCTCGAAATCGTCGGGGCGGGTCAGCGCAGCGCCGGCCCGCTCCAGGAAGAGCGTATTGTAGATCGGGCCGTCGATCAGACCGCCAAGCGGCAGGTCACCATTGACCTTCACGTAAGAGGAGTGCGGGTCGGTGGGATAATCGTAGCCCGGCATTTCAGCCGCAGGCCAGCCGCAGATCATCGAAGTGCCCCATGGGTTGCAGCCGAAGAGCCAGTCGCGCAGCGCCGCTTCCATCTCGCGGAACGAAGCGTCGCCCGTGGCCATCTCATAGAGACGGGCCTGCGTCACGGCAGCGGAAGTCAGGTTATTGGAGCACCACAGATACGGTACGCCGTGCATGAACGGGTCGTCGCCCGCCCTGTCGCGCAAATCCTGCAGGCCCTGACGCATATAGCCGGCGAACTCGGCGCTGACGGCCTCATCGTCGCTCGTTGCCAGGAGCCAGTGGCCCAGATTGATGAAAGGATACCACTGATAGTGATGATACTCCTTGCCGGGGCCGCGGCCGCGCTCCATCCAGGGCGAAACGGGTTCCAGTTCGCCCCAATAGGCGGCCTTCTGCTTCCAGTCCCCGCCTTTGCCAAGGGCGTACTGCGTAGCCGCCGCCAGTTCGACATCGTCCACCCAGGTGTCTTCTTCATAGAAATAGGGCGAAATCACGCACGCGGTCTGGGTATTGCCGGGAAATTCCAGGGCGAAATCCCAGGCATCCTGTACTTTACCTTCGATCTTGGCTGCAAACTCGGGATACCATTTGCGGATGACATCCGCACCCAGCGCAAAGGTCGAGGCGAACTTGCCGGCCGCCGAAGAGACGCCGGTTGTCCGGTTGACCTTGTTTCCGGCAATCTGCGGCTTGCCCGTGACAAAGTACACGGGACGGCCCTTACCCGGGCCGTAGCCATAATCCACCGAATCGAGATACGGCAGCCGCATACCGGCGTGGTCACGGTCGTCGGCGATCTGGTAGTACATCTCGCGCGGCGCCGGGTTCATCTTGTCGAGCCAGTCGAGCCCCCATTTCACCTCGTCGAGGATGTCTGGGATGCCGTTGGCACCCGGACGGCCGGTCGCGTCATAGCAGTCGTGGAATACAGACTTGTCCTCCGTATATTTCCAGGCGAAGGCCATGTGATAGATCGACGTGGAGGTCGTGGTCATATACTGGAGGTAGTCGGTGGCATCGTGCCAGCCGCCCGTCACGTCGATATGCTCGCCCGTCCGGGTGGGATGGTACACGATATAGCCGTCATCCTGATGGCAGAGGTGGTCGTTGTAGGGATTGTCGCCGCAGCGCTGCTGGCGCATATAGGTCAGCAGGAAATCGGCTGCGGAGTCATAGACGTCCGCACCGATGCGGAAGACCGGCGAAGTCGCTCCGTCGCAAACGATGTAATAGGAGCCGGGCGTCTGAAGCCTGGAAAAATCGAGCCGCCAGGCACTGGCAAGTGCCCATTTCGAGGCGTCCGCGGCACGGCCCTGCCCCTTGAGGACAGGTTCGTCGGTGAGGGCGTCACGGACTTCAAAAGCACCCGTCGTAGCGGCATCCTGCGAGATGGCCACCGCAACTTTCAGATCATCGGGCAGATAGCCCGACAGGTTGACACGCACCCAGGTCTCCTCCGCACGGAGCGGCAGGAAGGCCAGGAAAGAAACAAGCAGAAGGAACAGTCTTTTCATTTATTATTATCAATCCTATTTAGGCATTTGGGCGCCATAGCCCGGAACAGCGCCGAAGAGCTTCAGCGCATCCTCCACGGGATAGTGGTTGGCGAACATCGTGACCTTCGACTGCATCGTGCCGGTCATGTTCATGCCCATCGCCTGCCGGAAGGTATTGTTGGAAGAATTCGGGTCGTAGGACAGTTTCTCGGAATAGGTCGCTCCGAGGAAGCCTTTCAGGTAAGCCTGGTTGATCTTGCCCTGGAAAATGGCCGGATCGGTGACTTCCTTGTTGTCGTCCTCTTCGGCCAGCTGTTCCACATCGTCGAAGTCCTTCACGTTGACGCGCAGGAACATGCCTCCGCCGGGAAGGGTGAGGTCCGCCTGCCGGTTCAGGAAGAAAAGCGTGTTCTCACATGTGGTCACACGTTCCGCCTCCTTGGAGGCCGGGCTGTCCACGTGGGTGCGGTCGAGACCGGCGAAGACGCTGCAGCCGATGATGTTGTGGTCCAGATAGCTGTCCATCTTGGGCAGATAACGGTAGCCGTAACCCATGTCGCTGAGGTCTTTCAGGCGCGACCAAGTGAAGAGGACGGTGTTGTTGGTGAAGTACGTCTTGCTGTTCATCGCGGCCGAGGCGCCCCGCAGTTCGACAGCCGCCATGCGGATGTTGACGAAGATGCAGTTGTCCACGATGATCTTCGTGGCGAAGGTCGATCCGAGCAGGCCGAAGTTCGGTCCGTTGAGGAATGCGCAGTTGCGGATCGTCACGTCGCATTTCGAACCGGTGTTGATATAGACGATGGCCGTCTCGGTCGTATAGACCTGGGCTTCCGGAACACCCGGAGCGCCGACACCCGACGAGCCGATAGGCTGCATCATGGCAGTCTCAACGCCCTCCGGCTTGCCTTCCCCGCGCGGGTTGTAAGCAATCGAGTTGCCGCGGTCCATGATCAGGCCGTCCAGTTCGACCAGCGTACCGGTCTGCATGACGTTGATCTGGATCGTCCCCTGCCCCTGCGCCGAACCATTGGAGGTGGCGGTGGGCTGGATGTAGGTGCGGTGGCCCAGGACATCCCGCTCGGAGAAGTCGGCCGACCAGCCGCCGATGATCGATACACCCTTGTTGATCTTGATATTACCGGAATTCAGCAATCCGTAATAATTGCCTTCGGCGACGTTGATCACGTCGCCCGTAGCGGCCATGTCGATGGCCTTCTGGATGTTCTTGACAGGATTACCCTTCGAACCGTCGTTGCGGTTCGAACCGGTGGCCTGGCTTACGTACCAGGTCTTGCCCCGGTTCTGGGCGCCGGCCGGCAGCACCATGAGCAGTGCTGCAATCGCCAGCAATGTGATTCTCAAGTGTTTCATGACGCCGTTATTTAAGGTTGAACGTAATTTCAGGCATACGTGCGGCAATTTCCGGGCCATCCAGGCCAAGAAGCCAGCCGGCCGTTCGCTCCGCCACACCGACGGCATCGGTGCGGATATCCTGCTCCGTACCGGTTTCATTCATCGAAGACAGGAGCTGGTTGTACATCGGGACGACAGCGGGATACGTTACGAGCCGGTAGTTTTCCAGCGAAGCCATCGAGGCGGCGTAGCGGATGGCGTCGGTCAGGCCGCCGAGTTCGTCGACCAGGCCGATCTTGATGGCGTCGCCGCCGGCCCAGACACGGCCCTGCGCAATCTCGTCGACCGCTTCGGTCGTCAGACCGCGGCCGGCCGCCACGCGGCTGACGAAGTCTTCGTACGTGGCGTCGATCTGCTTCTGCATCATCGCCTCTTCCTCAGGATCGAGCGGCGACATACCCGTGGCCAGCGCTCCGTGCTTGTGCGTGGACACTTCATACACGTTCAGGTGCACGTTCTTCCTGAGAGCCTTGCCGAAGCTCGGAATCAGGCCGAAGACACCGATCGAGCCGGTGAGCGTGCTCTTGTCGGAGAAGATCTTGTCGGCACCGCAGCTGATCCAGTAGCCGCCCGATGCGGCATAGCCGCCGTAGCTGGCAACCACAGGCTTGCACTCCTTGAGCAGCGCGATTTCCCGCTCGATGGCGGCGGAAGCCTGGACGCTGCCGCCCGGGCTGTTGACGCGGAAGACCACGGCCTTGACGGAGGAATCCTGCCGTGCCTTGGCGATCTCTTTCGCGAAGTTGTTGCCGATGTTGCCGTTGCCGTGGTCGTCCATCACGATCTCGCCGTCCGCATAGATCACGGCAATCTTCTCCTTGGCCCGCAGGTTCGACTTGACCCGTGCAGCGGCATAGTCTTTCAGGGATACGTATTTCAGGTCCTTGGCCTTTTTCACGTCGCACAGCGTGCAGAAGTAGTCGCGCACCTGGTCGTCGTACCAGAGTTCGTCGACCAGCCCCTTTTCCTTGGCTGTTTCAGCGTTGCTGATGGAAAGGTTGTCGATCCACTCGTTGAACTGCTCCGCGGTGAAATCGCGCGAAGAGGCGATTGCATCGGCCATCATGCCCCAGATCGTGCCGAGCATCGTCTCGTACTGTTCCTTGTTCTCCTGGCTCGGCTCGCTCTTGATGTAGGGTTCGCCAGCCGACTTGTATTTGCCGTGCCGGATGAGCTGGATGTCGATGCCCAGCTGGTCGATCAGATCCTTGTAGTACATCATTTGCGAGCTCATACCGTTGATCATGACGTCACCGTAGGCATTGAGGATCACCTTGTCGGCCACCGAAGCCATGAAATAGTTCCCGGCCGACAGGCCCTGGCTGTAGGAGACGACGGGCTTGCCGCACTCGCGGAAACGGGCCAGCGCGGCGCGGAACTCTTCGGCCACGGCGATATCCATGTTCATGTCATCCGCCTTGAGATACACGAATTTGACCTGGGGATCCTCCGCCGCGGCGTCAAGCGCCCGGATGGCGTCGAGCAGCGAAAGGCCGCTGCTCATGCTCGCACTGCCGGCCAGAGGGTTGAAACTGAATGACTCCTTGCCCTGTTCCTGAATGGACTGCCGGAGATCGATTTTGAGAATGGCATTCCGGGGAACGGAAGGCTGCTCCTCTTTTCCGAGCGATGAGACAAGCGAGCCGATGAGTCCGAAAAAGATCAGGTTGACCAGGAGGAAGGCGATGATCGTGCCGAGGCACCCGCCGAAAACGACTTTCCAGAAAGGTTTCATATCCTAATAAATAATGATTTGCCACATTGTGGTTTGCAAATATACGCATTAATCTTTATTTTTGCATGGATGAAACGCGTCTCCAGAGCCCCTCTCTGCCTGTTGATGGCCGCAGCCTATGTATTCGCTTATATGGGTTTCGGCATCCACGTCTGCCACGATGACGGCAGCCGGCATTTCGTATGGCTCATCGGCGACGTCTCCTGCGAGGCCATCCATCACCACAGCCACGAGGCCGACCACGACCACCATCACGACGGCCACTGCTGCTCGACCGAGGTCTTCGTCGTAACCGACGCCCAGGACAGCGACAACGGCGCCGACCGCCTGGCCGGTACGCCCGACTCCGGCCTCCCCGCCATCGTGGAAACCCCCTGCTTCGCGGCAACGCTACCGGCCGGCGTGCTCCCTGTCCTCATCAGCGACACCCCGCCGCCCATAGCGCCACCATCCCTTCCCCTCCTTTCTGTCTGGTTGGTTTGAGCGGTACGTCATTCCCGGCTTGAACGGGAATCTTATGCACGTATCCCATCCACCAAACAGAAACTTCATGAAAAGAATACTCATTATCATTTCCCTGTGCCTGACCGCATTCCCGGCCTTTGCACAGACGCTGCACGGAAGCGTCTTCTATAAGAATCCCAACGGAAAGACCGAACCGCTTCCCTTCGCCCAGGTCTATCACATGGAGAAGGCCCGTCTGATCGAGACCGATGCCAACGGCCAGTTCTCCCTCAATCTGACCGACCGTGCCACGCTGGTAGCCACTTACGTGGGCTACACCCGCGACACAGTCGTGGTAGAGCCCGGCACGGCTGAAGCCAAATTCTATCTGAGCGGTGAGAACGACCTCGATGAATCGAAGGTCACCGCCATGCAGTCCACCCTGCCCAAGATGAAGAGCATCAAGACCGAAGTCATCACGGCAGCCGGCCTGTGCAAAATGGCCTGCTGCGCCCTGGCAGAGAGTTTCGAAAACTCCGCCAGCGTCACGGTCGGCTACGCCGATGCCGTGACCGGCGCCAGGCAGATCAAACTCCTCGGCCTCTCCGGCACCTACACCCAGATGCTCGACGAGAACCGGCCCGTGATGCGCGGCATCGCCGCTCCCTTCGGGATGTCGTTCGTCCCCGGACAGTGGCTGGAGAGCATCCAGATCGCCAAAGGTCCCTCTTCCGTAATCAACGGCCTGGAAGCCATCACCGGCCAGATCAACATGGAGCACCGCAAGCCCACCGACGAGACGCCGCTCTTCATCCAGCTCTACGGCAGTTCGGACGCCATGTTCGAGGGCAACATCGCCTCGGCCATCCAGTTCAACGAGAAGTGGAGCGTAATCAACATGGCCCACGTGGGCGGCACCGCCTCGAAGATGGACCACAACCAGGACGGCTTCCGCGACGAGCCGGAAGACCTGCAGCTGAACTTCACCAGCCGCTGGCTCTATTACGCCCCGAGCGGTATGCAGATCCGCTTCGGCGGCCGCTTTATCAACGACGACCGCCTCGGCGGCCAGATGAACGCCACCAAAGACAACACCGTCAACATACGGAACGGAATCTGGGGCTCCAACATCAAGAACCGCGGCATCAACGGCTACTTCAAGATCGGTGTGCCCCTCAACGAGGAGAACACCGCCAACATCGCACTGGTGGCGGATTTCAACCATCACGAATTCGATGCCTTCTTCGGCATGAAAGAGTATGACGCCAGACAGAATTCCGCTTTTGCCAATCTGATCTACCAGAACGAAATCAACGAGACCCACAAGGTTGAATTTGGAGCCACCTGGCAGTTCGACGATCTCAACCAGGTGTACGGACAGTATCAGGATCCGCTGTCTTCATACCATAATCCCCGGGAAGATTTCAGCCGCCGCGAGAATGCCATTTCGGGATTTGCCGAATACACCCTCACGCCCGGTGACAGCTTCACGTTCGTGGGCGGCCTGAATCTGCAATACAATTCCCTCCACGGCTGGCTCTTCGCACCCCGCGCCAACGTCCGCTGGGCGCCGGCCGACTGGGTGACGCTGCGTGCCCTGGGCGGCCGCGGCTACCGCACCGCCAACATCTTTACCGACAATCTCGGCATCTTCTCGACCGGAAAGGATTTCTTTGCACCGGATATGCAATTGAGCGACCTCGACCTGCTGGAGGACGCCTGGACCTGGGGCGGCAACGTGACCTTCTACCTGCCCTTCGGCGCGGAGGACACCGACACTTACCTGAGTTTCGACTACTTCCGCAACGATTTCAACCGGCAGGTGATCGTCGACCCGGAGACCTCCTCTCCCCTCGGCATCGCTTTCTACAATCTCGACGGAAAATCCTACACCAATACCTATCAGGTGGATTTCTCCGTCAACCCGCTGGAGCGCTTCAACATAACCGCAACCTTCCGCTACACCGACGCAAAGGTGACGCTGCGCGACAAGGGCCTGGTGGAACGCCCGATGACCAGTCGCTACAAAGGCGTGCTCAACATGCAGTACGCCACGGCCATGAGCAAATGGACCTTCGACTTCACCGCCCAGATCAACGGCCCGATGCGCCTGCCGAAGTATGCCGCCCAGGTCTGGGAGATGGAGACCTCCCCGGTCTTTCCGATGCTCTATGCCCAGATCACCCGCAAGTTCAAAGGCATCGACGTCTATGCCGGCGTAGAAAACATCCTGGGCTTCCGTCAGCACGACGCCATCATCTGCGCCGACCATCCTTTCAGTCCCAACTACAATGTATGGCTTGACGGGGCATCAACCGGTATCTACCGGATGCCTACGGCCAGCGAGGTTTTCGACGCCAGCAACGTCTGGGGTCCCCTGATGGGCACCAAATTCTACCTCGGCCTCCGTTATACTTTATGGAAATAAAACAGTCTAATCTTTAAAACCCTTTCGATATGAAACGCCTTTTCACCCTCCTGATGGCCCTGCTGCTCGTCGCCGGCACCGCCACCACCGCCCTGGCACAGGACAAGAAACAGAAGAAGAACGCCAACATCCAGGAAGTGACCTTCGTCACCACCATCGACTGCAAGAACTGCGTCAAGAAAGTCGAAGCCAACCTCCCTTATGAGAAAGGCATCAAGGACATGAAGGTCAACCTCGACGACCGCACCGTCTGGATTAAGTACGACGCCGCCAAGACCGACAAGGAAAAACTGGCCGCCGCCATCGTCAAACTCGGCTACGAAGCCGAAGAAGTCCTTCCCGAGGAGCCACAAACCAAGAAATAACCGGCCCCCACTCTCATTCTTTTGCCGCGACGACACTCTGAGCATTCTCACATTGTCGTCGCGTCGCATTTTCGGCCATTTTCGCCCCAAACCCGGCCGCGACGACACCGTGAACCACCCCACAGCGTCGTCGCGGCAAAACTGGCTCAGCTTAAAAAAGGAAGCCGTATCGTAGCGTTATGGCGGGAGTGAAGACGTTCTGTCCTTGAACGTCGGTTCTGGTAGAATAAGATGGAGTGTCAGGTGTTCCACTATCTGTTGTGACGCGGTTCACGATGGCGCTTTGCTGCAATAGAAGGCCGAGCGACAAGGCGCTTCTTCTTCCTATTCTCCAGCCCAGTTGGGGCTCAACAAAGAACCCATTATAGCAAGGTTTCTTCTTACCGCCAGGTATCCAGTTGGCGCTGTAATAAGACAATACACCTATTGAATAGCCGGCATCCAAATTGGCGAATAGTTTCTCTTTACCATATCCAAAACGCAGGAATAGCGGGACATCCTGTTCGTTGCAGAAAGACCGGCTCTTGTTTCCATTATTGGTAATATACTGAAGGCAGGGCTTGGAGATGCGCATTCCCGCCCCAGCGCCAAAATTGAAACCTCTCCCAAGATCATATTGTGCAACAAACTCCGGGGTAATGGTGAAGAGGGGGCCCTTCCCGATACCGGCTCCGGCAGCAACTTCCACTGAATAAGAAAAGCGGTTTTGTGCCAAAAGCGCAAAGGAGATCAGGCTAAGAACGAGAATGGAAGTAATCTTCTTCATCGGTAAAAAAATTGGTAATGTGTTTTCTGTTGTAAAGATGCATAAAGATTGCCAGATGTTGCGTTTCCGGGCTGCAAATTCTTCTTACAAAGCGGGTTTTGGGTGATTTTGTAGTATGCTGATAATCACGTGGTTATAAAGTAGCGGGATGATGTTTAAGAAAAAAATCTAACACGACATAATTAAGGGCTCGATAATCGGCTTGTAATCGACTGAATATCAAACTATTAATAAAATCTCGCCATTCAGCCTTCAAATACGGGCTTGAAAGGTATTTCCACAGAATGAAAAATGTGGCTGGATTTCCATTCTGTGGCCGCATCCTGCCTTCTTTTGCCGCGACGACATGCTGAGTGCTCCTACATTGTCGTCGCGTAGCAATTTCGGGCATTTTCACCCCGAACACGGCCGCGACGACATCGTGAGCCAATCCACAGTGTCGTCGCGTCGAAACTGGCTCAGCGCATGCTGCCCGTCGGATGACTGAAATCATGCACGAGGATGAAAGCAGAATCTTTATAAAACAGGGACTCTATTTTATTCGGAGCAAATTTTTTCAAGATGTCAGTACCCGTGAAGAATTCCAGTTCAGAAAACTCCTCTGGTACATTCTGTTTATAATCCTCCAAAAAGGAATAGAACTCAGCATAATCATCAGGTAGCGAGTAGTGGGTTTGGCGATAATAATCCAAAAGCCCCGTCAGCAATGTATTAATTTCGCTGTTTCTAACCTTGTCTTCAAAACGGCCCGGTTGGGTGTGACAACAAGAAGTCGCCAAAAGCATGATGAGAAACAGAAGCTGCAACAGTCTTCCCTTCCACAAGCAACACTTGGTCTTGCCATTTCTATCAGATATTATCTCATCCATCCCTGAACCCGATATATTTTTTCAGTTAATTTCGTTTCTTTTCCGGTAGCGGCTTCTCTATGCCAAACCTCTATCCTTGCGGCATAATAGTCACCCCAGTCTCCTTCATATATGGTGAACCTTTTCTTTTTTACATATTGCTTGAATTCATCGGACTTCTCTATCGGAACTTTGGAACATTCCGAAATATTGGACTTCTTGTCCACCATGTTTTCAGATAAAGGCTCGTTTTGGGTGATCTCATAACACCTGAGGAATATGACGCCTTTCGCCAGGCCCGTATAGTAAAAGTCATATTGATATATTCCTCCCTCGAATTCTCCCTCCCATATTTGGAGATATGTGTTCCTGTCAAGGCTATCCACTGTGGCTTCCTCCAGGACATTCTGATAAGTTCTGTCCTGTTGATTGTTCAAAGGAATATTATACTCTATTCCCTCGGGTATTGTATGATCTCGGCCAAACCCATCCGGACCATTCATTGCACCAATCATTGATATCGGCCCTGTCACCACAAGAACGCCTATTGACATAGCGACAGACAGAAGTACTGTTTTCCCTCTTTTGTCCCTGATCAGGAAGACCCATGAAGCAACCAGGGCGACGATAACTAACAGGAGAACTATCGAAAAGATTTCTTCGACAAACGATGGGGCGAAGAAGAAACAGATGCTAAGGATCAGCAAGCATGCTCCCATATACAATGGCAATGTCCACCAATTATCCGTCAGATATTGTCTTATCGTTTGGAACATACCTTCCTAATTTGCTGCATACAAAGTTAGTAAACAATTCAGATGAATAATCGTGGCCGCCTTCCCCTTTCTTTTGTCTCGAAACTAAAATCAGATGGTCGCCTTTTTCTCATTGCCATTCAATCTTTCTCGTTTTCGTCGAGTCTTTGAAACAATACCAATTAAGCCCCATTGTAATTCTTTCCACATCAGGGTTTTCCTCAAATACCTTCTTCAGGACAGAGACTGTTTCATCCATGTACTCTTTACACAGATTCGGCAAAGAGTCTTTGACGGGCTGATAAGTCAAATCGTTCGCATCGAAGATAAACAAACTGTCTGTCGAAGCCGTTCGGCTCAACAATTCAACAGAATCAGTAGTACGTGAGAAAGAAACGATAGAAAGATACGGCATTTGCCTTATTTGAGGGCCCTCAGGAAAACCGGTATAAAAATAACCTTCATGCGTGATTCGACAGGTGTACTGGGAAGAAATGCTATCGATCGTTTCCTCGAATCGTCGATAATGAAATTCTGAATCAAAGAGATATTTGCCCTTTTTGTCATAAGCAGATGGGAAAAACCAGCTATCGTAATCTAATCTGTTTGGGTACCTTGGGTACCATTTATCCGGATTTTCCAGCCAATAAAACGGGGTGCCAATCACAGAACTCCCAACGTGATAGTCAGGTAGATAAAAAAAGACAGAATCCTGATAAGCGGCAAAGAGAAGATTGCTCTTTGAAATCGTTTTGATAATATCATATCCCTCTCTTCGCTCCCATTCATAGAAAAAAGGATCTCTTTTCTTATATTCTTTGATAAAGGACATAAACTCATCATAATCAGAGGGCATTGCATAATATGCATTGACATAGAATTTAAGAAACCGATTAATGGGAACAAACTCGTCGACATAATTCTCAATGGCCAATAACCGAATACGTTCCTTATCTCTCGTTTCATTTTTACATGATGACCAGAACGGCAGAAGCAGAAGTATGATGACGATTATCTTTTTCATTGTCTTTGAGAATATTGATTAACCTGAACCTGGCGGCCACAGAATGAAGATATCATTTTACTTCCAAGATGACGGAATGCTTATTCCTAACGAATATAAAAAGAAAACCGAAAACAATTATAAAAAAGCGGTCATTCATATTGTTTACTGGTTAGAAATAATCATTACAGAGCACATCTACATCCTTCGACAACAAGTTAGTCCATTTCATGAACGAGCCTTTCAAGTTAGCATTAGCTTTACTACTGAAAATCTACCCTTATTACCTTTTTACAGAAGACATTGACAGGAACTCCATCCTTTTTCCCGCACGACCAGTTTTGCAACGTTGACAAAGATTTTATACATGCATTCTCTAGCGGGGTTAATTCATCGTTCATCTTTCCTTCTATTTCCGGGTTCACCAATCTGCCCTTTTTATCAATAATAAACTTGACAAGTACAGATGTTTGCAGGCTGTCATTCGGTGAATAGTTATACTGAAGACCTTTGTTAAAGTCTGTTATATAATCAATTTCCCCGTTTTTATAAACAGGCATCTCTTCAACTAGCAGATAAACAGTATCACATAATACAGGATCATAATAAAAAGTCTTGGAATCATCCCTATTTCTTCCACAAGAAAAGAGGATAATTAAGCAATTACAAAGAATAAAGACACTATAGACTATGAACCGTTGACGACGAAGCATAAAGTGAGCAGATGCTTAATACCTTACAAATATACTCAATAAACGCGGTAGAGGCAAGCGTTAGGACACAAACAACGATGTCGGTCACAATGCTCTACCACTTATTCAGCTATCAATGCCTTCTTTTGAATCTCATTTTATACCACAAACAGCGTTTATTGAGGCGAATCATTTCATTAATTGGCGTATAATAGAAAATATCGAAGTTGATGGGCTGTGGGAAGGATATGAAAAAGAGGTTACTATTCCTATCAGACACCCGATAGGTAGTGTTTGAGTGCGACCACAGAATGAAGATTCAGGGGCTGGTGTCCATTCTGTGGCCGCATCCTGCCTTCTTTTGCCGCGACGACATGCTGAGTGCTCCTACATTGTCGTCGCGTAGCAATTTCGGGCATTTTCACCCCGAACACGGCCGCGACGACATCGTGAGCCAATCCACAGTGTTGTCGCGTCGAAACTAGAAGCAAATGGTCGCCGTTTTCTCATTGCTCTTTACTCTTTGACGTTTTCTTGGAGTAAAGATACCATCCATTCCCCATTGGACAAAAATAAGCATCATTGATGAATCCATCAGGTCTAATCCTCTTTAGAATTATAAAATTCTTCCCTTCTAATCTCACATCGTATTCTGTTACTTGAACTAATTGTAATCCAGTATTTGTTATGAAATATGCGAGTTGACAAAAAACAGCATAATCCGCTTCAGGATAGCATTGATCCCATACCCCTGAAATCTTAAGATCATTTAATGAATAATAACTATTCTTATGTGATCCTTCTACGGAAGGAGCTACTACTACAATAGAATCTTTTTTAAAAAAGAGAATTTTGTCAAATGTGTCTCCATGTTCATAACACGCTAAATAATATCCTGCACCTTCCCGATAAGAAACACTCCAATCAATCCAATCCGTAAAGGGATAGGACCCATAATCTGCAATAATCTGTCTTTCATCAGGTTCTCTTCTTTGCCCAGAATGGTTACAACCAGAAACGACAAGAATAAAAAGAAAACCGAAAACAATTAAAAAACAGCGGTCAGTCATATTGTTTACTGGTTAGAAATAATCATTATTTCCTTTTAAAATCAATTTCACGGAGAGCACAGCTAACCAGATAATGCTCAAATCCATACTCAAAACAGATACCAGGTTTCTTGTCATTAGCCACTGACTGTCTCCCGAACTGAATGTCTTGGTAGCAAAAAGGGAAACTATAATCAGGGGATAAATACCCAATATCGCCAAGCATAAGTAGACAACAGCAACGCTTTTTTCCGCCTTACTGGGGTTGAAATGAATGCGGATCAAACGACAGATACAGGTAGCCAACGCTGATAACAGACTGACAAATATAAACAGTCCCAGAACGCATTCAACGAAATCAAAGGGGCGGCCAAAGAGATCTTTAGCCAAATCCCATGCAAAACCTCCGGCAAAAAAGAAACAGACCAGACCGATGATCAGGACACAAACGATATCAAGGAATTTTTGTCGAGTCTTCATTTATCGATTCATTTCCAAATATCGAGACAGAAAAACATTATAAACTGAATACGACGTACCGTCATCGGTAGTCGTTACCAGCACCAGTTCTTTGTCCATCAGTGCCTTTATGTTTCTCAATGCGGTCGGGCCGGAAGAGATCTTGTACTTGGACAGGAAAGCGGAGGAGGTAATTTGCGAGACGCTTCCTTCCTTGGCAAGAGCTTCCAGCATTTTCCATTGGGAGCGGGTAACCAGCCGGCGGATTTCCTGAAAACGGTCTCGTTCAGAATCAAGGATGGACTGGATGGCGGTCACTATATCATTCCGGACGATGACATTTCCGGAAAGGGAGAACACTTCATTACACAACCGTTGCGTATAGTAAGTATGGTCTTTCGTCCATTCGATGATAAAGCGGATGGAATCATCGTCGATGGTCTTTCCCGCCGATTCGAATTTCTCCTTGATGAAAGCCGAATAAACCGGAACAGGCAACTTGGAAAGATAGGAGAAGGAAGTACTCTCGTAGAATGGCTTCTTGGCATTCGTAAACATATCGGTCATCGTATGCTTCTTGCTGCCACAATAGATGAAACGGACATTATGCAGATGCTGGATATGCTTCCTGAGAACCGCTTCCATATTGACATCGTTGTATTCCCTGATTTGCTGGAACTCGTCTATGGCCAGCACGACTTTCTGCGGATAACGCTCAAGATAGTCCATTACTTCTTTGAGCGTACTCTGCTTTTGACTGTCGTCAGCGAAAGTAAACGATACTTGGGGAGAACCGGTCAGCGGGTCGATGCCAAGCAGGGGACGGACACTCTTCAATGTCTTGAAAAAAGCCGTGATCTTCTGTTGTTTTTCGAGCTTGCTGACAACGGCATCTGAGATGACCTTGATGAACTCCTCCAAAGAAAGGGTGTCGCTGATGTCGCAATAGATGGTTTCATAGTGCAGTTTTCTCGCCATCATCTCGTCAAATACCCGAAATATGAGACCGGTCTTTCCCAACCTTCGGGGAGAGATGAGCGTGGTGTTCCGCCCATTAGTGATATTGCGGATGATTTCCTCCGTTTCTTTCTCTCTGTCGCAGAAGTATGCCTTTGATTGATAAGGCTCCAGGATAAAGGGGTTTTCAAGCATAGCCACGTCTTTTCCGCAAAGATAATTAACAAAATGTTAATAACAAAATGTTAATTGCTTTTTTTACGATCCCGCCGCTCCGCGCCTCCGAAACCAGGTTTCCGTCAACCAGGCGCAAACCGCCCCAGCTCCTGATATCTTCTGGTGGGGCCTCCCTTCCTCCACCGCCTGATTTCAACCCGTGGCGTCAGGACTTTTCGAAAAATCGGCCTGGCAAGACCGTCTGACGATGGTGCCCTTGCGCCAGTTTGGCGGCAAGATTTGTCTCTTTCTTATTGTTCAACATGGTCTTTCTTCGAAATACTTTTTAAAATACGACTAATGCTTTGTATCTTTGAGAATGATGGAAAAGAATGAAGTCGTTTTCAAGAATGAGAAACTCACATGGTATCTGACATGTCTGCTCACAGTCGGATGCCTGGTCGCGGGTTATGTGTGGAAAGATTTCACAATTCTTATACTCCTTCTTTTTCTTATATATGAGTGCTTTGTAAAGTACCGACATTTAAAAAGGCGGATTATCCTGACAGAAAAAGGCTTCACAGATGAAAACGGTTCTTTCTATGCATGGGATAGCATAGACCACTGTTTTTTCAGCAAGGCATCCATTGGTGCTCGTATTCTTGTCATTGTGTTTAAGGACAAGGATACACCAAATGCGCAGGTTGGCCTTGGCAACTACAATATCAAAAAAAGCGAATTTGAGGAAATCGTCGACCGCCTTTCTGGGAGAAACCTTATGCGTTATGCCGATGAAGACATGTCGGTAGATAAAGAAAAGGAAAAGTCACAAATCAAAGGCGCACTCATAGGCTTGTTAATTTGCCTGAATATTTCCGCATTGATATTGTTATTCAGAAGTTTATGATGTTTGCCGCTCCGAGACACTTCGATAGTCTGTTCTACAATTCTTATCTTTCCCTAAGATTCATCTAAAGCCCAGCAGTGGGAGTCCAAATCAAACCAGAGTTCATCGCCAACCTGCATATAAAACCTATTCGGTGTATTGATGGCAAATTGGCCGAAGTTCCGTTCGAGATCGCCATCGGTATCGGGTTTGATGTCCCCGTCAAAGATGATGATGCCGTGTGGCGATATCGTAGATAGCAACTTGACCTTTATCCGTTGTTGGCCAAAGTCAATGTCCGTTATTATTCCTTTTGGCAACGCGTCACAATTATCGGCAGATAACCAGATGTCTTGCTCTTCAGCCGTTGAGCAACCATAGGGATATTGAAAAAACACAAGGCCTCCTTTACGGATTCCTTCTTCTTTAAGTTCTCGTCGTGTCTCAGATATTCCCTTTCTCATTCTCCACCATTCCTTATGGAAATACTTGGTTATCTCCTTCATACGAATAACTTCGACTCCATAGTTTTCTCCATTGTCGAGGTCGAAATCTTCCTCCACAGGATACACCATCCCTTTGATTTTCTTCTTGTAAAAAGCCTTGAGAATCTCGTGTGACATAGCGTCGGGATGATTAACCTGTCTATCGCGGAAGTACCTTTGGAGACGAGAACCGCCCCATAATCCCCAGTTGTTTCTCATCCACATCCCTATTCCCATATGGGCCATGGCAGTAAAATCCTCCAATGAAAGGGAATCGGCAACATATCGTTTCTCTTCTACACTCAGGATGATACCCAGAGAATCAATCGCTTCGTCAATGTCTTTAGGAATATAGACCCCGTCAATTCTTTCAACGAGATATCGATAATCACGCTGGTATGAGACCTT
This sequence comes from Bacteroidales bacterium UBA3290, assembly GCA_002361615.1. Taxonomy (GTDB): domain Bacteria; phylum Bacteroidota; class Bacteroidia; order Bacteroidales; family UBA932; genus Cacconaster. The sequence continues at coordinate 33,095 of DETK01000019.1, forward strand.
CTTCTGTGCCGCTGATGAAGTGCAAAGAAGAAGTGTCAAAAATAACAAGAACAGTATTTTTTTCATAGGGACTATTGTGTTGCATTCATTCCATGGAGTTCAACCTCTTGATAAACAATGATTTCCTGAAATCAGCCCTCCTCTCACAAAGGAGGGCTGTTTCTCGCATTTAGCTGAATATCATCCGCTTACGCTCCACGCCACCTTCTGTTAAGTACTTCCTACCGCCTCCTCGTATAAAAAACGTTGCCTGAAATGACATGATTGAACAGCAGCTTTATCCTGTCCCCATTATCCAATTTCAAATCCACCCGAACAGGACCTGGGGACACATCCTCTGTCAAATGAGCAGATCCTCTGAAATGGGCTTTGGCAGTATGGTGCGAAAAAATGTATTTAAAATCTCTACTTATGATTGAAATGAAAAGAATATGAACGGAGCATCGGGCCGAAAAGGTCAATCGATTGTTTTCGATTTTACAAGCATCTTTCGGAATGCCCAACAAGATACAATAATCTCCAGAATCTCTCCTTTCGTTGGCGGATATCAAACAGGATAATTCAACTAACTCTTCCCCTGAAGCATAGGAATAAAGAATGTCAGGATAGTATTCAGAAAAGAAACAGCTGTCGCTGAAGTGAAGATCACAGGCGGCATCTTCTTTAAAATACATGCCGGAAACAGCCGTCTCCTCCTCTTGTAATTCAAAAACACTGCAAGAAGACAAGGCCAGCAATAAGATCTGCATCACCAGGATGCACAATGGTTGTTTTTTCATCTCTGAAGGTTTATTGTCCAGGTGTCTAGAAATGGAAGCCGCAAGTGAAGGAGATGCGATCCAGATAAGTGGGGATTCGTGTCGGGCTGTCCGTGTATTGTGGGTAAGGAATGCGAATGTTGCGGACGCCGAGGTTGGCTTCGAGGCCCCACTGCCAGTGTTTGCCGGCCCGGAAGGTAATGCTTGGCTGGACGGCGTAGTCGAAATGGTAGAATTTATCCTTGCCGTTCAACGGGTCGCCGGGATCGGCATCGATGTAGTAAGGACTTTGATAAAAGATATAGGAAACATCAGGACCTAGGCCGAAAATGATGCCGACGCCACCTGCGTCAAGATGATATCGAAGGGAACAGAAAGCGTCCAGGCTGCCCAGCAAGTCAACGTCTCCGCCGATGGAACCAATTAACCAGAGGCTCTGCACGTCACCGCGGAGGCCGGCACCGGGCATCAATGACCAGGGACCGCCAAGCTGGATGTCGAGGCCGTAAGAGATTCTAGAGGATGAACTCAGATAGTACAGGAGATATGAGGGAATGGATTTGGGGTTGTTCCGGACATACTTAAAGAGTTCTTTAACTTGGCCAAGCCTGCTTCCGCCCGTTTCGACAAACATGCCCTGGCTGAACTGGATGTTGCTTTCAACGCCTTTACCGTTCTGTGCAAATATAACCCCCGTCGCGAGAAAAAAGACAAAGAGGACAATAAGGATTCGTTTCATGATGCTCAATATGTGATGTGATGTATATTCTAGATGCAGTTGACCCATAAAACGTTGCGTCATAGGTTAATCAGAACGTGAATCCCAGCCGGATGAAGAGGGATTGGGGTCTGGTTGTCATAAAGACCCTTCGTCCATCGGCATAAAAGGTCTCTGTGGTAACTTGTTCATTATAAAAGCTGGTCAGGGCCTGTTCATAGCCGATCTTCAGGGCAATGAAGTTGAACTTCATCAACACGCCTGCCTGCCAACCGAATAATGTGGGATTAGTTGCATCGTAATTCGGAACCCAATTAAGAAAATTAATCTTACACGGCAAAATCGAGGACTCGACAATTAACCCGTAAGCGACTGACTATCATACAATTAATAAATAATCGCCTTTCAGCCTTCAAATACGGGCTTGTAAGGTATTTCCACAGAATGAAAATTCAGCCTCTATTTTCCATTCTGTGGCCGGAAATCGCTTGCATTTGCCCGATTCGGGGCCACAGAATGGATTCTGGCCCCGAATCTTCATTCTATGGCCGTGCCGCCGGCCGGGCAGACCCGGAACAGACAATCAGCTAGGCGGGCAGCAGGGAGATGGCGGCGACCCTGCGTGTAGCTGGGGTAATTTTGAAGCGGTCGTCGATGCGGCGGCCGGCGATGGCGACGATGATTTCGTCGCCATTTTCGTTGGTGGTGGTGACGACCACTTCGCGGCGTTTCTGCTCCACGTCGAGCTTGAGGTCGGTAAAGAAGTCGCTGAGGAGTTTGGTGCCGCGGTGCATGCCGAAGGGGCGGAAGCGGTCTCCTTCGCGCGGGGCGCGGGCGGCGAGGGGGAGGCGGACCTTGTCGGCGTCGATGAAAAGGACGTCGTCGGGTTTCTGTTTCGGGTCGAAGCCCGGCGTTACGGTGAATGTGCGGACGTCAAGGCGGAACGTCAGGTCGTCCGGGGCGGCGGCGGCCAAGGGATAGACGCGCAGTTCATTGCGGTCCTTGACCAGGCGATGGGTCGGCGAGAGGAACTCCTTACCGCTCAGGGCTTCCAGCGAGCGCTCGATCTGGTCGAGCTGGTCGGGGTTGAAGCCGTAGCCTTCCAGCAGTCGGTAGAGCCACCAGCCTGTCTGCCCTTTGCGCAGCAAGGCGGGGATGTCGATGGCCAGCACGGCGTCCTGCCCGTGGCTGACGCTGTCGCGGGAGACGCTGTCGCGGCAGAGGCTGTCGCGGCAGAGGCTGTCGCGTCCCGCGGCAAAGACCTGGTCGAGCAGTTGCTCCATCTGGCCGAAATGACGCATCTCCCTGCGGAAGGTCTCGAGGAACGAGGGATTGATCCGGGCCAGTTCGGGGAACACTTCGTGCCGGATGCGGTTGCGAGGGATGGAGATGTCGGCATTGGTCGCGTCGATGCGGAATTCGACGCCGGCGCGGACGGCATGGGCTTCGATCTCGCGGCGGGAGAAGTTCAGCAGGGGGCGGATCAGCGTCACGTCTTCCGCGCCTGGCAGCGGGACGGATGCCCGGATGCCGGACATTCCGCGCATGCCCGTGCCGCGCAGCAAGTGCAGCAGCAGCGTCTCGGCACTGTCGTCGAGATTGTGGGCTACGGCCAGGTGCGTGAAGCCCTGTTCGCGGCACAGCTGCGCGAACCAGCTGTAGCGCAGTTCGCGCGCCGCCATTTCCACGGACAGGCCGTGGTCGGCAGCATACGCGGCGGCATCGGCTTCCTGCCGGAAGAACGGCACGTCGTGTGCGCCGCACCACGCAGCCACCAGGGCCTCATCGCCGTCGCTGTCGGCACCCCGCAGCTGAAAATTGACGTGCGCCACGGCCAGGGGAAGCCGCAGCGCACTGTGGAGGAAAAGGTCCGCCATCGTCATCGAATCGACACCACCGCTCACGGCCAGCAGCACCCGGGCATCCGGGCATCCGTCCGTAAGCTGCGCCAACGCGCTGTCGAAGCGGTCCTGCATCAAAAACTATTTCTTCTTCTCGCCGAAGGTGTAGGTGAATCCGATGGAGAAGAGCTCCTTGAACTGGATGCCCTTGCCGTCGTAGTACTCGTCCTTCGTACCCTTGCGGAGCTTCGGGACCAGCACATTGTCGTCGTAGATCATGTTGGTGCGGAGCGTCACCGAGAAGAACTTCGTGATCTTGGCTTCGGCGTTGACATCCCAGAGCACCTTGATGTTCTGCGGTTTGTTGAGATAGTCGGAGAAGAGGACCAGCGAAGTGCCCACCTTGAAATCCTGCACCTCCAGTTTGGCGTCCACCTTCAGCTGGGCACCGAGTTCAAACCGGGCGAACTGGTCTTCGGCATTGCCGTAACGCGCACGGAGCTCCTGGGGTTTGACCATCGTCACCTTGCCTGTCAGAGGCGCAAAGTTGATGGCCACGTTCTTGGCCGGTGTATAGTCGATACCAAGACCTAGCGAAGTATAGGCAGGGGCGAAGAAATCCGACACCAGCTCGACATCGCCTTTATAGCCCGGCGCGAACTGGGTCCGGAAGTTGAAGACGGCCGAAAGATAGAACTTCTCGGCGGCCTTGTAGCCCAGCTTGCTGTCGAAAATCAGCCGGTCGTCACTCTTTTTGAAACCGGTCTCGAAGCTCTCGATGAAGCCGTAACCGGCCTGCAATTCATTGGCCCAAAGGATCTTTCCCTTGGTCAGGTTGGCATATAGGTCGGCATAGGTATTGAGGGTCAGCTGCCCGGCGCCGCCCGCCGCCCACTGCATCAGGGACAGCTGGGAGAAACCGATGGTCGTGGCGATTCCCTTGTTCCATTCCGCCTTGGGTGCTTCTTCCGCGGCAGGAGCCGCTTCCTGGGCAAAGAGGGAAAGGGTGGCAAAAATGGCACAAACGGCCAGGAATAGTCTTTTCATGATATGTCAGATTAATAAGCTCTTGCAAAAATGACCCTGCGCTGCGAAGGTCTGCCGCTGTAGACGCACTTGCCTTCTTCCTCGCACACGCACGAGTCGATGGGGATGCAACGGATCGTGGCCTTGGTCAGATCCTTGATCTTCTCTTCGGTTTCGGGCGTGCCGTCCCAGTGGCAGAGCAGGAAGCCGCCCTTTTCGATCTCGACCAGGAACTCTTCCCAGGTATCGACCTTTCGGATATTCGCATCGCGGAAGGCCAGTGCCTTGGCGTACAGGTTCTTCTGGATTTCGTCCATCAGGGCGGCCACGTGGTCGGCGAGGCCTTCCTGCGGGATATTTTCCTTGGTGGAGGTGTCGCGGCGGGCCAGCTCCACGTGGCCGCCTTCGAGGTCGCGCGGACCGATGACCACGCGCACCGGCACACCCTTGAGCTCCCATTCTGCGAACTTGAAGCCCGGGCGGAGATTGTCGCGGTCGTCGATCTTGACGCTCAACCCCTTAGCTTCGAATTCGGCCTTGAGTTCCTGCATCCGCGCCAGGATTGCCTCCCGCTCCTCGTCTTTCTTGTAGATCGGCACCATCACGACCTGGATCGGGGCGAGGGCCGGCGGCAGCACGAGACCGTTGTTGTCGCTGTGGCACATGATCAGGGCGCCCATCAGGCGGGTCGATACGCCCCACGAGGTGGCCCACACGTACTCGAGCTTGCCTTCCTTGTTGGCGAACTGCACGTCGAAGGCCTTGGCGAAATTCTGGCCCAGGAAGTGCGAGGTGCCGGCCTGCAGGGCCTTGCCGTCCTGCAT
>DETK01000019.1:38287-38730 GCA_002361615.1 Bacteroidales bacterium UBA3290
CCGTCCTGCATCATGGCTTCGATGCTGTAGGTATCCAGGGCGCCGGCAAAGCGCTCGGTCTCGGACTTATGGCCGATGATCACGGGCATCGCCATGAACTCGCGGGCAAACTTCGCATACACGTTCACCATCTTCTGCGCTTCGGCCACGGCCTCGTCGTAGGTTGCGTGGGCCGTATGGCCTTCCTGCCAGAGGAATTCGGCCGTGCGGAGGAACAGGCGCGTGCGCATCTCCCAACGTACCACGTTCGCCCACTGGTTGCACAGGATCGGCAGGTCGCGCCACGACTTGATCCAGTTTTTATAGGTGTTCCAGATGATGGTCTCGGAAGTGGGGCGGACGATGAGTTCCTCTTCGAGTTTGGCGTCGGGATCGACCACCACGCCCTTGCCGTCCGGTGCCACTTTGAGACGATGGTGCGTCACCACGGCGCACTCCTTGGC
>DETK01000019.1:38781-128748 GCA_002361615.1 Bacteroidales bacterium UBA3290
AAGCCCTCCACGTGCTCGGCCTCGCGGCTGAGGAACGATTTGGGGATGAACAGCGGGAAATAGGCGTTCACATGGCCCGTCTCCTTGAACATCCGGTCGAGCTCATGCTGCATCTTTTCCCAGATGGCGTAGCCATAGGGTTTGATGACCATGCAGCCGCGCACGGCGGACTGCTCGGCCAAATCGGCCTTTACCACCAGATTGTTGTACCACTGCGAATAATTGTCTTCCCGGTTCGTGACCTCCTTGTTCGAAACCTCTGCCATAACTTTTTTATTGGTATAAAAATTGATATATTTGCGTAAATTAAACGTCGGGCCCTGTTTGGTGTCCAATACGTGAAGCGCAAAAATACAAAAATAAACTTACACAGGAGGTAAAAATGAAAAACAAACGATTCGGATTCCTCGTAATCCTTGCTTTTGCGGCACTTGCCAGCTCTTGTGGTACGTCGGGGTACTACTCCTCATCGGTGTACGACGACGGGATTTATTATCGCCCTACTGCCCAGTCACGCGCCAAGATGGTCGCCGAGCAGCAGGCCCAGCGTGAACAGCAGCGGCAGCGTCAATACGATCAATATCTTGCAAAAGACGAGGACGGAAATCTCTACGTGGTGACGGAACTTCTGGACGGCGAGACCTATGAATCGCGGCTCCACAAGTTCGACAGTCCCTGGTACACCAACTCCATCTGGTACGGTGGCTGGTACTCTCCCTGGTACAATCCCTGGTGGTACTCCTACCCTTACTACGGAAACAGCTGGACCTGGGGTTACGCCTGGCTCGACAGCTACTACGGATGGGGATATCCCTACTATTACGGACGCTACAACCCGTATTACTACAGCTGGGGCGGCTGGTATGATCCCTGGTACTGGGGCGCCGGCTACGCAGGCTGGTACGGTCTCGAACGCTGGGCCTACCGGTATGGTCCCCGCGACTACTGGTATCACCACGGTCACGTAGGTCCGGGTCCGGGCCCCAGCAAGCACGGACACAACGTAGTCTACACCCCGCGCAACAGCGCAACCGGCAGCGGCATGTACCGCACTACCGGAACCTCGGGAAGCCGTGGCATGTACTCCACCCGTCGCACCAGTTCCGGCGGTACCGTGAGCACCCGCACCTCTACCGGAACGGTCCGCAGCAATGCCGGCAGCAGGCCTACCCGTACCGGCGCCAGCGGCGGTGGCAGCTACTCCCGCTCGAGCGGTGGCTATAGCGGCAGCACCGGCGGCGGCTTCAGTGGCTCGAGCAGCTCCGGCGGCTTCAGCGGCGGCTCTTCCGGCGGCGGACGCAGCGTGAGCGGCGGCAGCCACAGCGGCGGCGGCAGACGCTAACCCATTCCCACAACCCTCTTAAAATTTGAACAAGCCATGAAAAAGATAGCAACGCTCTTCCTGTCCTTGTGCCTGGCGGCCGGTCTCTTCGCACAGACCGCGAACGACGCCCTCGGCATCGCACAGGAATATACTGAAGGTACCGCACGCTCGATGGCCATGGGTAATGCCTTCACAGCTCTTGGCGGCGATCTGGGCGCCATCGGCATCAACCCGGCCAGCTCCGGCGTGATGCGCTACTCGCAGCTCACCTTCACGCCTTCGATAACCACAACCCAGCACAACACGGACTACCTGGGCAGAAGCGCCTCGACGAGGAATACCGGGATGACCATCTCGAACTTCGGCACCGTGCTGAGCTTCGATACCGGACGCTACGACGGCCTGCTGAACTACAACTTCGGCTTCGTATACAACAAGTCGAACAGTTTCCGTTCGGCCCTGCGCGCCGAAGGTACGACCGACAACTCCTCGATGCTGAGTTCCATCGCCGCCGGCCTGGAAGGCATCGAATGGGAGACGATCGACCTGGAGAAGACCAGCAATCCCTACACTTCCACCTATGCCTCCTGGCCCGGCATCCTGGCCTGGAACACCTACGTGCTGGCGCCGCTGTCCTTCCTGGGCGGCAAGTACGCCGACGTGAATGATTCCTACATGGCCTCGACCGAAAACTACAACGAGCTCACCGACGAACTGAGCATCGGCGGTCCCCTCAACCAGCGTTTCAACCGCAAGACCCGCGGCAGCAACGAGGAATACGCCCTGAACTTCGGCGGCAACTTCTCCGACTTCCTCTATTTCGGCATCAACGTGGATTTCCACACCATCAGCCAGACCACGGAAGAATACTATGAGGAGAAAGCCCAGAACCCGGACCACTTCCAGGACGGTTTCGTCTCGATGGACAACAGCTTCTGGCTCCACACGGCAGGAAGCGGCGTCAACTTCAAGTTCGGCGCCATCGTCACGCCGTTCGCCGGCCTGCGCCTCGGCGCCACGGTGACCTCGCCGACCTGGTACAACCTCACCGACGAGTGGGACTACACGATGAACACCGCCTTCAACAACGGCAACACCTACACGGAATACTCCCCGACAGGCACCTATTCCTACAAGATCAAGACCCCGATGCGCTGGAGCGTAGGCGCCGCCTACACTTTCTGGAACAGGGGCCTGATCAGCGTGGACTATGAGGGCGTGAACTATGCGGGCACCCGCATCAGCGAGATCCGCGGCGGCGAAGGCAACTACACCCAGGAAAACCGCTACATCGAGCAGACCTTCACCAACGCGCATATCATCCGGGTTGGCGCCGAGATCCGCGCCACCGACTGGCTCTCGCTCCGCGGTGGTTTCCAGAACTACTCGCCGGCCGTCAAGGGAGGCGCCAGCCGCAAGGCCTACAGCGCCGGCCTGGGCTTCAACATCAGCCCGACCTTCTCGGTCGACCTTGCCTGGAGCCGTCTCGCCGGCACGGCCGACACCTTCCAGCTCTACGACGACTACTCCAGCGCCGTGACGGTTCCCACGGGCACCGACTGGCACAGCATGAGCAAAGCCGTCTGCACGCTGGCGATCAAATTCTGAGAAAAGCACCGGCGCCGGGGCCTTCGGCCGACAGCAGGTCGATGACCGACAAGTCCGGAATGAAACCGGCACCCGGTTCCCGGTTCACGAAAACCTGATAATAAGCCTGCTCGCAACCATATTCCGCGAGCAGGCTTCTTCCTTTGTATTTGGGCTGGATGACACTCCGGCCATCGAAGAGATGCCCGGCCGGGGCCGGAGATGACACGGCCTCGTAATCCTTGACAAAAGACTCCGTCAGGGAAACGGGGGTGGAAAGGCCGAGAAGTTCCAGCAGTTTTTCCAGCAGCTTCCCATTCAGGTCGAAGAGAAAGGCCGGCTTGCTTTCCAGGATGGGGACCAGTTCATCGGCATAGTAATCGTAGAAAGCAGAAGCATTATAGGCGGCTTCCAGGGCGCGGATATGGTGCTGGAGCCAGGGTTCGCTGTAATCGATGCGGATGTCACGGATGGGGCGGCTGCGGCGCTCTTCCTTCATCACCGGGATGGAAAGGTCCTCGGGACCAGCCGCCGAGAAGATCCGGCAGCGGCTGCGCCACGACTGCTTCTGATAGGCCTCGTGCTGCTCGATGAGCACCCGGTCGCTGTGGGCGATGGCAAAGAAATACGATACCGGCGGCAGATAGGCCGTCGTAAGCACGCTGCAGGAGAAGTGCGGAGCCGTCATCGGACAATGCCCCGCTTGGAAGACTCGATGAAGTGCAGGATCTTGTTGCGATGTTCGCTCACTTCGAACAGTTCGCTCACCTGCCGGCAGGCATCCGACACGTTCAACCCGCTGTTGTAAATCAACTTGTAGATGGCGCTGATTTCGTTGATGGTCTCGATCGGGAAATTGCGGCGGCGCAGGCCGATCAGGTTGACGCCCTCAAAGATGGCCGGATTGCGACCGGTAATCGCATAGGGCGGGACATCTTTCGTAACCCCCGAAGCACCGCCCAGCATGGCGTGTTCGCCGATGTGGGAGAACTGGTGCACCATCGTTCCACCGCCGACGACAGCCCAGTCGTCGACGTCCACTTCACCGGCAAAGCCGGAGAAGCTCGAGAAGACGCAATGGTCGCCGATGCGGCAGTCGTGGGCAATATGCACATACGACATGATCAGGCAGTCGGAGCCGACACGGGTCAGGAGTTTACCGCTGGCTTCCGTGCCCCGGTTGATGGTGGCGCATTCCCGGATGGTGGTGCGGTCGCCCACCTCGACCCAGGTCTCTTCGCCGTGGAACTTCAGGTCCTGGGGAATGGCGCCGATTACGGCGCCGGGAAAGACCCTGCAGCCCCGGCCCAGCCGGACATAGTCGAAAATGGTCACGTTGGGGCCGATCCAGCAGTCGTCGCCGATCTCCACGTGTTCGGCGATGGTCGTAAAGGGAGAGATCGTCACACCCCGGCCGATCCGGGCCCCGGGATGGACATTGGTCATGTTATCGTTCATCATACAAATCCAAGAAACGTTTGAGTGCCTGGGTATTGACACGGTGGCCCGGCTTGTAGGCCGTTACCTTCCCCTGAATGGGACGGCCGGCCAGGCAGAAATCGCCGAGCAGGTCGAGGAGCTTGTGCCGGGCAAGTTCGTTTTCAAAATATGGTTTCTTTCCGCCCAGATAGCCTTTCGGTTCGTCGACTACCAGCGCATTGTCGAGCGTCCCGCCTTTGATCAATCCCAGCTTGAGCAGGAATTCAACTTCCTGGAAGAAGCAGAAAGTCCGGCACGGAGCTATCTCCCGGGCATAGTTGTCGCCAGCCGTGAAGCCGGCTTGTTGAATGCCGACGACTTCTGAGCGGTAATCGATGGTTACTTCGAACGAAGGCGCAGCGGCGGGCTCAATGGTGATGCAGGAGTCGCTGCGTGTATCTTCATAGACGAAAGGCTCCTTCACAACCAGGACATCGCGCGGAACTTCCTGTTCCAAGAGTCCCACGGAGAGAAAGGCTTCGGCATAGGGCTTGGCACTGCCGTCAAGGATGGGCAGTTCCGGCGCATCGAGCTCCACGCGTGCATTATCCACGCCCATCCCGTAAAGTGCCGAGAGCAGATGCTCCGCCGTAACGACTTTCACGCCCTTGCCGGCGAGCGAGGTACTGCGGCGCGTCTGGCTCACATACGCTACGCGGGCCGGCAGCAGGGCGTCAGGGCCCAGGTCGGTCCGGTGGAAAAGGATGCCCGTACCTGCAGGCGCCGGCAGGACCTGCATCGTGACGGGTTTTCCGCCATGAAGGCCTTTGCCCGAAAAAGAACAGGGAGCTTGTAGGGTATGCTGGTTCATCCTTTCTAAAAAAAACTTATTGATCCGTGCCGCTCCGCTTGAAATGCGCGTAGGCACGCATATAGGTGCGATAATCCAGTGCAGGATAGCCCATCAGTTTCCGGCCGCTGGTGCGCACGTCGCCGATGATGCCGCTCTGGCCTGCCAGGACCGTTTTGTCGGCCACCGAGACGTGGCCGGCAATGCCGGACTGGCCGCCGATCGTACAGTTCGCACCCACCTTGGCCGATCCGGCGATGCCGCTCAGGGCCGCCATCACGGTATCGTGCCCCACTTCGACATTGTGGGCCACCTGGCAGAGGTTGTCGATCTTGACCCCCTTGCGTACGATGGTCGAACCCATTGTGGCGCGGTCGACCGTCGCGTTGGCGCCGATCTCCACATCATCTTCGAGCACCACGTTGCCCAGCTGGGGAATCTTGCGATAGCTGCCGTCTTCCTGCGGGGCGAAGCCGAAGCCGTCGGCGCCGATCACCACTCCGGGGTGCAGGATGCATCCGTCCCCGATCACGCAGTCGTGGCCGATGCGCACGCCCGGATAGAGGATACAGTTCTTCCCTACTTTCACGCGGGGGCCCAGATAGACCTGCGGGTAGATATATGTGCCCTTCCCTATCTTTGCGGAAAAGGCGATGGAGCGACGCAGGGAAAGCCTGGCACAGAGCCGGTTACCGCGCTTGCGCGCAGCGCGCATCCGGTTGAAGAAGTCGAGCAGGACGGATACCGCCGCATAGGCGTCGTCCACCCGGATAAGCGTGGCGGGTACCGCTTTTTTGGGTTCGAAAGACTTGTTGACCAGCAGGACGCTGGCTTTTGTATCGTAGATGTAATGCTCGTATTTGGGATTGGCCAGGAAACAGACATCTCCCCGCCGGGCCTGCTCGATGCGGGCAGGGCCCGTGACCACGGTCGCGGGGTCGCCCACAATCTCGCCGCCGAGAAGGTCTGCCAGTGTTTGCGCGCTTATTTCCATACTGTACTGCAAAAATAGAACTTTTAGCGCAAAAAATTTGCCATTTAATCTGATATTGCTAAATTTGCGGCGATTTGAGGGGACGCGAGGTCTCCTTTTTTTATGCAACTTAAGTCACTATGATCCTCAAACAGACCATCGAAGCCCTCGCACAGGAACACCTGCAGGGTACGGAGCTCTCCCTGGTGGAAGTCTCCGTCAGTGAAGACAACGACATCGAAGTGATCATCACCCGCGAAGGCGGCGGCGTGTCGATCGACGACTGCGTGGCGCTGAGCCGCTTCATCGAATCGCGCCTCGACCGCGACAAGGAAGATTTCTCGCTGATGGTAGGATCGGCCGGCATCTAGGACAGACGAACAAGAATAAAAAAACGATATACAATGGAAGTCAATCTGATCAGCACATTCGCTGAATTCAAGGAACTCAAGAACATCGACCGTCCCACGCTGATGAGCGTGCTGGAAGACATCTTCCGCACCCAGCTCGCCCGCATGTACGGCGATGCCGACAATTTCGATATCATCATCAACATCGACAAGGGAGACATCTCCATCATCCGCAACCGGAAGGTCGTCGAGACCGTCGAGGATCCCAACAAGGAGATCTCGCTCGAAGAGGTCCAGAAGATCGACGACTCCTACGAGATCGGCGAGGAGTATCCCGAAGAGGTCCCGATGTCGAGCTTCGGCCGCCGCGGCATCCTCAACCTGCGGCAGAACCTTTCCAGCCGCATCACCGACATCGAGAAAGGCAATCTCTACAAGAAATACGTGGACAAGGTGGGCGACATCCTGGTGGGTGAAGTCTATCAGGCCTGGAAGAAGGAAGTGCTGGTGATGGACGAAGACGGCAACGAACTGGTCCTGCCCAAGAGCGAGCAGATCCCTTCCGATTTCTTCCGCAAGGGCGACACCGTCAAGGCCGTCATCCTCAGCGTGGAGATGCGCAACAGTTCACCGGTGATCACGCTTTCGCGCACTTCGAACCTCTTCCTCGAAAGACTCTTCGAACAGGAGGTCCCTGAAATCTTCGACGGCCTGATCACCATCAAGAAGGTGGTCCGCATGCCCGGAGAGCGCGCCAAAGTGGCTGTGGAGTCCTACGACGAGCGCATCGACCCGGTCGGCGCCTGCGTCGGCGTGAAAGGCTCGCGTATCCACGGCATCGTCCGCGAACTGCGCAACGAAAACATCGACATCATCAACTGGACGACCAATACCCAGCTGCTGGTCCAGCGTGCGCTTTCGCCGGCCAAGATCTCGTCGATCCGCATCGACGAAGAGAGCAAGAGCATCCACATCGACCTGGAAGCCAGCGAACTGGCTCTGGCCATCGGTCGTGGCGGCAGCAACATCCTGCTGGCCGAACAGCTCTCGGGCTACAAGATCGACGTCTACCGCCTGGGCGACCAGCAGCAGGAAGACGAAGAAGACGTGCTGCTCGACGACTTCGCCGACGAAATCGACGACTGGATCATCGAGTCCCTCAAGAAGATCGGCTGCGACACGGCCAAGAGCGTGCTCGCCCTTTCGACCGAGGAGGTGATGCAGCGCGCCGACCTCGAAGAAGAGACCGTCCAGGATGTGCAGCGCATCCTCAGGGCAGAGTTCGAAAACTAAAAAAACATAAACGGGAGAAGCAAGTATGGCAGAAGGAACAATCAGAATCAACAAAGTACTCAAGGATTTCAACATCGGTCTTTCGACCCTGACCGACTTTCTCAAGAAGAAGGGCATCCAGGACGAGCTGACGCTCACCTCGAAGATCTCGGAAGATGTCTTCGCGATGGTCGCCAAGGAGTTCGGCAAGGAGCAGCTCATCAAGGAGCAGTCGCGCAAAGTAGCCATCAAAGTCAAGGAAATCACCGAGATGGAGAACAACCGCACCGCCGTCGAGGAAGAAGAGCCGGTCAAGGAAGTCATCATCAAGACCAACGTGTTCACGGAGCAGAAGAAGGTGGAGACTCCCGCACCGGAAGCCGCTCCCAAGCCCGTCGTCGAGAAGCCGGCCAAGACCGAGCCGGAAGAGAAGGTTCCTTCCCAGCCCAAGGGCGATCTGAAGATCGTCGGTCACATCGACCTGACGCCCAAGAAGAAAGCTCAGCCCGAAGCCCCGAAGAAAGAGGTTCCCGAAAAGAAAGCCGAAGAGCCGAAGGCTGCAGCACCGGCACCTGCCGTCAAGCCGCAGCCTGTCACACCCAAGCCCAAGGAAGAGAAACCCGAGAAGCACGAAGATCGTCCCGTGGTGGAACACATCGAGACGCGCGTCGAAAAGCTCGCCGGTCCCAAGACCGTTGGTGTAATCGACCTGTCCCAGTTCGAGAAGAAGCCTTCCTCCTCCGAACACGGCAAGAAAGACAAGAACAAGCGCGAACGCATCCACAAAGGTGCCTCCAAGGTCGATATCAGCAATCCGAAGAACAGCGTGCCTGCACGTTCCGGCGCCAAGGACAGCGCCGCCAAGGAAAGCGCCCGCGGCAAGGGGGCCAAGAAGGGTGACCGTTTCAAGGCCGTCCGCCCCGAATTCGACAGCGACGAGATCCAGAAGCAGATCAAGGAGACTTACGCCCGCATGACCGAAGGTCACGGCAAGACCAAGACCTCGAAGCACCGCCGCGAGAAACGCGAAGAGATCTCCCAGAAGATGCAGGAAGAGCAGGAGCGCCAGGAGTTGACAAGCAACGTGCTTAAAGTCACGGAATTCGTGACCGTCAACGAGTTGGCCATCCTGATGAACAACACCCCGGTGACCAAGGTCATCGAGGCCTGCATGAACCTCGGCCTGATGGTGTCCATCAACCAGCGCCTCGACGCCGAGGCCCTCGTGCTGGTCGCCGAAGAGTTCGGATACAAGATTGAATTCGTCACCGCCGAGATCCAGGGCGCCATCGCCCAGGAGGAAGACAAGGAGGAGGACCTCCTTCCGCGTCCGCCGATCGTCACCGTGATGGGTCACGTCGACCACGGTAAGACCTCGCTGCTCGACTACATCCGCAAGACCAACGTGATCGCCGGCGAGGCCGGTGGTATCACGCAGCACATCGGCGCCTACAACGTCGCCCTCCCCGACGGTCGTCACATCACCTTCCTCGATACCCCGGGTCACGAGGCCTTCACGGCCATGCGTGCCCGCGGCGCCAAGGTCACCGACCTGGCCATCATCATCATCGCGGCCGACGACGCCGTGATGCCGCAGACCGTCGAGGCCATCAACCATGCCCAGGCAGCCGGCGTCCCGATGATCTTCGCCATCAACAAGATCGACAAACCGGGCGCCAACCCTGAAAAGATCAAGGAACAGCTTGCCAATATGAACATCCTGGTGGAGGACTGGGGCGGCAAATACCAGTGCCAGGAGATTGCAGCCAAGAAGGGTATCAACGTGGAGGAACTCCTCGAAAAAGTACTGCTCGAGGCTGACCTTCTGGAACTCAAGGCCAATCCCAACAAACTGGCCGTGGGCAACATCATCGAATCGTCGCTCGACAAGGGCCGCGGCTATCTGGCCACGGTACTCGTGCAAAGCGGTACGCTCCATGTGGGCGATCCCATCGTGGCCGGCTGTTTCGCGGGCCGCGTGAAGGCCATGTTCAACGAGCGTGGCCAGCGCCTCCAGGAAGCAGGCCCTTCCACCCCGGTCTCCGTACTCGGTCTGAATGGCGCGCCGACTGCCGGCGACACCCTCAACGCCATGGAAGACGAGAAGGAAGCCCGCGACGTGGCCAACAAGCGCGAGCAACTGATCCGCATCCAGGGCATCAAGACGCAGACCCACATCACCCTCGAGGAGATCGGCCGACGTATCGCCCTGGGCAACTTCCAGGAGCTGAACATCATCGTCAAGGCCGACGTGGACGGTTCCATCGAGGCCCTCTCCGATTCGCTCATCAAACTCTCGACCGAGGAAATCCACGTCAACGTGATCCACAAGGCCGTGGGTGCCATCTCCGAGTCCGACGTACTGCTGGCCGTGGCCTCCAATGCCATCATCATCGGCTTCCAGGTACGCCCGATGCCCAACGCCCGCAAACTGGCCGAAAAAGAGCAGATCGAAATCCGTCTCTACTCGGTCATCTACGACGCCATCGAAGAGGTCAAGAGCGGTATCGAAGGCATGCTCGCTCCTGAGGAGAAAGAGGAGATCACCGCCAATGCGGAAGTGCTCGAAACCTTCAAGATCTCGAAGGTCGGTACCATCGCCGGCTGTATGGTCCGCGACGGCAAGCTGACGCGCAGCGCGAAGGTTCGCGTCATCCGCGACGGCATCGTGGTCTACACCGGTACGCTGGGCTCGCTCAAGCGCATGAAGGACGATGTGAAGGAAGTCGCCGCCGGCTTCGACTGCGGTCTGAGCGTGGACGGCTTCAACGACATCAAGATCGGCGATATGATCGAGGCCTACCAGATTGTCGAAATCAAACGCAAACTGTAACAAACCTTTACCGCAATGGATCCGCTGCTGGCCATATCCCCCGTCGACGGCCGCTACGCCGGCAAGACGGCGGAACTTTCTGCCTTCTTTTCTGAATGCGCGCTGATGCGCTACCGCGTCCTGGTGGAAGTGGAGTATTTCATCGCCCTGTGCGAAATGCCCCTGCCCCAGCTCGAAGACGTTGACCCGGAAGTCTTTCCGCAACTGCGGGCCATCTACGGCGACTTTACGGCGGAAGACGCTGCCCGCATCAAGGAGATCGAGCGCCGGACCAACCACGACGTCAAGGCCGTGGAGTATTTCCTGAAGGAACGCTTCGCAGACCTCGGTCTCTCCGCCTACGCCGAATTCATCCATTTCGGCCTTACCTCGCAGGACATCAACAATACGGCTACTCCGCTCTCGCTCAAGGAAGCGCTGGCTGAGGTTTACATGCCCGCCCTGCGTGAGCTGCTCGACATGCTTTCGCAGCGCGCCGCGCTCTGGGCCGACGTTCCGATGCTGGCCCATACGCACGGTCAGCCCGCATCCCCGACGCGTCTGGGAAAAGAACTGGAGGTATTCATCGTCCGGTTGAAAGAGCAGCTGCGCCAGCTGGAAGAGCGGCCCTACCCCGGTAAGTTCGGCGGGGCGACGGGCAACATGAACGCCCATTACGTGGCCTATCCCGACATCGAATGGAACAGCTTCGCCGAGCAGTTCGTCGCCTCGCTGGGCCTCAAACGCTCCTACCCCACCACGCAGATCGACCACTACGACAATCTGGCCGCGATCTTCGACGCCCTGCGCCGGATCAATACGGTACTGGTGGACCTGAGCCGCGACTGCTGGCTCTACATCTCGATGGAGTATTTCGGACAGCAACTGGTGGCCGGTGAAGTAGGCTCCTCCACGATGCCGCACAAGATCAATCCCATCGACTTCGAAAACGCCGAAGGCAACCTGACCTACGCCAACGCCATCTACGACTACCTCTCCTGCAAGCTGCCGGTTTCGCGCCTGCAGCGCGACCTGACGGACTCCACGGTCTCGCGCAACATCGGCGTCCCCATCGCCCACTCGCTGATCGCCATCCGCTCGCTGCAGAAAGGCATCGGCAAATTGATCCTCAACGAAGACCGCGTAGCGCAGGACCTCGAGCGCAACTGGGCCGTCGTCGCCGAAGGCATCCAGACCGTGCTGCGCCGCGAAGGCTTCCCCAAGCCTTACGAAGCCCTCAAAGCCTTGACCCGCACCGGCGAACACATCACCAAAGAGGCCATCAGCCACTTCATCGACTCGCTCGACATCGACGACGCCGTCAAAGCCGAACTCCACGCCATCACGCCGCATAACTACACGGGCCGCTGACCCGGACGACCATCTTAGCATCTGTCCAAGATTTCTATGGTATTTCTTGGACAGATGCTCTTTCCGTCGGTAACTGTCCAAGGTTTTCGTCGTATCCTTTGGACAGTTTATTTCTTTTTAAGCGGGAAAAGAGCGACCAGCACTTCAACGGGCATCCTGAGGAGCCGGGCGATTTTGGCGTTGTCGGCATTGTAATCAAAGTGCAGTACCATCGCCAGAGATAGTTTTTCATCCTTCCCTAACAGCGTTGCCTTCTGCCCATTATATTGCTCTTTGCAGATCCGGTAGACAACGTCGTTCAACTCATCGTCGGTGTAGAATATCGCATCACCAACCATTGCGGCAATATCTCGGTAAGACTCTATTTCCTTGGACAGCTTATGGAAATAGTGACGCGCATCCCGGAAAACCCCTTCCCCAATATCCAGCCGACAATAGTTCATTGGCGAGAAATACCCATCGACTATCTGGTAGGACAGAGGGTAATCGGCCTGTCTTGAATGGACGAACGCCCGCCTTTTCAATATATTGACGTCCCCAAACAAAGACGTCTGACGCTCCTTGGCAATGGGATTGAAATAATAGCTGTTCGCACCATATGGATACGTGAAGGGCGTCTGGTCTGGATCGACGACAAAATTATTCCGGTTCGTATAACCGATCTGGTTCCGCAGCGATTCGAGTGTCTCTATCGCTATCGGTTCATCGCAGTTGAACCGGCGCAAATCTCTCTGGCCTCCATTCTTGACCAGATACCAGCGCAGGCGTTTCTTGAATAGTTCAAAAAACGCCAGAACCTCTTCCTTGCTCCCACAAATCACGAAGTGTACATGATTGCTCATGATCTCGAAGGTGATGATCTGCACCTGCGGACAATCGTATGCACACATCGCCACCAAAGTCATGGCAAACACATAATCTTCCGGATTCCTGAAAATGACCGGCTGCTTCTCCCCGGGCGTGCATAAATGCCAGATTCCACCGTATTTCCGCAGCGTCATTTGGAAGACGCGTCGACAGCGTTCTTCCTTCTCATAGAAAGTGTGTTCCTTAACCATATTCAATCCTCCATCCGTTATCCACCACCAACATGGTTATGGCCAACCACAAAGATACAACGGAGAAGCCCCGATTACAAATACAATCGAAACAAAAGAGCAACTGTCCAAGAATAGCTCAGGTATTCTTGGACAGAATGCGTCTCTGCGGGCAACTATCCAAGGAAGCAGCCCGATTCCTTGGACAGATTGAAGAATCAGAACGGTTCTTGCCCTGAGTGGCGAAAAAGAAAAAGGCGCTTCTCCTTTGCAAAGGGAGAGGCGCCTAGTCCTTTTAACCTAAAAACTTAACCTATGAAAAAACTATTCGATGATAGGTTAAGCAAAGGGTGTGCCAAAGTCGAATTCCGATCAGAGAAGTCCTTCGGGAATATCGAGGGTGATGACTTCGCCGTGGATATTGACGATGAGTTCTTCGTGCAGGGGGAGCAGGACTTCGCCGCTGTCTTCCGTTTCGACGGTCAGGACGATGTTGCCGCCGTAGTCGCTGAAATCCACGATTTCGCCGATGATGCGCCGCGTGCGGCTGTCGCGGACCCTGAGGCCGATGAGCGTGTCTTCCTCTTCTTCCTCTTCTGCGGCGAAGCGGACCTCGCGGCCGACCAGTTCTTCGGCCTGGGCGAGCGTATCGACATCCTCGAACTTTACGATCAGGCGATTGCCCTTTTCCTGCAGGGATTCAAAATAAAAAGGAACCGGCAGTCCATCGAATTCGATGAATACCGGTTCCTGTACGTTCAAATCCTGCGGACTGTCTGCCGGGCGGCTCAACACCACTTCTCCGGCTGCGCCCCAGGATTTCAGCACCTTCATCCCGAAAACTACGCTTCCGGATTCTCAGCGGGAGCCTCAGCTTCAGCAGCGGCGGCAGCAGCCTCTTCGGCAGCGGCCTTGGCGGCAGCTTCAGCAGCAGCGGCGAGCTCAGCCTTCTTCTTGGCGATCGCTTCAGCGCGCTCCTCGTTGACCTTGGCCTCAGCCTTGATGGCAGCCTTGGCGGCAGCTTCGTTGGCGCTGGCGATGGTCTGCTTCTTGGAGGCCAGTTTCGAATCTTTCTGGGTCTTCCAGGCAGCATAGCGGCGCTCGGCTTCCTCCTCGGAGAAAGCACCCTTCGCTACACCACCCTGAAGGTGTTTCTTCAGCAGGACACCTTCGTAGGAGAGGATGCGACGGGCGGTCGTGGTCGGCTGGGCACCTTTGTTGAGCCAGTCGAGGGCACGTTCACCATCGAGGACGATGGTCGCGGGGTTTGTGTTCGGGTTGTAGAGGCCGATCTGTTCGATCAGACGGCCGTCGCGCGGTGCGCGTGCGTCAGCGACGACAATGTGGAAATACGCGTAATTCTTCTTGCCGTGACGCGAAAGGCGGATTTTAACAGCCATTTTGCTTTTGCTTTAAGTTAGTAATCAGTTCAATAATTGTAACTTCCCTATCTTCTCGAGAAAGGGCCTGCAAAGATACGGATAAATTTTGAAATACAAACTTTTTTAAAGGGCATCGACGACCCGCTCCATGTGTTTGCCGTTGGAGCCCTTGATCAGGATGGTACGTTCCTCAAGCGGGTGCTCCGTCACATAGGCTTTGAGGTCTTCGATGGTGGGGAACGGCAGGATCCGGGCGTATCCTGCACCCAGTGCTGCCGCTGCGGCCGTGAATTCGTTGCCTACCAGATAAATCTCACCCGAGACGGAAACGGCGTGGCGAAGAATGGCCATGTGCTCGTCGGCCGAGTCGGGACCGAGTTCCAGCATGTCACCCAGCATCAGCACTTTGCCTGGGAATTCGGTGGCGGCGAAATTGTCGAGGGCGGCCCGCATGCTCGAAGGGTTGGCGTTGTAGGCGTCGATCACCAGCGTGTTGTGGGCGGTCTTCACCAGCTGGCTGCGGCTGTTGGAAGGGGTATAGGCTTCGATGGCTGCTACCATCTTCTTGAACGGGACTTCGAAATAGGTACCGACGGCCAGGGCGGCCATCACATTGTCGGCGTTGTAGTCGCCCACCAGATGCGTGGTGATGGTCACGGGCTTGTCGTCATGCGTGAGTTCGAGTTTCAGGAACGGGCTGTCCGGCGTTGCGGGCAAGACCTTCACGTCCTGCTCCCGGACGCCGTACTTGCGGACGCAAAGGCCGGGACGATGCGAAACCATCTCGCACAGATGCGGATTGTCGGCATTGTAGAACACGACGCCGCCCCGCTGGCGCAGGATATCGTAGAGTTCCCCTTTGGTTTTCTTGACCCCTTCGAAGGAGCCGAATCCCTGCAGGTGTGCCTTGCCTACGGTTGTGATCAGGCCGCAGGTGGGCTGGACGATCTTCGTCAGCTCCGCGATTTCGCCCGGGGCGCTGGCACCCATTTCCACAACGGCCATGTCGGTGCGTTCGTCGATGCGGAACAAGGTGAGCGGCACGCCGATATGGTTGTTGTAGTTGGCCTGGGTGGCGACCAGATTGTATTTCTTCGACAGGACGGCGGCTACCAGTTCCTTAGTCGTGGTCTTGCCGTTCGTGCCGGTGATGCCCACGACGGGGATGTCGAATTGTTTGCGATGATAGGCGGCCATCTGCTGAAGCATGGCCAGAGAGTTCTCGACTACGATGCATTTGCGGCCGCGGTAAGCCGTACCTTCCAACAGGAAACGGTCGACAACCGCATAGCGGGCACCCGCCTTGAGCGCATCTTCCGCAAAATCGTTTCCGTCGAACTTCTCGCCTTTGAGCGCAAAGAACATCATGCCTTCCTTGATGTTGCGGCTGTCTGTCGTAATGCCCGTACACTTCCGGTAGAGCGCATACAATTCTTCAACTGATATCATGGTCTTGTCTTATTTTCCTGTTGAACCGAATCCGCCACTTCCGCGACCGCTTTCCTCCAGCGCTTCCACGGGCTCCCATTGCACCGTTTCGTGGCGCGCCACGACCATCTGCGCGATCCGCTCGCCGGGATTGACCGTGAAGGGTTCGTTCGAGAGATTGACCAGCACCACTTTGATCTCACCGCGATAGTCGGCGTCGATGGTGCCGGGGGCGTTGACGATCGAGATGCCGTGTTTGGCAGCCAGGCCGCTGCGCGGACGGATCTGCGCTTCGAAGCCTGCAGGCAGTTCGATGTGAAGGCCGGTGGGTACCATTGCCCGCTCCAGCGAACCCAGGACCAGCGGCTCCTGCAGGTCGGCACGGAGATCCATGCCGGCAGACAGCTCGGTGGCATAGGCGGGAAGCGGGTAGGGCGAGTGATTGACGATCTTCACTTTCATACGGCAGCTCTTCTTTTCTGAACCACAAATATAACAAATGCAATGGCAATATAGAGCAGCACGAAGGCAGAATGTACGAGGATTTTTGTCCAGACACCCATCTCAGGGAGCAGCATGCTCAGGCCCCATACGCCCAGACCAGCCGCTACCAGCAGAATCACCACGCCCCAATTATAGGGGATAGGATAATGCTTGCGGCCCAGCAGGGCGGTCAGCAGCAGCATCGTCACATAGCTGGCGATGTGGCCCCAGGCCGCCGCGTGGTATGAATAGCGCGGCATGAAGATGAGATTGACCACGATGGTGACGACCAGGCCCGCCAGCGTGATCCACACGGCGTAACCGGTCTTTTCGGAGAGTTTGTACCAGATATTGACGTTGAACAGGATGCCCGTAATCACATAGGCCATCAGCATGATGGGCGTGATGTCGAGACCTACGCGGAAGTCCTTGCCCAGCAGCAGGCCGATCTCATCCATAAAGAGCATCAGCACCACGAAGCCGAACATGCAGAAGGCCGTGAAATAGTTCAGGACCTTGGCATACGTCTGCTTGCTGTCTTTCTCGCGCTCGCGCTGGAAGAAGAAAGGCTCCGCCGCATAGCGGAACATCTGAACGAAGAGCTGCATGATGACGGCCAGCTTCACCGCGGCCTGATAGACACCCAGGTCGGCGCGCCAATTCACCGGATCGGCATTGACGAAGCGCATCAGAACGCGATCGAGCACGTCGTTCATGATGCCCGGGAGGCCGGCGATCATCAGCGGGAGCGAATAGACCAGCAGCCGGCCGATCAGCTTGCGGTCGAGCTGGAAAGAAAGCTTCAGCAGCTCGGGCGCGATCAGCACGAGGCAGACGATGCAGCTGACCAGGATGGCGAAAATCGGATAGGTGAAGTCGGGGGTCGAACTGACGAAACGCGTGAGCCAGAGGCTGGAACCTGCCGCGAAGCGTTTGGCCATCACCAGGTAGAGCCACAGGTTCACCGCCACTTCGGTAAGGATCTTGACGGTCTTGATGACGGCAAACTTGAGGGCCTTGTGCTCGTGACGCAGCTTGGCGAAAAGGATGGCCGTCGTACAGTCGATGGCCAGGATCAGGCCGCAGTACACGATCATGTTCCGGAATCCCGGATAGCCCATGGCCGTGGAGATGTCGCCCGAGAAGGCGATCATGCAGGCCAGGAACAGGGCGCAGATACCGGATACCGTGACGAACGCGTTGGAAAACACTTTCCCGGGATCGGCACCTTCCTTGCTGGCGTAGCGGAAGCAGCCCGTTTCCAGACCCAGCGTCAGCACCACCTGGAGCATGGCGATGTAGGCCATGAATTCAGATACTACACCATATTGCGCCTGTGTGAGGACGCGCGTATAAAGCGGGACGAGTGCAAAGTTGATGACCCGGGCCAGGATGGTACTCAGTCCATAGATGGCGGTTTCGCCGGCGAGTTGTTTGAGGGGATTTGCCACGAGTGTCGTGTTTGTCTTACAAAAATAAGAAATATTCGTTAAATTTGGGCTGCGAAAAACAGATATAAACGTTTATACACGTCATGAAACGCCTATGCATCTATATCCTTGCGGCCCTGGTCCTGTTTGCGGCCTGCAAGAAGCCCGACAACCCGCAACCTGCTGAAGGCACGGAGGAAACAACCACGGAACAAACCCCTGAAACGAACAATCCGACAACCACCACTATGAACGAACAACCTGCTGCCCCCGCCGACAAATGGGCGGAACTCGGCGAAGAGCCGATGCTCAAGATCAAGACCACCGACGGCACGATGACCGTCAAGCTGTATGCGGAAACCCCGCTGCACCGCGACAACTTCGTGAAACTGGCCCGCAGCGGCTTCTACAACGGCCTGCTGTTCCACCGGATCATCAAAGGCTTCATGATCCAGGGCGGTGATCCCTTCACCAAGGACTCCACCAAGATCGCACAGTTCGGCACCGGCGGCCCCGGCTACACCATCCCGGCCGAAATCGTAGCAGGCAAGACGCACAAGAAAGGCGCCCTGGCGGCCGCCCGTCGCGGCGACCAGGTCAATCCGGCCAAGGAATCGTCCGGCTCGCAGTTCTACATCGTCCAGGATGAAGAAGGCTGCAAGCATCTCGACGGCGAATACACCATCTTCGGCGAAGTGGTCGACGGCTTGACCGTCATCGACAAGATCGCCTCCGAACGCACCGACATGCGCGACCGCCCGATCCGCAAAGTGGAAATCATTTCGATAACACCTGCCGAATAATTTTTACTGCTGCCCGACTTTGGCACACCCTTTGCTTAACCTATCATCGAATAGTTTTTTCATAGGTTAAGTTTTTAGGTTAAAAGGAACAGGCGCCCTCCTTGGAAAAGGAGAGCGCCTTTTTCTATGCTATCTTCTGCCAGGAAGTTACTTCTTCCAGACGTGGAGGATTTCGCCGATATACATATAGTGGATGCCCAGGCCGGACCGTTCGTACCACTCGCGTTGTTCCTGCGGGAGAAGGTCCGCGTCGAATTGCTGCGCATAGATCTTCTTGCACTCGATGGCAAGATCCGCTTCGGCATAGATCGGATTGCCCAGTTCCGTGAATTCCACCGTCAGGCCGGCACCGGCTACCTTGTCTTCATTCCGGCCGGAGGCTCTGCCCAGATAACTCAGCTGAGGCCGCATCGATTCCGGGAAGTGCGTTACCGTGAAATAGTCGTTCTCTTCCATAAACTGGTGCGTGTACCGGCTGGTCGAGACATAGACGATGAAAACGGGTTTGTTCCACAGTTCCCCGATCGTACCCCAGGAGATGGTCATCAGATTCATCTTCCCTTCCTTGCCCGCCGAAACCTCCAGCCAGTCCCGGTCGATCATCTGGAGCGGATTCAACGTGATTTCGGTCGGTTCTATTTCCTGCCAGGGTTTCGCCTGGACGTCCTTGAGGACTTCTTTACCGCAACTCATAAGCAATGCCATTGAAAGGATAAAAAGGATAATCTTGTTCATATTGAATGGGTTAATCACCCGCTAAGATAGCTATTATTTCTTGAAAACTAAGGGATAGCCGTGCCATGGAATTCGGGGGCGGAGGTGGCGGCGGCCAAGGCAGTGAGATTATCGGGGCGGACGCCGCTGCCGGGCATGATGATCAGACGGTCGCCGGCGTGACGGACCAGGCGGGCAATCAGTTCCTTCCCCTCCCAGGCAGTGGGTGCCATCCCCGAAGTCAGCAGGCGGGTGCAAAGGAGCGAGATGATTTTATCGACAGCTTTGAAAGGATCTTCGCTGCAGACATCGAAGGCGCGGTGGAAGGTCACGGAGAGCGGGCCGGCGGCGGCGACCAGCCGCCGCATGGCCGGCAGGTCGATGGCGCCATCGGGCGTCAGCGCCCCGACGACCACGCCGGCGACACCAGCCGACCGGCAGAAGGCGATGTCCGACTCCATCTGGCTCACAGCCTCTTCGTCGTAGACGAAATCCAGGGCGGAAAAACCACCCAGGGAGAGGTGAGATGCCCGGTCAGGCCGAGCATGACGGTCGGGGTCAAGCCTGGCATGACGGGCGAAGGCTGGCCGGGAAGGATGTCCGGAGGCTGGCCGGGAGCCGGAGGCAGGGCGTATGAGGACATTTACGGGGATCGAGAGTCGGGCGACGATTTCGCGGATTAAGTCGCGGGGCGGGGTGAGACCTCCGACGGAGAGGTCGGTGCAGAGTTCGATGCGGTCTGCGCCGCGCGCCTCGGCGGCAAGAGCTTCGTCGAGGGTCGTGCAGCACGACTCGACAAGGAGAGATTCCCGGTCAAGCCGGGAATGACGGGCGGAGGCTGGCTGGGCTTGGCGTTCAAAGTCGCGCCAGAAGGCTTCATCATCGTCGATCCTGGGGTAACGCTGGGCAAAGCCGGGAACGAGCGAACTCATAGCTGCGAAAGAACGCGTTTGAGATCTTCGGCCAGGGAGGTGTTGTAGCCCTGCGAGAAATAGACGATACGGCCGAAGCTGTCGCAAACGGTGATTACCGGTTTCTGGCGGGATTCGCTCTTGCACCCGGCGCACAACATCTCGAGGATCGAGCCGTCGGCATCGTCGACCGGAACCAGTTTCGACAGCCGCCCCAGGGAATCGTCCTTAGAAGAGGCCATCGCACGACCGACAGCAGGGCCTGCCATCAGCAGGGGCCTTCCCCATTGCTCCAGCACGGGAACCAACGTCTCCAGCTGACGGACGGCATGGCTTGTCGGTTCATCGCGGTCGCCCAGCACAGCCAACAGATAGTAGCCGCGGCCGGTCTGCGGCAGGAAACGGTCGGCATCCATCGTGCCCAACACCGAAATCCGGTCGTCGGCGCTGCGCATCACCAGCGGGACCTGTGTGACGGCATTGGGACTGACCGTGAAGAATTCCGTGTGCGAGAGCACGCTGCCGTCAGCCAGACGCGTGCCGCTTGTAAGCATGTAACACCCGACTTCCACTTCCAGCGGGAAAACCGTATCCCAGGGATTATGGTCGGAATCTTCGCCGACGGTGCACAGTTCCGTCTTGCGATACGACTCGCCGGACGATCCGCCAGGGACAAGGGAAGACAGTGTAAAATGATAGTAATACTCCGGTGTTCCCGACCCCTCATACTGGACGTCCACCTTTCCTTTCGCAATCCTTTCGTCTTCAATCAAAGTCGGCGTTTCTCCAGATTCAAGGGCAGCTTTTTCATACAAATCTGCCTCGGCCTGACCTGTCAGCGGATCGAGACGGGCTTCCAGCCCATTGGCGCGGCACAGCGCGACAAAGAAGATATCGCGGTTCATTCGGTCGGCCTTGCGGCTGAGCATGACGTCTGCCGGCGCCATCCGCAGCCCTTGCGGGTTGCGCTGCGCATCGACTTCGATGTTCTTTCCGATCCATTCGGCCACTTCCTTGCGGGATTTCAGATCGAGACTGGCCAGCGCGCTGAAATAGGGCTTGAGCGGTTCCAGGTCCACCCTCGGACAATCGCGAAGCGGGTTGAACACGCCATCTATATGCGCATAGGCATCTTCCAGCACGTCAAGCGTCACGTCGCCGCGGTCCTTTTCAGAGAGCGAGGCGAGGAGCGCGTGTGCATTCGCATCGTCGTGCGCCGCCAGGAAGGCATCGATAACGGCCGCGTTGCCTTTGGGCCGTGCATCACGCAACGAATCTTCGTAGCGCAGACGCTCTGCATTGCGGGCCACTTCCTCGTCGGTAGCGCCCGAAGGCAGCGGGTTCTCGGCCGGCGGTACGATATCCAGATCGATGGCACAACGCTCTCCGACGGTATGGTCAAGCGTCACCGTCACCGCTTCCCCATCGATTACGGCCAGACCGAAGCGGTCGCCTTTTGAAGCCCATGCCACCATATCTCCCAGCCCCATATCGAGCGCAGCCTGTCCTTTCCGGTCGGTCTGATAACTGGCCACCGTGTAATACTCGGCGTAATTATAGATCTTGAACTCCACGTGGGCTCCGGCGACGGGCTTGCCTTTCTCATCCGCCACCGTCACCACACTCCGACGGGCAGGAACATACCCCCGGATCACATTGATTTCCGTGTAACAAGGTGTACGCCGGATCACATCCTCGTCGCCGTGATAATCTCCGAAAACCTTGGTATGAAGAATCATAGCACGGGAAACAGGCCCCGTGAACCAGGCCATGTTGAGCCGCGGCTCCGGCTCGCAGGCGCCCATAAACTGCCATTTGCCGTCTACATAGACCTCCACCCAGGCGTGATTGTCGTCGGTATGGGCCCAGCGCGGCGTATAGACCTGCCGGGCGGGAATCCCGGCGGCGCGCAACGCCGCCACCGCCAGCACGGATTCCTCGCCGCAGCGCCCCACACCGCGCTGGATAGTCTGCAACGGCGAAGACGTCCGACCGTCTGAAGGCTGATACGTGGCCATCTCGTGGCACCAGTGATTGATCTCCAGCGCCGCCTCCCCGATCGTCATCCCCTGCACACGGGCACAAAGCGTATCGGCATACAACGTCCGGAAGTCGTCGAGCGGCTCGTTGTTGACACGCAGCGGCAGGACGAAATGCCGGAACTCCCGCTCGGGAATGTCCCAGCCCATCCGTTCGCGAACCTCGAGCGTCTTGTCGACATTAGCTTCCCAATAGGTGTAGGGATGGGCCGCCAAGTCGGGATGCGGCATATAGGCATACAGGAAATCGATGTACCCGTCCGCTTCGCCTTTCGGCTCGCTCCCGCAGGCTGCCAGCACCAGGACGAAGACCCCCAGCGCCTGCAACGGAAGCATCAGTGAATGAAGGAGTTGCCGAAACCGATCCCCCCGCTTTTGAGGGGGATCAGTTTCTGTAATAAACTGATTGACAAGTGTGTACATTGCAGCGGAAAGAGGGGGAAAAGAGGGTATGGACTGTCGGGACTGTGTTACTGGATGGTGACTTCATCGACGAAGATGTGGGCCTGGCCGCCGGCGCCCAGGTGCCATTCGGGCAGAGTGCCGAAATTCCGCGCCACCACTTTGACATAGCGGGCGTTCACGTTGACTGGAAGCGTGAATTCGTGGATCTGGCAGTTGTAATCCTGCGGATCGACATCATGCTCCAGGCGGCGCTGCCGTACGAAGTCCTTTCCGTTGCGCGAAGTGTAGAATTCCACCCAGACGGGCAACACGATCCACGAACGGGTATCCTGCAGGAATCCGGCGCTCAGCCGGGAGAGATGCTTCTCGGCTCCCAAGTCGATCACAGCCTCGAAGTCGCTGTTCTGGTAGCCCTGCCAACCGCCCAGGCGGAAGTTGGTACCGCCGCGCACTCCGTCGACGATCGCCTGGTCGCCGCCGGCGCTGTAGAGCCGGCTGTACGGATGGGCGATCTGGACCTTATAACTGTTCTCGACACGCCGCAGCGTGGTCTGCGTCGTAAAGCTGCGATTGCCGTCCGCATCGGTGCAATAGGCGTAGATCGTGCAGTTGCGGCTTACGGTAAAGGGACGCTGATAGAGGTCGAAGTCACCGCCGGCCACGCTGCCTTCCGGCACCATCTGGTACCAGATGCGGTTGCCCTTGGCCGGGGACTCGATCTCCACTTTGGTAAAAGCGTTGAACACCGGGGAGGGCACGACGAAGACAGGATTTTCCACGATGGTCTTCTCCACGGCCGAGTAAGGCCGGTCGTCCTCCCGGACGCCAAAGCGCAGATTGGGCTCAGCATCCATACCGAAAATGAAGGTCGTTCCCTGCGCGATATCGGCATAGGTCACATAGGACTTCCTGTAGGGCAGACCGTCGCGCATCACGTGGTTGATGTAGCGGTTCGTGCTGCTGGTCCGCGGCGCGCGCAGGGTGAAATCCCGTCCGTTTTCGAGATGGATCACGGCATTGCGGAACATCGGCGAACCGAATACGTACTGGTCGCTGCCCGGGGTGACGGGATAGAAGCCCAGCGCGCTCATCACGTACCAGGCCGACATCTGGCCGCAGTCCTCGTTGCCGCAAAGGCCGTCCGGCGCGTCGGTGAAGAGTTCTTCCATGATCTTGCGGACAATCCGCTGCGTCTTCCAGGGCACGCCGACATAATTATACAGGTAGGCGATATGGTGGCTGGGCTCATTGCCCTGGGCGTATTGCCCCACCATACCGGTCATATCGGCGACCTTCAGGCCGCCGGTATCGCTCGAGGTCGAGAAGAGTTCGTCGAGCCACTGTTCCATGGAACTGTCTCCGCCGCTGGCTTCGATCAGGCCGCTGATATCGTGCTGCACGTGGAAGGAATACTGCCAGGCGTTGGCCTCCGTGTAATGGATGTTGGCCTCTGCGGGATCGAAGGGATCGAGCCAGATGCCGTTGAGGCGGGCCCGCATGAATCCGGTGGAGGGATCGTAAATGTTGCGCCAATACTGCGAACGGCGGAGGAATGTCGAAGCGGTACCGCGCTCGCCCATCCGCTGCGCCACCTGCGCGATGCACCAGTCGTCGAAGGCGTATTCCAGGGTCTTGGAGACGGATTCATGCTCTTTGTCGGCCAGGACCAGCCCGTTGTCACGATACACGTCGATGCCGAATTCCGGCCGGTTGGCGGTCTCCACCATGGCCTTGAGGGCTTCTTTCCGGTCGAAGTCGGTGATGCCTTTGGCCAGGGCGTCGGCAATCACCGGCGCCGCACTGTAGCCGATCATGCAGTCGGTTTCGTTGGCACTCAACTCCCAACGGGGCAGTTTGCCCTGTTCTTCATAGATCGAGAGCATCGATTTGATGAAATCGACCGTCCGCTTCCGCTCGATCAGATTGAACAGCGGATGCAGTGTCCGGTACGTATCCCAAAGCGAGAAGATATGGTAGCGGTCCCAGCCGTCCGTGCGGTGGATCTTGTGGTCCATGCCGCGGTATTCCCCGTTTGCGTCGGAGTAGAGGCTGGGGGCGATGGCCGTGTGATAGAGCGCCGTATAAAAGATGCGCTTCGTCGTGTAGTCGCCTTCCACCTCGATTTTCGAGAGGAATTCGTCCCAGGCCTTGCGGGCTGACTCTTTCGCAATATCGAACGCATAGATGCCGCCTTTCTGCAAGGCTCCCTCCGATTCGAGATTGGCACGGGCGTTCGTCTCGGAAACCGAGGAGATGCCCACGCGGACAAGCAGCTCCCGCGCGCGGGAACGGCCGGATGATTTATCGAACATAATCAGGGCACGCGGCTGGTCATCACCTTCTATCGGCTCTTCGATCACCATTTCGGCAATCGGGCGAGAGAATTCCATATAGAAATAGACGATCTGGTCGTCGGCCCAGGAGTGGGAACGACGGTAACCCTGGACGGCATAATCGCCTACCTTCGTGATCCGTGCACCCAGCATCTTGTCGCGCGGGACCAGGTCGAGTACCAGCTGCGGCGTGACGCCGGCAGGGTAAGTATAGCGATGGAAGCCGCTGCGACGGCCCACCGTCAATTCTGCTTCAACGCCCCACCGGTCGAGGAACACTTTGTAGTACCCTGCCTGGGCGGATTCCTTGCTGTGGGAGAAACCGGATTGGTAGTCCTCTTCCCTGTAGGGAAATTCCTTGAAGGGATCGAGACCCGCCACGGGCATCACACGGATGTCGCACAGGTCTGCGCAGCCGGTGCCGCTCAGGTGGGTGTGGCTGAAACCCTTGATGAGCGAATCGCTGTAATGGTAGCCTGAACAGCCGTCCCAGTTGTCCTCGCGTGTATCGGGGCTCAGCTGGACCATACCGAAAGGATAGGCTGCACCCGGAAAAGTATGACCGTGGAAATCGGTTCCGACCATCGGGTTCACCAGGTCGGCATATTTTGTGCGCAGCACGCCGGCGGACAACAGGAAAGGCAGGCCAGCCGCCAGGACGAAGAGAATCAGAAGCTTTTTCATAATATGTAAAAATAGGCATTTTTTTATTATTTTTACCGAATAATTGTTCTCAAGATGAAAAGAATCCTGTTCGCGCTGGTCCTGACGCTGTTTTTCTTCCAGGACGCCACCGCCCAGTCGGGGCCCGTCGTCTACAGTCTTCCCAGGACTACCGTCAGCCTCCGCGTCAACGCCCGCCGTGAAGCCTTCACCGCCGGACCGTACGCCCAATATGCCCAGAAATACTTCGGAGTGGCCGCTCCCACGCAGAACCGCATCACCTATACGTTACAAGCCATCACCCTGACTCCCTATGTGGAAGCCGATCCCGCTTCCCGTTATACGGTGTCGATTCCCGAGCGCGCCTCGACCGGTTTCCTGCAGATGTGCACCCAGGGCCTGGTTGCGATGTCCGACAATTACACGGGCAAGCCCGCCGCCTGGCGCTTTGCGCCGGTCGCGGGCGCAGCCTCCTTTGAAGGTATCGACCCGACGGGCAACCTCGGCAGTGAAACCACCGTCCTCTACCAGGCCGTCCTGACCGACGAAGGCTATGAACGCGTCCCCGTGACCCAGGACAACGTGGTCGAGAAATCGGCCGACCGGAAGGCCGCCGATGCTGCAGCCACGATTTTCTACCTTCGGGAAAAACGCCAGCAGATCGCCACGGGCGATACCGACGCAACCTTCAGCGACGAAGCCCTCAGAGATGCCATCAAAGAGATTACCCGCCTCGAAGAACGCTATATGAGCCTCTTCTACGGTATCCGCGAAGTCTCCGACCTCGAGAAGACTTTCGACGTTACGCCCGATCCCGAAGCCAAAAACCAGCGTTACACGGCCTTCCACATCTCCGAAAAGAACGGGCTGCTGCCCGCCTCGGTCAATGAAGGCGAAGCCGTGACCTTGGAGTTCATCGTCGAGCCGCTGGCCACGCCCGAAGCCTCGTCCGACCGCTCGAAAGAGCCCCTGGTCCACTACCGGATCCCCGCCATCACCCGCTGTCGCGTGGTGCAGGGCGGCGCAATCCTGCTTGAGAACCGCGTGCCTGTCTACCAGCTCGGGGAAGAGAGCACCCTTCCGCTGAATATCCTGTTATCGAAATAATCTCTCAAAAACACTTTCATCATGCCTATCCGCAAATTAGAACCCAAGTGCGTTTGGAACAACTTCTATTCGCTTACCCAGATCCCCCGTCCCTCGGGACATACGCAGAAAGTCGCCAAATTCCTCGTCCAGTGGGCGAAGGACCGCGGCATGGAAGCCTTCCAGGATGAATGCGGCAACGTGATTATCCGCAAACCCGCCACGCCCGGCATGGAAGACCGCAAGGGAATCATCCTGCAGGCCCACATGGACATGGTCCCGCAGAAGAACAACGACAAGAAGCACGACTTCACCAAAGACCCGATCGAGACCCGCATCGTCCACCAGGACGACGGTGACTGGGTGTATGCCTGCGGCACCACCCTCGGCGCTGACGACGGCCTCGGCGTAGCCGCCGCCATGTCGGTGCTCGAATCCGAGACGATCAAGCACGGTCCCCTCGAGGCGCTCTTCACCGTGGACGAAGAAACCCGCATGGTCGGTGCCAAGGCCCTCAAGCCCGGCATCCTCAAGGGTGACATCCTTCTCAACCTCGACTCCGAGACGGAAGGCGAACTCTACGTGGGCTGCGCCGGCGGCATCGACGCCAACATCAGCTTCAAATACAAGGAAGAACCCATGCCCAAGGGCTTCAAGGCCCTGAAGATCGTGGTGACCGGCCTTCGCGGCGGCCACTCCGGCATGGAGATCAATGAGGGCCGCGGCAACGCCAACAAGGTGATGGCCCGCCTGCTGCTCCCCATCCTGCGGGACAACAAGGGCAAACTCGCCAGCTTCAACGGCGGCAACATGCGCAACGCCATCCCGCGTGAAGCGGAGGCTGTCGTCGCCGTCCCGGCCGAGAAGGTCGAGGCCGTGAAAGCGGGCGTTGAAAAGACCGCCGCCACCGTAAAGGCCGAACTCGCCCCCATCGATCCGGGCCTGGTCATCACCGTCGAAGGCATCCGCTGCGGCAAGGTCATCGCCGGCAACACCGGCCTGAAGCTCGTCAAAGCCCTCTACGCCTGCCCCAACGCGGTCGACCGCATGAGCCTTGAGGTCGAAGGTCTGGTGGAGACCTCCAACAACCTGGCCATCGTCCACACCGACAAGGGCGTGATCAACGTCAATACGCTGCTGCGCGGCTCTACCGACACGCTCAAGATGGACCTGGCCGAATCGGTCCGCGCCGCTTTCGAGCTGGCCGGCGCCAAGGTCTGGTTCGACGGAGCCTATTCCGGCTGGAGCCCGAACATGGCCTCCCCCATCCTCCACACCATGAAGGACCAGTACAAGAAACTCTTCGGCAACGAACCCGCCGTGATGGCCATCCACGCCGGCCTCGAGTGCGGCATCCTCGCGGGCGCCTATCCCAACTGGGATATGATCTCCTGCGGCCCGACCCTCAAGTCGCCTCACTCCCCGGACGAGCGCTGCTATGTTCCTTCGGTCGCCAAGTGGTGGCAGTTCATCCAGGCGGTCATCGAGGATGCGCCGAAGAAATAATTTGTCAAATAAAAAATTATCTCTATCTTTGCAGCCCTTTGGGAAAATCCCGAAGGGCTTGTTTATTAATTATTACCTACTTATGTTAAAACAGTACGAAACCGTTTTCATTGCAACTCCCGTTTTGTCTGATGTCCAGATGAAGGAAGCGGTTGCCAAGTACACCGATCTGATCACCGAAGCTGGTGGCAAGATCGTGTGCCAGGAGGACTGGGGCCTGAAGAAACTGGCTTACCCCATCCAGAAGAAAACTACCGGCTTCTACACCCTGATCGAGTTCCAGGCAGAACCGGAGTTCATTGCCAGATTTGAAACACAGTTCAAGCGTGATGAGCGCATCCTCCGCTTCCAGACTGTATCCATGGACAAACACGCCATCGCTTATGCCGAGCGCCGTCGCGCCAAGATGAGCGGTGCCGCCGCACCGGCCGAAGCACCCGCCGAGGCTCCCGTTAACGAATAAGGAGATACAACTATGGCACAGAACGATGACATCCGCTATCTGAACCCCGTCAATGTCGAGGTCAAGAAGAAGAAATACTGCCGCTTCAAGAAGGCAGGCATCAAATACGTCGACTACAAGGACGCCGAGTTCCTGAAGAAGTTCCTCAACGAGCAAGGCAAGATCCTTCCCCGCCGCATCACCGGCACTTCTCTGAAATTCCAGAAGAAGGTCTCGCAAGCTGTCAAGAGAGCCCGCCACCTGGCCCTGCTCCCGTATGTAACCGACCTGATGAAATAAGGAGGATTAACCATGGAAGTCATTCTCAAACAAGACATTCAGAACCTTGGTAACAAGGACGACATCGTGACCGTACGCAACGGTTACGGCGCCAACTGGCTGATTCCCCAGGGCCTGGCCATCATGGCCACCCCGACCGCCAAGAAAATCCACGCCGAGAACATGCGTCAGCGCGCCCACAAGGAGCAGGCGCTCCGCGACGCCGCCGAGAAACTCGCCGCCCAGCTCGCTGAGGTGACCGTCAAGGTTCCCGCCAAGGTGAGCGAGACCGGCAAGGTATTCGGTTCCGTGAGCAACATCCAGGTTGCCGAAGCCCTCGAGGCCGCCGGTTTCAACGTGGATCGCAAGAACATCACCCTCGTGGGCGAAAACCTGATCAAGCAGGTGGGCGACTACGAAGCCGTGGTCAAGTGCTACAAGGACATCAAAGCCACCGTCAAACTGCAGGTAGTCGGCGAAGAAGCCTAAACCACTTTTTACAAGTACTAGAAAGGACAACTTCAGGGGTTGTCCTTTTTTTTGCCGCTGCCGCCGCCTCCGACCGGATCAGTGCCGACGGATGATGGACGCGCCCATGGCCTGGGCGCGTTCTTCGTATTCGCGCACGACGGCGTCGCAGGTATGCGGGGTCAGCAGGCGGGGACGCCAGATGAAGCGTTTGCGGGAGACGCCGACCAGGATGGGGCGGCGGAAAGATTTCAGTTCGTCGAGGTGGTCGAAGAGGGTCTGGTTGTCCTCGTCGCTTTTTGAGAAGCCGAAGCCCGGGTCGAGGATCCAGTCGGCTACGCCGGCTTCCTTGGCACGGACGGCGAAGTCGCGGAAATACTGTTTGACGCTCTCTACCACGTTGTCGTAGTGATAGTCGTCATGCATCGTCTCGAACGTACCCTGGTGGTGCATGGCCACGTAGCGGAGGCCGAGCCGGCCGACGACCGGAAGCATGGCGTCGTCCCATTCTCCGGCGGAAATGTCGTTGACCCAGAAGCGGCCGATGGCTTGGTAGGCCATTACCACGATGGAGGAACGGAAGGTGTCGATCGAGACCGTGACGCCGGGGTAATAGCGCCGGAGCGTCTCGAGGGCAGGCTCGAGGCGCGCCCACTCCTCATCTGCACCGACATCCGTCGCCCCCGGCCGGGAGGACACGGCGCCCAGATCCAGGATGTCGGCTCCCTGTGCCAGCAGGCTGTCTGCCCGGCGACGGAAAGCGCTTTCCGTCGCGGCGCGGGAAGGCTCGTAGAACGAGTCGGGATTCAGGTTGATGATCCCCATGATTTTCGTTGGACCGCTTTCCATGATGTCGTTTCTTTTTGTACCTTTACAAGTTGAATACAAAGATATAAGAAAAAAAACGATATGCTGATCGTAATCGAAGGTTTGGACGGCGCCGGTAAATCGACGCAGCTCAAGATGGTTACCGCCTACTTCTCCTCCCTGGGACGGAAAGTGGAATACCTGCACTTTCCCCGCTACAGCGCGCCGGTTTACGGCGAGCTCATCGCGAAGTTCCTGCGGGGAGACTTCGGTTCGATCGACCAGGTCCATCCCCAGCTCGTCGCCCTGCTCTTCGCCGAAGACCGGCGGGATGCAGCCGCCCAGATCCGCAGTTGGATGGACCAGGGCCGCGTGGTCGTGCTCGACCGCTATGTCTATTCCAACATCGCCTTCCAGTGCGCCAAGCTCCCCACCCGGGCGGAATCCGACGCGCTCCGCGACTGGATCTTCGATCTCGAATACAAGCATTTCGACATCCCTCGCCCGACCCTCAACCTCTTCCTCGACGTGCCCATCGGCTTCGTGGACGCCAAACTCCGCGCCAGCCGCAAGGGCGGCGACCGCTCCTATCTGGAAGGCAAGACTGACATCCACGAAGCAGACATCCACTTCCAGGAGAAAGTGCGGGCCCTCTATGAGGAGCAGTGCGCACTTGACGCGTCGTTCATCCGCATCGACTGCAGCGACAGCGAGGGGCACATGCTCCCCGCCGCTGACATCTTCCGCCGCATCCGCGACCAAATCGACGCCGCCTTATGAGATTCCTGCGTGGCCTTTGCCGGGTGATTTTCGCCCTGACCTTTATCGTGTCGGGGGCACTCAAACTGCTCGATCCGGTCGGTACCGGGCTCATCGTCAAGGAGTACCTCGACTTCATGCACCTGGATTTCCTGCAATCCTCCGCCGTGCTGCTGGGCATGGGCCTGGCTACGGTTGAATTCACGACGGGCATCTGCGTGCTCAGCGGCCTGCGCATCCGCATCATCGCCTGGGTCGCCCTCCTGATGATGGCCTTTTTCACAGCCTTGACGTTCTACCTGATGCTCTACAACCCCATCAGCGACTGCGGCTGCTTCGGCGAGGCCATCCATCTGACCAATACCCAGACTTTCATCAAGAACGTGATCCTGCTGGTGCTCGCCTTCCTGATCTTCCTCGGTCGCAAACGGGCAACCCGGCTGGCCCCGGCTTGGATGGAATGGCTGTTCGTGGGCATCTTTGCCCTGCTGGCGCTGGCCGTTTCCGTCCGCGCACTGGCCACCATCCCCCAGGTTGATTTCACGGCCTACCGCGTTGGCAACAGCCTCGATGAACTCGCGCAGGAGAACCAGGCGCGTTTCGAGACGACCTTCCTCTATACCAAGGACGGCCATACGGAAGAATTCACGCTCGACAATCTGCCCGACGACAGCTGGACCTACCTTGACAGCAAGACCGTCCAGGTGGGCGGCTCGACCAAGATGGCCCAGGTCGATTTCACGCTCGAGCGGATGGAGGGTCCGGTGCTGGCCGTGACGGTCTACAGCCCCGAATCGCTCGACAAAGAACATCTGGACCGCATCGACCGTTTCCGCAACGCGGCGCTCATGCAGGGACACGAGGTGATTATGTACGGTCCCTCGGGTGATTACGAACCGGCCGACCGCAAGTCGCTCATGACCCTCAACCGCAGCAACGGCGGCGCCGTGTATTTCTACGACGGGACCATCGTGTCGAAATGGGCCAATATCGAACTGGACGACGTGAACCTGGCCGGAGTGCTGGAAGAGGATCCCGACGTGGTAATCTTGCGCCACCGTATCCGTGAACAACTCTATGCCAGCATCCTGATTGCCGGAGCGCTCGTCCTGATGGCCCTGATGCGGATCCTGTGCAAATCGTTCATCAAACTCCGCTGACCATGGATATCGCCGTCGTCATCCTCAACTGGAATGGGCTGAAGATGCTTCAAACCTACCTGCCTACGCTGGTGGAACGGACCTCCTGCTGCGGCTCCTTCATCGTGGTGGCCGACAATGGTTCAACCGACGGTTCCGTGGACTGGCTGAAGGAGGCTTATCCCGAAATCCGCACGCTTTGCTTCGACCGGAACTACGGCTTCACGGGCGGCTACAACCGCGCCCTGCGCGAAATCGACGCCGACTACTATATCCTGCTCAACTCCGACATCGAAGTAGGCGAAGGCTGGCTCGAACCGCTGGTCTCCTTCATGGAAGAGCACCCCGATGTGGGCATCTGCCAGCCGAAAGTCCTCTCCATGGCCGAGAGGAACCGCTTTGAGTACGCAGGCGCGGCCGGCGGATTCATCGACCGCTACGGCTATCCATTCTGCCGCGGCCGCATCCTCTCGAACCTGGAGAAAGACCAGGGACAGTACGACACGCCGGAAGAGTGCTTCTGGGCGACGGGGGCCTGCATGATGGTGCGCAGCGCGCTGTACCATCATCTCGGCGGCCTGGACGACAGTTTCTTCGCCCACATGGAGGAGATCGATTTCTGCTGGCGGGCCAAGTTGCTGGGCTATCAGGTCTGGTGTGTGCCGGCTTCGACGGTCTGGCACGTAGGCGGCGGCACCCTGCCCAACAATTCACCGCAGAAACTCTATTTCAACTACCGCAACAACCTGCTGATGCTCTACAAGAACCTTCCGGAAAGCATCCGCAGACGCCGCATCTTTATCAGGATGCTCCTCGACGGCGCTTCCGCTGCCGTCTATCTGGTAACGGGCCGCTGGAGTTTCTTCAAATCCGTCTGGCGGGCACATCGCGACTATCGCCGCATGCGCCGCGACGAAGATCCGTCTCCTTTCGAAGAAGAGTGCAACAACATCGGCCTGTACGACCGCAGTATCGTCCTGCGCTTCTTCCTCTCCGGCAAGCGCCTCCGCTGGAGCGACATTGAGCGGAATCTGTAGGCACCGCCGCCTGGACAGTAACCATCTGTGTACCAACTAATTCTAAATAATAACCCCCGCTCGCCGAGCGGGGGCTATTTTCAGCTATAAGCTGTAAATCAGGCAGATAGCCTCCATGCGCGTCTAGAGCGTGCGGTACTTCTTGCCGTACTGGAGCTGCTGTTCGAGGAAGTCGGTGCCGTAAACGATCTTGTAGTCGACGGTTTCACCGTCTTTGACGACGGGGACGATCTCGGGGTTGATGAAGCCGCGGTAGGGTTTCAAGCCGAGGCTGGCGTAACGTGTGAGCACTTCCTTGTGGAGTTCGGGGTCGATGTCCACGGCGTAGTTCAGGACCAGGGCTTTGCCGGCTTCGTAGTCGCCTTCGGATTTGATGCGCTGGATTTCGGCGAGCAGCTCGCCAAACAGGCCACGGAGTTTCTCGAAGTCGTTGATCACGAAGTATGTCTTGCCGTCGCGGACTTTCTTCTCGATGACGTTGTCGGCGCGGCCGTGCTCATAGCACCAGTCGGCGATCAGCTTGCGGTTCTGCATGTGGGCTTCGGTGTTCTTCTTACCCAGTTCGACCCGGCTGAACTGCGTCATGATGCCGTTGCGGATGTAACTCATATAGGCTGCCTTATACGCTTCGGGGCTGTCGAGCAGGCCCAGTTCCACCAGCTTGGGATCGGCCACGTAGTAGAGGCCGAACAGGTCGGCGCGCGCCTCTTCGAGCGTAGAGGTGAATTCCTTCAGGGCATTGGCAGGAGTGGTCTCGAGCAGCTGGCCGGAGCCGTGGCCGAGGCATTCATGAAGGTCGGTGTGGAGATTGTCGGTGATGCTGCCGTATTTCTTGCACAGGTCGATTTCGGCCTGGTCCCAGGCGAACTCGCTCAGGACGCTCTTGGGACGCTGTTCCGAAGCGAAGGTATAGGCGTCGGTGATATTGGCGATGGTCACCGACTTGGAGCCGTGTTCCTTGCGGATCCAGTCGGCATTGGGCAGGTTGATGCCGATGGCCGTGGCCGGATAGTTGTCGCCGGCGATGACGGCCACGTTGATGACCTTGGCCGAGACACCCTTGACCTCTTTCTTCTTGAAACGGGGATCCACCGGGGAATGGTCTTCGAACCACTGGGCATTGCCGCTGATGATCTCGGTGCGGCGCGAAGCCTCGCGGTCGCGGTAGTTCACGATGCCTTCCCAGGATGCCTTGCGGCCGAGCGGATCGTCATAGTCCTCGATGAAACCGTTCACGAAGTCCACGTCGCTCTGCGTATCGCCTACCCAGGTAATATTGTACTGGTCCCACATCCGGAGGTCGCCGGTGCGGTAGTATTCCACCAGTTCATCGATATATTGTTTCTGCGTATCGTTCTCGGCGAAGGGACGGGCCGCCTCGAGATGGCCGATGATGACCTGGATGGCAGGGCCGTAGAGGCCGTCGGCCTTCCACGTCTTCTCGACGATCTTTCCACCCTCCTTGACGACCTTGCTGTTGAGTCCGTAGCTGACGGGGTGCGGATCGGACGGGTCTTCCATCTTCGTATAGAAGTCGTTGACCTCGTCGGCCGTTACCCCGTCATAGAAGTTGACGGCGGAAGCTTCGACCAGGTCTTTCTCCGTGCCCTGATACTGCAGCGTGGGATAGAGGTCGGGATCGTAGATCACCTGCAGCAGGAAATCCCGGCGGACGGGATCTTCGCCCACGGCGTCCATCAGCGTGGCGAAATAATCCTGCGCGCAAGCAGGCAGGATCTTGTCGTTGGCGTAGTGATGGTGGATGCCGTTGCTGAAGAACACGCGCTTGGCATAGACCAGGAAGTCGTTCCACTGCGCGCCCTTGCGCTCTCCCTTGTAGTTCTCGAGGATATCCTCCAGCAGATGCCGGATCTCGAGGTTGTAGCGGAAATTCTGGTCCCAGGTGATGTCGCGGCCGGCCTTGGCGGCTTCGCTCAGATGGTAGATGTACGATTTCTGCTGGAAGGTGAGTTCGTCCCAGCCCGGCACCTGGTAACGAAGCACCTCGATGTCAGCGAATTCGTCGATGGAGTATTGGAAATCGGGGTCGCCGGTCTTCGAACCGCATGCGGTCAGGACCAGGCCCAGTCCGGTAGTGATGATCATGGCTTTGAAAAGTCGCATATACACTGAAAATAAAGGATTGGCACATTTTTTCCTTGACAAAGATACGGAATTTTCCTATCATTGCCTTATGAAACGGATTTTGGGATTTCTGCTGGCACTGCTCTGCGTGACTTCCTGCCACTGGTTCGACCCTGTGCAGAAAGACCGCCATGCCCTGCTCGTCTTCTTCTCGGGCAACAACAGTCTGTCCGGCTACGGCACGGAAGACCTGCAGAACTTTATGGACGCCTACCTGCCGACCGCCCGCGACAAGGAGAACTACGTCATGGTCTATTACCACTTTACCGACCAGACCCCTACCCTGAGCCGGCTCTACAAGGACCGCCAGGGCCAGACGGTGGAAGAGACCATCAAGACCTATCCTTTCTCGACCAATTCCGCCACCGCCACAACGCTGGAAACCGTCATCCGGGATGCCGAGCAGGCCTATCCCGCCGAACACCACGGCATGATCCTGTGGTCACACGCTACCGGCTTCCTGCCTGCCGGCTACTACAGCAATCCCCGCGAATCCACCAAAGGAGAGTCGATGATGAGCGTCGAAGCCGACCCGTACGCCTTCATGGTCAAGTCATCCGAACCCGATTCCAAGAGTTTCGCGGAAGACCACGGCAGCGAGATGGAACTCCTCGACCTGCAGAGGGCCCTGTCCAACTTCCACTACGATTACCTGATCTTCGACTGCTGCCTGATGGCCAACATCGAAGTCGCCTACCAGCTGCGCGACTGCTGCGACTATCTGCTCATGTCTCCTACCGAAATCCTGGCCGACGGCCTCCCCTACGACCAGATTACCCAGCCGCTGCTGACCCTGCCCCCGGAAGAGGCGCTCCGCCTCATCGGCGAGAAGTATATGAGCTACTACCGCGGTTTCTCGGGCGCCTACCGCTCAGCCACGATCACGCTCGTCAAAACCCAGGAGATGCAACGGCTCGCCACGGCCTGCCGGCAGATCTTCAAGGACCGCAGCGATGCGATCATGACGCTCGACCGCTCCAAAGTCCAGCCCTACTTCCGCAACGGATGGCACTGGTACTACGACCTGGACGACTTCGTGAGCCAGCTGGCCGATGGCGACGAGTATGTGGAATTCGTCCGTGCGCTCTCGGACGTAGTCGTGTACAAAGACGCCACCGAGCACTTTATCGACGTGGACATCAAAAAGAATTCGGGTCTGAGCATTTACATCCCCAGACCCGGATACACGGTGTTGAACAATTACTACAAGACCCTGGCCTGGAACAAGGCGACAGGGCTGATTCCGTAATTATTTCTTGTTCTTGAAATAGCGGTTGTAAAGGCCCTCGAAGCCTTTGCCGTGGCGTGCTTCATCCTTGGCCATCTCGTGGACGGAGTCGTGGATGGCGTCGTAGCCCAGCTGTTTGGCGCGCGTAGCGATGGCCTTCTTGCCTTCGCAGGCACCGGCCTCGGCTTCCATGCGTTTCTTGAGGTTGGTTTCGGTATCCCAGACCATTTCGCCCAGCAGTTCGCAGATCTTGGCGGCGTGCTCGGCCTCTTCCCAGGCGTAGCGCTTGAACGCGTCGGCCACCTCGGGATAGCCCTCGCGGTCGGCCTGACGGCTCATGGCCAGGTACATGCCCACCTCGGAGCATTCACCCCGGAAGTGATCCTGCAGGCCCTGCCAGACTTCGGGGTCGCAACCCTTGGCCACACCGAGCTTGTGCTCGTCGACGAAGGTCAGTCCGCCTTCGCTCTGGACCAGTTCGTTGAATTTAGCCTTGGGAGCCTTGCACTGCGGGCACCGCTCGGGCGCCTCAGGTCCTTCGTGAACGTAACCGCAAACGGTACAAATCCATTTCTTTGCCATGATTTCTATGATTTTAAGTGTTTTGTAGTTTAGAATCGTTATAAACTATTACAAAGATAGATATTAATTGTGCTTTCACAAAATTATTTTCTTATCTTTGCGGCCTGCCGAAAAGGGAAACCTTTTGGTGCAATGGGAGCCGGGCCCGATCCCGGCTTGAGTAACACATTTTAAATTCAAGGCAATGAAGCATTTCGAACTGCAAGGTAAGAAGAGAATTACCGG
The DNA here is from genome assembly GCA_002361615.1 of Bacteroidales bacterium UBA3290. GTDB lineage: Bacteria > Bacteroidota > Bacteroidia > Bacteroidales > UBA932 > Cacconaster. Next base: position 76,071 of record DETK01000019.1, read on the forward strand.
CAAGAAGGCAGACGTCAAGAGCGTCCGCAAAGAAGACAGAGTCCCTTGCGTCATCTACGGCGCTGGTATCGAGAACGTTTCTTTCTCCGTTGACGAGAAGGAACTCAAGGGTCTCACCCACACTCCGTACTCCCACATCGTGGACCTGAACATCGAAGGAGAAGCACACCAGGCCATCCTCAAGGCGATCCAGTATCACCCGGTGACCGACCGCGCCCTCCATGTCGATTTCCTCGCCCTCGATCCGACCAAGCCCGTGACCATTGAAGTTCCCATCAAGATCACCGGCAACTCCATCGGCGTACGCCAGGGCGGCAAACTCAACGTCCCCACCCGCAAGCTGAAGGTCTGCGGTGCCATCGAGAACCTGCCTGACGAACTCCCGGTCGACATCACCGAACTGGGCCTGGGCAAGCAGATCAATGCCGGCGACCTCAAGTACGACGGTATCCAGATCGTCTCGCCGAAAGGCACGCTGGTATGCGCCGTCCGCGCCACCCGCAACTCCGCAGCCGCCGCTGCCGAGACTGCCGAATAATCTCTTCCTATGAACTATCTTGTCGTCGGACTGGGCAATATCGGCGCCGAATACGCCGCCACCCGACACAATATGGGATTTATGGTATTGGATGCCTGGGCCCAGGCATCCAATGCTGTTTTTACGCCGGGCCGCTACGGTGCGACCACGGAAATCTCCTTCAAGGGCCGGAAGTTCATCCTGCTGAAGCCTTCCACCTACATGAACCTCAGCGGAAAGGCCGTGCACTACTGGCTGCAGAAGACCCGCATCCCGCAGGAAAACCTGCTGGTAGTGGTCGACGACTTCGCCATCCCCTTCGGGACGCTTCGCCTGCGCAAGCGCGGCTCTGACGGCGGACACAACGGGCTCAAGAGTATCGACTACTCCCTGGCCAGCGACGACTACGCCCGGCTGCGCGTGGGAACGGGCAACGGCGGGTTTGCCGAAGGCCACCAGGTGGACTTCGTGCTGGGTGAACTGCTGCTGGAAGAGAAAAGGGCGATGCCCGAATTGCTCGAGCGTGCCGTGGCCTGCATCAAATGCTATGGTACCGAGGGAATCGACCGGGCGATGACCCAGTTCAACCGCGCTCAGTCTTCCGCGTCGCCGGCATCTCCGACAAAAAACGAATCGTAGAGCGAATCCATGTCGCGGCGCTCTTTTTTCGTAGGGCGTCCCGTGCCCCTGTCACGACGGATGAAGAAAGTCTCCACCGGTGCGTGGAGTTTGTCGAGTTCGCTCTGCGGGGTCAGGTTCTCGGCGTAGCCGGGAACGTCTTTGGCACCGACCCGTTTCTCGAGCGGGGCCAATACCTTAAATGTATAAAGAACGGGGCCTTTGCGGACCTCGATGCGGTCGCCAGCCTTCACTTCGCGGGAGGGTTTGACGTCGGCACCGTTGACGGTCACCTTACTGCCCTTGCAGGCGTCGGTCGCATCGGTGCGGGTCTTGTAGACCCGGATGGCCCAAAGATATTTGTCTATACGTACGGAATCCATGATGGCTGGTGGGGATGCAAAAAAAGAGCCGCATCGCTGCGACTCCTTCATTTTTCTCAGAAAACCGAAAAGCTTATTTGGCAGCTTCAACAGAGGCTTTTCTGAAGTCCTTCATCAGCTTGCTGATGTTGAGCGCGTTCTTGCGTGCACGGGTACCGGCAGCTTTGTTGCCCTTGGTCACCTGAAGATTGGCGTTGGCTTGGAAGAGCGCAATCTCGGCATTGATTTTTTCAACGAGTTCTTTCATGGGTTTTAGGTTGTTATGAATTGATAATTACGTATAAATTCTTATTACTAAGCGCTTACGAAGGTAGGGAGATTCAGCTAATTCTCCAAATTTTATGCTGAAAAAAATACAAAAAAACTCACTTTTTTATTAAAAACCTCCTCTGAGGACCTTGTAGAGGCCATACCGGGGGCTATCTTCCTCCCTGTCAATCCGATATCCAGTTTTCGGGGTAGCTTTGGTCGAAACTGCCTGCGAGGAGCGTGTAATGGCAGGCCAGGTGCCTGAAACCATGTGCGTCAGACAGGCCCGGATGTTCTCTTCCTCGACGCCGAAATCGTGGAAGACGTCGTCGGGACGGTATTTGTCGGGGATGAAACCGTCGTAGGGAATCGCTTCACCTGCCGAATTCTGGTTGAAGAAGGCGATGGGCAGGAAAACCCACTGCAGCTTGCTGAAATCTCCATCCAGATAGGCTTCGTAATCCTCGTTCGAGCCAGGATACATCAGGACATACATACCGTTGGGCTTGCCATAGGTCGTATCGCCCACCATCTGCAGCTTGTCGCCCATATAGGGCCGCAGGCCGTTGATGACCATCTCGCTGGCGGAGGCCGATCCAGGACCGACGATGAAATAGATGCGGTCCGGACGAAGCGCATTCTCGTTGCTCTTGACAATGGAAGTGTTCTCCTCGTCGGAGAAGGACTTGTCGAGGCTGGCCAGATAGCTGTTGTGCTTGCGGACGACATAGGGTTTCCCGACCGCATCGGCGGGAGCCAGGCAATCCATCAGCAGCTGGCTGGCGCGTGAATCGCCACCGCCGTTGTAGCGCAGGTCCACGATCAGCTTCTTGACTCCGGCGCTGCGGAAAGTGGTCATCGCCTCGGTGATGTCATCGAGGAAATTGGCCTTGAAGGCCATATAGAGGAAATAGCCCACCGGCTCGGTAAGCCCCGGGAAATCGCCAGGCTGGAAAACACGGGTTATCAATGAGGTACGCGTAGAGAGTGACTGCGCCATCGAGGCCGTGAAAGTGGTGTCGCGGCCATCCTTGAGCCGGAAGGTCAGATTCTGGGGGGACTTGTAGTAATTCTTCTGGAAATACTGGAGTTTCTCGTTCGTGAAGCCCGTTTCGTCTTCCTGGACGCTGACACCGTTGATGTGGGTGAGCTGGGCGCCGCGGGTGACGCCGTAGCGCTCGAGCGGGGAGCCGGGCCAGACATACCGCACACGCAAATTGTAGTCGTTATAATATTCGTAAGCCTGTCCCAGGCTGATGCCCCAGGTGCCGGAGATGACGCCGGTCTCATCGGAGATGTATTCTTCTTTGTCGCACATCCAGCTCCAGCGGTCCTCCCTGTAGAGCATCCTGTCGAAGAAATCGTAGATGTTGTAGTCGTATGGCTTGAGGGTGGCGTTGCGGTCCTTCACTTCGTCCCGCCAGAAGTAATAGACGTCCATATACTGCTTGCGGAGGAAGGATTTGGCTGCGTAATCGGGATCGGCGTCGATCTTCTGCTGCTCCTCGTCCGGAATGGGATCCCCGCAACCCTGGAAGAGGCAGGATGCGGAAAGGAGTGCCATAATAAGAAGGATTCCGGGTATACGGTTGACTTTCATTTTCACGCTCAATTTGTTATCTTTGCAAAGATAAAGATTTTTTTCCATGCAATCCATCTCCTCCGTCATCGAAAGCATCTCCACGGCTGTCTGGGGCTGGCCCATGATCATCCTGCTGCTGGGCACACATATCTTTATGACGATCCGCCTGAGATTCCCGCAGCTGAGCGTCGGCAAGGCGATCCGGCTCTCCATCACCAAGGACAAGCATTCCCACGGCGACGTGAGCCAGTTCGGCGCACTGGCCACGGCTCTGGCCGCAACCATCGGCACGGGCAACATCGTCGGCGTGGCAACGGCCGTTGCCCTGGGTGGCCCGGGTGCCGTTCTCTGGTGCTGGATCACCGGTGTCTTCGGCATGGCCACCAAATATTCGGAAGGCCTGCTGGCGGTCAAATACCGTGTCAAGACCAAGGACGGAAGGATTCTCGGCGGACCGATGTTCGCCCTGGAAAGAGGTCTCCACGCCAAATGGCTGGCCATCCTGTTCGCCGTCGTCACGGCCATCGCCGCCTTCGGCATCGGCAACACGGTGCAGGCCAATTCCATCTCGCTGCTCCTCAGTGAGACCTACGGCATCTCGCAGTACCTGATCGGCGTCATCCTCGCCGTCCTGGTGTTGCTGGTCATCGTCTTCGGTGTGAAAGGCATCGCAAAAGTCTGTTCGACGCTAGTCCCGTTCATGGCCGCCTTCTATGTGCTGGGATGCCTGGTGATCCTGGGCATGAACTGGCCGTACCTGGGCGAGAGCATCCGGCTCATCTGCCGCTCGGCCTTCACAGCCCGCGCGGCCGGTGGCGGTTTTGTCGGCTCGACCGTCCTGATCGCCTGCCGCTTCGGTATCGCCCGCGGTCTGTTCTCCAACGAGTCTGGTCTCGGTTCCGCCCCGATCGTGGCGGCCGCGGCCCAGACCCGCAATCCTGTCCGTCAGGCGCTGGTATCCTCCACCGGAACATTCTGGGATACCGTGGTGGTATGTGCCATTACCGGACTGGTGCTGGTCAGCAGCATCGTGGCGCATCCCGATATCGACTGTACGCAGGGCGCAGCCCTGACCAAGGCGGCCTTCGACAAGCTTCCGCTCATCGGCCCGATCATCCTGTCGGTCGGCATCGTCACTTTCGCCTTCTCGACGATTCTAGGCTGGTCGTATTATGGCGAACGCGCCGTCGAATACCTGGCCGGACACAATCCGAAGACAGCCCGGATCATTACCGGCATCTACCGCACCCTCTTCGTGGCCGCCGTCTTCTTCGGCTCGGTGATGAGCCTCTCGGTGGTCTGGAACCTGGCCGATATCGCCAACGCGATGATGGCGATTCCGAACCTGATCGCCATCCTGCTGCTCAGCGGGGTGATCGTACGGGAAACCCGGAAATATCTGTGGGAAAACCGGCTCGACGAGGAAAGCGACGAGACGCCGCCTACTTTATGACGTACACGTCTTCTCCGTCCTTGTGATAGAAATACTCTTCGCGGGCGAACTTTTCCAGGGAGTCGCGCTCTGACTGGAGCTGTTCGAGTTTGCGGTCCATCTTCGTGATTTCCCGTTCATAGAATTCCATCTGCTGCCGCTGGTTGCGGAGCGTGATCCGGGAACGGATCATCTGCCCCACGTTGTTGGTGTCGAGGAAGCAGATGTAGACCAGGAAAATGAAGCCGACGATGAAGTACTTGTTGAGCAGTACCTTACCGACGGGATGCTGTTTCCACTGGCTGATTTTTTCCTTGACCGGGGTAAAGAAGGACATGGCTTCGGATGTTTTCACAAAAATAATGATTATTTTTGACGAATGATTCAAGAATTGAAATATTACAAGCCCACGCTCGGCCAATCCTGGTGGCTGGTCCTGCTGATCCTTGTCGGCAGCCTCGTGGGAGGCGGGATTGCTCTTTTCTGGAGCAGCGTTCCCCAGTCGCTGTCCTATTTCATCATGATGATGGTACCCCTGCTCTGGTGTGTCATGAAAGGCCGTCTGGCTGAGCAGGCCGGGGTCCGTCCGCTGGCCATCCACGCGCCGCATTATGGAAAACTGCCCGCCTGGGTGTTCTTCGTGCTCGCCGGCATCGCCTTGATTGCCGTTTCTTTCCTGGTCGAACCCCTGGCCAACCTCATCCCGATGCCCGACAGCATCAAGGCCATCTTTGAAAAGGCCTTCGTGGAATCCACGCTGTGGGACATGGTCGTCTCGACCTGCATCCTGGCGCCGCTGCTCGAAGAACTGCTCTGCCGCGGCATCATGCTGCGCGGGATGCTCCCGCGAATGAAGCCCGGCAAGGCCATCTTTTGGTCCGCCCTGCTCTTCGCCGTGATGCACATGAATCCCTGGCAGGCAATTCCGGCCTTCCTGATCGGCCTGCTGATGGGCTGGATCTACTGGCGGACCCACAGCCTGTGGGCCACCATCTTCCTGCACTGCCTCAACAATTCCCTGTCGACGGTCCTTTCCCGCGTGATGCCCGACGTTTCGATCGAAGCCAGCTGGAAAGACATCCTTCCTTCGAATATCTACTGGCTCTGCTATGCCGGCGCTGCCGTGCTGCTGGCAGTCATCCTCTATATCCTGCATGAAAAAACTCTATCCCCTCAAATTTCGTCCCCAGTGGATGCCGAAGGCCTGGGGCGGTGAATACTGGGACCTCTGCGGCTTCGAAGATGCCGCTTCCGTGGTCTCGGAAGGCTATCTGGCTGAAAACGACCTTCCCGATATCCTGGAAACCTACCTGGGCGACCTGGTGGGCGACGAGATTTTCGAATGGCACAATCTCTATTTCCCCCTGCTGATCAAACGCCTGGTCGTGAAAGACCGCCTGTCGGTACAGGTCCATCCTGACGATGCGGTCGCTGCCGAGCGGTTCGGGGAGTACGGCAAGACCGAATTCTGGTACGTCCTGGAAGCGGAGCCGGACGCCCGCATCTGGATGGGCTTCAAGGAAGACACCGACGCAGGTGCCCTTTACAAGGCCTGCCAGGAAGGAACCGCCGAGCAGCTGCTCAACGCCTATGCTCCCAAACCGGGCGACTGCTTCTTCATCCCGACAGGCACCGTCCATGCGGCGGGCGGCGGGCTGAAGATCGCCGAGATCCAGGAAGCCTCCGATATGACCTTCCGCCTCTACGACTGGGGCCGGGAATTCAACCCCGCCACCCGCCGCCAGATGCATCTCGACGAAGCGCTCGACAGCATCAACTACCGCAAATACGACGAAGCCGCCTGCAGCTGCCATCTGGAAACCGATCCCAAAGTGGCTGCCGGAACGGACGACCGGGTCCGCGTCCTGGTCGAAGATCCTCACTTCATCCTCACCAGCCTGTCACTTACCGCGCCCGCCAAGGTTCCGATGGAAGATTTCAAGAGTTGTGTCGTGCTGCAGTGCCTGTCTGGATCGATGAATGTGGAAACCGACGGCGCAACCTTCCCGCTCGCAGCCGGCGAGACGATGCTCCTCCCCGCTTCGCTTGAAGACGTGATGCTTATCCCCGACGCCTGCGGCGTCCACCTCCTGCAGGCCCATCTCCCTCAACCTCCCAAGGACGACGTTTACGACGGCCCCGAACCGGAAGCGTAGCCGGAAGGGTTTTAGATGAAAAACCCATGGCCGCCCGCGCCTTCAGGCGCTAGTGGAGGCCGCAAGGGCCGGCAATTTGGAATAGGAGGCCGTAACGGAGGGGTTTGGGGCAGCGCCCCAGTAACTCAGATATGGGAGGGGCCCAAGCTTGCTTGGGAGGGATGGAGCGAAGCGGAAGGTTTTTCAGCTAAAACCCTTCCAGCTACGCTGTAGGCAAGACAATTATTGCTTCACGAATTCGACGCGACGGTTCTTGGCGCGGCCTTCGTCGGTGGCGTTGTCGGCGATGGGTTCGTGGGCGCCTTTGCCGACGGCAGTCAGACGCGAAGCGTCGATGCCGTTGGCCACGAGGGCGGCCACGATGGCCTCGGCGCGCTTCTGGGAGAGCGGATCGTTGACAGCGTCGGAGCCCGTGTTGTCACAGTGACCCTGGACTTCGAAGTGGATCGACGGATCGTCCTTCATGATTTTCGTAATACGGTTGATCTCGCCGGTCGATTCGGGTTTGATCGTAGCCTTGCCGGTATCGAAGGTGATCGCGTAAGTCACGATCTTGCCGTCGGAAGCCAGACGGTCGTACAACGGCACGGCACCCTTGGCGATGCGGACGTTCTTGATGAAATGCGTGCGGGGAGCATCGCTGTTGCATTCGATGGTCAGCCATTTGGGGGCATTCATGTTGGGAATGTTGATGACCCGCTGCTCGTCGACATAGACTTTCAGCGCCCGTTTGTTGAAAGACACGGCGATGTGATGCCATTTTTCAAATTCGATGTTGCGCAGGTCATATTCACCCGACCGCCAGTCTTCACCGACTTTCCACCAATAACGAACGACTTTGTCATCCGTCATCTGGTTCCTGTCGACATCGGTCTGCGATTCCAGCCTGAACTCGAAAACGTTTTCCCTCCAGTTCTGACTGATATCATCGGTACCCTCCAGCCTGAACTTTGCCTCGGACCACCCGTGAAGGTCCGCACCGTTCTCCTCTTCCCAGATTTTCTCGTGGATGAAGTAGGCGTCGAACTCGAAGGTGAACTGCTCCGTGAGATAGGGCTTGTTCTCATTGAACAGCGGGGTGATGATGGCATCCTGATAATTGAGGCACTTCTCGCCGTTGATCTCGACAATCTCCGCATTTCCCTTGAAGATATCCCACCGGGACGGGAACTCACCGAGCTGCTCGTTTTCCATCGTATCTTCAAAGATGATCTCATCGCCGGCGACGAAATCGTAGTTGTTCCATTTCATCTGGGCGCCTTTCTTCACCTCCTTCTGCGGAGCGGCAGCTTCTTCCGGCACAGCCATCTCATCCGGAACGACATCCCGGGCCTGCTGCTGATTCTGTTGTTGATTCTGCTGCTGGTTGTTTTTCTTGTCTTTTCCCAATTTCCCGTTGAGCAGGTCGTTGACGCCCTTCTCAACTTTGTTGCCGATGTTCTGTTCGGCAGCGTTTTTCGCCCGGTTCTTGAGCCGGTTGAGCACATCACTCTGGGCATAGGCACCGCTGCAGACCAGCAGCAGCGCGGTTAACAGCAATACGAGCTTTTTCATATCGGTAAAACTTTGATTTTCGTGGGGTTGCATTCCTACGCAAAGCTAATAATAAATATTGAAAATGCAAAAGACAAGATTCCCGGTCAAGCCGGGAAGGACGGGAGAGTCAAGCCGGGAAGGAGACCAGACCGAGTTCGGCGGCCTTTTGTTCCATCAGGGCGTAGGCGGCGTCGAATTCGTTGGGGATGATGCCGTCGAGGATGGCTTCCTTGACGGCCTCCTTGATGACACCGACCTGGCGGCAGGGCGGGAGATGGTATTTCTCCATGATGAGCTCGCCCGTGATGGGATTCTTGAAGTTGCGGACGGCGTCCTTGGCCTCGACCTCGACGAGTTTCTCCTTCACGTGGTCGTACTGCTTCTTGAAGCGCTCCACCTTCTGCTCGTTGGCCGAGGTGATGTCGGCCTTGCAGAGGATCATCAGGTCATCGATGTCGTCGCCGGCGTCGAACAGCAGGCGGCGGACCGCCGAATCGGTAACCTCGTCGGTGACCAGCGCCACGGGACGCATGTGGAGCGAGACCATCTTCTGGACATACTTCATGTCGTCGGTCTGGGACATCTTGAGTTTGTTGAAGATGCCCTTGACCATTTTCGATCCCACGTACTCGTGGCCGTGGAAAGTCCAGCCCGTACCGGGCTCCCAGTGTTTGGTGGGTGCCTTGCCGATATCGTGCAGCAGCGCGGCCCAGCGGAGCCAGAGATTGTCGCTGGCGGCGGCCACGTTGTCGAGCACCTGGAGGGAGTGCCGGAAATTGTCCTTGTGGCCGCGGCCTTCCACCGTCTCCACGCCCTTGAGATTGGCAAGCGCCGGCAGGATGGCAGGCAGCAGCTCACATTCGTCGAGCAGCAGGAAGCCCGTCGAGGGCTTCGGCGTGCGCATGATCTTGTTCAGCTCGTCGGCGACCCGTTCCCAAGAAAGAATCTCCAGCCGGTCTTTGTTGCGCCGGATGGAGGCGATGGATTCCGGTACGATGGTGAAGCCCAGCTGCGTGGCGAAACGGATGGCCCGCAGCATGCGGAGCGGGTCGTCACTGTAGGTTGTGTCCGGATCGAGCGGCGTGCGGATCAGGCCTTCGTTGAGATCGCGGATGCCGCCGAAGGGATCGACCAGGGCGCCGTAGTCGGCTTCCTGCAGGCTGAAAGCCATGGCATTGATCGTGAAATCGCGGCGCTGCTGGTCTTCCTCCAGCGTACCGTCTTCCACGATGGGCTTGCGGGAATTGGCGCGGTAAGATTCGCGGCGGGCGCCGACGAACTCGACTTCCATATCCTTCCAACGGAGCATCGCCGTGCCGAAATTCCGGAACACGGACACTTTGGTACGCAGCTTTTCGGCCACGGCCTCCGCCAGCGCGATGCCGCTGCCCTCGACCACGATGTCGATGTCGTTGTTGGGGCGCTGCAGGAAGAAATCGCGCACGTAGCCACCGATGACGAAGGCACGTACGCCCTGTTCGCGCGCAATCTGCGACACGACATCGAAAACTTTTCCTTTCAGCGCCTGAGCAAACATAGTGCAAATATACAAAAGATTCCCGGTCACGCCGGGAATGACGTTTTTTATTCGTACATTTGTGGAGTTATGGCAAAGGCGACGACAGACACGGTTCAGGAGTACAAGGCGCTGCGGGAAGAAATCCTCCGGGGCGACATCCAGCCTTTCTACCTGCTCTTCGGTAAGGAGCACTATTACATCGACGAACTGTGCAAGCTGCTTATGGAGCAGGTCGTCCCGCCCGAGGAGCGCGACTTCGGCCAGCTGGTGTACTTCGGCGCCGACGTGACGGCGAACCAGGTCGTGAGCGCCGCCCGGCAATACCCCATGATGATCGCGCGCCAGATCGTGGTGGTCAAGGAGGCACAGATGATGAAGAAGGTGGAGGACATCGGCGTCTATTTCGAAGGCATCCAGCCCACCACCGTCCTGGTAATCTGCTACAAGACCAACAACGACCCTACCAAGAGCGGCAAGAACATCGACAAGCGCTCCACGTTCTACAAGCAGGCCAAAAAGGCGGGGGTCGTATTCGAATCGAATCCCATCCCCGACTACCGCATCGCCCGCTGGATCGACGCCTACGTGGCGGAACAGGGTATGCGCATCGACCCCGACGCAGCCGCCCTGCTTGCCGAATCGGCCGGCACCGATCTCCAGAAGCTCGCCCTGACGGTCGACAAGCTCCGCAAACTGCTGCCGGAAGACCGCAACCGCATCGGCATCGCCGACATCGAAGAGAACGTGGGTATGAGCCGCGACTATTCTGCCTTCGAGCTGACCAAGGCCCTCTCGCTGAAAGATGCACCCAAAGCCTTCCGCATCGTGCAGTTCTTTGCCGATTCACCCAAGCGCTTCCCCATCCAGATGACGATGGCCGCCTTGTCCAGCCACTTCATCCGGCTGCTGCGCTACCATGCCCTGCTCCAGAGCGGTCTTTCGCGCAATGAGATCCTCGCACAGCTGGGCATCAACCCTTATTTCGGCAGCGAATACGACGCGGCCGTCCGCAATTATCCGGTCAAAAAGGCCATGAAGGTCATCTCCCTGCTCAAGGATTACGACCAGCGTTCGAAATCGAACACGCGCGGCGAGGCCAGCGATGGCGACCTGCTCAAGGAATTGACAGCCAAGATTCTAGCTTAAATCTTCCGGAATATCGGAAAGATACTCGTAACCGCTCCCGTCGGGGAGACGGCGCAGCAGGTGCACGTTCGTCCCGTTGGTTACCAGCACATATTTGACGGTCAGGACGCGGGTGTAGCGCACCACCTGCTCCACAACCTTCGCGTCGAGCGTCACGCCGGGCGCCTTGCATTCCACCAGCAGATGCGGCTGCAGCTGACGGTCGAAGACCAGAATGTCGGCCCGGTAGGTGCGCCGGTTGTAACGGAAAGCATATTCGCTGGCCATCCGTCCGGCCGGGAAGCCCTTTGCCCCGCACAACCACTGGATGACAGCCTGACGGACCTCCTCTTCCGGAGTCCGCGCCACATACTTGCGCCGCAAGGGATCGTAGATTTCGTTTTCGGAGGCCACGGTCAAGGAAGACGCTGAACGATCATTCCGACCTTCTGGAATTCGTTCCAGAGCCAGAGATATTCATCCGAAGCCTTGACGACGACCAGCTTGACGATCAACGTGGTCGATTCGCCGGCGGCCAGCCGGTAATGGATTTCGCACTCCACTTCGTCATCGACCGTCATCGGGATATCCTCCGTGTAGCGGACATGGAGATAGAGGGTCTGGTCGTCGCTCTGGATGCGATAGGTCCTGCGCTGAAGGCTGACTGCGCGCTGGAAGGTTGCCAGATCGAACGGAAGGACGCACGAGCCCTTGAGATACAGTCCTTCCACATAGGCGGATTCCAGTTGCTTGCGCTCCGCAGATTTGGTGTCGACCGGGATGGGCGGCTCAGGCTCCGGCGGCGTGGGCTGGGGACACGAGAGGGCCATCGTGGTGGCCACCACGAAAAGGGCGAGCGCAAAGCGCCACATGAAACCGGCTTTTTGGCTAATTCCCATCTTTTACCTCCAGGATTTTGGTCAGCACCTCCTTGCTTCCGTCGGAATAAGCGATGATGGCCGAGATTTTATAGGATCCCGCCTTTTCAAAGCGGAACGTGTCGCCCGCGTACGGCTGGCTGTCGATGCTCCACGACACGGACGCGCGGTCGTCGTTCATGTTGAGCAGGAAAAGGCGGAACAACTCACCTGTATGCCAGACGCGGTCCAGTCCACCGATCAGCGGATAGTCGCTCAAACGGTCGAGTGCGCGGAATTCGATGCGCTGCGTCCGGCCCTTGACATTCCAGCGGGTGTAATAGATTTCACAGAAATACGATTCACCCGGGACCAGGTCTTCGAACACATAGCTGGTCTGGCTGCCGGTATTCACCGTCTGGCTGGAAACCCCGTTGAGAATACCCCAGCGAAGTTCCCATTGGCCGGAAGAAGACTTGTCGCTCTGCCATTCCAGCAATGCGGAGATCTGGGCAGGGACGATCGACCAGCCCGTCACCACCGGAAGGTCCCAGCTGTCGTCGTTGACCACGTTGCACCGGATACCGTCGGCTTCACGGGTAATGCCGGACAGGCCCAGGCCGATACCCTTCCCATTCCAGCCCGTCAGCGGGAAGTTGCTGGCTGAATGGATATCCCTGACATTGCGATAGCCCGGATAGAAGGCGTCCTTCACATCGAGGGCTTTGCCGGCATCGGAGCCGACAAAGACCGCACAGGGATGCGCGGCGCAACCGTTGACCGCATTGGCCGACCATCGCAGTCTCGCGTTCATCGAGCCGGCCATGTTGGTACTCTTGTCGATATGGTAGACCACCAGGCCTGTTCCGCCGATATAGGCGTCCCAGCGGTAACCGTCACGGAATTCAAGCCAGAAATCCTCACCCGGAATACCGGAAGGCAACACGTACGCCTTCGATGCCTCCTGAACGGGCGGCACGACCAGTTCCTGCGGACGGCGGACCGTTTCCATCTGGGTCAGGCCGATCTGATGACGCTCGAACACGGTCAGGTACGGCGGTGTCCGGCCCTCGTTGTTGTAGTTGCCGTGGTCCATGATCGAAAGCGAACCGAAAAGGCCGTCGGAAGGGCCTTCCGTCAACCCATTGACATCATAGAGATCCTGGAGGCCGAGGAAATGGCAGTATTCGTGGCAGATGGTGCCGATACCGGCGAAATGATAGCCGGAAGGGCCTGTGTATTCGGAATAGAGCGAAAAGTTGGAGATCCGCATGCCGTCCAGATAGAAGCCCATATCGGAAATGTTCCACGACTGGGGCCACAGGGTGTTGTCGCCGCCGCCTTCGGCCTCGTTGTGGCCGGCGAACAAGAGGAAGACATTGTCCACCACACCGTCTCTGTCGAAGTCGTAGCGGGTGAAATCGACGCCGGCTGCATCGGCCGCTTCACAGGCGTGGACCACCAGTTGACGGATGTTCTTGTCGGTGACGCCGTCGAGGTTGGCACCATAGAAGGACAGCGTGCCCGGTACGGTCACTACGTCACAGACCTCGAACGAGAAATTGCCGTATCCGTCAAGATTGTCTCGGAACCAGTCGAGGACGCTGCCCGTGGCGCCGTTCTCGGCGTAATACTGCTGGTTGAAGAGGTTATAGATGGTGCTGCGCGGAGTCGGGATGGTGAACTTCCGGTCGCTGAACTGGACGGGGATAACGAGCGTCCGGACGGAAACAGGGGCCTTCGTGGCCAGGAACATCGACAAGGTGCCGCCCTCGGGATTAAGGTGCTTGATCGTCGTCCCTACCGCGGGAAGGGAATCCGTCACGTGCCAGAAACCGCGGGCGTCCTGGAACACGGGGCGACCGTCGAGGGTCGTCTTCCAGGAACGGTTCTCATCGCCGTGGATCCGGATGGTCAGCGTGGTGCCGTCAGGCTGGGTGACCGTGACCGGATACGGGTAGGCCTTCACTGCATGAAGTTGCAGCGAGAAGGCCGTCAGGGCCAGCAGGAGCAGGGCAATCCGTTTCATTCCGTCGGCAAACGTTTCGACGCGTTTTTACACGTTTATAAACGTTTCTACGCGTTTATACCTAATTTCAAACTACATAATTACAAAAAAATTTCGACTTCACCAAAAACTGTTTCGTAACTTTGCACGGTTTTCGCAACAAAAGGCCTGCCAGAACCCCAATTGCATGAACCCTACGGCTTCCTTCCAGTTTACCATCATCGTCCCGGTCTACAACGAACGGGAAGGCCTTCTCCGGCTGGAAAACAGCCTTGCCGCTTATCTGGAAAAAGCCCTGGTCCGGCCCGCCTGCGTCCTGCTGGTGGACGATGGTTCGACCGATGGCGGGAGCGCCCTGATCGAGGAGATCTGCGCCCGTCACACCGATTTCTTCTTCCTGCGCTTCGCCCGCAACTGTGGATTGAGCGCCGCCCTGAAAGCGGGGTTCGAGGCCTGTGAATCTCCTTACGCCGGCTATATCGACGCCGACCTGCAGACCGATCCGGAAGACTTCAATCTGCTGCTTCCTTACGCAGCCGGATTCCCCCTGGTCATGGGCATCCGCGCCGAGCGCAAAGACAGCTTCGGAAAGCGTCTGATCTCCAGGATCGCCAACGCATCGCGGCGCCGCATCGTCCACGACACGGCGGCCGACACAGGCTGCCCGCTGAAAGTCCTGCAGACAGCTTATGCCCGGCAGCTCCCCAGCCTCAGCGGCATGCACCGCTTCCTTCCGGCCCTGATCGCCATGCAGGGCGGTTCCTATAAGCAAGTGCCGGTGCGGCACTATCCCCGCCAGGCCGGAAAGAGCAAATTCGGTCTTTCCAACCGCTTCTGGGGACCGATCCGCGACGCTTTCGGCTACCGCTGGTACCAGCGCCGCCTGTTCCGCTATACCATTGAGCGCAGCAACCTGGACTGATGGACAATCTCTGGATCTTCGCACTCGGACTTCTGGCGCAGGGACTCTTCTCTGCCCGGATGCTCGTGCAATGGATCCTTTCAGAGAAAGCGCACAAAGTGGTCAATCCCACCTTGTTCTGGATCCTGAGCCTGGCCGCCTCGCTCCTATTCCTCTACTACGGCTGGCTTCGCAACGATTTCGCACTGATGCTCGGCCAGGTGATCGGCTATTATGTCTACATCTGGAACCTCGGGAAGAAAGGCGTATGGGGCCGCATCGACAAGCCGCTGCGCATCGCTGTCCTGACTGTGCTGGTTTTGATTCCGCTTGCCGCTCTCAGCAGAATGGCCGGTAACTGGCCGGCCGTCTCCGAGGCACTCTTCCACAACGACGCGATTCCGCGCTGGCTGCTCGTCCTCGGGACGGCCGGCCAGGTCGTCTTCTCGCTGCGCTTCCTCTATCAGGCGCTGTACTCCGCCCGCCGGGGCGAATCGCTCCTGCCGGCCGGCTTCTGGACCATCAGCCTCATCGGAGCGGTCCTGATCCTGACCTACGGCATCCTGCGTCACGACCCTGTGGTGATCCTGGCCCAGTCCTGCGGACTGGTCACCTACATCCGCAACCTGATGTTATGGAAACAAGGCACGCGCGCATAATCCGGCTGCTGTCCGACCAGCGGGTACGGCTGGGACTCTATCTGCTGCTCCTGCTCCCGCTCCTGCTGCGGCGCGACATCACGCCCGAAAACGAACTCAAATACCTGCAGATCGCGGACGAAGCACTGCGCGACGGGCATTTCTGGTGCCTGTTTCTCGATGGTGCGGCCTATGCCGATAAACCGCCGCTCTACCTCTGGATCGTAATGGGACTGCGGCGTTTGCTGGGCTTCCACTGCATTCCGCTGCTGGAACTGTTCTCGCTGTTGCCGGCTTTCGGCATCCTGGTCGTCTTCGACCGCTGGTGCGGCGTTTCGATGCAATTGCGCTGGCGGGTCGCGGCGGAAGCCGCCCTGCTGACCACCGCCTATTTCCTGGGCGGGGCCGTCGTGCTCCGGATGGACATGCTGATGGTTTTCTTCATCACAGTGGCGATGCGTCTTTTCTGGAAGATCGACCAGGGGGACACCCGGCCCGCGCTGCGATGGGCTTTTGCCTTTTCCGTGTTCATGGCCATCTTTTCAAAGGGACCGGTAGGCTTCCTCTTCCCGCTAGCCGGCATTTTCGTCTGGCTTGGACGTGAAAAACGTCTGCGTGACTTCGGCAGGGCGTGGGGCTGGCGTACCTGGCTCGTCCTGGTCGTGCTCTGCGGTATCTGGTGGGGCTGCGCCTGGCTGGAAGGCGGCGGGGCCTATCTCGACAACCTGCTTATCCACCAGACAGTTGACCGGGCCGTGAACGCGTTCCACCACAACCGGCCCTGGTACTACTACCTCTATACCATCTGGTACGCAATGGGACCGTGGGCCTTGCTTACAATTCCCGTATCGACCTGGGGAGCTGTCAAAAAGATAGGGATGGAACCGCTGGTGCGTTTTTTCCTGACCATCTCGGCGACCTTCTTCCTCATGCTGTCGGTCTTCAGCTCCAAACTTCAGATCTACCTGCTTCCGCTTTTCGGCTTCGTGAATTATGCGGCCTTCCTGATCCTGCAGGCAGCCGACACGCCGCAGCGGCGCTGGCCGGGAATCCTACGCAAGGTAGTGTACGGCGTGGCGGCGGCGATGCTCCTGCTCTGCGTGGCGGCAGGGTTCTTTTTCCCCGACATTTTTTGAATTTTTTCTGGCCAACGAGGGGTACAAATTGTTATTTTTGTACGATTAATAGCATTGGATACAATGGCACAGAATCCCCCGCTCGCACGACTTGAACTCAGCCGCAGCGGTATCAAAAACAACTTCCAGCATTTCCGTTCCCTTCTCAAACCGGAGACCCGGATCCTGATCCTGGTCAAAGCCAACGGCTACGGCCACGGCGCCGTCCCTTTCGCCCGCGAGATGGAGCAACTGGGCGCCGCCTACCTCGGCGTCGCTCTCCCCGGAGAAGGCGTGGAACTCCGCAAGGCAGGCATCGACCTGCCCATCCTCGTACTCACGACGGGCACCGACGACTACCCGGAGATGATCCGCTACGGGCTCGAGCCCGGTATCCCCGACCTGTTCGCCCTGACGCGCCTCAGGGAAGAACTCCGCAAGGCAGGACGAAGAGACTATCCTGTCCACATCAACATCGACACCGGCATGCACCGGCTGGGCTTCATGGAACGGGAAATCCCCGGTCTGATCGACTTCCTGGCCGAAAGCCCTGAAATCCATATCGAAGGCCTCTATACCCACCTGGCCGCCTCCGACGAGAAGCAGCACGACGAATTCACCCTCGGACAGATCGCCCTCTACGAGAAGCTCAGCACACAGATCATGGCGCACCTGCCCTACAAGCCGCTCCGCCACGTGCTCAATTCCGCCGGCATCGAGCGCTTCACGCAGTATCAGTACGATATGGTCCGGCTGGGCATCGGCATCTACGGCATCAGCGCCGTTTCCGATCCGGGTCTCAAACCCGCTGCCTTCTACCGCTGCCCGATCCTCCAGATCAAGGACCTCCTTCCGGAAGACGGAACCGTCGGCTACGGCCGCCACGGCAAGCTCGGTCCCGGCGTCACCCGTTCAGCCACCCTGTGCGTCGGCTATGCGGACGGCATCAACCGGCATCTTGGCTGCGGCAACGCCAGCTTCGAGGTCAACGGACACCTGGCGCCCACCCTCGGCAACATCTGCATGGACATGTGCATGATCGACGTGACCGGCATCGACTGCAAGGAAGGGGACATGGTCACCATTTTCGGCGACAAGCCGACGGCCGGCGAACTGGCAAAGATCCTCGACACGATTCCCTACGAGATCTTCACCTCCGTGCCCCGGCGGGTCAATCGCACGATTGTAGATTAAATTTTTAAAAATTTTATTGTATTTCGATATTTATTTATATATTTGCATAAAATTTTTAATCCACTAATACCTGAATCACTATGGCAACTGAGAAACTCGACATCGTGAAGACCATCGGAGACGGCATCCGCTATGGCCTGAAGAACTTCTTCCCTCTCTTGCTGATGGTCATCCTCTACATCGTGACTGTCTGGATCCCCTACCTCAACGTCGGCACCACCATTGGTCTTTATAAAGCCGTCATCGGCATCGGACGCGGTGAAACCATCGATCCGACTTCGATCTTCGCCAAGGAGAATTTCCACAACCTGAGCGGGCTCTTCCTGCTGCTGGGTCTGCTCTACATCGGCACAGTCGTCGCCATGATGTTCATGCTCATTCCGGGCATCGTGATGGGCATCGCCTGGGGCTTCGCCATCTATTTCTTCCTCGACAAGAAGGTCTCCCCGCTCAAGTCGCTCCAGCTGAGCTATGACACCACCTATGGCAACAAGTGGCGCATCTTCTTCGTGGAATTCCTCACCGCACTCGCCATCGGCCTCGTCTGCGGCCTCCTGGGAGCCATCCCGAAAGCCGGTACCGTCCTGGCCATCCTGGGTGCCTTCCTCTGCAGCGCCATCGCCGTGGCCATCGAAGGTGTGATGTACGATTTCTTCTCCAAGAAAGCCGACGCCATCCTCGCCGAGCATCCGCACGGCCGCGGCCGCTGCTGCCACGGTGAAGAAGCAGCCGCTGAAGCTGCTGAAACCGCTGAAACCGTCGAAACCGTCGAAATCGTCGAAGAAGCCATCGACGACGTCCAGACCGAAGCGTAAGCCTGCCTGGAGGACAACTATCTGATAAACAGCGATTAGCTTAAACCTGCCCCTGTTATGGAAACAGGGGCAGGTTTTTATTATCGCCAGACTATCACCGCTTTAGTCGCCAGCGCTCAAATACCCCCTCTCAAAAGCCGCCGGGAACTGGAGCCAAAGTGCCTGACATACAGCAAATAACGTAATCTTACCCTCCTGCCCAACAGGAGGGCAAGATTGCACAAAATGCTGTTAATCAGCAGAAAAGGCTCCAGCGAGAGAAAAGACAAGGCCCGCATCCTCTTTGGCAAAAAAATAATTTGGAGAAGGCTATCAGCCGACAGTATATTTGTAGAATAAAAATAAGTTGAGATATGAGGGGAAGGATTTCTTTCAGGCCGGGGGCCATTCAGCACATCTATCAAAACACAGTTGACGGTGTCCTGATCTTTTATTCCCGTTGGGATGCCCTGGTCTTCTTTACGACATTATCTGTCGCTGCGCGGCGCTACGATATCCGTATCCTGGGCGTCTGTCTGATGGCCGACCACATCCACATACTGGCGGAGGCGCCCTGCAAGAAGATACTCGACAGTTTCGTCTGCCTCTATACAAGCTGGTTTGTCCGGCAATACAACAAGTGGTATGGCCTGACGGGGTCCCTGTTCAATCCCAGATACGGTCTGGCCTCGAAAGTGACGGACAAAGACATCCGCAGTGCCATCGCCTATCTGTACAACAATCCTGTTGAAAGGCAGCTTTGCAGACGGGCAGAGCAGGCGCATTGGAATTTACTGGCTTATGCCGATAATCCCTACCCTTTTTCTCAACCCATCCGGCTGGACAAGGCGCGTGCGCCGATGCGCAGGGCAGTCGAAGAAGTCAGGGCTGCCCGCAAGGAAGACCGTCCCCTGAACCATGCCCAGCTGAAAAGGATAACGGCCAAACTGAATCCGCTTGAACAGCAGCAACTGACAGATTTCATCATCACTTCCTACAATTGTGTGGATTATCCGGATCTGTTCTACCGCTTCGGTGATTACACATCCCTGATCACTGCCATCCATACGACGGCAGGCAGTGAATACGCAATAAGGGAAGATTTTGTCGGGCGATCCGACACGATCTACAGACAGATAACGGAATTCCTGCTTCAATCGCACAGGATCGGCAGCATCGAGGAACTGCTCAGACTGCCTATGGAAGAACGACTCGGGATGGTCGCGCCCCTGAACCTCCGGACAGGAGCGTGGCGACGCCAGATTGAAAAGTATCTCCATCTCCCGCCGGGCAGACAAGGATGAGCCTGGCGCAAGCCATTGAGAAGCTGGAGCTCAATCTATTGAATTTCAGCATAGTATTCAACACAGCCCACCCTTTGCCACTGGGGGCTGATAACAGCAACTCGCTAATAGACAGTTGATTATCTTCCAGCTTCACGCTCGACGGTGCCATACATCACACTGACAGCAAAAGTGCCTGATTATTAGTTGCTGAAATGCTGAATTAGTCTTAAATTTGCAAGATTTTTTGAACTATCTGTACAGGAGAGAAGAATGCACCGGGTTTTTGTTCCGATCTATCGATTTTTTCGCAGCCATAAGGCTTTATTATATGTTTTGCTGGCGCTCAGTACGCTGGTATTCGTTATTTTCGGCACGAAGTTGCGCTATGAGGAGGACGTGGCCAAGCTGCTGCCGCGCTCGAGTGTCGAGAGTGAGCTGGCGTTCAGCGACATCGGACTGAAAGACAAGATCTTCATCCAGATTACCTCGGCCGACGCCGAAACGCCGCTCGATACCTGGACGCTGAGCGATTATATCGACGAATTCACTGACGCGCTGGAGCAGCGCGATTCCACCGGAAAGTACATCCGGAGCATCCTGCGTTCACTCGATGCGGAGACGGCCCTCGGGGCGATGGACTATGGCTTCGAGCACCTTCCGTCCCTCATCGACACAGGCTTCTACGAGGCTTTCGCCGCGGCGCTGGAACCGGCGGCCCTCGATGCGCAGATGGCCCGGAACCTCGAACTGATCGAGAGCGACCTGACCGGTGAGACGACCCGGCTGGTATGCACCGATCCATTCGCCCTGCGCGACATCTTTCTCGCCCGGCTGATGCCCGAAGGTGCAATGGACGGCTCGGTCGGCGACTACACGATTGAAAACAGCCACTTCTTCTGCCCCGACCGGACCGTGGCGATGGCCTTCCTCTCTCCCAGTTTCCAGCAGACCGACTCGGGCACTTCCACCAAGTTCGCCCGCATCCTCAACCAGGAGCGCAAGGCCTTCGAAGCAGCGCATCCCGACGCCCGCATCTATTTCCACGGCGCACCGCTGGGTGCCGTGTCGAACGCAGGTACCATCAAGCAGGACCTGGTCTGGACCGTAGGCATCTCGCTGCTGGTCATCCTGACCATCCTGCTGCTGGCCTTCCATCGCCTGCGCTTCATCGCCCATCTGCTCCTTCCCGTAGTCTATGGCACCTTCTTCGCCCTGGCCTGCGTCTATTGGATCAAAGGGTATATGTCGCTCATGGCCCTGGGCATCGGCGCCATCATCCTGGGCGTTGCCCTAAGCTACTGTCTGCACGTGCTGATCCACTACTATTACGTGGAAGATGTGGAACAGATGCTCCAGGAAGAATCCACGCCTGTGGTTCTGGGCTGCCTGACCACCATCGGCGCCTTCCTGGGCCTGCTCTTTACCGAGAGCGACCTGCTGCGGGACTTCGGCCTGTTTGCCACCTTCGCCCTGATCGGCAGTACCTTCTACGCACTGGTATTCCTGCCGCACTTCCTGAAAAAAGAAGACGTCAACTACAAGAAATACAAAGGTTTCCACCTGATAGACCGCATCAACGGCCTGCCGTGGGACCGCAATCCGTGGATCCTGGGCGCAATGGTCGCACTGCTGGCGGTCGGCATCGTCTTCAGCCCGAAAGTGGGCTTTGACAGCGACCTGCGTAACCTCAACTACGTGGACATCCCGCTCGACGAGAGCCAGCGCCTTTACAGCGAAAAGAACGAAAGCGGCCATATGAACCTGTATTTCGCCGCTTACGACAACGATTTTGACAAGGCGCTCGAATACGACCAACTGCTCGGTGCCCGCCTGGATTCCCTGCAGCGGACCGGACTGGTGAAACGCTATTCCTCGATCGTATCACTGCTCTTCCAGACAGAGCAGGAACAGACGCTCCGCATCGATGCCTGGAAGAAGTTCTGGACGCCGCAGCGGATTGAAAAGGCCCGCCGCGACCTTTCGGCCGCAGCGCGCAGGCAGAAACTCGACCCCGGCCTGTTCGAACCGTTCTTCGCCCTGGTCGAAGCGGACTATCTGCCCGGAAACCTCTACGAGGCCGGACTGATCCCCGACGCGCTGCTTTCCTCGTTCATCGAGAAGCAGGACAGCGGCCGCTGGATGATCTTCTCGACCGTTGCCTTCGCGCCGGAAGATATGGATACCGTGACCGATGCGCTGGTCAGCGGTCCGCAGACCGTGGTCCTGGAACCGTTCTACTACTGCCGGGACATGGTCCAGATTGTCCACGACGACTTCCAGAAGACGCTGCTGATCTCCTCGCTCTTCGTGCTGCTGGTCCTGCTGATCTCGTTCCGGAACCTGTGGGTTTCGCTGGTAGCCTTCTTCCCGATGTTCCTTTCCTGGTATGCCCTGCAGGGCTTCATGGCCCTCTTCGGCCTGGAATTCAATCTGATCAACATCGTCATCGCCACCTTCGTGTTCGGTATCGGCGTGGACTACAGCATCTTTGTAATGGAAGGGCTTCTGCAGGAAGCCCGTACCGGTGAGAAGACGCGGCTGGAATACCACAAGGTCGCCATCTTCTTCTCCGCCCTGATTCTGATCATCGTGGTGGGCTCGCTGGTCTTCGCCCGTCATCCGGCCATCAGTTCCACCGGTCGGATCACGCTGATCGGCATGGTCTTCACCATCCTGATGACCTATTCCCTCGAACCTTTCGTGTTCCGGAAACTGCTCAAGACAAAATGGTTCCGGCGCAGTCTTAAACTCCCTGAAAAATGATGGATACACTGGATGGAACCCTCTTCTTGTCGATGGTCCGCAGCGGCGGAGCCCGGCTGGATGCCCATCGCAAGACCATCAACGACCTGAACGTCTTCCCCATCCCCGACGGGGATACGGGCGACAATATGTTTATGACCCTGGAAGCCGGATGCCGCGTGCAAGCCGGCCCGGTCGGCGAGACCGCGGAAGCCGTTTCGCAGGGGATGCTCATGGGCGCCCGCGGAAACTCCGGCGTCATCCTTTCGCGCATCTTTTCCGGCATTGCGCGGGGCCTTTCCGGCATCCGGGAAGCAGACCTGAAGGCCTTCGAAAAAGCCATGGAATGCGCTGTGGAAGACGCTTACAAGGCCGTCGCCGTACCCGTGGAAGGCACCATCCTGACCGTCCTCCGGGAAAGCGTGGCAGCCGCCGCGGAAAGCCAGGATTTCGAAACTTACTTCGACCGGCTCATCGCCGGAATGGACTGCTCGCTCCAGCATACGCCCGAACTGCTCGACGTCCTCAAAAAAGCCGGCGTCGTGGACAGCGGCGGCGCCGGGTTGCTCTATGTTGCCGAAGGTATGCGCGCCGCCTTCAGCGGCGAAGCCGAAATGATGCCCGAGCCCACGGCTGCAGCCCCGGTCCGGACCGTCGACCTGAATGCCTTTACGGAAGACAGCACGCTGGAATTCGGCTACTGCACGGAGTTCCTCTTGAGATTGCAGCGGAGCAAGGTCGATCCCGACCACTTTGACGAGAAGGTCATCGCCGACTGGCTTTCCGCCCACGGCGACTCGCTGGTCTTCTTCCGCCAGGGAACGATCATCAAGGTCCACGTCCACACCTTCCATCCCGGCGAGATCCTCAACCACTGCCAGCAGTACGGCGAATTCCTGACCTTGAAGATCGAAAACATGACGCTCCAGCACCACGAAAACCATATGGACGAACGCTTCCACGTGGACGGCAAGGCTCTCGGCGTGGTGGCCGTCGCCGCCGGGACGAAACTGCAGCAGGCCTTCCGGGAGATGGGTGCCGACGAAGTGATCGAGGGCGGCCAGACCATGAACCCGCCGGTACAGGCCTTCCTCGAAGCCTTCGACCGCATCGGAGCGGAGAATATCCTCGTGCTGCCCGACAACGGCAACATCCTGCTCACAGCCCGGCAGGCTGCTGAAATGTACGACAAGGCCCGCGTCGAGGTGCTGCCCACCCGCAGCCTCGGCGAAGGCTACTACGCCCTGGCCAGCCTCGACACGTCCGAGACGATCGACCAGATCGTGCCGGAACTGGAAGAGGCACTGCAGGCGACCGTCACGGGACTGGTCTCACGCGCCATCCGCGAGAGCGAAGCCGGCCACACCGGCGACTACCTGGGCCTGAGCGGCAAAGATATCCTTTGCGGCTCGCCCGACCGGGAAGAAGCGCTCCTTGAACTGGCCCGGAAACTGGACGCGGGCAGCCGTGACATCGCCCTGCTCCTGACCGGCGCCGAGGTGCCGTCCGACGAGGCCCAAGCCGCCCTCCAGGCACTGACCGAAGCCTTCCCCCGCACCGAAACCACCCTGGTCGAAGGCGGACAACCTGTTTACGATTATATCCTTCTGTTATGTTGACACTGTATACTGACACCGACACCGACATCACGCCCGCCGTCGCAGCGGAATACGGCTACAAGCTCATCAGCATGCCCTACAGCGTGGATGCCAAGACCGTCTATCCTTACGTGGACTTCGACCAGTTCGACGCCCGCAGTTTCTACGATATGCTTCGCCGCGGCACGCTTCCCACGACCAGTGCCATCTCCAAGGAGCGCTACATCGAGTATTTCGAGCCCGAAATGGCCGCCGGCAACGACATTCTCTACGTCCACTTCTCCCGTGCGATGACCATCACCTTCGATGCGATGGACCAGGCCGTGGCCGAACTCCGGGCCAAGTACCCGCAGTGCCGCTTTGAGGAGATCGACACCAAGGGCATCACGACCATCAGCTATGCCGTGGTCCGCGCCGTAGGCGATCTGATCAAGGCTGGCAAAAGCCTCGACGAAGTGCTCGAATGGGCCAAGACCGAGGTGGACCATTACGCGATGTACTTCTACGCCGACGACCTGAAGTTCTTCCGCCGCAGCGGCCGCGTCAGCGGCCTGGCGGCCACGATGGGCACGCTCATCGGCATCCGTCCGATCATCTATATGTCAGCCGATGGCAAGATGGTCTCCTGCGGCAAGGAGAAAGGCCGCACCAAGGCCATGGAGCATCTGATCGGCTGCGTGACCGAACTGGGCGACGACATCAAGAACTACCGCTTCTACGTGGGCCATACCGACGCCCCGGAACTGGCCAAGGACCTGGGAGAGGCCCTGAAAGCACGCTTCGGCCAGAATCTGAATATCGAATATGTGGTCTGCAATCCCACGGCGGGCAGTCACGCCGGCCCGAACGGCGTAGCCGTCTGCTTCCACGCCAAACACCGCTAGGATGATCGAGGTCCGGCAAGTCACCACACGGCGCGAGCAGCGGGAATTCATCGAGTTCCCGATCGACCTGTACAAAGGCAATCCCTTCTTTGTACCGCCTTTCTACGCCGACGAACGGAAAATGTTCCGTCCGGGCTACGTCTATACCGACTGCTGCGACTGGATCTGCCTGAACGCCTACAAGGACGGGAAGATGGCCGGCCGTATCCAGGGTATCATCCAGAAGGCCGCCAACGAGAAAAACGGCGAGCGGCGGGCCCGCTTCACCCGTTTCGACGCCATCGATGACGTCGAAGTGTCGCGCGCCCTGTTCTCGGCCGTTGAAAAGTGGGCCCTGGACAAGGGCATGGACACGCTCTGCGGCCCGCTCAGCTTCTCCGACCTGGAGCGCGAAGGACTGCTGGTCGAGGGATTCGACCAGCCCCAGACCTTTGAGGAGCAGTACAATGCGGAATATTACCAGCACCACGTCGAGCAGCTGGGCTTCGTCAAGGAAATAGACTGGACCGAGTCGCGCATCTATGCGCCGGAGCCGTCGGAAGACGAGGAAGACCTCGACAAGCTCACCGACTTCATCTTCCGCCGCTACAAACTGCATTTCGGCCCGTCGAAGAACGCCAAAGATTTCCTCCGCCGCTACGCCGACGGCGTCTTCGAACTGATCGACAAGTCGTACGACGGACTCTACGGCACCGTCCCTTTCACCGAGGGCATGAAGCGGCTGATGATCGACAACTTCCGCCTGGTCATCAGCCCGAAATACACGGCCGTCATCCTGGACGAGAACGAAAAGATGGTCTGTTTCGGCTTTGCCATTCCCAGCCTGGCCTCCGCACTGGCCGGAACGAAGGGACGCTACACCCCGAAAGTGCTGTGGCGCCTGCTGCGCAATATCCGCAAGCCGAAAGTCATCGACCTGTGCCTGATCGGTGTGGATCCGGAATACCTCAACCGCGGCGTGTCGGCCGCCTTCGCATCGGCCATCATGCATATGCTGCGCGACACGCCGGTCCGCTATGCCGAGACCAACCTCAACCTCGAAGACAACTACGCCATCCAGAACCTGTGGCACCGCTTCAATGCCGTACAGGCCAAGCGCCGCCGCGCCTATGTGAAGAAACTCGCATGATCAAGATCCTCGTCGACTGCTTCGGCGGCGACCATTCGCCGCAAGCCCAGGTGGCCGGTTCGCTGGCCGCCCTGGCCAAAAACCCGAACCTGCATCTTCTTCTGACAGGCGACCAGGCCCTGCTCGAAGCCGAACTGAAAGGGAAGACTTATGATGCCACACGACTGGACATCATCCACGCACCCGAAGTGATCGGCTGCGACGAAAAGCCTACCGACGTGATCCGTCTCAAGCGGAACAGTTCGATGATGAAGGCCATCATCCTGCTGCGCGACGAAGACGACATCGCGGCTATGGTCTCCTGCGGCTCCACCGGCGCCCTGGTGACCGGCGCCCTGGTGCGCCTGGGACGTATTCCCGGAGTCATCCGTCCGGCATTCTGCCCGCTGCTTCCCACGATGGAAGGGGGGATCGTGGGCATCTGCGACAGCGGAGCCAATCCCGAAGTCACGCCTGCCCACCTGCGACAGTTCGCCATCATGGCCAGCCTTTATCTGGAGAACGTCTACGGCGTGGACAAGCCCCGCACCGCCCTGCTCAATGTGGGCAAGGAAGCAGAAAAAGGGGATGATATCCGGCGCGAAGCCTACCAGCTGCTGCAGCAGACCCCGTCGGTCAACTTCGTCGGCAATATGGAAAGCCGTGACCTTCTGTCCGGTGCCTACGATCTGGTGGTGGCAGACGGATTCTCGGGCAACGTGCTGGTCAAGACCACCGAAGGCACGGCTATCGAACTGCTCAAGAAACTCAAGAAGGACATCTATTCCCGGACGCTCTACAAGGTGGGCGCGCTTCTGATGAAGCGCATGTTCCAGGAAGAGAAGGAATTCATGAACTACCAGAACTATGGTGGCAGCGTCCTGCTGGGAACGGCCAAGGTCGTGGTCAAGGGCCACGGAAGCAGCAAGGCCGTGGCCGTGGAAAAATGCATCGAGCAGGCCTACCGCATGGAAATCAGCAAACTTTCATCCAAGATCGAGACGGAAATCGCCCGATACGAACATTACGAAGAATAACTAAACCGTCCCAGACCGGGCATCATTAAGCCTATGTTTGACAAAGTCAAGGCCATCCTGGCCAAGCAGCTCCGGAAGGATCCGGCCATCATCACTCCCGAATCGAGAATCAAGCGCGACCTGGGTGCCGACTCCATCGACATCCTGCAGCTGCTTATGCGCATCGAAGACCAGTACGGCATCGTCATCCCCGACCAGGAACTCGCAACGTTCGAGACCGTAGGTGATGTCGTAGCCTTCCTGGAGAAGCAGGAAGCTGCTAATATTTAAAGAGATACTCTGTAGAGATACCGCCGAATTCCTCGAGCACCATACGCACGGGGAGACCTTTTCCGTTGTATTCCATGATGATCTGGGAATAGCCGCGGGGAGCGGCTTTGCGGGCCTTCATCTGAACCGTCTTGATCCCATTCTTTTCGGATACGGAAAGATCAGCGTCGTTGTCCTTGGCCGCCTGCTCATAGTTGCCGTCGATGCAGTTGAGCAGCGTATTGCGCAGGACCTTGAAATGCGCGTTCTTGCCGGTGTCCACGGAAATCTTCTGCCCCATCGTGTTGGAACGGAGCATCGGACCCGAAATGACCAGGTACTCCCCTGCCGGGTCGGTATAGGTCATCGTCAGCTGGTCGGGAGATTTGTACGACACGACGCCTTCGGAACGGATGACCTTGCCGGAAGCCTTGATGGTGCGTGCCTGGGTGAATTTGCATTCGGTTGTTTGTGCCTGGACAAGCCACGCAAAAAACACGAAAAAGACTAAAAACAGAGATTTTTTCATTCTCAATCGTTAAAACGGGGACAAAGATAGAATAATTATTCCTAAATTTGTGCCAAACGATAGAAAAATGCCAGCAATCGAACCTTATTGGAATCCGCAAATTGATTTATCCGGGCACCTGTTCCATATGAGAAAAGTGGAAAGAACGGGATTTTTCGATGTCTCCGACGTGCCTGAGGCGGTTCTGCCCCTGTTCTCATTCGTCTATCTGCTCCGCGGAGAAGTTCTTCTGGAAGTGGAAGGAAGAGCCTGTCTCTGCAAGCAGAACCAGATACTCCTGGTGCCGCGCAACGTTCCTTTCAGGGTCCTGTATTTCAAAGAGAATATCGGCTATGAATGCGCATTCTCGCTCCGTTTCCTCAAGGACGTTTCCTACGATTGCCTGCACGTCCCGCATCCGCTGCTCCAGACCTTTGAAGCCGAAGATGCTGCTTTTACCGCCGCCCTGCTGGAGCAAATCCATCAGTCCTTCCACAATGACGACCTGGCTTTGACGGCCAGTGCCCTCGACCTGTTCCTGTGCCGGCTCAGGCAGCGGGAGGGGAAACCCGAAAACGCCCTGGTCAGCCGTTTTCTGGAGATGGTCTTCAACCGCAATGAAAAACCGGGGAAGGTGTCCGATTATGCGGAAACGCTCTTCATCACCCCGAACTACCTCAACCGGCTGGTCCGCGCCAACACCGGCCACTCAGCCATGGAATGGATCGAAATCTCCCGGCTGAACCTGGCCAAGTCGCTGCTCAAGCAGAACCGGCTGCAGGTTTCCGAGATTGCCGCCGCCGTGGGCATCGACGATCAGTCCTACTTCACGCGCTTCTTCAAGAAGAACGAAGGCTATACGCCTACCCGGTACCGGGAGATGCTCATCTCAGGTATAAAAAATCCTGATTAAGGGCGTCTTACCCGGCCGGAGCCAGCAGGATTTCAGCACAGAAAGAAGAACGGCCGCCGACTCTTCCCTCGACGACCCATCCGTCCTCGACGGACGAACGGAACAGCTCGACCACTTCGCCGGGCAGGGCTTCCTTGTTGAAATTGATACGCAAACTCCGGACGCGGCGCGTGGCCAGTGTCTCGTAGTCCAGGCAGTCCATAGCCCAGACCACATAACGGGCATTGTTGGTGTGCCCCACAAAATCGATGTCCGAATAGGATACTTTGTGTTCGGCGACCTGCTCGATCTCGCCTTCCGGCATCTGAACCTTCCCACAAGGGGTTTCAATGGCGTTTTCGGGGCAGATGGTATCGAGGGGAAGTTGGTCTTCCAGATGCTCGCGCCGCAGGAGCCGGCGCGTGTTCATATCGATGATCAGCCAGGAAGAAGTGGCCACGACGGCAGGTTGCCCGTCAGCCCCGGTCATCCGGAAGTCACGTACATAAAAGGGGCCTTCGAAACCCTTGTGCCAGGTCTGCAGCGTCACGGCATCCTTCCAGCGCGGCATCGCAAGAAAATGTGCCTCGAAGCGTGAGAGCACCCACGCGGTTCCGTAGCGTTGCAAGGCATCGAAACCGAAGCCCAGCGAATCAGCCGACACATTGGCGATTTCCTGCGCCATATCCATGAAGGCGCCCGGTTTCAGATAATGGGACACGTCGGTGTCGTAACAGGGCACCGTCAGTCGTTGCGTGGTTATTTTTTCGGTCATTTCCATGAGGGTCAGGCTTTGTAGCGGGTTTCCGCATCCGGAGCTTCCGTCCTGTAGCCGATGGGATTGCGCCGGTTGGCTTTGGCAAGGGAGGAAGGGTTGCAGCGGATGGATTCTTCCAGGTGACGCTGGGTAATCACTTCGTCGGCAAGAGCCGCGATCAGGGCGGCATCGTTGGCGATGAAGGCGATGTCGGACGAGGCGTAGCCATCCGTCAGGGAGGCCAGCCGGTCCAGGTTGATGTCGTCGGCCAGCGGACGGCCTTTGAGGTGATGGATGAACATCGCGCGACGGGTCGCGGCGTCCGGAGCGGGCACTTCGATCTGCAGGTCGAGACGGCCCTTGCGCAGGACAGCCGGGTCGATCATATCCATCCGGTTGGTGGTTCCGATGACGAAGATGCCGCGCTGGGCGCAGTTGTTGAGCTGGGAGAGGAACTCGTTGACTTCCTCCGGACGATGCCGTGCCGCATCGCTGCCACGCGCGGGGACAAAGGAGTCGAATTCGTCAAAACACAGCACTGTCGGCGCCTTGGCCTGGGCTTCCTGGAAAAGGGCGGCAATCTTGCCCTGCGTACCGTGGATATAGGTACTGCCCAGGTCCGAACCGTTGACCACCATATAATTGAAGCGGGACTCCTCGGCGAATTTTTCGGCGAAATAGGTCTTTCCGCAACCCGGAGGGCCGTAGAGCAGCATGCCGTTGGGCGGCAGCAGACGGTACTTCCGCGCCTTCTCGCGGTCGCGCAGGACCCAGATCACCCGCTCGGTGAGCATCTTCTTGAGATCTTCCATCCCGGCCACGTCGGCAAATCCGCCCTGACGCGTATTGCGCTGCATGGCTTTCTTGAGTTCCGTGCCGTCGGTCGTCGCCACCAGGCCTGAGGGGGACGAAGGACGGGCGGGGCGCTGGGGAGTGGCCGTGCGATGCCGGTCCTCTCCGGCCGCCGAGACGCCGAGAAGTTGCAGCATCTTGGCGGGAGAGGGCCGCTGCTGCGGATTGATGTGCAAACCGGTGAGCACCAGTTTCTGCAACTGGGGATCGGCCGCGTGCAGGGCCGCAGGCCATACCGGCTCGCGGCGGCGTGCCTCCCGGAGCTGGTCGATCTGCTGCCAGAGCGGCTCCTGTTCATCCAGGGTCAGGTTCCACGGCGCCTGTCCGCAAAGCATCGTAAAGACCAGCGCGGCGACGGAGAAGGCGTCGCTCTCCGGCGAGAAATGGCCCTCCAGCGCTTCAGGCGCCGTAAAGAGCAGGTTCAAATCCTCCAGGGGGAAGGGTGGATTACCGTCGAAGGGCGCGCAGGCGTGGCCCAGGTCGATGATCTTGGGGACCACCGCGCTGCCGGCCTGCGTTTCCAGCAGGATGTTGCGCGGAGTGATGTCGTTGTGGTTCAGGCCCAGTGAGTTTTGGAGATAGAACAGTCCCTCGAGCACAGGTATGATCATCGCCCGCACTTCCGGGCCTGTGAACCGGCGCCCTTCGCCGAGCAGCTCTGAAAGGAGCTCACCCCGGAAAAACTGCATGGCCAGCCAGGGGTAACTGCGCCCCTGGACGGAAAGGACGCTGTCGGTGACATACGAGATGACATTGGGATGGTCGACGCGGCGGCTCGACACGATTTCCGTTACCTCCCCTTCCGTGAACCAGGTGGCGGGCACCTTGTCCGGATCGAAGAGTTTCAGGAAGAACGTGCCCTTTTCCGGATTTCCTACCACATAGCAGTCGTTGTACAGACCCTCCTTGATGAAGCGCTGCACCTTGTAGGGGCCGATCGGAGCATTGTCAGGCAGACGGATCATAACGACAAAGGATTAAAGCGGGGTGACGTCCAGACTCAGGGACGAACTGTAGAAAGAAAGGCTGTTGACCTGCACCCGCTCGAGTAAGCGGGCGAGCTGCGGAATGGCCGCCAGATTGAGGACGGCACGACCGCCCGAGAAGCTCTCCACGAATCCTTCCGGCAGCTTCTGCAGGAGTTTCTGCGAAGCCATGTCGAGGGCCATGTTGCCGGCTTTTCCCGCATCGAGCTGAAGGACCGCGCGTCGGCCGTCGAACTCGATCAGCTGCAAATCTGCGGAGACCGTGTGGGTGATCGGGCGGTTGATGACCGGCAGGGAAATCGACGCCTCATAGGTGAACGTCAGCGTATCCGGGCCTTTGTATTGGATGCCGACAGACTGTCCGCTCCGCTGGCGGACCAGCCGGGTAATCTCGTCGTAAGATGCAGAAATAACCATTCTTCCTCAATTTTTTCTCAAATTTAACGATTGTTTCACGATATTTGCAGATAAAGCTGGAAAATTTCCCCCATGAGACGATTTATACCCGTCCTGATCCTTCTGACACTCTCCTGCGCGCTCCAGGCACAAGCCCTGCCGTTCGGCTCCGAGACCCTCTCCTACTCCGTACGACACAATCTCTTTCCCGGCGACATCGGCACGATGACCTTCCGTGGAAAGGATGCCGGCGGCAACTACAAAGTAGAAGCGACCCTGAAAGCCGCTGTCGGAAACATCTATACGCTTGATTGCGATTATACCTCCGTCTTCCAGAAGGATGCACAGCTGACGCCGGTTTCGGCCACGCGCAGCCAGACCGAAAAGAAATACTGGGCCAAAGGCAAGTATGACTGGTCCGCACCCGGAAAGGTCCACCTCGACGTGACCAAGAGCACCCGGGCGCCCCGCAACGAGACCCTCAACTGGTCCGGCACCGTCCGCGACCTGCTGGGCACCATCTGGTGGCTCCGCAGTCTCGATTACGACAAGGCGATGTCCTCCAGCAACGCCCTCCTTCTGGACCACGACGCCCTCCCCGTGACCATCTCTTCCTGCACCCGCAAGACCATCAAATCCGGCGGCAAGCAAACCCCTGTCATCGAAGTGGCCATCGCCCAGAACGGCAAGGAAGCCCTCCGCCTGACCCTGACCGACGACAGCCGCCGTATCCCGCTCAAGTTCTCCCTCTCCCTGCCCTTCGGAACCATCAAGGGCACCCTCAAGTCCTAACTATCCATCCGATATGAGTCTGACCCCATTTGCAAGGCTGGTATTCGCGCCGCGGGCGCGGGAGTTGAAACGTCAACGGACAGAAGGGGACGCCGCCCAAAGGGAGGCGCTCTCCTTTTTGATGCGCAGGGCCGCCGGTACCGAGTACGGGAAGCAGCACGGCTTCGCTTCGGTCTGCACCTACGAAGATTTCGCGGCATCCTGCCCTGTCAATACTTATGAGGAACTCAAGGGCGGCATCGACCGGATGCGGCACGGAGAGCGCGACATCCTCTGGCCCGGGGCCGTGAAGTGGTATGCCAAATCTTCCGGCACAACGGCCGACAAGTCGAAGTTCATCCCCGTAAGTGCCGAGGGCCTGCAGAAAGCCCACTACCAGGGTGGATTCGATTCCCTTGCCTATTACCTTGACAATCATCCGGAAAGTCGCATCTTCGACGGCAAGGCGCTCATCCTGGGCGGCAGCCACGCCCCGAACTACAACGTGAAGGACTCGCTGGTAGGCGACGTGAGCGCCATCATGCTCGAAAACATCAATCCCATCGCCAACCTGGTGCGTGTCCCCAAAAAGGAGACGGCGCTGATCGCCGACTTCGAGGTCAAGCGCGACCGCATCGCCCGCGAGACCATGAACCAGAACGTCACCAACATCAGCGGCGTTCCGTCCTGGATGATGTCGGTCCTGACGCGTGTGATGGAACTGTCCGGCAAGTCGCATCTGGAAGAGGTCTGGCCCAATCTCGAAGTCTTTTTCCACGGCGGCGTAGCCTTCACGCCCTATCGCGCCCAGTACCAGCGCTTGATCACCTCGCCCAAGATGCATTATATGGAAACGTACAATGCCAGCGAGGGATTCTTCGGCCTCCAGGACGACCCGGCCGATCCGGCCATGCGCCTGACGCTCGACTACGGCATCTTCTACGAATTCATCCCGATGGAAGACTTCGGGAAGGAGAACCCCGCTGTCGTGCCGATCTGGGGCGTCGAGACCGGAAAGAATTACGCGATGGTCATCTCCACGTGCTGCGGTCTGTGGCGCTATCTGATCGGCGACACGGTCCGCTTCACCTCCAGGAATCCGTACAAGTTCGTCATCACCGGCCGGACGAAGCACTTCATCAACGCCTTCGGTGAAGAACTGATCGTCGACAATGCCGAACAAGGCCTGGCCTTCGCCTGCCGCGAAACCGGCGCCGAAGTGCTGGAATACACCGCCGCTCCCGTGTTCATGGACGACAATGCCCGTTGCCGGCACCAGTGGCTCATCGAGTTCTCGCGTCCGCCGGAAGACCCGGCGCTCTTCGCGCAGCTGCTCGACCGCAAGTTGCAGGAAGTCAACAGCGACTATGAAGCCAAACGCTTCAAGGACATCACGCTGCAGCCGCTCGAACTTACCGTCGCGCGCCCCGGTCTCTTCAACGACTGGCTGCGGCAGCGCGGCAAACTGGGCGGCCAGCACAAAGTCCCGCGCCTGAGCAACAGCCGCGAGCACATCGACCAGCTGCTCGCACTCAACACAAACCCTACCTTGTAAGCCTCCGAAACCATGCCCGTCAACGAAACCGTCACGCTCGACCTCGACCAGATCGTCAAAAGCCGCTTCGGCGAGAAAAAGATCCCCCAGTTCGTCCTGAACTGGCTCAAACGGTTCATCCACCAGGACCACCTCAACGGCTACCTGAGCAAAGGCTACCTGGGGGTGGAATTCGCCGAAAAGTCGCTGGAGTACTACGACGCCCACGTCACTGTCGAGGGGTTGGAGAACCTCCCCGATGAAGGACGGTTCACCTTTGCGGGCAACCACCCGCTGGGCGGTCTCGACGCGATGAGCATCATCGGCACGGTAGGACGCAAATACGACGGCCATATCGTCATTCCCGCCAATGACTTCCTGATGGCGATCAAGCCGATCGCCGAATATACCATTCCGGTCAACAAGATGGGCGGCCAGAGCGCCGACCTGGTGGGCAAGATCAACGAAGCCTTTGACTCCGACCGTCAGGTCATCATCTTCCCGGCCGGGCTGTGCTCGCGCAAGATCGACGGCATCGTGCAGGACCTCCCCTGGAAGAAGACCTTCATCACGAAGAGCCGCCTGTCGCACCGCGACGTGATCCCGATGTGGTTCAGCGGACAGAACTCGAAACGCTTCTACCGGCTCGACAAGCTTCGCAACCTGCTCAAAATCAAGCTCAACATCGCCATGCTCACCTTGCCGGACGAACTCTACAAAAGCCAGCACAAGTCGTACCGGCTGATTTTCGGCAAGCCGATCCCCTGGCAGACCTTCACGTCTGAGAAGCGGGATGCCGAGTGGGCCGCCTGGGTCCGGGAAAAAGTTTACGAACTCCCTAAAACGGAAAACCTATGAAAATGGAACCGATCATCGCCCCTGTGGACAAGGAACTGCTCAAAGCCGAACTGACGGAAAAGCATTTCCTGCGCGACACCAACCACGCCGACAACAAGCTCTATATCGTAGACAACCAATGCGCACCGAATGTCCTGCGGGAAATCGGCCGCCTGCGGGAGATCGCCTTCCGGCAGGGTGGCGGCGGCACCGGAAAATCCATGGACCTGGATGCCTTCGACCTGGATCCCGCTTTCAAATACAAGCAGCTCGTCCTCTGGGATCCGGAGAATGAATGCATCATCGGCGGCTACCGTTATGTGCTTTGCGACCAGGTGATGTATGACCGCTACGGACAGCCCATCATGCCGTCGTCCCATCTGTTCCGTTTCACGCGCCGCTATCTGAAAGGAGCTTTCCCGAAAACCATCGAACTGAGCCGTTCTTTCATCCGTCCCGAATACCAGAGTGCCGCACAGGGAATGAAGAGCCTCTACTCGCTCGACAACCTATTTGACGGCCTGGGCGGCCTGATCGTGCTTTACAAGGGACGGATGGAGTATTTCTTCGGCAAGATGACCATCTACCCTTCCTTCCCCGAGAAAGGCCTCCAGATGATCCTGTACTTCCTGCGCAAGCATTTCGGGAGCCGGGAAGCCGACCTGTACGGCCGCATCGACCGGATGGTGATTCCCAAGAACCCGGTCAAGATCCGCCTGTCCCGCGAACTGGGCAAGATCTTCACGGAAGACGATTTCCGCAGCGACTACAAGATCCTCAAGCGTGAAATCCAGCAGCTGGGGGTCAACATCCCGCCGCTGGTCAACACCTATATGAACCTCTCGCCGACGATGAAATCGTTCGGTGCGGGCATCAACGACGAGTTCGGCGACGTCATCGAGGCCGGCATCCTGATCAAATTCGACGAGATGCACCCCGAAAAGACGCGCCGGCACCTGATCTTCCCCAATCTGAAGGGACTCCGCAGGCGGCTGAGCCACCTGCGGAAGAAGAACTAGAGCAACGCTTCAATCGCTTTTTCCAGCTGCTCAGGCGCTACGGTAGGTTCGTAGCGGGCCACGACTTTGCCCTTGCGGTCCACCAGGAATTTGGTGAAATTCCATTTGATGTCCGGATTGGACGCGTAGTCGGGATTCGAACGGGCCAGCATCTGGTCCATGAATTCGGCCGTCTGGCCTTCTCCGAACCCTGCGAAAGGCTTCTCTGCATACAGCCACTTGAAGATCGGGGTAGCCTGCTCGCCGTTGACCTCCACCTTGTCCATCAGCGGGAAGGTGACGCCATAGTTGAGGCGGCAGAACTCCGCGATCTCGTCGTTGGTGCCGGGCTCCTGGTGACCGAACTGGTCGCAAGGGAAACCGACCACGACCAGACCCTGGTCGCCATACTTCTTGTACAGGGCTTCCAGACCGTCATATTGCGGCGTGAAACCGCATTTGGAGGCCGTGTTGACAATCAGCAGGACCTTGCCTTTGTAATCGGAAAAGTTCACCTCCGTTCCTTCGTTGGAAAGGGCCTTGAATCCGTAGATCGAGTTTGCGTCCGACGACTTGCAGGCCGTCAGCAGCAGTGCGGCCGCAAGCGTCATGATCATAGAAATGTTTTTCATGTCAGGAAATGGATTGCGTTGATGGATAACTGACTGCTAAAATACGGAAAATAATTTGTAAATTTGACATCGGATCCCAAAAACCAGTCGGATGAAACACGCAATCCTTCAATGGCTTCCCGCGCTGATGCTGCTGCTCGCAGCCACGGCCGCCTACGGCCAGCGCATAACCGACGCCAGCTACCGGACCGTCGCCTACATCAAGTCGGACGGCACCATCCAGGACGCCTCCTACCGCACCGTCGGCTATATCAAATCGAACGGTTCCATCCAGGACGGCTCCTACCGCACCATCGGCTACCTGAAAAGCGACGGCACCATCCAGGACAGTTCCTACCGCACGGTCGGCCACATCAAGGACGACGGCACCGTCCAGGACAGCTCCTATCGCACCATCGGCCACGTCAAGAAAGACGGCACCGTCCAGGATGCCTCCTACCGCACCATCGGCCACGCCCGCGACATCCCCCTCCGCTGGGCCGCCTTCTTCTTCTTTTTCAGTGCGAACTGAAAAAGAATGTATCCGAAAACCTTAAGAACAAGGCAAAGATATAGACTGGACAAAAAAAGCGGCAGGACCACAAGCCCTGCCGCGCCTTGAATTCAGAAACCTGGCTTACAGTTCCACCTTCGTGGGCTTGACCATGTTCTTCGGGTCGAGGATCTTGTCGAGCTGCTGCTTGGTGAGGTACTTCTTTTCGAGGACGAGCTGATAGACGCTGCCGCCGGTGACAAGGGCTTCCTTGGCGACCTCGGTGCACTTGGCATAGCCGATGTACGGCTTGAGGGCGGTGACGATACCGATGCTGTGCTCAGCCAGGTCCTTGCAACGCTTCTTGTTGGCGGTGATGCCGTCGATACACTCGATGCGGAGGGTGTTGAGGGCGTTCTTCATCCAGGTCTGCGATTCGACGATCGACTCGACGAGGACCGGTTCCATCACGTTCAGCTCGAGCTGGGCGGCCTCGGAGGCCATAGTGATGCAGGTATCGTTGCCGATGACCTTGAAGCAGACCTGGTTGGTGACCTCGGGGATGACGGGGTTCACCTTGCCCGGCATGATGGAGCTGCCCGGCTGCTTCGGCGGGAGGTTGATTTCGGCCAGGCCGGTGCGGGGACCGGAGGCGAGCAGACGGAGGTCGTTGCAGATCTTCGAGATGCGGATGGCGATGTTCTTCAGCTCGGCGTGGTAGCACACCATGCAGGAAGTATCGTTGGTCGCTTCCACGAGGTCCTTGGCGAGGCTGATCTTCCAGCCGGAGATCTTCTTGATGTGCTTGGTGCAGGCCTCGGCATAGCCCGGTTCAGCGGTGATGCCGGTACCGATGGCGGTAGCGCCCATATTGATGACGAGGAACTCCTGGGCAGCGGCGTCCAGACGTTTCATTTCCGTCTCGACAGCGGTGGCAAAGGCGCCGAAGGTCTGGCCGAGGGTCATCGGGACGGCGTCCTGCAGCTGCGTGCGGCCCATCTTGATGACATTGGCGAAGCTGCGCTGTTTGGCGCGGAATGCCTTGGCAAGGGCCTTGAGGGCAGCCATCAGGTCCTGATGGATCATGTAAAGGCCCAGGTGCATGGCCGTCGGATATGCGTCGTTGGTCGACTGGGCCATGTTGATGTGGTCGTTCGGGTGGATGAACTGGTAGTCACCGTGTTTCTTGCCGAGGATCTCGAGGGCGCGGTTGGCGATGACCTCGTTGGCGTTCATATTGGCCGAGGTGCCGGCACCGCCCTGGATCATGTCGATCGGGAAGTGCTCGGTGTGCTTGCCTTCCATGAGTTCCTTGCAGGCAGCTACGACGGCGTCGGTAATCTCGTCGGAGACGAGGCCGAGGTCGTGGTTGGCGAGGATGGCGCCCATCTTGACGATGCCGAAGGCCTTGACGAACTCCGGATGGTCACCCAGAAGGTTGCGGCTGATATCGAAGTTCTCGATGCAGCGGAGGGTCTGTACGCCGAAGAGGGCCTCTGCGGGAACCTCCTTGTCGCCCAGCAAGTCGTGCTCTGAACGGGTCTTGCCGGAAGTCTTGAATTTGTATTCGATCATGTCTTGTAGTATAGTATAATTAAGGGTTAGGCAAAAAACTTTTCTATGCGCCCCAGGGCAGTCGGCAGGGCGAAGATCACGACCCGGTCGTAGGGTTTGATCCAGGTGTCTTCCGTGGCGATGATGGTCTCGTTTCCGCGGATGACGCCGCCGATGATGGTGTCGGAAGGGAGGTGGAGGTCCTTGATCGGCGCTTTGGTAATCTGGCTGTCCGGGTTGACGATGTATTCAATCACCTCGGCGTCGGAGCCGCCGATCACCTTGACGGTGCGGACCTTCGTACTCATCGTGAAGCGGAAGATGCGGCCGGCGGTGATGATCTTCTTGTTGATGACGGCATCTACGCCCATTCCTTCGGCCAACTTGATGTATTCGATGTTCTCGACCTCTGCGATGGTCTTGGCTACGCCCATCTTCTTGGCGGCCACGCAGGCCAGGATGTTGGTCTCCGAACTGGAAGTTACGGCCACGAAGGCGTCGCAGCTCTTGACGTCCTCCTCGTAGAGGAAGTCGGAGTTGCGGCCGTCGCCATTGATGACCAGCGTCCGGTCGAGGTTTTCGGAGAGGACTTCGCAGCGGTCGCGGTTGATCTCGATGATCTTCACGAACTCAGCCGTCTTCTCGAACTGGCGGGCCACCATCTCGCCGATGCGGCCGCCGCCCAGGATGGTGAGCCGTTTGATTTCGAGATATTGTTTGCCCGACCAGGACATCAACTCGCCGATGTATTCCCGGCGGGTGACGACATAAACCATGTCGCCCCGCTTGAAGAGCGTGTCCCGCTGGGGGATGAGGGTCTCGCCGCTGCGGGCGATGGCCACGACCTTGAAGGGGAGGGCGTTCTGTTCATAGGGGAAGTCGGCGGTGCTCTTGTTGAGCATCCGCGAGCCTTCTTCGATGCGGAAGACCACCAGCTGGAGCTGTCCGCGCGCGAAGTCGACGAATTCCGAGACGTCCGACTGCTTGAGCAGGTCGCCGATCTCGGTGGCGGCTATCTTTTCGGGATAGAACAGCAGGTCGATGCCCATATCGGTGAACATCACCTTGTTGTCGTAGTTGAGGTATTCCGCGTCGTTGATGCGGGCGGTGACCTTCTTGGCCCCCAGTTTCTTGGCGATGATGGCTGACACCAGGTTGACGTCCTGTTCCTTGGCCGGGCTCACGGCCACGAACAGGTCGGCCTTGTCGACGCCGGCCGACTTGAGGACGGTGATGGAGGTGGGATTGCCCTGGACGGTAAGCACGTCCATGCTTTCACTTACGAGGGCGAGCCGCTCCTCGTCGTGGTCGATGATGGTAATCTCGTGATACCCCTCGCTGAGCATCTTGGCCAGGTGGCATCCGACTTCTCCGGCTCCGGCAATGACTATCTTCATATCCTAATGCAGTTTGGCTCCGATGAGCGTCATGAATTCGTTGCGGGTGCGGATGTCCCTCAGGAAGGTGCCGGTGAAGGCGGAGGTGGTGGTCACGGAGTTCTGTTTCTGGACGCCGCGTACCTGCATGCACATATGGGCGGCTTCGATGACGACGGCCACGCCGAGCGGATGCAAAGTGTCGTGGATGCAGTCGCGGATCTGGACCGTAAGCCGTTCCTGGACCTGGAGCCGGCGGGCGAAAGTCTCCACCACACGGGCGATTTTGCTCAGGCCGGTGATGTATCCGTCGGGAATGTAGGCCACGTGCGCCTTGCCGTAGAAGGGCAGCATATGATGTTCGCACATCGAGTAAAGCTCGATGTCCTTGACAACCACCATCTGATGGTACTCTTCCCGAAACATGGCCGAGCGGAGGATTTCGGCGCCGTCTTCTTCGTAGCCCTTGGTCAGGAACTGCATCGAGCGGGCCACGCGCAGCGGGGTCTTGAGCAGGCCTTCCCGTTCGGGATTTTCGCCGATGAGCCGCAGGATCTCCCGGTAGTGACCTGCCAGTTCCTGCGTCAGGGGTTCGTCGTAATCTTCTTTCTTGATATAAGCCATATCGTCTAAAAGTATGGCAAGTTACGAATTAAATTTCACTTTTTCGAAATAATTCGTACTTTAGGACGCTAAATGCTTACCTATGCGGATTCTTGTCGTTGCCGCCGTCGATTTCGAACTGGAGACAGCCCGCTGCCTCCGGGGAGGGCTTGACGTCACTTTCCTGTGCGCCGGCGTAGGCGCCGGTGAGACGGACCGCTCCTTGGAGCGGCTGCTTGCATCCGGTGATTTCGACCGCGTGCTGGACATCGGCATCGCCGGTGGCTATGGCCAGCGCCTCCCGCTGGGTTCCGTCGTCCACGTGACCGAAGAACAGCATGGCGACGACCCCGTCGCTCCGCTGCGGAATCCTTCGCCTTGGCCGGAACTCTCATTCCTTCCTTCTGTCAGAGGCAATACCCTGCAGACGCTGGACGACCGCTACCGTACCGTTCCGGCCGACGTGGAGACGATGGAAGGCGCCGCCTTCTTCGAAGTCTGCCTCCGGCACTGCGTGTCTTTCGCCGAGATCCGCGCGGTCTCGAATGTCGTAGGGGAACTCGACCACGCCCGCTGGAATATCCCGGCCGCGCTTTCGGGACTTGAATCCGCGCTGCAAACCCTCAAAGCCCGCTTATTATGAAACTCTCCCTCGCCTTTTCCTCCTGTCCCAACGATACCTTCATGTTTCACGCCCTGGTCCACGGGCTGATCGACACGGAAGGCCTTTCTTTCGACGTGGACATCTACGATGTGGAGGAACTCAACGAGCGTGCGCAGCGGGAGACCTACGACGTGACCAAGATCAGCTACCACGGCTGGTTCACGGTCCGCGACCGTTACGACATCCTTTCGTCGGGCTCCGCCCTGGGCTGGGACTGCGGGCCGCTGCTGGTGCGACGTGCCGACGATGCAGGCGTAATGGAACGTCGCCCCCTGCGGATCGCCGTTCCCGGCCGCTATACCACCGGCGCGCTGCTCTGCACGCTGGCCTATCCCGGGCTCGGTGTGCAGGAACCCATGCTCTTCTCCGAGATTGAGGGCGCGGTGGGCCGGGGTGACGCAGACCTGGGCGTCCTGATCCACGAAGGACGCTTTACCTACCGTGACAAAGGACTGGAACTGGTCCGCGACCTGGGTGCCTGGTGGCAGGAGGCATCGGGTTGCCCGATCCCGCTCGGCGGTATCGCCGTGAAGCGTTCCCTTGGCGCGGAAATTGCTGCCTCTTTCGACCGCGTGCTGCACCGGAGCATCTCGTATGCATTCGCTCATCCGGAAGCCTCGCGTGATTATGTCGCCTCGTACGCCCGCGAGCTGTCGGCACAGATCCAGCAACAGCACATCGATATGTTCGTGGGCCGCTTCTCCCTCGACCTGGGAGAGGAAGGCCGCCGGGCCGTCGATACTTTGTATAAACGATATGAGCGAGATTATCTGCATGGAGGGAGTCAGGAAGCTGTACCGCACGGGCGACAATGTGGTCAGGGCGCTTGACGGCGTGGACCTCCGGATCCGGAAAGGAGCGTATGTCGCCATCATGGGCCCTTCGGGCTCAGGCAAATCAACGATGATGAATCTGCTGGGCTGTCTCGACGTCCCCACGTCGGGCCGCTATCTGCTGAACGGCTGCGACGTGAGCCGCATGGACGACGACCAGCTGTCCGAAATACGGAACCGGGAGATCGGTTTCGTGTTCCAGTCGTTCAATCTGCTGCCCCGTATGACCGCGCTGGAAAATGTGGCGCTGCCCCTGCTTTATGCAGGTGTGGGAAAGGAAGAGCGACTGCGCCGGGCCGCGGAATCCCTGCGCCAGGTGGGCCTCGCGCAGCGCATGGAGCACAGGCCAGACGCCCTCTCGGGCGGACAACGGCAACGGGTGGCCATCGCCCGCGCGCTGGTCACCCATCCTTCGATCATCCTGGCCGACGAGCCTACGGGCAACCTCGATACGGCCACCTCGGAAGAGGTGATGAAACTTTTCGCCGCCATCCATCGTAAAGGAAATACAGTGATACTCGTAACACACGAAGAAGACATCGCCCGCCATGCCGGAAGAATTGTCTATCTTCGTGACGGAAAAATAGAACGCGATGAAAATCTACACGAAAACCGGTGACGCCGGCACCACCTCCCTCGTCGGCGGGACGCGCGTCAGCAAAGCGCATCCCCGCGTGATGACCTACGGGGACCTCGATGAACTGATCAGCTATCTGGGCCTGCTCCGCTGCGAGACAGCCGGCAAGGAGCTGCCCCTGCGCCGCATCCAGATCCATCTGATGAATGTGAGCGCCCACCTGGCCAACGACGGCCGCTCGCTCAAGCTCAAACCGCTCGACGAAGCCGAGACCGCTTTCCTCGAGAGCGAGATCGACCGCATGACGGCGGAACTTCCGCCCCAGACCGCCTTCGTCCTGCCGTGCGAACCCCACGCCGCTTCGCTGGCCCACGTGGCCCGTACCGTATGCCGCCGGGCCGAACGCAGCGCCGTCGGAATCGAGCCCAAAACCGACCAGGACGCCATCGCCATCCGTTACATCAACCGCCTGAGTGACTATCTGTTCACATTGGCAAGATACTTGTGCGAGGGGCACGATGATTACTGGTTGCCGTAAAGTGTTATAAAAAAAATTGTTGTATTGTTTTTTTTATATATTTGCGGCCCCTATTTGAGAGAGAAAAACAATAACACAAAAGCACTATGTATTGGACACTTGAGCTTGCATCCAAACTGGAAGATGCCCCCTGGCCCGCAACCCGGGAAGAATTGATCGATTATGCCACCCGCTCGGGAGCTCCGCTCGAAGTGATTGAGAACCTGGAAGACCTCGAAGAGGACGGCGAAGTCTACGACTCCATCGAAGATATCTGGCCAGACTATCCGACCAAAGACGACTTTTTCTTCGACGAGGAAGAGTACTAAGAGAGTTTTTTTACTCTTAACATACTGATTTACAGCGAGATAAACAAAGTTTTTTGTTTGTCTCGCTGTAATTTTAGTGCGTTTTTTTGCCGAATTTGTTTGTCTATGGCATTATTGGCACATTCGGCCCCTCCAAAATGCCAATAATGCCAGAAATGCCAAGGTAATGGAAATAATATGTTAAATTTGTATTCCATAGCATATTGATTTATGAAGATCCTGGGAAACAGAATCATATCCGAGTGTACGGCATACGACTTCAAGGATGAATTGGAGCGCAAGAAGATCCGTCACTGGCTCAAGAGTGTCAGCGCCTTTGCAAACACGGACGGCGGGGCCTTATACTTTGGTGTGAATAACGATGGCTCCGTCACCGGTCTCAAAGACATCCAAGCAGATTCCGACTTCATAAGCGAGAAGATCAATGCCCATTTGGATCCGCTACCGGAGTGGACGCTCACGCCAGCAGAGGGCGAAAACGGCAATAAGATTCTGGAACTGACGGTGAAGCCCGGGCAGTTCACGCCTTATTACCTCTTTCTGGATGGTTCCCGCCAGGCCTATGTCCGCTCCGGAAACGAAAGCAAACAGGCCACGTCACGCCAGCTTCTATACCTGGTGCTCAAAGGGACAAACCGCAGCTGGGACGC
This sequence comes from Bacteroidales bacterium UBA3290, assembly GCA_002361615.1. Taxonomy (GTDB): domain Bacteria; phylum Bacteroidota; class Bacteroidia; order Bacteroidales; family UBA932; genus Cacconaster. The sequence continues at coordinate 120,337 of DETK01000019.1, forward strand.
CCTACCGTCCCAAGAGAAGATTTCCAAGCACAGCTTCAAGATGCTTGCGAACGAATACCACGAAAGAACCCGCCTTCAATGGGATGACAAGTATCCTGAGTCCTGGGGCCTTGTTATGGAAGATGGCACCCTAACCAACGGCGGCCTACTTTTCTCGGACAATTGCAATGTATATCAGTCGCGAGTCTTCTGCACCCGCTGGGACGGACTCACGAAAACGGATGCCGTCAACGATGCCGAGTATAGCGGCAACCTGCTTTACCTGCTCAAAATGATGACTGGCTTCATCAAGTCCAGCACGGCGAAACGTTGGTTCAAACTCCCTGACTATCGCATCAATTTCCCGGAATACTCTGACCGCGCAATCCTGGAATGCTGCGTCAACCACCTCATCCATCGGGATATGACCGAGGTCGGCAGTGAAGTCCACGTGGATATCTATGACAACCGCATTGAGTTCTACTCTCCGGGCGGCATGTTCGACGGTACCAGGATTCAGGACCGCGATATCCTCAAGGTTCCGTCCAAGCGACGCAACCCCATCATTGCTGATGTCTTTACCCAACTGGACCTGATGGAGAAACGCGGCTCTGGTTTCCAGAAGATTACCACGCACACATCTGGGCTGCGTCTATACAGCAAAGACCTCGCACCAACTTTCGAGTCAGACGCATCTTCCTTCTTCACCACGGTGTACAGTGTCCTCTATGGCAAGACGGATGGGGATTTCCAGCGCATCATTGACCAGGAATCCACACCTAAGACGGAAAACACTACCCAAAAGACTACCCAAAAGGGCGAGGATACTACCCAAAAGACTACCCAAAAGAAGTTTTCCACTACCCAAAAGCCCATAGGTGAGACCGCCCAAAAGATTCTGGACTTGCTCGCCGAGGATCCATACTTGACCCGTCAGGCTCTGGCTCCGATTCTTGATTTGACTCCGGATGGTGTGAAATACCATTTGAACAAACTCCAAAGAGACGGATATCTCGAGCGTAAAGAAGGACGTAAAACCGGTCGTTGGATAGTCCTGATCAAAAAATAAACCCCTCCACATAAGAGAACTGCCGCCACCTCAACGTGACGGCAGTTCTGTCATTCTCAGGAATGTCATCCTGAGACAAAGCCGAAGGATCTACTTCCCCCGTACATCCGGCTCTGTATGGTCACATCGACGTGCTAATCCAGACGGACAAGTACGTGTTGTAATAGGTAACTTTGCTTGTAGTGCAGTAGTGCACAAGAATTATAGGCCGATGCCGATGATCCGGGCCGATGCTGCCCTGCTCCTGCGGTGCCTATGACCGATAAAGCAAGCGTTACTTGCTCATCTGAGAGTTTGGTTCGATACGATGCACTCATTCCACAACTACGAAAGTAAACCTTTAGAGAGCTCCTTATTTGTGATGTTAAGTTGCGATATTTGCAATTATCTGTAAAAATAAACAATAAGGAGCGCAAAAACCGAAAATTATATGTATTTTTGCTCTGTTAAATATTTTGATACATGTTAGTAAGTTTTTCATTTGGGAACTTTAAGAGTTTCAAAGACGAGAATAAGATTAGCCTTGTGGCCGAGTTAGCAGACGCCAAAAATGAGTATTCTGTTTTTACTCCTTTTGAGTATTCGGTGCTTAAGACAGTTGCTGTTTATGGTGCAAATGCTAGTGGAAAGTCTAAACTGTTTGATGCCGTAGCTTTCTTTAGAAGTGTTGTTTATCCTCCGCGCAACGCCAATAAGATTCCTGCCTTTGACTTCTGGAAGGGTCATTTTGACTCTTTCCGTCTTTCAACAAAATCGGCAGAAGAGCCGTCTTTCTTTGAGGCCGTTTTCCTTTTGGAGAGCATTCAATATCGTTATGGAATAGAATTGAATAGTAATGGCATTCTTGAGGAGTGGCTATATAGAAAGAACGAAAGAGAGACTCTTATTCTATCAAGAAAGGTAGATGAGGACGGTGATTTGAAAATGAAGATAGGTCGGACATACATTAATGCGAAAGTATATTCGACCGTCGTATCAGCGGGAATGGTTTCATCAGAAGTACCTTTGCTCACTCTTTTAGCAACGTTTAACGACTCATTGTCAAAGGAGATAGTACAGTGGTTCGGGCGGATGAAGGTTATTTCTGCCAATGAACTGGTCGCTCCGATTGAAGCTCTTATGGACGAGAATAGTAAGCACGAAATAATTGATTTCATGCGGGCTTTTGACTTTAACATTGAGGATTTTGCCATGCATGAGATTAATCCGGATTCTATTCCGGAGAAAATGCGTAGCATTATTGGAGAAGAAGCTTTAAAAGGACCAGTATATGATGGTGTCAGTACTACTCATAGATTATATAATGACCGATATGAGAAGGTAGGGACAAGGCAGTTTATGATGGAGGTGGATGAGTCTTTTGGAACAAATCGTCTGCTCCGCCTAAGCTGGTCAATCCTACGTGCATTAAAGGAGGGCAGGACTTTGCTGATAGATGAAATTGACTCTGGTTTACACCCGTTCATTGTCTCGACAATCATTAAATTGTTCTATCAAACCGACAATCGTGCTCAACTTATTGTTAACACTCAAAACACATCGCTACTGGCGTATCCTATCGGATATGAGGATAACAATAAAGACAAGAAGTATTTGTTCCGCAAGGATCAGATATACATTGTTAACAAGAACCGCTACGGAGAATCAAATGTCTATCCGATTACCCATTTTCAGCGTAATATCAGAACGAGTATTGAGAAGATGTATTTGGATGGACGGTTAACGGGGGTGCCGTATGTTGAGTTAGATAACATTCTTGATCTTATTAGCCATGAATCATAGGGATAGGAAGGATAACTATAAAAGGACAACTGATAAGGTTAAACCTCCTCGCCAGTATATCCTTTATGTGGAAGGTCGGAATACCGAGAAAAGCTACTTTGACCTTTTGAAAAAAGCAAATTGTAGGGTTATTCCAGTGACCAAGCGAGGACATGGCATATCGAAATGTGTTGACTTTGTAAATGATTCGGATAAAGCATGGAAGTCTTTACCTAAAGAGGAGAAGAAGAAATATGATAAGAGATGGCTTGTATTCGACAATGACGGCAGGGATGATTTCGATGCAGGGATTAAGTTGGCCAGGAAAAAGAAGTTTGGAGTAGCATTCTCGAACATGTGTATTGAGTATTGGTTTATGCTCCATTTCTATAATCATGACGGGAGTGAAATCCCATTAATTGGCGATTCACACTCAGCGGCTCAGATCAAAAAGATAAATGACTTCATTAAGAAATTTAATAAGAAAGCCGAATCACCTGTAGCAGAATATGATGCGGGCAGCAAGAAGGTTGAAGAAGACTTCTTTGACTTGATGATGGCTATTGATCCTGTGAGTAATAAAAGCCGCGTTGTATCAGCCTTTGAGCGGGCAAAAATTATACATGAAAAGAAAATTGCGGTTGGAGCGGAGTTCCGTGAATCTGTGACGACAATATTCGAATTGCTTTTTGAACTAGGCGTTATTGAGAAGAAGAAAGACGGGTATGCTCTGTTTCGGAAATAATAGTTGATAGAATGTGGTCAGATAAAGAGACAACACAAGACCTGTTGGGGTATACCGTACATGCGTCGCTGCTTAAAAACGTAGTGACGAATGAAAAGAATCTACCCATTACAGTGGGTCTCTATGGAGATTGGGGCTCTGGAAAATCCAGTATCCTTAAGATTTTGGAAGAGCAGCTTAATAAGGAAGATGACACAGTTGTTGTCTACTTCGATGGCTGGTCGTTCGAGAGTTTTGATGATGCCAAGATGGCTCTAATTCAGGGTATAGTAGATGCCTTAGAAAAAGACGAACGCTTTTTGGAAAAAGTGAAAGATAATGCAGAAGGAGCCTATGATGCACTGAAGCAGGCATTTGTGAAATTGAGGAAGTCAATCAACTGGATGCGTGTTTTGAAGTTCTCAGCAACAGCTATTGTGCCAGTTGCTACAGCGGCGATGACTGGAGGAGCATCCCTAATTATTCCACTTCTCTTGGAAGCTTTCAAAGACCACAAAGGGGATTTAGCCGACTTGTTGACCGGGGACAAGGCTGAACAATTCCTAAAGGATGCAATTAATGCAGAGAATGAAGAGAAGAAATACGAGGCCGTTCGTGAGTTTAGGGAGGACTTCGAAGACCTGATAAAGAAAAGCAGGCAGGGAAAAATAGTAATCCTGATTGACGACCTTGACCGATGTTTGCCAAGACATATTATAGAGAACCTAGAGGCCATAAAACTGTTCTTAGATGTCCCCAAGACCGCCTTCGTTATAGCGGCTGATAGTTTTATTGTCTCAAACGCCATTAAGAGCGAGTACAAGGACATTATTGACGCTGCGGGAGTAGAGGGCAAGAATATTGGTGATGCCTATATGGAGAAGTTCATCCAACTGCCATACAAGATACCGTCATTGAGTCCTAAAGAGGTAGAGACCTACGTGACCTTGCTTTTCTGCCAATCATTCTTGGATAAGAAAGCTTTTGAAAAGGTACAGGTAGATTTCGCAAACTTTACGCTTGAGAACAAGTTTGATATTTACGGATGGGACAAAATCACAAAGGCATTAGAGGAGTACTCCATTCCAGACAATCTTGGGGAAACGGTTGGTTTTGTTACGCATTTCTCAAAAATCATTGGCAATGCCCTGAAATGGAATCCGAGACTGATAAAACGCTTCCTGAATGCATATGAGATACGTTCCAGCCTTTTGACGCAATCAGAGATAACGGACTTGAAATCAAGATTTGCCTTGTTAAAGCTTATGCTTATAGAGCAGAAACACATCGACCAGTTCAAGCAACTAAACACTTGGGTAATGGGCAATCAAGATATCCCTAAAGAATTGCTTGAGATTGAGGATTGTGCAGAAGACAGGGGGAAAGACATCAGTAATTATCAGGATTGGAACAGCCCAGATTTGCTGAAGTTGATATCGACTGAGCCTAAGTTTAGCGAAGTGGATATGAAGGAGCTCTTCTGGGTGTCAAGGGATAATTTGGTTGATGAGATGAGCGGTTTGTCGCTTATTTCAACACGTGTCAAGACAGTGTTCAACAACGCATATAATGCTTCCTCTGATACAATAAGGGAGGATGCCTGCAAGAATGAAATTAAGGTTTTGTCTACTAATGAGTTGGATGATCTATATGAACTTCTGGACTCAAAATTGCTGATGGCGGCCAATGATAAAAATGCCTATAGCGTGTATTACTTCTGTATTATGAACGATGTTGAGAGATCATATCGGCGTTTTTTGGAGGTTCTGTCAAGAATCACCGTATCATCCATTCCTTTCTCGCTTGGTAATAAGTTTAAAGATATTTTAGCGAAATATGGTGATGATAAGAAATTGAAGGAAAGGCTGAAAGCCAATGAAAGACTTATGCGAGCCATTGAAGATAGAGATTCAGCAAATAAGAAATAAAATATGGGCACATCTCATAGACATAAGCCAACAGTTGTTGGGGAGCCTAATTGGGGGAATGCATCTGCATCGGTGACCGCCATTGCCAGAGCGGAAGAAGAACTCGACGGCCTGGACAAGGAATTGGAAGGGAACGAAAATGAAGATAAGAAGAAAGAATCCATAACTACGGGCATACCTGATCGTATAGCCAAAAGACAACGTCAATTGGACAGTCGGATCAGGAGAAACTATCACCATGCTGTCAGGTATTTGATAAGAGCTGCTGGTGGCAGAGGAAAGGTCAGCAGCGGAGGATCAAAGGCTATTGGCCATGCGGGTGTTTTTATCGCAGGAGGGCTGGTATCTGTTATCAGCGAAATAGTCAAGAATGGGCTATCGGACTGGTTGAGCAGAAGAGGCGTTCATTCGCTGGAGGGGAAAAGTTGCCAAGATGTTCTTGATTTGATAAGAGAGTACATTGAAGCTGGAGTAGCAGGTTTGGACAATACCGCTGCTAATGAAGCTTTGGAATGTGTGATGGATGAACTTGAAGAAAAGATAGGTGACGACCTTGACTGTTTTGATGCAGCTATGGCTGCTGTCTTAACTTCAGATGACCTTAAAGATTTGCTGGATATATTCTTCGGAATGTATATCTTTAGCCATCTATCGCAGGATTTCAAGGAAAAGTTGGAGTACGAAAAGGGTACAAAGGTTATGAATGAAACGATGAATGAGATTAAAGACCTGATTTTGGATGACATTCAGCGAAGCCGTGGAGGAAGAGATACTGCCACTATTGATTGGGGAACGGAAGAGGGTAAGGCTTTCATTCAGCAAGAGTTTGACCGTATTATTTATATCTTGTCAGGGAATGAAGATTAAGGTTGACACATACCGAACAAAGCGCATAGACAAGCACGACACAAGGCTTACTATCCCTATTACTATAGAGGACACTAAAGGTGGCGTATTCCAAACTTCTGCTATAGTGCAGATGACCCCTATAGCGTATTTCAATGGAAGAGTACCGCCAGTTACTTATAGTCTTCTGTATTTGTCTGCAATTGTCTATGCCATAGATAGAGGCATTGACAGGCATCGTTATTCCATTGACGGATGGTCTCGTGAACTCGACGTTGATATTAACTTGCCGGAATATGAGCTGTTTCAACCTGCTGAGAGACAGATAAATACCATGTTGTCTTTCTTGACGGGAGACTATTGGAGTTGCCACTTTGTTGGAACAGCGCAGGTGAAATATGGTAGATATGGGCAAACCAACTATTATGACCGTATTACCCAGGTGAACTTGTTTTCTGGTGGAATGGACTCGATGATAGGAGCTATTGATTATATGACCGATAACCCCAATGGGAAGTTATTCTTGGCATCTCATTATGATAGTGTGATGCACGGGCCTCTTTCTGATCAGGATGGGTTAAAAAAGATATTCAGGAGAAAGTATAGTGGAAAGTTCGCAGAGATGAACGCAGTTATGATTACACCAGAGTTGTCAACAGAGCTATCATGTAGATCAAGATCGCTGATGTTCCTCTCCATTGCACTGATTGTGGCCTCTTATTCGAATTGTAAGATAGTGGTTCCTGAAAACGGTTCTGTGTCGCTGAACTTCCCTCTGTCTCCATCAAGACGTGCGTCTTGCAGTACCAGGACAACGCACCCTGTCTTTTTGAAGCAATATAGAGAAGTGTTAAGAGCGCTAGGGCTTACAACTAAAGTTGAGAACCCATATGAAAAGATGACTAAAGGTGAAATGGTGCAGCACTGCTCGGACAAAGACTATCTTATGAGCATAGTCGAACATTCCAACTCCTGCGGAAAGAGAGGTATGCATCAGCATATGTATGACAACACCCATGCAACTCATTGCGGGCATTGCATGCCTTGTATGTATCGAAAGGCCGCGATGATAGGAGAACGTGATTTGACAACATACGGCAATCGATTTGTGACATTATATGGCAAGAAAGGAGATAAGGTTGCTGAAGATTTCTTTGCAATGCTTAACTACTTAAAGACTGACCTGACTATAGAGCAAATAAGAAGGGAATTGAAGATAGCCGGAATGACTGGCTTCGATGACTTAGAGGAGTATGTGGATCTGGTTGTTAGAACCAGAGCTGAATTGGCGGCAATGATACGTGCAGACAATAATAGAACTATTCTTAGATATATGGGCTGGTGATGATAGATACTCATTGTCACTTTGATATGATGCCTAGACCAGAAGCATATATCAGACAGAAAGAACAAGCAGGAGATTTTGTGATTGGGATGACCAACCTGCCCAGTCACTTTAAATTGGGTATCCCCTTCATTAGGGATTATAAGCACATTAGATTGGCGCTTGGACTACATCCTTTGCTGGCTGCGGATAGTATCAGGGAGACCAATCTATTTAGAGAGTATATTGACCAAACTTCATATATCGGTGAAATTGGATTAGATTTCTCCAAAGCATCGGTCCGGACCAGAGATGTGCAGATTTCCGTTCTAAAAGAATTACTTGCAGCACTACAAGGAAAGATTAAAATTGTGAGTGTTCACTCCCGCAAAGCAGAGAAAGAACTCCTTTCATTACTTTGTGAATATGATATTAAAAATGTGGTTTTCCACTGGTATTCTGGACCAACGGCCTTAATACCTGAGATCCTTTCAAAAGGGTATTATTTCTCTATCAATGAATCAATGACACTATCAAAAAAAGGACGTTCAATCATTGATATGATTCCGCGAAATAGGATTCTTACCGAATCAGATGCTCCGTATAATGAAAAGTCGGATATCAAGAAGGCTATGACAAATATTCAAATAACAGAAGCAGAGGTATATCGTAATTTCAGAGAGTTGTTATCTGGGATTGAATAAGTGCTCATTATTTAAGTTGACAAATTGGGAAAAATTAGTGTAACCGGCATCGAGAAATGCAGCAAAAATGGTAACGG